>NZ_JBHFFP010000005.1:0-360530 GCF_042611105.1 Neorhizobium fuzhouense | reverse complement strand
GAACTCACCCTTGATATCGATGACCGAAGGGTGGATCCCGCCGCTGACGGTTACGACGCCATCATCCGCCATGGCCCCCTCTCCGAGTCGCGGCTGATCGCCTGGAAACTGGCCCCGAGCCGCCGGATGCTGACGGCCTCGCGCGACTATCTCGCGCGCTGCGGTACGCCCCGCACGCTGCAGGATCTGGAACAGCACAAGGGTATTTTCTACACAAACCGCGGGATTGCCGACTGGCGATTTCAGACCAGCACCGGCAATGTCATTGTCCGGGCAAAGCTCGGCCTTGCGATCAACAATGGCGATATGATGCGCGATGCGGCCATTGCGGGCCTCGGCCTGGCGCTCCTGCCGGCCTTCATCGCCGGCCCCGCGATCCGTGACGGTCTGCTGCAGGAAGTGGAGGTCGATCACAAGCCGGAACCGGAATTCATCTTCATGGCCCACCCGCAAGGGCGCCAGCCGCCTGCAAAGCTGCGCGCCATCGCCGATCATTTGAAGAGGGTATTTGGCAGTCCGCCGTATTGGGATCCTTAGATCCGTTTGAATAGCCCCGAGTTTCGTAGACACCCTCGGGTTAGATTTTCTGCTGCTTCTCGAACTCGACGGGTGACATCATTCCGTTTCTGACGTGCATCGGTGGTGGTCGCCTCGACGGTAAAATCCTGCGAGGTGTTGATGGTGCAGGCATGCGAGAAGGCCTGCGGATTGGCGCCGTCGCCAAACTGCACCAATAGCTTTTTAGTCGTCGCCATGACGATGGTCTCCATATTGAGGGATTGTGTGATGAGGGTTTTGGCCAGTCAGTCCGCCAGTCAGTCCTGCGGCTGGGTCTCAACCGACAGTTCAAGGCGCGCGCGGCGGGTGACGCCATCGGGATCGCGGCTGAAGGTGATGTTTTCGACGCGCATGCGGTCGAGGACGTGGCCTGCAATCGCCAGGTCCTGTTCGTGCAGGCCGATGCGCAAGGCGCCGGCAATGCGTTTGACTTCGGGATAGCCGATCGCCCGCGACCAGACATTGAGGTTGATGAAGGTGGTCGAGCGGTCAAAACACTCCTCATCGATCGGCACGAGCTGGCCGTCGGCGATCGATATGTAGGGAAAGTCCGCGCCGGTATCGGCAATGCGCTCAGCGGCCGCCGGCACATCGTCATAGACACGGCCTTCAACACGTTCGCGCGTCAGCTCCGCCACGCGCGCCACCAGCGCCACCTGGATGGCAAGGCTTTGATCGTCGCTCATCCCTTGGCCGCCGTCTTCAGCGCCCGGCGCACGGCAGCCCGAACCCGCGCCCTGGCCCTTTTCTTGCGCACCCGGATTGCCGGCAGGAAGAATGGGTTTGCCGGCATCCCCTCGCGCCCGAACTCCTGGGCAAGGGCGTAATCATATTCCGGGGCATAGTCGCTGTCGCGCACCGGCTTGGTGGTGGCATCGCCCCCGGCACGGATGACCACGCCGATTTCCGGGTCGGGCAGAGGCTCGGAGCGGATCGTGCCGGCAAGCGTCAGATCATCCTTTGGCACAAGCGACCGCTGCAGCATGTTGATCTCACGGCCCTGCAACATCAGCTCGGCCTTGGCGCGTTTGCGCACCTCGGCCGGTATCCGCTCCAGGCGCCGGCGCAGTTTTTCCAATCCGATGAACTTCATGAGGCAACTCCGCTGATGACGGTGAGAAAGACGCAAAGCGGATTGGTGACGGTATCCACCTCGCGGATGGCGTAGACCGTGCCGCGCCTGACATCGCGCAGCTGCCAATCCGTGCCGATGGTTTTGGACAAAAGATCCTTGCGCAGCCGCACTTTGAGGATCGCCCGCCCCTGCAGGCGCTCGGCCACGACCGCTTCGCTGCCACCGGCATAGACAAAGGCTGCCCGGCGCTGGAACTGCTCGACAAAGTCCGACCGGTAATTGCCAGCGCCATCACTGATACGCGCCCGCTTGTCGAGCGCGACACGCTCTTTCAGACTGCCGGCGTCAATCATCGCCGCCTGCCTTTGACGCCGATCGCGGCGTCCTCACGGTGACGGCCGCCTTTGCGGCAATCGCCTGGTCGGCACAGTCGCGTTTGACCGTTTAGGTTTGGCCACCCCCTGTAGGCGATGGTCACGCCGAACACCGGCGGCCGGTAATCAAAATCTCTGAGGAACCGGACACGGGCCATGGTCGCTCCTATCGATAGATGCGGTAGGGCTGCAAAAGCGCATCGACCGCAAAGGGGAGAGTGACAGCGCTCTGGCCGATCACCACGGCCTCGCGGTTCCGGTACCAGTGCGCAACGAGAAGAAGGATGGCAAAGCGGATGGGTTCGGGCACATTAGCCACCCAGACAGCAGGCGTGCCGACTGTTTTGGCGCAGCCGACGCGGTAGCGGATGATCACCCGCTGATTGCGGCCCGACACGAACGGCCAGGCGCCGGACAGGGGATAGACCCCACCCGCGTCGATCTCATATTCGGAAGATGGAAGTGTGTCGAAGCGATCGGCACTGGCGCGAACCCGGATCGAGACCAGCTCCAGCACCGGACTGAATGGCAGGTGGATGTAACCATCAGCGTCGGAATAGAAGTCTTCCATGGCATAGTCGAGGGTCTGGATACCAAGCGCCCGCCCGAGCCAGCCGGTCGGCCCATCGATCCAGGTTGTGGCGGCCAGAATAAGCCCTTCGACATAGGCCTCGTCTTCCTCTGGCAATTCAGCGAGGTGCCGGCGAGCATCGTCCAGCGTGACGATCGGCACGGGCGGCTCAACCACCCAGATATCGGCCGCCATTACTTTTTGCCCTTGGTGCCGGCCGGTTCTTTCTCGGGGTCGGGCTTGAGGCCATCGGGGTCGGACTTGGACAGAGCCGCGACCAGGCCGGAGAGATCCGCCACCTTCTTTTCAGCATCGACCAGGGAGGCCGTCTTGGCGCCAAGCTGCTTTTCCAGATCGGCAATGCGAGCGGTCTTGTCCGCCAGCTCCGATCGCAGGGTTTCCAGCTCGGCTGCACGGGCATCCTCGGCCGCCGCCCTCTCCTGTTCGGCCGCTTTCTGTGATGCCTCCGCCGCCTGGCGCTTTGCCTCGCGTTCGGCTTCTGCCTTGGCTTCCGCCTTGGCGTCATAGGCAACAAAGCTGCCCTTCTGCACGAGCGCCTTGCCCATGCGATCATCGACCGTGATCACCTCGCCCCGGCGCACATTGCCATATTCGCCATACGAGCTGCGCTTTGCTTTGATTTCCATGTCGGTTCTCCATCGCGTCATCGAGCGGCTTGTGGGGCGGGCAGAACACTGCTGCCCGCCGTCATCCGCCGATCGCGGTTGATCAGGCGGCAAGGGCCGTGGTGAAGTCGCCGGCAACCAGAGCCTTCGGCCGCTTGACGGCGAGCGCCAGGCGCTTTTCAGCGCGCACGGTCAGCATGTTTTTCACAAAGTTGTCGCGGTCTTCCGATGAGATCGCGACTTCGGTATCCATGCGGTCCCAGACCTTGGCGGCCATCTTGAAGGCGCCCGCCAGAAACTCGTCCTGCGCCATCGCCTGCGTAGAAATCACCGGACGACCCCAGAGCTGGGGACCGAGCATCTGAATGATGGTGGCAAACAGATAGCGGTTCTCGCCATCCTTGGTGAGCTCGATGTCGGCCCAGTCGATCGGGTTGAGCACAATGCCATCGGCGGGATATTCCGCGAGCGACGCCTGCAGCAGCGCCAGGCGCAGCACATCGATCTTGGTCTTTGCCGCAACCGTAATGCCGGCGGGCTCGGCATAGTCGGTTGCTTGGGGCACCAGACCATGCAGGTTCTGGCCGAGACCGTCGCCCTTCAGGATCTGCGCCTCTTCCACAAAGTCCAGCCCATAGCGCAGCTCGCCATCGATCTCGCTCTGCAGCTGGGGAATGTCATCCATGGCCTGGCGCGACACCGGCACCCAATGGGCAATGGTGCGCACCGGCGCATCGGCCGGCTCATAGGTGTAATTCGATTCCGGCTTCAAGGCCCCTTCGGCAACTGCGGCTGCCGCATTGACCCGCGCCACCATGCGGGCATATTCGATGCTGTTCGAGGTCGTGGTGCCGACTTGCAGGAGCTGGCGGATAAAGAACTGCCGGCGCGGCATGCCGACAATTTCCGTGTCCCGCTGCGGGGTAATCAAAGCGCCGGCCGAACCGGCCGAAGTGGTGATAGCATTCTGCACCGAGACGTTCACCGTACCCTTGGCGCCGGCTGCCACAAAGGCCTTCACATTGGCATGGTCGCCGACCATCTGGCCAAGCGATTTCGGCTCATCCTGTGTGCCGCCACGGCGCGATGCAAGGCGCTGTTCGAGATCGGTGTTGCGGGTCGAAAGCTGTTCGACCTTTTCCGTCAGCCTGTTCTGGGTGTCAGTAAGCTTGGCCTGGTCAGACAAAAGCTTGTCGGCCTTCTGCTTGATCTCGTCGGAAACGGAGCCTGCGGATTTCGCCTGGCGAAGGGCTTCTTCGGCCGTCTGTTTGACGCCGTCGGAGACTTCCTTCAGCGACGCCTTCACGTCTGCCAGCAGCTTTTCGACATTGGCCTCGTTGCGAACCGAGCCGATGATGCCAGATGGAAGCGAGGTCATCAGGAGGGACGCCGGGAAGGAAGGCATGCGGGCCTTTCGCATGTGGGCAGGATGAGCACCGGCCATCATGACCATCGCCATCACGGGTGGATGGATCGTGGCGAGATGCGCGACCAGGTCGGAAGCCAGGTCGGATGCGGGCATGGCAAAGAAGGCGGTGGCGATCACGGCAAGCGCGATCGCTCCGCAAAGAGCGAAGAGTTTCATGGGGAGTTCCTTTGGGTCCGGTCTGTTAGACGGACGTTTTGAAGGTGTTGAGCGTGGATTTGAGGAGGTCGTTGACCTCCGACAGGACGGCAGCGTCGTGCATGCCGGTTGAGGCAGCGCCAGGCATGCCCCCTTTTAAAGCCGCAATCAGATCGCGCCGCTCGGAGCGCGGCACGTTGAGTTGCGCCAGAAGATCATCGACGCGGTGGGCAGCGACCCGCGTCTTGGCAGCAGCCGAGTTTTGCGCAGAGGCTGCGATTTCATCGGAAGATAAAAGCGCATCGGCCAAACCTTTTTCGACCGCTTCCGCCCCGCCGATCCATGTTTCCCGATCGAGCATTTTTGCGACCTCTTTGGCATCCATGCCCGACCGTGCCACATAGATATCGACGGCGGCCGCATCGAAGGGTTCGAGGAAGTCGGCGACTTCGCGCAGCTGATGACGGTCGCCTTCTGCCACGACCCAGGCATTGTGGATCATCAGAAAGCCGGCACGGGCAATCTGCACCTCGTCGGCCGCCATTGCGATGACGGAAGCCGCCGAGGCCGCAACGCCCAGGATCTTCACCGTCACCTTGGCCTTGTGTTCGCGAAGCGTGTTGTAGATCGCCAGCCCCTCAAAATAATTGCCGCCCGGCGAGTTGATGTTGACGACGACATCGCGGTCGCCAATCGAGCGAAGGGCGCCGGCAATGCGCTTGGCCGTTACCCCCTCGCCCCAGCATCATTGCCGATCACATCGAGAACCGAGATGGTGTTCTCGACGGTCTGAGTGTCGCCTGAAGCCTGACGGATATCCGGGTTCCAGTTCTCAAACGCCCGTGCCGTCACTTTCGAATGCAGACCAGGGCGAATGCCGATGGCTGCACTTGGGAGAATACGAAGGGTCATGCGGCCACCTTGTCCGTTTCGCTTTGCAGCCAGGCGCGCATCGCCGCGCGGGCTGTATTGCCATCACTTGTGGTTCCAACACCTGGCGAGCCATCCCTCGCCGATGCATCATTTGTGGTTCCAAGCGCAGACAGCGGCGCAAGGTTGGTCTGGGCGGTCAGTTCATCGCCGCCCTCGACACGCGGAAGGTTGAGCTTTGCCCGGCCTTCATTGCGCGTCATCAGGCCGTTTTGCGTCATCACAGACAGGAACGAGGCCTTGGCGGCACTGTCCATCTGCAACAGTGCTTCCCGGTTGAACTCGGCATAACGACGCCGATTGCCGCTCGGGCGTATCAGCTGCTTTTTGATGCGCGCCTCAATACGGTCGCAGAGCGGATCGATGCCAAGGGTCAGCCAGGCGAGCAGGATCTGCTCGACGCCGGAGCCCCACATCGTCTGCCCTTGCGCGGCGTGCCCGATGATGATGGGCGGCATACCGAACCACCGGCACATTTCTTCCACCGAGAAGCGGTGGTTTTCCAGCATCTGCGCATCAACGGGCGAGAGCGAGAGACGGTCATATTTGAGACCGGCTTCGAGGATCATCAGCTTGCCGGCATTGGAGGAGCCGACGAACCGGCTCATGATGCTTTCGAGATCTGCGCGCTGTTTCGGATCAAGGATCTTTTCCGAAGACAGGATGCCGCTGGCCTGCAAGCCCTTGCCGAACAGCCGGCCCGCCGCCTCGTCAATGGCGATCGCGGAACCAAAGGTCTGCGACCCGAACTGGATGGGAGACAGGCCCACATCCCCGCCAAAGCCAAAGCCTTTCAGATGAAAGACTTTTTCGCGTGGCAGGATTTCTGATCTGCCGCGATCGATGATGTTGAACTTGAGGGCGCCTTCGGCATCGCGGAACGGATGGCAATGGGTGCTGGGCATTGGCTGCAGCGCACTCAGGCGCGTGCCGATCTCGACCTTTTCCGCATAGGCATTGCCCGTCGTCATCAGCCAGGCGACCATGGTTTCCCAGAATTCGAGCGGGGTCTGGTCTTCGTTCGGGCTTTCGCACAAGACATCGACCAGGGCATCGTCGGCCTCGACCTTCACCCGGCTATTGTCGCCCCTCTTCTCGAAGATCGACAGCGGCAGGCAGGATACCGCCTGCGCTGTCAGCCGCACGCAGGCCCAGACGGTGGCAAGCTGCATCGCTGTATTCAGCGTCACCGTTTTTCCGGCATGATTGCTCGTGCCAAAGGCTGCCGCCCATCCGGCGCCGTCCTTCAGGCTCAAGCGCCTTTCCTTGGCAACCAGCTCCTCGCGCGTGACGTTGGATGGCGCGGAGGCAAGACCTCGTTTTTTCTTGTTCGCCATCAAAGACCTACCATGACAGGGTTGGAGAGGAAGTCGTCGAGGTTCTCTTCCGGGCGCTGACGACAGAGCGCGATCCCGACCGACATCGCCGTGGACACCATGCCGTCGATGCGCCCAAAGGCATTTTCCTTGTCGAACATGCGGTGGCCGGTTCGGTTTTCCGCATAGACGACGCTTGCCGCGCAGAGATCGAGCATCGGATTGGGATCAATCTCCATCCGCTGTTCGTAAAGCGCGTTCTCGAACATGTTGATGCTGTGCGGCATCCAGAGGTAAAGCTCCTGCTCGCCCTCGGGTGCGTCCTTATCCCGGTCGATGATCCGCTTCTGGAAGCCCTGCGGGTGGATGGTGATCGGCAGGGACACGCCATCGCCCGACAGATGCTCCTGCAGCTGCTCAAGCCCGTACTGGTCACCGCCGATTTCGAGTGGGGCATAGACGGCGCAAAGCCTGGCAAGCGCCTCTGCAAGCCAAGAGTATTTGAGCCGCTGACCGGGAACCGCCTCGATATGGTCCTGGTCGCACCAGAGTTCGTAAGGTGCCTGGTCGGTATTGGCGCCATCCTTCAGCGTATCGGCCGGCGTCCAGAACCATGTCTTTGACGCCAGCCGCTCGGCATCCTTGGTGGCATCCAGCACCCAGGTCAGCGTGAACGCGGTAAAGTCGCGCGTGCGCGACAGATCAAGGCCGCCGTAACAGGGATAGCCACCGGCAATCAGCGCCGGCAGATCGAGATCCTTGCGGCAGGCGACCCAGGCTTCCCGCTTGATCGCGGCATTGACCGACTGCGTCCATTCGCAAAAGTGCAGCCGCGCAATGCCGTTGCGCTTGCCCGACATCTGGCGTGCCTGCTTGACCACCCCTTCGAGATAGTCCGTCGTGACGGTGACATCGAGGAGCGGGTTTGCCTTTACCCAGCAGGACGGATCGTTCTCCCAATCGTCACCTTCATCGAGCGAACAGACGAACGACAGCGTCGTGTCGTCCTCGATGATGCCGGCTGCCACCTTCACCGCATGTTCATGCTCTTCCCAGCACACGGATTTGCGGTCGGAGCCGGAATTGGTCGCCATGACCAGGAGCGGCTGGCGGCGGAATTTAAAACCGCGCTCCAGCATTTCCATGACGTCGCGATTGGGATGCTCATGCACCTCATCGCAAAGCGCACAGGAGGGACGCGGACCCGACTGCGCAGCATCCGACGAGATCGGTTTAAAAAACCGCTTGTCGCCCTTGGTGCTGATATAGGTCAGCTGCCAGACCGGATCGATGCCGGATGGCTTGATGCGCTTGGCAAGCTCCGGTGACTAGTCGCGCATGGCAACAGCATCTCGGAACAAAACCTGCGCCTGGTCCTTTTTGGCGGCCGCTGCATAAACTTCGGCGCGCGGCTCGCCGTCGGCCACCATCATCGCAATGCCGATACCGGCCAGCAGCGGCGACTTGCCGTTGCCCTTGCCCTCTTCGTCATAAAAGCGCCGGAACCGGCGAAGGCCAGTTGCTTTCCATTTCCAGCCAAACAGCGAGCCGACGCGAAACGCCTGGCTTGGATGCAGCTTGAACGGCCGGCCCTCGAACTGGCCGCCATTCAGGCGAAGCTTGTCATGGAACCACTTGATCCGCTTCTTGGCCTCATCGAGATCCCAGACGAGGCCGCGATCCGGCCCGTCACGAAGATCGAGAAGATGGCGCCGACAGGTGTTTCGCACATGCGGTCCGGCCACGACGACACCGCGCACGACATCGGCGGCCCAGGCCGTGACCGGATCCTCGTCATACCCGATATCGGGGATTTCGACGTCAATCGAACCCTTCATTGTCTGTGAAGCTGAAGCCAAGTTGCCCGCCTGCCTGCAATCCGCGTTCAGCCGATGGCGTCATGCCAAAATCGCTGGCAAGCGCCCGGATCTGCCGCCATGTCTCATTAAGCTGCCCGACCTCGGGGCGGCTCTTCTGCTGCTTGCCGTTGCGGGTCATGGTCTCATAGGTTTCGCCATTGTCGGCGATATCGACGCGAAGTCGCTCATGGCGCTCGACCGTCCAGCACAGCTGTTCGAACATGAAGACGTTCGTGTCGTTCAGCCGGTTCTTGCGCGGATCGCACAGCGACGGCGACAGCCGGTCCCAGATGACCGACACCGTAAACGGCAGGCCTTCCGGCTTCAGCTCGCGTGCCCGCTGAAGCGCTCGCGCCTCAAAATTGACGCCGCGCCCCTCGTCTTCGGTGAGAGGCACGACGTTTTCGGTCAAAGGCTTTCGGCCCTTCATGGATTGATACCTCTAGAAAGCAGTGGCTTTTTGCCTCCAATTCCCGCTCCCTGCGAAGAAAGGGTGGGAGCCGGTGTGCGGCAAAGAGGGCGTTTGACTTTTGAACCGCCCTCCCCCTCATCGGTTCGCCGGGTGACGCGGATCGATCGGCCAGCCATCAGCACCAGCGGCTGTCGAGAAGCCGCGATGTTCTTCCGCCTGCTTCGTCGCATCGTGATGGGTGGCGCACAGCGACTGGAATGGCCCGCCCCAGAACTTTTGCGGGTTGCCGTTATGGCGCTCGACGTGGTCGCAGACGGTCGCAACCGTGATCCTGCCCTGCAGCCGGCACATCCGACACAGCGGCTCGATGGTCAGTTGGTGTTTGCGGGTCTTTCGCCAGCGCGCCAGACCGTACCAGCCTCGCCAGGCCCTTGCTTCGTCTGATCGTTGATCGCGCATAACCCTAAAACGAAAAAAGCGACCCCGAAGGATCGCCTTGTCAATTTCGCCGGTTTGATCTGAACAGATGGGATCTGGACATAGCTTGCGCACCGGCCCTGAAGCGGTCTCTCGAAGCTGAGAGCGTCAGGGTGGGGGCTGACCGGTGTACCGACCTCGGGAGGATTACTCCCCGCATGCTACTGCGTGTTCAGAGGCTCACTTCAGGATCATCAGCGTGTCCGTTCATGCTTATAGTCACACAGATTCGAGGATTGCAAGAGGCACGACCATCGCAACTGTGCGACCCATCATAGAGAATTCCACAACCGCATCCCCGATCGTGCCCGACGGCGCCGTCACCACAGTGCCCTCGATCCCGCCAAACGGCCCCTCGGCAATCGTCACCTTCTGCCCCTTTCGAACGGCAATGCCGGGGCGATCGTAATCATAGCCGCCGTCTGCCGCCTTTTGCCTGTAGCGCTTGATGAACTCGGCATTGATCGCAGCCGGCGCTTCCCAGCCACCGAGCACGCCGATGACATGCTCGATCGTGTTCAGTCCCGCCATTGCCGTGGCCGAGGGCACGCAACGCGCGAGCGTGTAGCCGATCAGCACCGGAATATCGGCGGGCGGAATGACACGGCCGCGACGACGGTATTCCGGCCCCTTGCGCGTCGGCACCATCGCCTCGATATCGAGCGCTTCAAGCGCTGCCTCAACAGCCTTCTCCCGGCCCGTCATCACCCGAAGGCAGATCCAGCGGGCATGTTCTGGATAGACGGCGGCAATGCGCCTTCCTGCCATCCCAAGCCAGCGCTTGTGGCCGGCCTCACGATCGGCAATGCGTTGAAGCTTGACGAGGCCACGTTGTGAGATCCCGATCTTCGCATCGTTGCGCAAGGGGGTGCCGTTGGCGGTGTTCACGTCGTTCCCCAGGGGATTGGCCTTAAACTGGATCATCGGAAAGGCCCTCGCGAATGGCTGACAGGAAACTGGCAAGTGCTGCCTCGACAGCGGCAGTGAGATCCTCGGCCTCGGCATCGACGGCGGGGAAGTAGACCCATTCCGGCGCGTATTCGATGAACGGCCAGCCGCGGGCCTCATGCAGCGCCTTCCAGGTCGCAAACACCGCACTGTCGCGGTGGATCGGGTGGAAGCCTGCCACATGCGGCAGAAGTGCAAGCGAGGTGGTAAACGGCTCGCGACGGCGGGCAAGATCGCGCATGGCGTTGACCAGCGGCCAGCCATTGTCGCGCCGCTTGTCGTGCATCAGCTGCTCACGCGAGATCATCCCCTTGGCAATCCGCGTCTCGTCAAAAGCCGTGATGTGGATCGGGCCTGTCGGATCTTTCGACAGCGTCTCAAGCCGCGTTCCCATCCAGAGCTTCCCGCAGGGCTTTGCCACGCCATGGGTCTTTTCCGGGGCGCCGAGCAGGTGTTCAGGCAGATCACGCCAATGGCGGTTTTTCAGATAAACCGCTGCTGCCATCAGCTCCGATGGCTTTGCCCACCGCAGATAGGCCGGCGTGTGTTCGATGCATTCGCCGCGCTCTTCTGGTGACAAGGCGAACCAGGCATTGCGGGCAAAATCCACATCGCCCTTGCGCCACGTCGCAAACCACAGCGTGAACGCATGCTCGCTTCTCTTGCGATCAGCCCGTCGCAAAGCTCCCTCCTCCGCGCCGGCATTTTGGCCGGCAGTTGGAGAGTTATTTGGAATGTTAGTTGGAAGTATCTTATCTTGGTGGAGCTCCTCCACCACCTTCAGGTCGTCATTTCCACCACCTTCGCGAACCATTTCCACCACCTTTCCAGCACAAGGCGGTGGAGCTCCTCCACCACCTTCAAGGGTCCGGCAGGTGTTCGAACGTGGTGGAACTCCTCCACCACCTTCATGGCCGTCACAAGGTGCAGGCTCGCCGGTCAGGTCACGACCAGGCCAGCGCGCGACATACTCGTTGCGCTTCCATTTCTGCCCGCGAAAGCCATGCTGGCCGACTTCGATCCAGCCGGCGCCTTCGGCGATCTCCAGGTGCTTCAGCACGGTTTTCTTGTCGAGGCCGGTGAGCTCCACAAGCTCGGAGATCGGCGGGTAGCAGGAGCCACCCGTCGCATCCATCTTGAGGCCAAGTGTGTGCAGCACCAGCCGTGTGATCGGCGGCAGGCCAGACTTGCCCACCGCATGCCGCCATGACCAGGCACGCGAGGTTGCGCCGTGATCCGGTTCCATCACCACACGCCTCCCATCTCGGCCTTGCCGCGCAGGTACGAACGCGCCGTCTCGACGCCGGAGAGGATCACCGCCGGCAGTTCGCCATCGGCCATGCGTGTGGCGTTGATTGCGGCAAACTCCACGTCGAGCGCATCGACGCCGCGCACAAACTGCGCTGCCGCCAAGATCCGGCGAATGGTGCAGTAGTCCCGAAACAGCAGGCCCTTTGGCAGCCGCAGCAGCCAGTCGGCCCGCTCAGCGTCAGACTGGCAATCCATCAGGACTTCCAAAATCGGCGTGATATCATTCATCGGCCGATCTCCCGCTCCACCTTGCGGGCAAGCGCCCGATAGGCGTCCATCTGCTTGCTGAGATCCGCGTGCGCCTGCCTCTGTGCAAGTGTCGCCTGCTCGGCTGCCGCACAGCTGTCGGCATAGGAGCGAAACGTCTGTTCCAACTGTTCCGTCTCGCCGATAAACTGGTCGTACAGCGGGTTGGAGCCGGCAGGCCCAAAAAACTGCTCGCGCACCTGCACCACCCAATCACGCGGCACGCCGAGATCCTTGGCAACCGCTGCATCCGTCCACGGCGCCTTGTATGCCTCGCGGCCATAGACCTCATCGAGCTTGTCGTTGATGATGCGGCGATCCTCGCGGCCCAGCTCGCGCGGCTTGTCGGCCATCGGCGCGGTGTTCGTCATGGTCTTTGGTCCCTTGCGTTTGGCAGGCGTCGAATGCTTGCGGCAAAAATCCGTCTCAGGATCGCCACCGACCACCCAGCCCTTGTTCTCAAAATGCTGAACCGCCTCGATGGGCAGCTGATGATTGACCCCGGCTGCAACCGGGAAATAGGCAAGGCCACCGCAGTGAGCGCAGCAGATGCGCATCGCCTTGGTGGCCTGATTGGTGCCGAACGGGATGGAAACTTCCGGAAAGACGCGGGTAATCATCGGCACCCCCGCTGCACCCAGGTCTCAAAATCAGCCCGCAGCTGGATGAATGCGCCTTGCGCCTGTCCTTGGGTGTTGAGCTGGCTTTTGCTGGTGATGCCCAAGAGCGCCTTCAGCACCGTGTCGGCGTGTTCGTTGGTGTGGATCACCCGGCTTGCGTCCTTGCGCTCCAGGAAGCGGTGGAATTCTTGCCGTGTCAGCAGCATCGCGGCATTGGCGGCAAAGTCGCCGGCCCTGAGTTTCTGAGGTTCGGGCCTGATCTCGCGCTGCAGTTCGTTGAAGGCGATGACGGCGCGCTGGCGAAGCGCCAGGAACAGGACGACATTCTCCAGAGCGCCGCTGATCAGTTCGATCTCGTCGGCAAGCGCCCCGTCGTGGATCGTGCAGAGCCTGGCATCCTCGCCGGTCGAGCGCCTGGTCGTGATATGGACCTCGCGCGCCTCGGCCGTGATCGACCACTGGTCACGGCCGCAACGCCCGGCAATGTCGCTCAAGCGCGCCAGCCGTGCCCGCTCCTGGTCTCGCGCCGTCTGCGCCGGTTGTGATGGAGCGACCCGGATCATCGGCCGGCTCCGACCACGCTCAAGCCGAGCTTTTGGCCACCGCGTGCCTTCACCCCGGCAAGCGCCCGGCGCAGTTCGCCAAGCCCTGCCTCAAGTTCTGCCGCATCGCGATCCATCTTCGTCGCCTCGGCCGGCGTCACCACCATGTCGGAGATCGCAACCGCCCCGCCCGAGATCAGGTCGCCGGCCTTGCGCACCATGTCGGAATAGGCCGCCACCACGCATTGCTCGACAACCCGCTCGCTCTGCGGGTCGGACAGCCGCCTTCCGTTCAGTTCCGCCATCGCCGACGTCACCACCGGCACGCCGCACTCGCTTTCCAGCGCATAGACCGCATGAAGCGGCATCAGCTCCGGGTCGGTTGCGTTGTTCATCCGGCCGATATGGCTCTTCGAAATCGACGACACCTGTGCTGCCCGCTCAATCCCGCCAACCAGCCGGATCAGATCCCGTTGTGCCGCCTTGATGCGGTGAAACCATGCGTTTGAAATCATGAGACAAAACCTTTCCCGCGCCGGGAATGACCCAGCGCTTTTCCCGTGGTGGGAAGTGACCAAAATTGTGAGATTGAAGCGGTTACGACGCCGAAGGAGGACCGCATGGACAATGAAAAATACCCGCGCCGGGAAAGACCAGGTCAATCGAACCGGCGCGGGTCGCAGCAGGCCGGGAGGTGTGGCCGCGCGAAGGGAATGATGGGGGAGCGGTCATTCGGGGAGCTCTGGCAGAGCAAAAGACTCTGCTGGGATGAGATCGATATTCCGCTCGCGTGCATAGGCCAGGAGAACCGACGCCTCGCGCTGGGGGATCACCCCGCCGGTGCCTCCCCTGTCTTTGGGATACATCCAGCGATAGACACGCGAGACATGCTTCCCAGTGACTGCAGACACTTTCTCGATGCTGATTTTGGCTATGATGGATTTGGCTGGGTCCAGGTGCTTCGCGCTCATATCGCGATATTTGCGATTATCGCGATATTAGGTCAAGCCATTTTTGCGAATTACGCGATATGAATATTTGCGCTTTTCGCGAATATGTCCTCATGAGCGATCCGCAGCACGAAATCCGCACCTGGTTGAAAAAAAATCTCGACTCGATGGGCCACGGCTCTAAGTCGAGGCTCGCGGCGTTTCTGAACGTCAAGCCGGATGCTGTCACTCGGATGCTAAACAGCAGCGGACACGAGAAGGAAGTCAGAGCGATCAAAGCTCATGAACTAAATGCGATGGCGCGGTTTTTTGGTAAGGAGCCACCAGGAGGCGATCCGAGCGCCATCCGCTTCGTACCGATCAGGGGCTTGGCGGGCGCAGGCCCCGAAGGCTCTGTGCTATACTCTTTAGGCGATGGGAACTTCGGCGAGATCGAAGCCCCACGCGATGCGAAGGACACAACGGAAGCGTTGGAAGTCCGTGGGAATTCTATGTACGGCGTTGCAAATGATGGCTATCTGATCTTCTACGAATGCAAAGAAGAGCCGTCTGAAAGTCATATGGGCCACATGTGTGTCTGCTTTTTGCAAGACGAACGGGTTCTTGTGAAGTTGCCGTCGCCGGGATCTGCGCCAGGATTGTTTCATCTGGAAAGCGTCAATGCGCCAATGATGAGGGACGTCCCAGTGCGCCATTTCGCGATCGTGACCGACATCAAGACGCGTTATGCCGCTCAAAAATTTGCTCGGCGAAACCCACACACGCCTATCGAGGACGTGACGACTTCGGGAAAGCGGATCTAGGGCGTAAACTCATCAATCCCCTTATCCGATCAAGCCTTGCAACGAGGGCGTCTTAAGAGCAAAAAAGCATTATGTTCAAGAACAACGCCACCGCGCTTTCGTTCGAGTTCGATCGCTCGAATATGTTTGAGCCGCTTTTGCAGGCTGACCCGTCATTTTGTGAAAAGTGGGAGACATTCCAGGAGGAATATCGATCTGACGACGAGTTACCACTTTATTTGGCACTGTCAGAGCTTGCTCGACATCTAATTTTGAATCTGGAAACTGGTAACACACATCGATTTGACGCGGTCTTTGATGTTGTCGAACGCTGGCACATCAAGGGCGACCCATATGTTAAAGAGGCGGCGACAGTAGGTCTACTCGAAGATCTGCAGAATGGACAATTGCATCGCAAAACTCGCTCTGGTGATTTTCTTCCATGGCTGCAGCCAGAAACTCTGAGATGGTGGACTAAAGTCCATCAGTTCTGGGCTACGGGAAAGCCCATAACTTGAGCCATTTTTCAGAAGTTAGGTCCTCAAAACTTTCTGGCAGCGGTCAAGCTTGCCGCAACACGCATCTGATTCCGTTCTACATGAGTCTGCCCCTAGCAAACTGCTTCGGGAGCGCGCGCGATCCAGATCAAGCACATTCGAGCGTGGCAACAAACACCTCAGATCTTCCGTTTGTGGACCCCTAAGCAATCCACAAATCGCGAGCTTTACGCTTCACTCCTTCATCGAGATTTGCGATTACCGCAAATTTAGATTGACTGAATTCGCGATTATCGCGATATTTATCTTCGAATTGTGAATTGGCGTGCCGTCGATCGAGGCAGCACGCGACCGATACACAGCTCGCGATGTCCGCATCCCGATCGAAGAGATACCGCAACATGACTGCAGTCGCATGGATTAAAAGCGCGGACCTGAAAAGAATGGCCGCCATCGCAACAGAACAGAATGTCACGGTAGAGGTGACCGAAGCCGGCCGCACAATCCGAGTGGCGCCAGCCACATCTGCTATGCCGTCACAAAATCAACTTGCTCCGCGAGGCGGAGTACGACTTTGATGGAAACCATGCCACGCAAGCTGCCGCTCAATGTGATCAAGGAAAGAAACCGCCACGGAACGGTGGTGTTCTATTATCGCGTCGGCAAGGGCCCACGCACCAGGCTTCGCGGCGTGCCAGGTTCCGAGGAGTTTAAGGCAGCGTATCGAGATGCCATAGCCGCCGAAAAACCGGCTCGCACGAGACAGAGAGGCGACACCAGAACCTTGAAGTGGCTCTTTGGCCAGTACATGGAAAGCCGCAAATGGGCCGAGCTATCCATCTCGACGCGGCGAGCGCGCGGCAATCTGTTTTTACAGATGTTGAAGAACGCAGGCGACGCGTTCTATGCCGACATTTCAAAGAAGGACGTCGAGGCTGCACTAGAAGCCCGCTCGTCAACTCCTGGCAAGCCAATGCCCTTCTGAAGGCTTTGCGTGGCGTGTTCGAGTGGGCCATCAAATCTGATCTTACGGAATTCGATCCAACGCACGGCGTGGAACGGCTCACCTACAAGACGGACGGCTTCGAACCGTGGACGTCCGAAGATGTGCATCTGTTCTGCAGGACGTGGCAAATCGGCACAGCGCAGCGCCTGGCGATGGAGCTGCTGCTTTGCTCAGGCCTGCGGCGTTCAGACATCGTTCGCGCTGGTCGTCAGCATATGACGGGGAATGTGTTTTCTATGCGCACCCGCAAAACCGGCGCCGACGTCACTGTGGAATTTCCCGACCGCCTTATGAAGGTCATCGAGGAAACGAAGACAGGCGAACCTTGCCTTTGTCGTCGGAGAGAACGGCCGGCCCTTCACAGTAGAGTCTTTTGGAAACTGGTTTCGCAAGCACTGCACCGCTGCGGGCGTCAGCAAGAGTGCGCATGGACTGCGGAAACTATCCGCCACGCTTGCTGCAAACGCAGGCGCTTCGTCTCACGAATTAATGGCGCAGTATGGATGGGCGACGTCTCGACAAGCCGAGGTCTACACGAAAAAGGCAGACCGAAAGAGGCTCGGAATTCGCGCTTCAAAATTGGTTGCAGAACAGATCGAGATCGAGCTTTCCCCGCACCTAAATTCTAGTGCGGGACAAAACGGAAATTCCACAACGAAAACAAAGTCGAATTCGTAAAGTGGTGCCCCGTGCCGGAATCGAACCAGCACTCCTCTCGGAACCTGATTTTGAGTCAGGCGCGTCTACCAATTCCGCCAACGGGGCATCGAAAGTGGTGGCAGGGGATCTAGCACAGCGATGCGCGCCTGCGCAAGCGCTGCCTGTGCGGGTAAACGCCAGAATGCAGGTCACGCAAATGTGGCCCGCGGAGCAGCGGCGGCACGGGGAACGGCATTTACAGAGGAAGCGACCGGCTCTAGAGCATGGCCATCGATCGTGTCGCGCCCAGGAGAAACCCATGCTTGCCGCCCAGCAACACCGCCAGCCACTGATGACCTATTCGCTGGTTCTGGCGCTTGGCATGACGGGGACCGTGGGAACGGCGCTCGGCTTCCAGCATATCGGCGGCTATATTCCCTGCGCGCTCTGCCTCTTGCAGCGCGAGCCGTATTACTGGGCGATCCCGGTGGCGCTCGGAGCGCTTGCGACGGCTGCCTTCCGGCTGCCGCCGGCGGTCACCCGCGGCCTTCTCGGCCTCATCGGCATCATGATGCTGATCGGGGCTGGCATGGGCGTCTATCATTCGGGCGTCGAATGGGGCTTCTGGGCCGGTCCCGCCACCTGCTCCACCAGCGCCAACGGTCTAACGACCAATGCCGGCAATCTTCTCTCGGATCTCAATACCGTTCACGGCCCCTCCTGCACGGAAGCAGCCCTTCGCGTGCTGGGTCTCTCCTTTGCCGGCTGGAACGTCATTGCAAGCGTGATTCTCGCCGCCATCGCCTTCAAGGGCGCTTTTACGCGCCGCGCCTGAGCTTTTCCACGTTCGAGGCGCTCAGGGCTCAGGGCTCAGGGCTCAGGGCTCAGGGCTCAGGGCTCAGGGCTCAGGGCTCAGGGCTGAAGTTCGGTATCCCAGTAGAGATAGTCCATCCAGCTTTCGTGCAGATAGTTCGGCGGAAACAGCCGGCCGTTGTTGTGCAGGTCCTGCACCGTGGGCTGGTAAGGCTTTTGCGCCGGGTGCATGCCGGCCTGCTTCGGCAATTTGCTGCCCTTGCGCAGATTGCAGGGCGAGCAGGCGGCCACGACATTCTCCCAGGTGGTTTCGCCGCCATGGGCGCGCGGGATCACATGGTCGAAGGTCAGATCCTCGTGCGAGCCGCAATACTGGCATTCGAAACGGTCGCGCAGGAAGACATTGAAACGTGTGAAGGCGGGGTTGCGCGTCGGCTGGATGTAGGTCTTCAGGCTGACGACGCTCGGCAGGCGCATGGAGAAGGTGGGCGAGGAGACCGAGTGATCGTATTCCGCGATGATGTTCACACGGTCAAGGAAGACCGCCTTGATCGCGTCCTGCCAGGACCAGAGCGACAAGGGGTAATAACTCAGCGGCCGGTAGTCAGCGTTCAACACGAGCGCCGGCAGGGCCTGCGGGGAGACTGCAATCGTCAACGGACGCTCCTCACCGATTCGGCTTATGTCCTTTCTATATTAGGTCTGTTGTTACAGGAATGTGAAGCCCCCTTGATGCCGCAGGCGCAGGCCCTGTGAATCAACCAAGCGGCAGCGCATCGCGGCGAAGCACGCTGGCATAATAGGCCCAGAACAGGCGGGCGGCCACGGCACGCCAGGGGCGCCAGGAGAGCGCTCTCTCGGCCACCTCATCTGCCGTCGGGCGCTGCGACCACTGGAAGGCGTGACCGACGGCTGCACGCAGCGCGACATCGCCGGCGGGAAAGATATCGCGGCTGCCGAGGCACAGCATCCGGTAGACCTCTGCCGTCCACGGGCCGATGCCGGGAAGCGCCACGAGCCTTGCCTGAATATCTTCGTCTTCGAGAGCGGCCAGCCCATCAAGATCAAGGTGCCCCTCGACCACGGCGCGGGCCAGCGTTTCGAGTGTTCTGGCCTTGGCACGCGACAGGCCGAAGCCGGCCACGACGTCTGGCGCATGCGCCAAATAGTTGGCCGCATCGACCGGCCCTTGCGCTGACATACGCCGCCAGATGGCAGAGGCACTCGCCTTGGACACCATCTGCGACACGATGATATGGGCAAGGCCGGAAAAACCCGGCTCGGCAAGACGCAGCGGCACCGGCCCTGCGGCATCCACCACGCGCACAAGGCGAGGGTCGAGCAGACAGAGAGCGGTCAGCCCCTCCGCAATATCTGCATCGCTCGTAATCTTCGCCATCGTCATTTTCTCCGAGTCGTCGTAGAAAAGAGCATGCACAGTCCGTCCCGTCAAAAAGCCGTTTTCCGTTTTGCCCCGAGCCCGAACGGTTTCCTGCATCTGGGCCATGCGCTTTCCGCGCTGACCAACCAGAAGATGGCGCAGGAGCAGGGCGGCCGCCTGTTGCTGCGCATCGAGGATATCGACCAGACGCGCTGCCGGGCCGAATTCGAGGACGAAATCTTTCGCGATCTCGCCTGGCTCGGCCTCGAGTTCGAAAGCCCGGTGCGCCGCCAGTCGCAGCATGTGGCGGATTATCAGGAAGCCCTCTCCCGCCTTGAGGCGCTCGGGCTGATTTATCCTGCCTTTCTGACGCGCGGCGAAGTGAAGGCAAGGCTTGCCGCGGGTGAAGCAAGCGGAAAACCCTGGCCGCGCGATCCCGATGGCGCTCCCCTCTATCCTCCGGACGACCGGTTGCGCCCCGCATCGCAGCGGGCGCATCTCCTGAAGAACGGCCTCCGGCACACGCTGCGCCTCGATATGCAAAAGGCGCTGTCGCTGGTGAAAGAGCCACTCACCTTTCAGGAAACAGGTGATGGGGAAAAGGGCGAGATAACAGCGGATCCTTCCGTCTGGGGCGATGTGGTCCTCTCCCGCTCGGATGCGCCGTCCAGCTATCATCTCTCCGTGGTGGTGGACGATGCGCTGCAAGGCGTGACCCACGTGGTACGCGGGCTTGATCTTTTTCATGCAACCAGCGTGCATCGCCTGCTGCAACAACTGCTCGATCTTCCGGTGCCCGTCTATCACCACCACCGGCTGGTGCTGGGGGCGGATGGGCGCAAGCTCTCCAAGAGCCAAGGATCGACAGGGATTGCGGCGCTGCGGGCTGCCGACCACTCACCGGCGGATATTCGCCACCTGCTCGGGTTCTGACGGGCCGGCATCCTGCCGCTTGCGGCGCCGGCGGGTGACGAAGCGCGATTTGGAAAGCGCCGACAGCACGCGGTATTTCATCAGGGCGGCGTTCACCTCCGCGCCGAGCATGAAAATCACGCCGACCATGTAGAGAAACACCAGCACGATCATCACCGAGGCAAGGCCCGCATAGGTCGCGGCATAATTGGCGAAGGTTGCAAGATAGGACGCAAAGATCAGCGCAAAGACGCTCCAGCAGAGGATCGTCAGCACGATGCCCGGCAAGATGTCGATAAGCCGGCGCGAGCCCGCCGGCAGCCATTTGTGGCAGACGATCAGGCCGAGCACGAGCACGACGACCGTGCCGATCACCCCGAAGCTTGAGATATTGTCCAGTTCGTCGCGGAGCCACGGCATGTGCGAGCCGGCAAAGCGCACCGCGATCGGCAGCGCCACGAGCACGATGCTGATGGCGGCAAAGATCACCACTGCGACGATCACATAGCCAAGGCTTGCAAGGCGGGTCACATACCAGGGCCGGTTTTCCGGAACACGGTAGGCCCGGTTGAGCGAGATGCGCAGCGCCTCGACGCCGTTGGAGGCAAAATAGGCGGCCGCCAGAACCGAAATGGTCAGCAGCCCGCCGCGCGGGATTTCCAGCACCCGACGGATTTCGGCGGCCAGCGGCTCGGCAATCGCCGTCGGCCATGTGTCGAAGAGCAGATGCACCGCCGTTTCGGAAAAGCTGCTCGCGCCAAGAAAGCCGGCAAGTGCCGTGCCAAAAATCAGAAAGGGAAACAGCGCCAAAAGCCCCGACAGCGCCACATGGCTTGCCAGCGCCCACCCGTCGTCATCGTTGAAATGACCATAGGCGTCGAAGAAAACCTTGTAGACGAACTGGTACCAGCGGGTTTTCGGCAGGTCTTCGGCCAATGCGATCTCCGTTGTCACGTCCGCTCAAATATGGGAAACGCAAAGCCATTGTACAGGGAGAGAACCTGTCGGGAGGAAGAATGACGCAAACGCGCTCCATCATCGTTACCGGCTGTTCGTCCGGCATCGGCGCTTATTGCGCCCGCGCCCTGAAGGCCGATGGATGGCGGGTGTTTGCAACCGTTCGCAAGCCGCAGGATCTTCACGCCCTCGAAGGCGACGGCATCGAGGCGTTTCTGATGGATTATACGCGCCACGACACGATCGATGCGCTTGTCTGCGATGTGCGACAGCGCACCGGCGGGCGGCTCGATGCCCTGTTCAACAACGGCGCCTATGGCCAGCCCGGCGCGGTGGAAGACTTAAGCACGGACGTGCTGCGCCTGCAGTTCGAGACCAATGTCTTCGGCTGGCACGAGCTGACGCGGCAGGTCATTCCCCTGATGCGGGCGCAGGGCCATGGCCGCATCGTGCAATGCTCGTCCATTCTTGGCCTCGTGCCCTATCGGTATCGCGGCGCCTACAACGCATCCAAGCACGCCATCGAAGGCTTGAACGTGACGCTGCGCATGGAACTCGACGGCTCCGGCATCTTTGTCAGCCTGATCGAGCCCGGCCCGATTGCCTCGCGCTTTACCGCCAATGCGCTGGCGGCCGTGCGCGACCATATCGACATCGAAAACTCCGCCCATGCCGCCGAATACACACGCCAGCTCGCACGCCTTGACGGAAGCGGGCCGGTGAACCGAAACAAACTGGGACCGGAAGCGGTTTATACGGTTCTCTCCCACGCCTTGACCGCAAAGCGTCCGCGTCCGCATTATCTCGTCACCAAACCGGCAAAGCAGGGAGCGTTGCTGAAACGTCTGCTGCCCGCCGATCTGCTCTACCGGCTGTTGCGTAAGCTGGACTGACATCACTTCAGAAAAGGCATTCACTCCATGTCCAGTTTCACCACCATACTGGCCCTTGTCGTCATGGGGCTTGTGGTTCTGGTTCTGATCCGCGGCCTCTTCAACATGCTGAAGGGCACGGACGGCAACAAATCCAACAAGCTGATGCAGCTGCGCGTGCTGCTGCAGGCCATAGCCATTGCGCTTATCATGCTGACGCTCTGGCTCACCGGCGGAGGGCGCTGATCATGGTCAAGCTCAACAAGATCTATACCCGCACCGGCGATGACGGCACCACGGCGCTTGTCACCGGGCCACGGCGCCTGAAGCACGACCTGCGCGTCGAGTGCTACGGCACGATCGACGAAACCAATTCGGTCATCGGCGTTGCCCGCCTCCATACGCAAGGGATGAGCGTCCTCGACCAAATGCTGTTTCGCATTCAGAACGACCTCTTCGATCTCGGGGCCGACCTTGCGACCCCCGATACCGGGGAAAAGGTGGAATGGGAGCCGCTGCGCATCGTGCAGTCGCAGGTCGACCGGCTCGAAAGCGAAATCGACACGCTGAACGCGGGGCTCGACCCCCTCACCTCGTTCGTTCTGCCGGGTGGCTCGCCAGCAGCCGCGCATCTGCATGTCGCGCGCACCGTCTCACGCCGCGCCGAGCGGCTGATGGTCGACCTGTCGAAGATGGAGGACGAAGTGGTCGGCGCGCCGGCGCTCAAATATGTGAACCGCCTCTCGGACTTTCTCTTCGTTGCCGCCCGCCACGCCAATGAATGCGGCAAGGCCGATATTCTTTGGGTCCCCGGCAAGAACCGCTAAGGGGGCTGCGGCGCTGTGTCGGACCGGAATGGGGACATGACCAAATCGCACGATGCGACATCGGAAAAGGTTTTGTATTCGGCCTAAAAATGCGTATCCATGTCGCCCATTGACAATCAGCGGCGCCGCAGAAGCCGCATGTTCCCAATTGGTTCGATCTGAGGAAGAACGTCATGAAAATCCTGGTGCCTGTTAAGCGGGTGGTTGATTACAACGTGAAGATCCGCGTCAAGGCGGATGGCTCGGGCGTGGAACTCGCCAACGTGAAGATGTCGATGAACCCCTTCGACGAGATTTCCGTGGAAGAGGCGCTGCGGCTGAAGGAAGCCGGCAAGGCGGATGAAATTGTCATCGTCTCCATCGGGCCGACCAAGGCCGAAGAAACCATCCGCACCGCCCTTGCCATGGGTGCCGACCGCGGCATCCTCATCGAGACGGACGAGACGGTCGAGCCGCTTGCCGTGGCAAAGCTCCTGAAGGGCGTTGTCGAAGCGGAAGCTCCGGGGCTGGTTATCGTCGGCAAGCAGGCGATCGATGACGATTCGAACCAGACGGGCCAGATGCTGGCAGCGCTGCTCGGCTGGGGCCAGGCGACGTTTGCCTCCAAGGTCGAAATCAGCGACAGCGCGGCAAAGGTCACCCGCGAAGTGGATGGCGGCCTGCAGACCGTCGAAGTCAAGCTTCCGGCCATCGTGACAACGGACCTGCGCCTCAACGAACCGCGCTATGCCTCGCTGCCCAACATCATGAAGGCCAAGAAGAAGCCGCTCGACAAGAAGACCCCGGCCGATTTCGGCGTCGATATTGCCCCGCGCCTCAAGGTCATCAAGACCGAGGAGCCGGGTGGCCGCAAGGCCGGCATCAAGGTCAAGTCTGTGGCCGAGCTGGTCGAAAAGCTGAAAACCGAAGCCGGCGTACTGTAACCGGACGACAGGGAGATAACGATAATGGCTATTCTTCTTCTCGCGGAACATGACGGCGCAGCCGTGTCCGATCAGACCGCCAAGGCCGTGACGGCTGCCGCCCAGATCGGCGGCGATATCCATGTGCTGGTTGCAGGCGCGGGCGTTCAGGCGGCGGCAGACGCTGCTGCCAAGCTGTCAGGCGTTGCCAAGGTGCTGGTTGCCGACGACGCAGGCCTTGCCAATGGGCTTGCAGAACCGCTCGCCGATCTGATCGTCAAGCTGTCTGGCGCCTACGACGTCATCCTTGCCGCCGCAACCGCTTCTGCCAAGAACGTCATGCCGCGCGTGGCAGCGCTTCTGGACGTGATGCAGGTCTCGGAAATCACCGAGGTCATCTCGGCCGATACGTTCAAGCGGCCGATCTATGCCGGCAACGCCATCCAGACGGTTCAGTCGACGGATGCCAAGAAGGTGATCACCGTGCGCACGGCAGCCTTTGCCGCCGTCGAGGCAACCGGTTCCGCTTCCGTGGAAGCCGTGGCGGGCGCCGCCGATCCCGGCCTTTCGAGCTTCGTCGGCGATGCGCTCTCCTCCTCGGACCGGCCGGAACTCACCTCGGCCAAGATCATCGTATCGGGTGGCCGCGCGCTTGGCTCCTCGGATAAGTTCAAGGAGGTCATCCTGCCGCTCGCCGACAAGCTGGGTGCCGCCGTCGGTGCCTCGCGCGCTGCGGTGGATGCCGGTTACGCGCCGAACGACTGGCAGGTCGGCCAGACCGGCAAGGTGGTCGCGCCGGATCTCTACATTGCCTGCGGCATTTCCGGTGCCATCCAGCATCTTGCCGGCATGAAGGACAGCAAGGTGATCGTCGCGATCAACAAGGACGAGGAGGCGCCGATCTTCCAGGTGGCCGATTACGGCCTGGTCGGCGATCTCTTCGAGATCCTGCCGGAGCTTGAAAAGGCTCTTTGAGCCTCGTCCATCCTTATTGAAAAAGGGCTGCGCTTTGAGAAGCGTGGCCCTTTTTTGTTGCGGTGGATCGCCGCAACGATCCGGCTGCCAAAAAATCCGTTCAGAACTCTTCCCAGTTCTCACTGCCGGACGGAGCAGCAGGCGCTGACGGCTGCGACAGGCCCGCCGTCAGCTTGCCAATCAGCGCCCGCGCCGGAGACGCGACGTGACGGCTGCCCTCGCCGGCCGGCTTGACCGGCGCAAAGCGGCCCGGTGCGGCCTTTGCCGGTCGTGCGGGCACTGAAACGGGCAGCGGCCGGTCCGGCACTGGCGGCGCGCTTGGCCGCGAGGTCATGGAGGCGGATGCCGTCATCTGCCCCTCCGACAGGTGAAAGCGCGACACGAGCTCGGACAATCCCTGCGCATCGCCGGTCAGCCGCGCCATGTCGTTGTTGGTGCGCTCGGCCATCTGCGAGTTCTGCTGGGTGGTGTTTTCCATCTGGCGGATGGCGGTGGAAATTTCCCGGACGCTTTCCGACTGCTCGCCGGCGGCTTCGGCGATCGATGCGATCTGGTCGTTGATCTTGGCCACCTGACCGGCAATCTCGCCCAGCGCCGAGCCGGTGTTCTGCACGAGACCGACCCCGGTTTTCACCGCTTCGCCGGACTTGCCGATCAACTGCTTGATCTCGCGGGCGGCATTGGCCGAGCGCTGCGCAAGCTCGCGCACTTCCTGGGCCACCACGGCAAAGCCCTTGCCGGCCTCCCCGGCGCGGGCGGCTTCGACCCCGGCGTTGAGCGCCAGAAGATTGGTCTGGAAGGCGATCTCGTCGATCACGTTGATGATCTGCGAAATCTCGTGCGAAGCCTGCTCGATGTGGCTCATCGCCTCCACGGCGGAATTGACGATGGCGCCGGAGCGATCCGTCGACAGCTTCGTTGCGGACACCATCTCGCGGGCACTTGCGGCCCGTTCCGTCGAGGTGCGGATTGCCTCCATGATCTGGGTGATGACGGCGGAGGTTTCCTCGATGGCGGCCGCCTGCTGTTCGGAGCGGCGCGACAGGTCATCGGTTGCCGCCATCATGCCGGCGGCGGTAGCGTTGATGGAGGCGGTGTTGCCGGATACCTGCTGCATCGTGGCGGCGAGATTGCGGATGGAATCGTTGAAGTCCACCCGCAACCGGTCGAGACCCTCCATGAAGGGTGTATCGATCGTGGTGGTGAGATCGCCGGAGGCAAGGCGGCGCAGGCCGGCGCCCAGCACGTCCACCGTCTGCTGCAGGCGCTTTGTTTCGGCAGCGCGGGCAGCCTCGCGGTCGCGACGCTCGACATCCGACATCTGCCGGTCGCGGTCGGCTTGCGACTGCATACGGATCTTTTCGAGCGCGGCATCACGGAAGACGGCAACCGAGCGCACCATGTCGCCGATCTCGTCGCTGCGCGCCTCGCCCTTCAGCGCAATCGTCGTGTCGCCACCGGCAAGCCGGCTCATTGCCTCGACCAGATCATGAATGGGACGGGTGATGCCGCGCGACACCACAATGGCGGCGATGACGGCGAGAAGCAGGATACCCGCGGCAAGGCCCAGAATGGTGTTGCGAAGACCGACCAGGCTTTCCAGCGCCTCGTTTTCCGACATCAGGGCCACCACGGCCCAGCGATGGCCGGCAAAGGCCAGCGGTGAGGCTGCGGCGTAATGGCTGGCATCACGATAGCCCTCGATAAGGCCCGTCGCATCCGTGCCCTCTACGGCACGTTTCACCAGCGGCGACGCGAGGCGTTGCGACAGCGGGTTCTTTTCCGCAGCAAGCGGCGAATCCGTGACCAGCAGGTCGCCGGCATTCACCAGCAGCGTCTCGCCGGTCTCGCCAAGGCCGGTCCGGTTGGCAAACATGGTATTGAGGCGGGTGGCCGGCACTGCAACGACGATGACGCCAACCTTGATATCCCCCATGAAAAGCGGCGCGGCGAGGAAAGCGGTCGCCTGTTTTGCGGCCCCATAAAGGGTGAAATCGGACAGCGCATACAGTTCGCGGTCCTCGCTGTCGGCCACCTTGCGGAAGACGTCGGCCAGCGCCGTATCCTTCAAGTCCGCATCACCGAGATTGGCGCCGTATTCGCCGTTCTTCTGCACGGAATAAAGAACCGTGCCCTTGCCATCGACGAGAAAGATATCCGAATAGCCGTAGCGCTTCAGCGAGGCCCGGAGCGCCGGATGATAAAGATTGTGGTTGCTGTCATAGGTGTCGATGCGGGCCGTATCGAGGTCGAGCCGCTTTCCGGCAGGATTGGGATTGTTGGTGATGTAGCGCTCAGTGAGCGTCTCCTTCGGCTTGTCGCCCAGATAGCGCCAGTCGCGGCGGAACTTGTTGAGCGCCTCGCCGGTGGTGGCGGTGCCGGAGAGGGCGCGAAGGTTCGTCACCATGGTCTCGAAGTAAAGCTGTGCCTCGTTGCGCCGGCCGTCCGCCGTCGCCTCAAGCTTTTCCATGACCTGTTCGCGCAGAACCTCGCCGCTTTTCACAAATCCGGCAAAGCTTGCCGCACCAATGGACAGAATTGTCACGACCGTGACGAACAGGGGCAACTTACGGGCAATGCGCATCAGCGACCGTCTCCATGAGATCAGGCGGCAGCGGACGAATGGTTCGATCCGTCCTGCCGTCCCTCTGGGCGCCATGGTGCCGTGGCACGCTTAAGAATAGGCTAAAATTACAGTGTCACGGATCATGGGACCGGCGGTCATCTTCGATTAAGGACTGGAAAATTACAGTGCCGGGCATTATCAATCTCGGGTAGGCGCAGGCTTCTCGTTTGCGGTTGCGATAGACGGCTGAAGGCCGCACGTTCCGGCCGAGCCGGATCACCTCTCGATAGGAAGCAGGGCGTTATGATCACGAATGTTGGAATTGTCGGTGCAGGACAGATGGGCTGCGGCATCGCGCATGTGTCGGCGCAGGCTGGCTACAAGGTGACGCTCTACGACCTTTCCAGCGAACGCATCGAGGCAGGCCTTGCCACCATCAACGGCAATCTTGCCCGCCAGGTTGCCAATGGCAAGCTGAGCGACCAGGAGCGGCGCGACACGCTGTCGCGCATTTCCGGCAGCATCGATGTCAACGATCTGGCCCCGACCGATCTCGTCATCGAGGCGGCAACCGAAGATGAAAGCGTCAAGCGCAAGATCTTTGGCCAGATCTGCCCGGTGCTGAAGCCGGAGGCGCTTCTGGCCACCAACACCTCGTCGCTGTCGATCACCCGCCTTGCCGCCTCCACCGACCGGCCCGAGCAGTTCATGGGCATCCACTTTATGAACCCGGTGCCGGTGATGAAGCTGGTGGAATTGGTGCGCGGCATCGCCACCGGTGAAAAGACCTTCAAGACCGCCAAGGATTTCGTCGCCTCGCTCGACAAGACCGTCACCGTTGCGGAAGATTTCCCCGCCTTCATCGTCAACCGCATCCTTCTGCCGATGATCAACGAGGCGATCTACACGCTCTATGAAGGCGTCGGCTCTGTCGATGCCATCGACACGGCCATGAAGCTTGGGGCCAACCACCCGATGGGGCCGCTGCAGCTTGCCGATTTCATCGGGCTCGACACATGTCTGTCGATCATGCAGGTGCTGCATGATGGGCTCGCCGACAGCAAATATCGCCCCTGCCCGCTGCTGGTCAAATATGTCGAGGCCGGCTGGCTCGGCCGCAAATCCGGCCGAGGCTTTTACGATTACCGCGGCGACGTGCCGGTTCCGACACGCTGACGGCGGCGCTCCCTCAGAGCGCGGACACCTTCTCGACCAGGGCCTTTGCCTCGTCGCTATCCCAGGCGGCGGGGCCGTTCATCGAGCCGATGAGGCAGCCCTTTTTGTCGAGCACAAGCGTGACCGGCAGACCGAAGGCAAGGCCTTCCTTTTTGAGCGCATTGAACACGCCCATGGAACTGTCGCGGTAATAGGCAAGCTTGTGAACGCCGGTCTCATCGAGAAAGGCTTTCGGCTTCTCATCGCCGCCGGTATCGATGTTGATCGCGACCACCTGGAAGCGATCGCCGCCCATGGTCGCCTGCAGGGCGTTCAGTGCCGGCATTTCTTCGCGGCAGGGCACGCACCAGGTGGCCCAGAGGTTCAGAAGAACCGTTTTTCCTTCAAAACTCGTGAGCGAAAGCGCAGCGCCATCCGGCCCCTTGAAGGAGAGCGGCTGCAGAGAACGCGGCTCAGGCGTTGCGACCAGCGCCGCGATCTGCCCCTTGGCCAGTTCGGAGACGGTTCTGGCATGCGCGACGGCCCCTGCGCAGCGGGCATCCGCAACGGCGGCAGCGCCATCCGGGCCATTGCCAGACAGCCCCCCCTTCACGTATACCGCCACGGCGCCGGCGAGAATACCCGCGACGGCGGCAATCATGATCAGGCGCACGGACGGCAGACCCAGCGGTCTCTTGTTCGACATTTCATACTCCAGGGCGGATACTCATGGGCGACGGCACGAAGGATCAGGCTTCCTCCAACCAGATGTGGGGCGGACGTTTTGCTTCCGGTCCCGATGCCATCATGGAGGAGATAAATGCCTCCATCGGCTTCGACAAGAAACTTTACGCCCAGGACATCCGCGGATCGATCGCTCACGCCACCATGCTGGCGAAACAGGGCATTATTTCCGGCGAGGATAAAGACAAGATCGTACACGGGCTGAACACGATCCTGTCAGACATCGAGGAAGGCCGCTTCGAATTCTCGCGCAAGCTTGAAGACATTCACATGAACATCGAGGCACGGCTGGCAACCCTGATCGGCCCGGCGGCTGGGCGCCTGCACACGGCCCGCTCGCGCAATGACCAGGTGGCGCTCGATTTCCGCCTCTGGGTCAAGGAAGAGCTGGCAAAGACGGAAGCCATGCTGAGCGACCTCATCGCAGCCCTCCTCGACAAGGCAGACGAGCATGCCGACACCGTCATGCCCGGCTTCACGCATCTGCAGACCGCCCAGCCGGTGACCTTTGGCCATCACTGCATGGCCTATGTGGAAATGTTCGGCCGGGACCGCGCCCGCGTGCGCCACGCCATCGACCACCTGGACGAAAGCCCGATCGGTGCGGCCGCACTTGCCGGCACCGGCTTTGCAATCGACCGCCACATGACCGCTGAAGCGCTTGGCTTCCGCGAGCCCACCCGCAATTCCATCGATACCGTGTCGGACCGCGATTTCGCGCTCGAATTCCTGTCGGTCGCGGCCATCTGCGCCGTCCACCTGTCGCGCTTTGCCGAAGAAATTGTCATCTGGTCGACGCCGCAGTTCGGCTTCATCCGGCTGTCGGATGCGTTTTCGACCGGCTCTTCCATCATGCCGCAGAAGAAGAACCCGGACGCCGCCGAACTGGTGCGCGCCAAGACCGGCCGCATCAACGGCTCGCTGGTGGCGCTTCTGACCATCATGAAGGGCCTGCCGCTCGCCTATTCCAAGGACATGCAGGAAGACAAGGAACAGGTCTTCGACGCGGCCGAAAACCTTGAACTGGCGATTGCCGCCATGGCCGGCATGGTGCGCGACATGACAATCCGCACCGATCGCATGCGCGCCGCTGCAGGCTCCGGCTATTCGACGGCAACCGACCTTGCCGACTGGCTGGTGCGCGAAGCAGGCCTTCCCTTCCGGGATGCCCATCATGTGACGGGCCGCGCGGTAGCGCTGGCGGAAGAAAAGGGATGCGACCTCTCCGGCCTTTCGCTCGAAGAGCTTCAGTCGATCCATGCGTCCATCACGCAAAACGTCTTCGACGTGCTGTCGGTCGATGCCTCGGTAGCGAGCCGCACCAGCTTTGGCGGCACGGCGCCGAGCGAAGTGCGCAAGCAGATTGCCTGGTGGCGCGGCCGCAACTGATAAACGGCGCCCGCCGATCGTTCACGAGAATTGACTGCACAAGCGGGCGGAACTTCGCTATGAACAGGCCTCACCGCTTTCTGACAAAGGAATAGGAATGTCCACCTTGCGCACACTCGCCCGCATCACGATCGTGCTCTGCATCGCAGGCGTTGCCGTTACCGGCTGCGGACGCAAGGGCAAGCTCGACAAGCCGAGCACGCCGGTCGAGCAGCAGAACATCCGCAAGACCGGCAACCAGAAACCCGATCCGGTGGCCGAAAAGCCGTTCCTCCTCGACCCGCTTCTCTGATCCGAGCACGCCCGTGAACCATTTCCACTATATCGACGGCGTCCTGCACGCCGAAAACGTTCCCGTGCCGGAGATTGCCAAAGCGGTCGGCACGCCCTTTTACGTCTATTCGACGGCGACACTGGAGCGTCACTACAAGGTATTCGCGCAAGCCTTTGCCGATGTGGATGCCATGGTCTGCTATGCCATGAAGGCCAATTCCAACCAGGCCGTGCTGAAGACGCTGGCAAAGCTTGGCGCGGGCGTCGATGTCGTCTCGGGCGGAGAGTTGCACCGGGCACTGGCCGCCGGCATTCCGGCAAACCGCATCATGTTTTCCGGCGTCGGCAAGACGCCGGTGGAGATGGATCTGGCACTTGACGCCGGCATTTACTGCTTCAACGTCGAATCCGAGCCGGAACTTGAGGTTCTCAACAGCCGCGCGGTGAAGAAGGGCCTGAAGGCGCATGTCTCCTTCCGCATCAATCCGGATGTGGATGCGCGCACCCATGCCAAGATCTCCACCGGCAAGAAGGAAAATAAGTTCGGCATTTCCTATGAGCGGGCGCGGGCAGTCTATGCCCATGCAGCGACGCTTCCAGGCATCGCAGTGACCGGCATCGACATGCATATCGGCAGCCAGATTACCGAATTGCAGCCCTTCGAGGATGCGTTCCGGCTGCTGCGCGAGCTGGTGGAAACGCTGCGCGGCGATGGTCATGTCATCGATCACGTCGATATTGGCGGCGGACTTGGCATTCCCTACCGCGAGGACAACAGTCCGCCGCCGCTGCCGGATGCCTATGCCGCCACCGTCAAGGCGCAGCTTAAGAGCCTCAACTGCCGGATCGTGACGGAACCCGGCCGCCTCATCGTCGGCAATGCCGGCATTCTTGTTACCGAAGTCATCTACGTGAAGGATGCCGGCAACAAGATCTTCGTGATCGTTGACGGTGCGATGAACGATTTGATCCGCCCGACGCTCTACGAGGCCTATCACGGTATTCGCCCGGTGGTGGTTCCCGCAGACGATGCACCGCGCATCAAGGCCGATGTCGTCGGCCCCGTCTGCGAGACCGGCGACTACCTGGCACTTGAGCGCGAAATGGCGCAGCCAAAGGCCGGCGACCTTTTTGCCATCGCCTCCGCAGGCGCCTATGGCGCCGTCCAGGCTGGCACTTACAATTCGCGGCTTCTGGTGCCGGAAGTGCTGGTTAAGGGCGACCGGTTCCACGTCATCCGCCCGCGCGGCACCTATAACGAACTGATCGGACTTGATTCCGTGCCGGACTGGCTTGCCTGAGCAGGCGCGGCGGGAGGCCCCCGAAGCGTCTCCCGCCGTTCACAATTCGGCGAACCGAATAAAAACCGCGGACAATCCGGCCTTGTCCCCTCGTCTTCGCCACAAACACTGGTATCCTTAAGGGCTACGGGTTCGCGTGCTGCCGTGCCCGACGTCGGTTGACGCCGCCACCCCACAGGAGACGGACCGCATGAGCCTGAACCGCAAAGGCGCCTTCGAAGGCCATCCCGATCTGGCGCGGCGCGTCGCACTGAAACGGTCGGTCGCCCGCGTCGTGCTGTTTTGCGAACGGCTGGCACCGCTTCTCCTGATGCCGCTTGGCATCCTCGCGCTGTTCTTCGCTGGCGCCTGGTTCGGCCTGTTTCGCCTGATGCCGGACCTGATGCGCTGGGTGGCGCTTGGCGTATTCGTCTTTGCCTTCCTCATGTCCATCCTGCCGCTCGGTCGCCTTCGCTGGCCGGCACCGGCCGATGGCGACCGCCTGCTTGAAATGCGCAACAACCTGCCGCACCAGCCGGTGGCCGTGCAGGAGGAAGAACCGGCCTTCGACACGCCTTTTGCGCGCGCGCTCTGGAAGGAACACCAGATCCGCATGGCCAGGCGCATTGCCGCACTGGACGCCGGCCTGCCGCGCCCCGACATTGCCCGCCACGACCGTTTCGGCCTGCGCGCCGTGCCAGCCCTGCTGCTGGTGGCGGCCTTCGGCTACTCCTTCTCCAATTCCAGCGGCCGTCTCAGCGATGCGGTGGCGCCGTCTGCGCCGGCTGCCCGCATCAATCCGGACCTGCGTATCGATGCGTGGCTGACGCCCCCTGCCTATACGGGCCGGGCGCCGATCTTCCTGACCGGCCGCGAAGCGCCCGTCACCGAAACGGTCCGGTTTCCGCAATATTCAGACCTCACCATTCGCGTGACCGGCGGCGAGGGCGGTGAAGCCGTCCGCTTTGCCCCGCAGCAGGCGGGCACTCCGCGCAGCCTTGTCCCCGACGAGGCCGAGGCGAAGGACGCCGGCACGGGGCCCTCCGAGGGGCGGCAGACCGCTGCTGCGGGCCAACCGCTTGCGCCGCGCACCTACAAGATGAAGGTCACCGAAAGCGGCGACCTCACCGTCAACGGCCAGCAATGGCTCTTCGACGTGATTGCCGACCGTGCGCCGGAAATCGCCTTCGACAAGCCGCCGCGCCGCGCCGTCAACGGGGCGCTGGAAATCGGCTTTACCGGCAAGGACGACTACGGGATCCAGAAGGCGATCGCGGTCATCGAGCCGGTGGAACAGCAAGGGGCAGAAGCCACGCCGCTCTACCCGCTTCCCGAATATAAGCTCGATCTGCCGCGGCAGAATGCCCGCGAGGTGAAGGGGCTGACGAGCCGCAACCTCACCGAACATCCGCTGTCGGGCAAGCGCGTGCGCATCACGCTGGTGGCGACCGATGGCGCAGGCCAGGAAGGCCGCAGTGCACCGGTGGAAATGGTGCTGCCCGCCCGCCGCTTCTCCGAACCGCTGGCCGCTGCCGTTGCCGAAGAGCGGCAGGTGTTTTCGCTCGATACACGCCAGCTGCCGCGGGCGATCGCGCTCAACGAGGCGCTGGCGCTACGCCCCGACGAAACCATCCCCAATCTCAGCCACTTCCTGCTGATCCGCTCGGCGCTGGAGCGCATGAAGCTGGCGCGGTCCGAAGAGCAGTTGAAGGACACGGCCGATTATCTTTGGGAGATTGCGCTTGGCATCGAGGACGGACAGCTGTCGCAGGCCGAACGCCGCCTGCGCGATGCGCAGGACGCCCTCTCCGAAGCCCTGCAGAATGGTGCTTCCGACCAGGAAATCGCCCGCCTGATGCAGGAACTGCGCGAGGCCATGAAGAACTTCATGTCGGAACTGGCGCAGCGCATGCAGAACATGCCGCAGGGCCAGCAGAACATGCAGGCGCAGAACATGCTGCGCCAGCGTGATTTGCAGAACATGATGGACCAGATCGAAAACCTGGCCCGCTCCGGCAACCGCGATGCCGCCCAGCAGATGCTGTCGGACCTGCAGCGCATGATGAACAATCTGCAGGCCGGGCGCATGCAGCGCCCGCAGCAGGGCCAGCAGCAGCAGAACAGCCAGATGCGCCAGCAGATCGACAAGCTCGGCGAGATCATGCAGGAGCAGCAGCGCCTGATGGACCAGACATTCCAGCTGGACCAGGCCCTGCGCGACCGCATGCAGCGCGGCGACCCGGATCAGCCCTATGAGCAGGGTCAGAACCCGCAAGGTCAGCAGCAGCAGGGTCAACAGGGCCAGCAACAGCAAGGCCAGCAGCCGACGGACCAGATGACGGCCGAGCAGTTGCGCGAGGCGCTGAAACAGCTGCGCGCGCAGCAGGATGGCCTTGGCCAGAAACTCAAGGACCTGCAAAAGGGGTTAAAGGACCTTGGCATGCAGCCCGGTGAAGGCTTTGGCCAGGCCGAACGGGAAATGGGCAATGCAGGCAAGGCGCTGGGTCAAAGCCAGGGCGAACAGGCCGTGGAAGGCCAGGGCAATGCCCTCAATGCGCTCCGCCAGGGCGCCCAGAGCATGATGCAGCAGATGATGCAGGCCATGCAGCAGGGGCAGCAGGGCGAAGGCCAGAACCCCCGCGAAGGCATGGCCTCGCAGGGCGGACAGAACGGCCGCGACCCGCTCGGTCGCCCGCGCGCCAATTCCGGCCCGGAATTCGGCGATCAGGTGAAGGTGCCTGACGAGATCGACGTCCAGCGGGCGCGTGAAATCCTCGACGCCATCCGGGAACGCCTCGGCAATACACTGTCGGGCGAAGCGGAGCGGCGCTATCTGGAGCGCCTGCTCGATATCCGCTGATCGCGGAACCCGGCATCATCCGGTGCAAGGGCCGATGCCATACGGTGTGCTGAGCTTCAGCACACGCACTGATGCGGACTGGCGACGATCAGGCAGCCTTGGGTGCAGACAGGGCAAGGGCTACGGCGCGGCGGATGTCCGGAAGTGCAAAGGGCTTGTCGACGACATCGATGACCTTGCTCATCAGGTCGTCGGCCCGCTCGCGCTGTTCGGCATAGCCGGTCATCAGCAAGATTTTCAGGGCGGGAAATTGAGCGGCTGCCTTGTGGGCAAGCTCGATGCCGTCCATCACCGGCATGCGAATATCGGAGAGAAGCAGGTCGAACGGCCCCTCCCGCAAAAGCTGCAATCCTTCTGCGCCATCAGCCGCTTCATGCGTCTCATGCCCATCCAGACGCAGCGCCCGTGCCACGAACGAACGCAACGAATCTTCGTCCTCGGTAATCAGGATCTTGGCCATGGCTGTCATTGTCTCCCATGCATCATGCATCAAATCGGGATCCAGATGACCCGGATTTCCTTTGCGAGGAGTAAACGGCGCGACCTGCTGATCCTAAATGGTTAACGCACGGTGAGCAGGGCTCACCTTCGCGCTCACCCTTCAGCATCTCCGGTAACCACGCCGACGAAGGGCAGCTCGCGGAAGGCATAGGCCACGTCCATGCCGTAGCCGACAACGAAGTAATCGGGGCATTCGAAACCGACGTAATCGGCCTCCAGCGCTTCCTGGCGCTTGACGCGCTTGTCGAGGAGGACCGCGATGGAGACGTTGCGGGCACCGCGCTCGTAAAGCAGTTCCTTGGCAAATTTCAGCGTGCGGCCGGATTCCAGAATGTCGTCGATCAGGAGGACATCGCGATCCTTCACGTCCGAATCGATATCCTTGACGATGCGCACGCCCTTGGAGACGGTGCCTGCGCCGTAACTCGACAGGGTGATGAACTCCACTTCCGGTGCGAGCCCCGTGTCGTGCAGCGCCCGCAAGAGATCGGCGGCAAAAATGAACGAGCCCTTCAGCACCGCAATGACCAGCAGATCCTTGGTAGGGCCTTCGGCGATGCGGCGGGCAATGTCATGATTGCGCTCGGCGATCTGCTCGGCAGTGTAAAGCGGTTCGATGATTTTGCCGCGCACGATGGGCATGGAGCGTCTCCGGGCTGTTTCCAAACGCCCGCGATAGCACAGATCAGGAGCCGGATGCACCAGCCGTTGCGAAGGAAAGTCTAAGCCGCGGGGTTTTTCCACCCGGATGCGGCATGGAAAAGGAAAATCCGTGGCTATGATGGCCGCCCATGGCGGCGACGGGCGGATCGATCAGCGCATCGGCAACGACCGCGCCATCCACCAGAAGCTCGGCATGGATGGCGGGAACCGGTAGCGAACCAGGGCCACGGTTTTCCACCACGCCGTTGATCGTCAAAGTGCTACCGCCCGCCTGCGGCGTCAGCGTCACATGGGTGATGTCGAGACCCGGCGCCGGATGCGCATCGGCTGCACCGCCGGAGAGAAGAGAAAAGCCGCCGCAAAGCGCAAAGACGACGACAAAGACAAAAGCAACCACGGCGGAAAAGAGATCGGCGGACATGCGCGACAGCATCGCCTCGCATCGCTCCACCAGCCGCGCGACACGGGAGGCCGGCTCGCCGATCAGGCCACGCTGAGGTCTTTGGCCGACGAAGGACGGGCCTGCGCTATGAACGGAATTGTCATTGCCGTAACCCTGCGGGCGTCCGGATTGCGCCGGCGTGCGCACGGTGACGAAGTCCACGTCCACCACATCCACCTGGCCCCTTGCCGGAGCTTGCGGGCGCGGGGTCCGGCTTTGCGGCGGCAGGATGTCATAGGTTTCGGCAAGCTTTCGACGGCGCGAGCGGAATGCGTGCATGGTTCTCTCCCGCCCGTCCACATGAAGATGAAATTTCGGGCATTGAAACGGAACCCGCTCAGTCGTAAATTCAAATGGTTAATGCTTCGCAAAATCTCCCCGGAAACGCCTTGTTTCCCGCGCATGATTCAGAAACTGTCAACCCTTGGCCTTTACCAAGAGCGCCACATCACTTCCCAAGCGACTGGACGACGCGTTGATCCATTTCGAAAATGTCGGTTTGCGATACGGGATGGGGCCCGAAATCCTGCGGGATATGACCTTCGACATTCCCAAGCGCTCTTTCCAGTTCCTCACCGGACCCTCGGGCGCGGGCAAGACCACGCTGCTGCGCCTGCTGTTCATGTCGCTGCAGCCGACGCGCGGCCTCATTCGCATGTTCGATCGCGACCTGTCGCAGATCCCGCGCAATGAATTGCCGATGCTGCGCCGGCGCGTCGGCATCGTGTTTCAGGATTTCCGCCTGCTCGACCACCTGACCACCTATGAGAATGTGGCGCTGCCCTTGCGCGTGCGCGGCAAGGACGAGACGAGCTACCGGACGGATGTGATCGAACTTTTAAAATGGGTGGGACTTGGCGAGCGCATCAATGTCTTGCCACCGGTCCTTTCCGGCGGCGAGAAGCAGCGTGCCGCAATCGCGCGGGCCCTGATGGACCGGCCGGAAATCCTGCTGGCGGACGAGCCGACCGGCAATGTCGATCCACCGATGGCGCGCCGGCTTCTCAACCTCTTCCTCGAACTCAACCGGCTTGGAACCGCCGTGGTGATTGCAACGCATGATCTTGGCCTGATGGACCAGGTGGATGCGCGCCGGATGATCCTCACCGAAGGGCGGCTCGACATCTATGAATGATATCAGCCGCCCCTTGCCCGGCCAGAAAGCCGGTCAGAAGCCGGACAGGAAGACCGGGCAGAAATCAGGCCCGAAAGCCGGTCCGAAAGACAGCACACCGGCGCCTCAGCCCGCCCAGCCGCGCCGGGCGGAAATGCGGGTGCGCCCGACAGGCCCGATCCTGCCGCCCTCCAATATCCAGGGCAATGCGCTTCTGGTCGTCATTGCCATCATGTCGTTTCTCGCCTGCCTGACGCTCGGGGCCGTCAGCATGGTGCGCTCGACGGCCGCCTCCTGGGAAAGCCAGATCTCCCGGGAAATCACCATCCAGGTCAAACCCGATGACGGGCTGGATATGGATGCGACGCTGAAAAAGGCACGGGACCTTGCGCTTACCTTCGTTGGCACGAAGGAGGGCACGATCATGGACGACGCGGCGACCGCGCGCCTTCTGGAGCCGTGGCTGGGCGCCGGGCTCGACCTCAAGGAACTGCCGGTGCCGCGCCTTGTCATCATCACCATCGACGAGACGCACCCGCCGGATTTTGCCGCCATGCGCGACATGTTGCGCACCGAAGTGCCGCAGGCCTTTCTCGATGACCACCGGACCTGGGTGGATCGTCTCGTCTCCATGGCCCATACCACCGTCCTCATCGGTACCGGCGTGCTGATCCTCGTCTTTACCGCCATGATTCTCACCGTGATCTTTGCCACGCGCGGCGCGCTCTCCGGCAATCGGCATATCGTTGAGGTGCTGCATTTCGTCGGCGCTGAAGGCGGCTTTGTCGCCACCGAATTCCAGAAGCATTTCTTGAAGATCAGCCTGAAGGGCTCGGCGGCCGGCGGCATTCTTGCCGCTCTTCTGTTTGCCACCGCCGGCATTTTACAGAGCAATACCCGCGCCACGCCGCAGACTGACCAGGCGACCGCCCTGTTCGGCACCTTCACGATCAACTTCATGGGATATCTCGGCATTCTCGCCACGATGATCGTGATTGCGCTTTTGACGACGCTGACGGCACGCTTTACCGTCATGCGCACCATCGACGAAATCGATCTTATCCGCTCCGATCCCTCGCGCTCCGACGGCTTGCCGGGCAGCTGAGCGGGAATTAGATCTGTTCTCATGGCAAAACACGGGCTAAGGACGAGGTCATGACCCTTGGCCAGACGCGCACCACCGGAATGGCTCGCCCGCCGCGGCAAAACGGCGGCAGCGGCTGGTTTCGCCGTAGCGGGCCGGTGCGGCGCTGCCTGCGCTATCTGGGACTGCTCGCGATGCTGGTCATCGCCTGCGTCTTTGCAGGCTTCCTGTGGTTTGCCGATGCGGTGACATCCCTTCGCGCGCCAGACGGCGTGAAGGCGGATGCCATCGTGGTGCTGACGGGCGGATACCAGCGGATCGACCAGGCGCTGGGGCTTCTGCGGGATGGTGCCGGCGGCCGGCTGCTGATTTCAGGCGCCCATCCCTCCACCTCTCCGACCCAGATCCGACGCACGACGCAAAGCTCGGCCGACCTTTTCAAGTGCTGTGTCGATGTGGGCTACGAGGCGATCGACACCATCGGCAATGCCAACGAGATCACCCGCTGGATCCATGATCACGGCTACCATTCGGTTCTCGTCGTCACCAACAACTACCATATGCCGCGCAGCCTGCTCGAACTGCGCCTGATCGACCGGAAGACGGACTTCATCGCCTATCCCGTCATCAATGCCGATCTGAAGCGCAAGGCCTGGTTTACCGAACCGGACGTGCTGCGCATCATGCTCGCCGAATATGCCAAGATGGCAGCGGCAAGCCTGCGCTCGCTGATGGGCATCCAGCAGGGCAATGGTCTGCGCAGCGAGGAAGAGATCCAGCAGGAAAGCGCGCGGCCGGCCCGCTGAGACAATGCTTCCGTCGAGGATCGGGATGGTGTAGGGACGCCTTGCCCAGCCACCGGAACCGGACTTCATGCTTTTTCTGCGTTCGAATCTGTTCAACATCGCCTTCTATGCCAACCTGATCCTGCGCATGATCATCCTGGCGCCGATCTATTTCATCCTGCCGCGCAAGAAGGCCCTGTGGGTGCCGAAATCCTGGGCCCGTTCCAACCACTGGCTGATGCGCAAGATGGTGGGCACCACGTTCGAAATCGAAGGGCTGGAAAACCTGCTGACGACGGGCTGCATCTTTGCCCCGAAGCACCAGTCGATCTGGGATACCTATGCGCTGCTGCCCTGGGTGGAGGATCCGGTCTACATCCTGAAGCGGGAACTCACCTGGATCCCGCTCTTCGGCTGGTACCTGATGAAGCAGAACATGATCCCGGTGGACCGCAGCGCCCGCGGCAAAGTGATCGTCGAAATGATGCGCCGGACAAAGCAGGAGATGGAGAACGGCCGCCAGCTGATCATCTATCCCGAGGGCACACGCCGTCCGCCCGGCGCAGAGGCGCAATACCGCTATGGCATCGCGCGCATCTATCGTGACATGCAGGTGCCGGTCGTGCCGATTGCCATGCATCCCGGCCTGTTCTGGCCACGCCGCAGCACCCTGCGCTATGGCGGGCACTTCAAGATCCGCATCCTGCCGCCCATCCAGCCGGGGCTCGATCCGGACGTGTTCTTCGCGCAGCTGACCGAGACGCTGGAAAAGGCAAGCGACGCGCTTCTGATCGAAACGCTGGCCGCCAATCCCCACCTGCCCGTGCCGCCGGAAGCGGCCCGCAGGCTCGCCGAAATCAAGGCTCAGGCCACCGCCTGAGCCGTCATGGCGGCAACACGCGCCGCAACACCTTCCAGCCAGGCATCGCGAATGCCCATCTCCTTCAGATGCGCCACCGTGTTGACCACATAGGCTTCGTTCGGGCCCGACTGCCCCTCAGACATGCCGACGATCCGTGCGGCCTCGGCGATATCCAGCGCGCCGGCATATTGCGGGTGGCTGCGATCCACCACATAGCCGATGGCGCGCACCTCCCGCCCGTCCTCAAGCTCCAGCCGCAGGTGGCGCTCCAGGTAGACGTTCGTCACCAGTTCGCGTTTGCGCAGATAATCGAGAACCTCTTCGCGGTCGTCTGCGTTCACCTTGAAAGCCGCACCCCGACAGGAACCGCCACGATCGAGACCGAGGACCAGCCCTGGCCGTTCCGGTGTTCCCCGATGCACGAAGGAACGGATACACAGCGACCGCCGATAACCGAAAGCCCGCGCGCCAAGGCGCTCTTCAAAGACAAAGCCCGGATTCCACATCAGGGAGCCGTAGCCAAAGACCCAAAATTCGTCCATATCCCACGCCACACCGCACGCACTCGAACGAGCACCATTGGAGATCATCATGGCAGCGTCAAGCCGAAGCGGCGTCTCTGCGAAAATTTGGGGCCTAGCAGCCGCGATCGTGCTGGCCATTGCCGTCTATACGGGCGGCTGGTTCTATGCCGCCGCCGCGCTGAAGGCCAATACGCTTGCGCTGCTGGGAAAGCAGAAAGAGAACAATGTCAGCGCCGAATGCGCCGATGCCACCTATCGCGGCTATCCCTTCCGCATCGGCCTGTTCTGCTCGAAAGTCACCGTCGATGACCGGGCGAACGGCATTTCCGCCATGTTCGGCGCGCTGCGCTCGGCAGCACAGGTCTATCAGCCGAGCCACATCGTGTGGGAACTCGACGGCCCTTCGGAAGTGCGCACAAGCCACGGTCTTTCGGTGTCTTCCCAGTGGCGGAACATGCAGTCGAGCCTGATCACGGTTCCAGGCGGCGTGGAGCGCAGTTCCACCACCATCGACGGCCTGACGTCAGCCATCCTGTCATCGCAGACCGGACAGGCCTTCGATCTGAAGGTCGAGCATACCGAAACGCATCTGCGCCAGAACGGGCCGGATCTCGATGCCGCCATGACACTTCGCAACACGGATCTCACCGCCAAGGGCCTGCCCTCGCTCCTGCCACGCTTCACGGCAATTGCCGATATCACGCTTGCCGGCAAGGCAGGGCTCCTCGAAGGTCGGGATGAGACGGGGCTTTACGGCACCGCCGGCCAGATCCGCCAGTTCGGCATCGACCTCGGTGACGGCGAAATCCTCAGCATCAGCGGCCCGGTGTCGGTGGATGCGCAGGGGCGCCTGTCGGGCAAGCTGCGTCTTGAGGTGGAAAAGATCGGCGCATGGCGCGACCGGCTGAAGACCAGCTTTCCGCAGCTCGGCCGCACCATCGATACGGCCTCGAGCATGCTCTCGGCGCTGACCGGCGGTGGCGACCGGGCAACGCTGGATCTGACCCTCAACCGCGGCAAGATCCTGGTCGGCGGCTTCATCCCGCTGGGTGAAATTCCGCCGATCTGAAGACAGGCGCTGCCAGCGCCTGATCAGGCCTTGGGATCGAGCGCGTGGCGGCCGAAGTCCGGTGCGTCGACGTCCTGGCCGGCTTCCACGATGGAGCGGCGGATGGTGCGGGTGCGCGAGAAAAGCTCGAACAGCTTGTCCCCCTCGCCCCAGCGGATCGCCCGTTGCAGGGAGGCGAGATCTTCCGAAAACCGCGCCAGCATTTCCAGGATCGCATCCTTGTTGTGCAGGCACACATCCCGCCACATGGTGGGATCGGAGGCGGCGAGACGGGTGAAATCGCGAAAACCGGAGGCGGAATATTTGATGACTTCCGATTCCGTCACCGTTTCCAGATCATCTGCCGTGCCGACAATGTTATAGGCAATGATATGCGGCAGGTGGGAGACAATGGCGAGCACCTTGTCATGGTGCTGCGGGTCCATCTCATCGATGCGAGAGCCGAGCGCATCCCAGAAACCGCGCAGGCGACCAAGCGCCACGGGATCGGTGTCGGGAAGCGGCGTGAAGATGCACCAGCGGCCCTTGAACAGGCCGGCAAAGCCCGCGTCCGGGCCGGATTTTTCGGTGCCCGCCAGCGGGTGGCCGGGGATGAAATGCACGCCTTCGGGCACGTGCGGCGCCATCTGCGCAATCACGGATGCCTTGGTGGAGCCCACATCGGTAAGGATCGCACCGGCCTTGAGGTTCGGTGCAATCTGCTCGGCAACCGTGCCGGACGAGCCGACCGGCACCGAGACGATGATGAGATCCGCATCCTTCACCGCCTCTGCCGCTGACGTGACATAACGGTCGCCGAGGCCCAGTTCCTCGGCGCGCTGCAAGGTCGCCTCGCTGCGGGTGGAGATCACCAGTTCGCCGGCAAGGCCAAGCTCCTTGATGTCGCGCGCAATGGAGGAACCGATCAGGCCGATGCCGATCAGCGTGATGCGATCAAACAGAATGCTCATGCCCGGCTCATGAACTCGCCGAGCGCTTCGATCACCCCGCGATTGGCCTCTTCGGAGCCCACCGTCATGCGCAGGGCATTGGGAAAGCCATAACCCTTGACAGCGCGCAGGATGAAGCCGCGGCTGGTCAGGAACTCATCGGCTTCCGGCGCCCGCTTGCCGTCCACATCGGGAAAATGGATGAGGAGGAAATTGGTGACGGAGGGCGTCACTTTCAGGCCAAGCGCGGTGAAGGCATGGGTCAGCTTGTCGCGCCACAGCGTATTGTGCTCGACGGCGCGGGCAATGAACTCCTGGTCGCGCATGGCGATGCTGCCGGCGGCAATGGCGGGCGCATTGAGGTTGAACGGTCCGCGCACGCGGTTCAGCGCATCCAGAATATCGGCGGGGCCATACATCCAGCCGATGCGCAGCGCTGCAAGACCGTAGGCCTTGGAGAAGGTGCGGCACATCACGACGTTCTGGCTCGACGAAATCAGCTCGATACCGGCTTCGTAATCGTTCTCGCGCACATATTCGGCATAGGCGGCATCGAGCACAAGGATGACGTTCTTCGGCAGGCCGGCATGCAGGCGGCGGATTTCGGCGGCCGGCACATAGGTTCCGGTCGGATTGCCGGGGTTGGCGATAAAGACAAGCTTGGTCTTTTCCGTCACAGCCGCAAGGATCGCGTCCACATCGACGCGGCAATCCTGCTCCTTAACGGTGACCGGTGTCGCACCGGCGCCCATGATCTGGATCTTGTAGACGAGGAAGCCGTGCTCGGTGATGATCGCCTCATCGCCGGCACCAAGATAGACGTGGCAGAGAAGGCCGAGCAGCTCGTCAGAGCCGTTGCCGCAGAGAATGTTTGCCGGATTGAGGCCATGGGTGGCGGCAATCGCCGCACGCAGTTCGTGGGCCTGCCCGTCGGGATAAAGCTCGAGATGGCCAGCCGCCTGGCGAAACGCATCAATGGCCTTCGGGCTGGCACCCAGCGGCGTCTCGTTGGACGACAGCTTGAAGACGCGCGCCACGCCCGGCGCATGTTCCTTGCCCGGCACGTAAGCTGCGATATCCAGAATTCCGGGACGGGGAACGGGCTTCAGCACTGCGGTATCCATGGGGCAAGACCTTTGGGTAAAAACGACCCTTCGCCCTTAATCCCGCTGCACGCTTTTGTCGAGGCCGAACAGGGGTTCAAGCGGTGTTCGGGTGGTGGGAACGCCCTGCCCTGCCAGGACGGGGACGAAAACCCGCCGCGATGCGCGTGCGGCCACCGGCAGGCCCTGGTAGAGACGCTTTTGCGCTTCCAGAACGATAACGCCGGAAAAAGCCGGCCATAGGCGCCGCCCGATCCGCTCGAGGCCATGGCGCAGCTTTAGGACGGCGCGGATCTTGGAGGGCGGGAAAAACAGCGCTTCGGCGCTGGCGGCCGGGGTGAAATTGGTTTCGCGCAACAGGTTGGTCAGCTGCCTGCGCGAATAAGGGCGGCCGGAGCCGAAGGGCGTATGCTCCATGCGCGCCCAGACGCCGCGCCGGTTGGGCACGACGATGACGAGACGGCCGCCCGGCGCCAGTACCCGCCAAAGCTCCTTCAGCGTCTCCCGCGGATTTTCGGCAAATTCCAGCGAATGCACCATCAGCACGCGATCGACGGAACTGTCGGGCAGCGGCAGTTCCTCTTCAAAAACCAGCGCCGTGGACGACAGCTCGCCGACCGGCCAGTTCACCGCCCCCTGGCCTGCCGGCATGAAGGCAAAGGTCCTCTCCGTATCCTTTCGAAACCGGTCGAGATAGGGAACCGCATAACCAAGCCCCACCAGCCGCTCCTCCGGCAACCGCGCCCAGAGCGATGCAAGCGCCATCGTGATCGAGTGCTCGGCGAAATGGCCGAGCGGCGAATGGTAGAACTCTCGAAGGTCGACGATATCGGCGTGCATGGCGAAAAGCTATCAGAGGGTGGTTGGACTTCAAAGCCCGGCTCTCTACATTGTGCCGATACGGTTGACGCACAATGGGCAATGGCGATGAAAACTCTGGCAATTGAAGTCTTTATGTGTCGCAGCGACAATTTTGGCGTGCTGCTTCACGATCCGGAAACCGGCCTCACCGCCGCCATCGACGCGCCCGAGGAAAAGCCGATCGTGGAGGCCGCAGAGCGCCGCGGCTGGACGCTGACCCACATCTTCACCACGCATCACCACACGGACCATGTGGAAGCAAATCTTGCGCTGAAGGAGCGCTACGGGCTGCAAATCATCGGCCCGATCAACGAGGCGGTCGCCATTCCGGGCCTTGATCGCACCGTGGCAGACGGTGACGAATTCCTCTTCGGCGACCATCCGGTGCGCGTCATCGAAACGCCCGGGCATACCGCCGGCCACGTCTGCTACCATTTTTCCGAGGATAAGATCCTGTTTGCCGCCGATACGCTGTTTGCGCTTGGCTGCGGGCGCCTGTTCGAGCGCACGGCCAGCGACATGTGGCACTCCATGCAGAAGCTCGCCGTGCTGCCGGATGAGACGGCGATCTATTTCGGCCACGAATATACGCTCTCCAATGCCCGCTTTGCCATCAGCATCGACCCCGACAACGAGGCGCTGCAAAGGCGCGTGGCCCAGATCGAAGCGCTGCGGGCAGAAGGCCGCTTTACCATCCCCACCATGATGGGGCTGGAGAAGGAAACCAATCCCTTCCTGCGCGTGGCCGATCCCGCCATCCGCAAACACCTGGTCATGGAAGGCGCCACAAACGAAGATGTCTTTGCCGAAATCCGCAAGCGCAAGGACAATTTCAAGTGACCGCCGACGAGATCATCGAGACGCTGAAGCTTGAGCCACATCCGGAAGGTGGCTGCTATATCCAGACCTTCCGCGATGGGGATGGAGATGCGCGCGGCCATTCCACGGCGATCTATTACCTTCTGAAAGCCGGCGAGCGTTCGCACTGGCACCGGGTGACGGATGCCGCCGAGGTCTGGCATTTCTACGCCGGAAGTCCGCTGAAGCTAAGGCTTGCGAAGGACGGCGAAGAAGGCCGGGAGATCATTCTCGGGCTCGATCTCAAGAACGGCGAGCGCCCGCAGGCCGTCGTCGTCGCCAATGAATGGCAGTCGGCAGAAAGCCTTGGGGCATTTACGCTGGTGGGCTGTACGGTTGCGCCGGGTTTCGAATTTTCAAAGTTCGAAATGGCGCCGCCGGGCTGGGAACCGGCCGGCTGACCGCTATTCAGCCGCGACGGCTTTCGATGTCTTTGCACGAAAGATCATGTCGCGGGCGGCCAGCACCGCACCGCCGGTGATCAGCAGGCAGGCGAGCGCAATACGCAGGCTGGGCTCCGCAAAGCCGAACAGCATCAGGATCAGGGTGGACAAAAGCGGCGCCGCATAGCTTGCAGCGCCGAGGATCTGGATATCGCCGGTCTTGACGCCGAAATCCCAGGCGTAGAAGGCAGCACCGACCGGCAGGAGGCCAAGGCCGACAATCGCCAGCCATTCCGTTGGCGCAGACGGCCAGATGCTGACCTCCAGCATCAGATGGCAGAGCAGCGACAGAAGCGAAGTCGCCAGGCAAAAGCCGGTGACGACATCGGTGGAGACCGCCTCGAAGCGGCGCGTCAGAAGCGAATAGCCGGACCAGGTGAAGGCGCAGAGAAAGGCCGCGCCATAGCCGATGAGATAGGCGTCATCAAAGGCGATGCCGGCGCGCGAGATGATGGCAAAGGTTCCGCCAAGCCCGCACAGCGCACCTGCCACGTGATGCCACCGCAGCCGCTCGCCCGGCAAAAGCGCCGAGCCGACCACGATAAACAGCGGCCAGAGATAGGCGATCAGCCCGGCCTCCACCGCCGGCGCATTGCGCAGCGCCGTGAAATACAAGAAATGGTAGCCGAACAGCCCGCCGATGCCGGTCAGCCAGACTTTTGCCGGCTGCTTCAGAAGCGCAAGCCGCTTGGGGCGGGCAATCAGCAGCAGGACACCGGGAAGACTGCCGATGGCAAAGGTGATGGCGGAAAGCTGAAACGGCGGCATGGTGCCGGAGGCTGCGGTCAGAAGCGCCAGCAACGACCACATCAGGATGGCGGTAAAGCCGATCAGCGTACCCTTGACCTTCACGATCAGCCCCCTCGTCTGACGGGGCCGCAGCATTCGCTGCTCAGCCGCCGTATTTCACCGCCGTCACATAGACATCGCCCACCCGCGTCGGAATACGGGCGTAGACAGGTGCATATACATTGACGTTCGCGGCCTTGGCAAACCACACTTCCATGCGGGCCGACTTCAGGAATTCGATATCGCTGCGTCCCTTCCGGAAACCGGATTTGGGCACATACCGGACTTCGCAGACCACCACATCGCCCTTGAAACCATCGGTCGAGAACGGTTTCGTGCCCTTGTTCGACAGGACGAGGTCCATGCGCGACTCGCCGTCGTAGATCGGCAGCCGGCTGGGGCACACCTGGGCGCCATCGGGAAAAATGAGGCCCGAGAGCGGATCGAGAACCGACTGCAGGTCGCCGTCGCTCACCGGCACCCAGCTTGCCGGCCGCGGCTTCGGCTCCGGCTTGATCGTGGTGGAAACGACATTGCCGTTGCGATAGCTGATATCGTAACGACGCGTCTTCTTGTCCTGCGTGTAGATGAGCGAATAGCTGTTGGCCTGCAGCCTCTTGCCGCGGATGGCACCGTTCACATTGGTATCGGCGGAAATCCGGCTGAACAGGCTCACAATGCCCGACGACTGGAACGACCCGGTGATCCTGTAATCATTGCTGTCGAACTCGCTTGCAAATGACGCACGCGCGATCGGCAGCACGCCAAGCGAAATATTGTATTCGCTGACGTGACGAATGCCGGCCGGGACGGCAGGCGTGGCTGACAGCCCGAGGAGGGCCGCAAACAGGATGGCGGAACGGCTCCGGCGGAGCATGGACTTCCCCTGCGATTGGAGTGGAGACCAAGGGTTATAGCCTGCGCACTGTGGCAATAAAATAGCAAGATCGTGAGACGGATCGGCGGAATCTCGGGAGAGCGGCGATGTTTGGCTTGACGCGCGCGGTCTCACTGACTATAGAACCGCAACTTTCCAATCATGACCAGTTGGATCGGCAGGCGGGGCTTTGCCCAGTGCCCCGTTCAATTGCTAAGAAGAACAAAGGTGTACACATGTCCCGTATGTGCGAATTGACCGGCAAGGGCGTCCAGTCGGGCAACAATGTCAGCCACGCCAACAACAAGACGAAGCGTCGGTTCCTTCCGAACCTGTGCCACGTCACGCTGATCTCCGACTCGCTTGGCCAGCGTTATCGTCTGCGCGTTTCGGCTCACGCCCTGCGCTCCGTCGAACATCGCGGCGGCCTCGATGCTTTCCTCCTGAAGGCTGACGAGAGCGAACTGTCGATGCGCGCCCGCCTGCTGCGCCGCCAGATTGCCAAGAAGACCGCTGAAGCTGCTGCTGCAGCCGCTTAAGTTTTCGACATCCTATCCGATACCAGTCAAGGCTTGATCGCTTCGCCGTTCAAGCCTTTTCTGTTGTTTCCTGTTCCTCTTGCTGGTGGCATCACCCAGGGTAAAAAAATGCTCATTCTGCGCACGACCATCCTTTACGTGGCCCTCATGACGCTGGTCGTCGTGGCCTCGAACTTTCTGGTTCAGTTTCCGGTTATCGGCTCCGTTTTCGGCATACAGCTGAGCGACCTGCTCACCTGGGGCGCCTTCATCTATCCGGCAGCCTTCCTGGTCACCGACCTGACCAATCGCCAGTTCGGCCCCAAAATCGCCCGCCGCGTCGTCTTTGTCGGCTTTCTCGTTGGCGTCACCATCTCGCTCTATACGTCCATGCCGCGCATCGCGATGGCGTCCGGCACCGCCTATCTCGTCGGCCAGCTCGTCGATATCTCGGTGTTCAACACGCTGCGCCGGCAGACCTGGTGGCGCGCGCCGCTGGCCGGCTCGCTGTTCGGTTCGGCACTCGACACGGTCATCTTCTTCTCGCTGTCTTTTGCACCCGCCTTTGCTCTGCTGGGCGCCAATGACGATTTTGCCATCGGCTCTGCCCCGATCCTCGGCGTGTTTGCAACCGAAGCACCGCGCTGGATTTCCTGGGCCATCGGCGATTTCGTCGTAAAGCTCATCGTCGGCCTCGTCATGCTGCTGCCCTATGGGGCGCTGATGAGCGTGGTGAAGCCGATGCCGCCGGCAAAGGCTGCCTGAGCAAGCCGGAGGACGGGGGTCAGCCGCCCAGACGGCTGCCCTCAACGACCGGATGCGCCAGAACCGCATCCACAAGTTCATCGACCGGACGGGCGGAATCCAGCCGCAGAACGGGCGCGGCCTGGGTCAGAAGCCAGGCTTCATGGGCGACCAGACTGCGCTGATCCGGCCCTGCCGTGTCGTAACTTGCCGCCCAGTCGAGAAACTTGGCGCTGGTCTCTGCCATATCGCCGCCCGGCAGGATGCGCGCGCCATAGCGCTCCGTTTCCCGCCTCCGGATGCGCGCCATGCGCAAGGCCGGATCAATCGTCAGGAAAACGATGAGGTCATAGAGCGGTTCGAGCGGCGTTCCCCATTTGAGTGCCGAACCGGTCAGCACCCATCCTTGCGGGGACTTCGACATTTCCGCCTGCACCAGTTCGAGCCTTTCGGAAACGGGCCGCAGCGTCGTAAAGGGCGGATCGGTTGGCATCCAGAAGAAATCATCCGTGTCGAGGTGGCGAAGGGCAAGCCGTTCCCCGAGAACACGTCCGAGTGTGGTGGTGCCGGAGCCGGATGCGCCCATGACATGAACTCGCAGCATCGCTCCCCCTCCCTCCGGTTATCTGTTACTCGATCAGCCTGAACTCCAGCATCAGGTTGCGCTGGAGGATCGAGTGATTGTCATCCGATACAAGGATGACATGGGCATGACCATCGGGGCCAGCGACCACGTCAATGCCTTCCATATTGTCGATCTCAAAGCCCATGTCCGCCTCGATGAGGACAGGCCCATCAACCAGCGCGCCGGGCTTCAGGCTCTTGCCGGCGATCCTGCGAATGCGCATGCCGACCCCGCCGAGGATACTGAAGCGGCGCTCCAGCAGCAAGAGATCGCCATTGGGCAGGAAGGCGCCATCCGTCACGTCGAAGGGATCGTTGCGCACCACCTTGAACTGGCCCTTTAGCGGCCCTTCCAGAATGGCGGCATAAAGGTTGCCGTCTGCATCCACGCTCTGTTCGGCAATGGTGAGGACGGCCCCTTTCAGGGCGCTTTCGGACGGCGCGACCAGTACGGTTTCGAGGCTGCCATTGCTGCGCAATTCCCGCTTCGGGATCAGGATATCAAGGCTGCGCTCCGGCCTTGCGTGCTCGAAGCCCGGATCGGGATAGATATCCACCCGGTGGCGGCGCTCGAAACTGACGATGGCCTGGCCCCGTCGCAGGGCAAGCCCCTCGGCATCGATATCGCCTTTGACTCGCGGTTCTTCGCCGCGCGCATCGCGCATGGGGGTGATCCTCACCTCGGCAAGCCCCGACAGGCGCCCCTCGGCATCCCGCTCGAGCCGTCCTGTCAGCCAGTGGCCGGTGTCCGCAACGCCAACGAAATGCACGCCATCAGCGCGCACGCGAAAGCTGGACCAAGCGCCGAACAGCGGCTCGCTGGAGGTGAGTTGCAGGCCGCCCACAAACTCGAAGGCGCCGAACCGTGTCTGGTCCGAACCCGCTTTGAAGCTTGTAATGGTTTTTGCGACCACCGGTGCAGGCAGGCTCTCCGAGATAATGCTCGGAGCGGCCCCGGATTCCGGCGCAAGATAAACCCCGAGCGCCGTGCAAAGGCAGAGGGCACGGACCGCGCGACGCAGCATTTGCGGACGCGCTAGCTTGCGCGCCGCGCGCGGGCTCCCAGACCGCCGGCGGCCTTCTCGTCAAACAGCGAAGCCAGCTGTTCCGTCATCGCACCGGCCAGTTCATCCGCATCCACGATGGTGACTGCGCGGCGATAATAGCGCGTCACGTCATGGCCGATGCCGATCGCCAGAAGCTCGACGGGCGAGCGGTTCTCGATCTGGTCGATCACGGCGCGCAGGTGGCGCTCCAGGTAGTTGCCCGGATTGACCGACAGCGTCGAATCGTCGACCGGCGCGCCGTCGGAAATCATCATCATGATCTTGCGCTGCTCAGGGCGGGCGATCAGGCGGTTATGCGCCCACATCAGCGCCTCGCCATCGATGTTTTCCTTGAGCAGGCCTTCGCGCATCATCAGACCAAGGTTGCGGCGCGAGCGGCGCCAAGGCGCATCGGCCGACTTGTAGACGATATGGCGCAGGTCGTTGAGGCGGCCGGGCGTCGGCGGCTTGCCACCGGCCAGCCACTGCTCGCGGCTCTGGCCGCCCTTCCACGCCTTGGTGGTGAAGCCAAGGATTTCCACCTTCACGCCGCAGCGCTCAAGCGTGCGGGCCAAAATATCGGCGCAGGTGGCGGCAACCGTGATCGGCCGGCCGCGCATCGAACCGGAATTATCGATGACCAGCGACACGACCGTATCGCGGAACTGCGTGTCGCGCTCGCGCTTGAACGAAAGCGGCTGCATCGGATCGATGACAAGGCGCACAAGGCGGGCCGGATCGAGATAGCCCTCTTCCAGATCGAAATCCCAGGAGCGGTTCTGCTGCGCCATCAGGCGGCGCTGCAGGCGGTTTGCAAGCCGCCCGACGGCCCCCTGCAGATGCGCCAGCTGCTTGTCGAGAAAGGCGCGCAGCCGGTCGAGTTCGGCCTCGTCGCACAATTCCTCGGCCAGAATCTCCTCGTCGAATTCCTGCGTGAAGATGTGGTAATCCACCTTCTCGTTGAAATCGTCGAAAGGCATGTTGGGCCGGCGCGTTTCGCCAGGCGTCTCGGACTGGTCATCGTCTTCGTCCGACATCTCGTCGTCGGACATTTCGGCGCCGTCCATCTCGCCATCATCAAGCTGCTCTTCGGCGGCCTGGCTCTCTTCGGCAGGAGCCGCGTCGGAACCGGCCTCCTCGTCAACCTCGTCGTTTTCGGTCTCGTTGCTGCGCGGCTGCTCTTCCTCGTTCTCGTTTTCCATCTCCTCCGGCTGGCTTTCGTCATCGCCGTAGTCTTCCGCCATCTGCATGGAGGAGAGCATGTGACGCACGAGCTTGCCGAAGGCCTGCTGGTCTTCGATCACGGTCTTCAGGCTGTCGAGATCACCGGCCACCTTTTCATCGAAGAAGGGGCGCCAGAGATCGAGCACCTTGCCGGCGCTGGCCGGCGGCTTTTCGCCGGTCAGCTTTTCGCGTACCAGCATCGCCATGGCTTCGCCGATCGGCGCATCTTCCTGCCGCTCGACACCGGAGAAGTTCGCCTTGGCGTATTTTTCCGTGTTCATGGTGGCAATATTGCTGGCAACGCCGGCCATGCGGATGGAGCCGAGCGATTCCACCCGCGCCTGCTCCACCGCATCGAAGACGGCGCGGGCATCGCTGCCCTGCGGCGCCATCGTTGCATGGATGTTGCTGTCATGGCAGGCCAAGCGAAGCGCCATGGAATCGCCGAGCCCGCGGGTCACTGCCAGCTCATAGGCGGTCGGACGCTTGGAGATTTCCGGCAGACGGATGCGTTCGCCCGCCATGCCCGGCCGCTCGTTGGCGAAGGAGACCTCCACCTCGGCGCTGCCGGCAATCGAGCGCACGCATCCGGTAATGGCCCGGCGCAACGGCTCGGTATCCACCGGTGTGCCAGCCTTTGCTGTGGAATTATCGCCGCGGCCTGCCATATCGCTTATCCTGTCCGTCTGCCGTCCTGCCTCAGGCGCCGAGAACCATGTTCACGGCGCTTTCCTTCAGCTCGACGCCGAAGGCGCGCTGATAGTGTTCGGCCACCAGCGTGCGTTCCAGCTCGTCGCACTTGTTGAGGAAGGTGATACGGAAGGCGAAGGCGACATCGCCGAAGATTTCCGCATTTTCCGCCCAGGTGATGACGGTACGCGGGCTCATCACGGTCGACAGGTCGCCGTTGACGAAGGCCGAGCGCGTCATGTCGGCCACGCGCACCATCTTCGACACCGTATCGCGACCTTCGGCCGTCTTGCCGAAGCTCTTGACCTTGGCGGCAACGATATCGACTTCCTTCTGGTGCGGCAGGTAGTTCAGCGTTGTGACGATCGACCAGCGGTCCATCTGCGCCTGGTTGATCTGCTGCGTGCCGTGATAGAGGCCGGTTGTATCGCCGAGACCGACCGTGTTTGCCGTTGCAAACAGGCGGAAGGCCGGGTGAGGACGGATGACGCGGCTCTGGTCGAGAAGCGTCAGGCGGCCAGAGGATTCCAGCACGCGCTGGATGACGAACATCACGTCCGGGCGACCGGCATCGTATTCGTCAAAAACGAGCGCGACATTGTGCTGGTAGGCCCAGGGCAGGATGCCATCCTTGAATTCGGTGACCTGCTTGCCTTCCTTGAGGACGATGGCGTCCTTGCCGACGAGGTCGATACGGCTGACATGGCTGTCGAGGTTGATGCGCACGCAGGGCCAGTTGAGGCGGGCGGCGACCTGCTCGATATGCGTCGATTTGCCCGTGCCGTGAAAACCGGACACCATCACGCGGCGGTTGTGGGCAAAGCCCGCAAGGATCGCAAGCGTCGTGTCCCGGTCGAACAGATAATCCGGGTCCAGTTCGGGAACGTAGGGGTCGCTGTTGCTGTAGGCCGGAACGCGCAGGTCCGAATCAATGCCAAAGACATCCCGAACGGAAACCGTCGTGTCGGGCAGGTTGGAAATATCAAGATCGATTTTGCTCATCACCACTCCATGCCGCACCTTGCCGGTCCGGCCGCAATTCTTGCTGCCATGAATGGCAACGACTTAGCAGAAACCTGCCTGCTTTAACAATTGGTAGGCCTGTATCACGGCGCGAAAACGTTCCTCCGAGCCACGATCGCCGCCATTGGCATCCGGGTGATGTTTCTTCACCAGTTCCTTGTAGCGGCTCTTGATTTCAGCCGCCGTGGCGCCTGCGGTCAAGCCCATTGTATCGAAAGCCTTGGCTTCCAGCGTCTTTAGTTTGCGCACGGCCGGCTGGGCCTGGGCACTGGCGCGCCCTTCCCGCACGAAACCGAAGGGATCCTTCACCCGGTTGAAGCTGGCCGCCGAGCCGGATCGCATGGTCTGCTGCAACGGCGCATCCTTGGCCGACTTGTTGACGCCGACTGTCCAGGTGGGACGATGCCCGGTGATCGCCTCCTTCTGGTAGCGGGCGATCTCGCTGTCGGAGAGGCCGGAGAAGTAGTTGTAGCCCTTGTTGTATTCCTTCACATGCTCAAAGCAGAACAGGAAGAACTGGCCCTCGGCATTGCGACCCACGGGGGCGCGATGGGCACCCGGCTTGTCACAACCGTCCCACTGGCACGTCGGGGCCTCAGGAACGGCGTCCTGCTCCCTTTTCCGGCGCGTCCGGATACGGTCAAAATATTTGGAATCCAATTTCATGTAAGCCCATTATGGGGTGCCGGACGGGGCAGGACAAGAATTGACAAAGCGGTTTGTTACTGGTTTCTGGGACGCCCTCCGCGACAGCCCCAGGAACCCTGAAAATGTCCGTTCGTTCCCGTATCGAAGCCACACTCTTGCACCATCTCACGCCTGAACGGCTGGATGTGATCGACGAGAGCCATCATCATGCCGGCCACCAGCCGGACATGACCGGCACCGGCGAGAGCCACATGCGGGTTCGTGTCGTGTCGGAGCGTTTTTCCGGTCTGACCCGGCTGCAGCGCCACCGGATGGTGAACGATCTTCTGAAGGCGGAACTGGATGCGGGCCTGCATGCGCTCGCCGTCGAGGCCGCAGCCCCCGGCGAGCCGACCCGCTGGTGATCAGCCCGGCAGCGGCATGTCTTCTGCCGGGCGAATGCGCAGCTTGGTGATGCGGTTCTTTTCGCGCTTCATCACGATGAAGCGCTTGCCATAGAAGGTAAACGCCTGGCGCTCCTGCGGGATCAGCTTTGATTCGTGGATGACGAGGCCGGCAATGGTGGTTGCCTCCTCATCCGGCAGCGTCCAGTCGAGAGCACGGTTCAGGTCACGGATGGGCACGGCACCATCGACCACGATCGAGCCATCGGCTTCCTGGCGCACACCCTGGATTTCCAGATCATGCTCGTCGGCAATGTCCCCGACGATTTCTTCCAGAATATCCTCCAGCGTCACGATGCCCTGGACCTCGCCATACTCATCGACGACGACAGCAAAATGCATCTTGCGCCGCAGGAAGGCGTTCAGCTGGTCCTTGAGGCTCGTCGTGTCCGGCACGAACCAGGGTTTCTGCGCGATTTTCACGATATCCAGATCGCGCGGCTCCATATCCGGTTCGGCCAGCGCCCGCAAAAGATCCTTGGCATGCACGATGCCGATGATGTTTTCGGTGGTGTTGCGCCACAGCGGCATGCGGGTGAAGGGACTTTCCAGCACTGCGCGCACCACCACGTCCGGCGCATCGTCAGCATTGATGGCCCGCATCACCGTGCGGTGCTTCATCACATCGGAGACTTCCAGTTCTTCCAGGTCCAGCAGCCCGCCCAGCCGGTCGCGGTCGGCCTTGATGAAGGAGCCTTCGCGATGGAGGAGATCAAGCGCGCCGCGCAGCTCCTCATGCGCCGACAGCATCGACGTGCCTTCCGACAGGTTGATGCCGAAGATCGACAGGATGAAACGCACCACGGCATTGACGCCGCTCGAAAGCGGCCCGGCAATGCCGACATAGACGCGCACCACCGGCGCCACCACCATGGCGAACCGGTCAGGTGCTGAAATCGCCCAGCTTTTCGGCAGCACTTCGGAAAAGACGACCAGCAGGACCGTCATGACGATCGTGGCGAAGGCGACGCCCGTCTGGCCGAACAGGCCGAGAAACAGGCTGGTGGTCAAGGACGAGGCCAGAATATTGACGAGATTGTTGCCGATCAGAAGCGCGCCGATCAACCGGTCACGTCGCTCGATCAACCGTCCGACAAGGCCAGCCCGCTCATCGCCATTGGCATGCAGCGTGTGCATGCGCGCCCGCGAGGCCGCCGTCAGCGCCGTCTCCGACCCGGAGAAAAAGGCCGACAGCAAGATCAGCAAAAGCACGGAGGCCAGTGTAAGCCAGTAATCGGAGAGAAAGGTCAAAATCTCCTGCATCACCCCTGCCGTGTTTCTTCGAGGAAAGCCAGAACCTCGGAGGCCGGCACGTCATCAGCGACGAAGGACTGGCCGATGCCGCGCGTCAGGATGAAAGTGAGCTTGCCGCTTTTCACCTTCTTGTCCTGGGCAATGGCGTTCATCAGAACGTCGCTCGGCGGCAGCTCGCCCGGGATATCGGACATTTCCGTCGGAAGCCCTACCGCCTTCAGATGCGCCTCGACGCGCCTGGCGTCGTCCGGGCTCGCGAGGTTCATGCGCGCGGAGAAACGATGCGCCAGCACCATGCCGATTGCAACACCCTCACCATGAACAAGCCGGCTGCTGTCATACTGCGTGGCCGCTTCCAGCGCGTGGCCAAAGGTGTGGCCGAGATTGAGGAGCGCCCGGCGGCCCGTTTCGCGCTCGTCTTCCACCACCACATCGGCTTTCGCCTGGCAGCTCAGCGCAATTGCCTCGGCGCGGGCGGGGCCGCCGGCAAAGACGTCCATCCAGTTCTTTTCCAGCCAGTCGAAAAACTCCGGCTTGTCGATCAGCCCGTATTTGGCAACTTCGGCATAACCGGCGCGGAATTCACGCTCGCTCAAACTATCGAGGGCGGAGGTATCGGAAAGGACCAGATCCGGCTGATGGAAGACGCCGAGCAGGTTCTTGCCGTGGCGGCTGTTGATGCCGGTCTTGCCGCCGACGGAGGAATCGACCTGCGACAACAGCGTCGTCGGGATCTGCACGAAGCGCACGCCGCGGCGCACGATGCCGGCGGCAAAGCCGGCGAGATCGCCGATCACGCCACCGCCGAGCGCAATGATGCAATCGTTGCGCTCGATGCGGGCGGCAAGCGCCATATCGCAGACAGCGGCCAGCGGCTCGAGGCTCTTGGTCTTTTCACCGGCGGGCAGGGTGAGCGACACGGCCTCGATGCCATCGGTCTGCAGGCTGTCCATCAACGGCTCGAGATAGAGCGGGGCGACATGCTCATCGGTGACGATGGCGGCGCGGCGGCCCTTCAGGCGCGCGGTGATTTCGCCACCGGCATGGGCAATCAGGTCGGGTCCGATGAGAATGTCGTATGCCCGATCGCCCAGCGGCACATGCACCAGGCGTTCGTCGCGGCGGGGTGCTTGCTCAGTCATTCTCTCTGCCTTCCTTGGAAAGTGCGGCGATGGCGGCCAGCACTTCCTGTGCCATGGCCTCCTTGCGCACGTCGCGCGATTCGACGGTGAGGTCGGCTCCCGCATAGATCGGGTAACGCTGGTGCATCAGGTTTTCCAGCGTCTGCTTCGGGTTCTCGGTTTTCAGAAGCGGTCGGTTGTCACGCTTGTTGACGCGCTCCCAGAGGATGTCCAGCTCGGCGCGCAACCACAAAGACAGGCCGCCAGCGCGAATGGCGGCGCGCGTGCGCTCGTTGATAAAGGCGCCACCGCCAGTGGAAATCACCCGCGGTCCGCCCCGCACAAGGCGCTCCATCACGCGTGTCTCAAGAGCACGAAATTCCTGCTCGCCGTAGTTGGCAAAGAGTTCAGGAATGGTCATGCGCGACACACGCTCGATCTCGGCATCCGTATCAATGAAGGGCAAGGCAAGCTGCTGGGCGACGACGCGACCGACGGCCGATTTGCCGGCTCCCATCAGGCCGACGAAAATCAGATTGCGGCCACCCAGGGCAGCGCGCGCCCGTTCGGCAAGCGTGCTCGCCACTGTCTGCTGTGTCACAAGATCGGGCATCGCGGTGTCAACACTGTCCTCTGGCGCTCCCTGCATGCAAACCGTATCGACAAATGGCGCCGCAGCGTCAAGCCGCAGCGGCTTGAAACATGCCGGCCGGCCCTGGGTTCTTGCGCTTGCCTTCGGCTTTCCTCATAAGATGGCCCGAATTGATGCGGAGCAGCCAATGCCAACTCTCTTTCGTTTCCTGTTCATCATCGCCGTCCTCTGCGGCCTGATCTACGGGAGCCTGGTGGCACTGGTCTATCTGGTGGAACCGCGCGAGCGCGACGTCACGGTGCGCGTTCCCTCCGAGCGCCTCAACCCGCCGCAACCCTAAGAGGACAGGGCCCGATGGCCGATCTCTCCCGCGCCCATGCGGAAGCCTTTCTGGAAATGATGAGCGCCGAGCGGGGCGCGGCAGACAATACGCTTGCCTCCTACCAGCGTGATCTCGACGATCTCGACGGCTTCCTGTCGACCCGCAAGACAAGCCTGCTTGCCGCAACGACGACCGACCTCACCGATTATCTCGCCCATCTGACAAAGCAGGGCTTTGCCGCCTCCTCGCAGGCACGCCGGCTGTCGGCCATGCGGCAGTTCTATAAGTTCCTCTATGCCGAAGACCTGCGCGGCGACGACCCGACATCCATTCTGGACGCACCGAAAAAATCCCGCGCCCTGCCGAAGACGCTGAGCGAAGCGGATGTCAGCCGGCTGCTGGCACAGGCGACCGCAGAGGCGGAAAACCCCGATCCCGGCGCCGTCGGGCGGGTGCGGATGCTGGCGCTGCTTGAACTTCTCTATGCGACGGGCATGCGGGTGAGCGAACTGGTTTCGCTGCCCGCCAAGGTGCTGGATCACGAAGGCCGCTTTCTGATGATCCGGGGCAAGGGCAACAAGGAGCGGCTTGTTCCCTTGTCGCGATCGGCCATTTCAGCGCTTGCGCTCTACCGGGACACCCGGACGCGGGCCGGCGAAGACGAAAGACACGCCGACAGCCCCTGGCTTTTTCCCTCCAGCGGCAAGCAGGGATTTCTGCCGCGGCAGGTCTTTGCCCGCGACCTTAAGGAGCTTGCCGCCCGCGCCGGCATCCGGACCTCGGCCATCTCGCCGCATGTGCTGCGCCATGCCTTTGCCAGCCACCTCCTGCAGAACGGAGCGGATCTGCGCGTGGTGCAGGAACTGCTGGGTCACTCGGACATTTCCACAACACAAATCTATACGCATGTGCTGGAGGAAAGGCTGAGGGACGTGGTGGAAATGCATCACCCCCTTGCAAAAAGCAGCAAAAACCCCGAATAGAGCGCGTGCGGGAGGGCGGTGACACCGCCAAAACGATCGGAAAACGGAGCTCATGCAGACCTATCTCGACTTCGAAAAGCCAATCTCCGACCTGGAGGGCAAGATCCACGAGTTGAAGAAACTCGCGACGGAAGATGAGAGCATCGATACCTCCGACGAGATCCAGCGTCTGGAAGTGCGCGTGCGCGAGGCGATGCTGGAGATCTATTCCAAGCTCAACGCCTGGCAGAAGACGCAGGTGGCCCGCCATCCGCAGCGCCCGCACTTCATCGACTATCAGAAGCGCCTGTTTACCGATTTCACGCCGCTTGCCGGCGATCGCTCGTTTGGCGAGGATGCCGCCATCCAGGCCGGGCTTGCCCGTTTCCGCGGCCAGCCTGTTGCCATCATCGGCCAGGAAAAGGGTAACGACACCAAGTCGCGCATCAAGCACAATTTCGGCAGCCCGCGTCCGGAAGGCTATCGCAAGGCCATCCGCGTCATGGAAATGGCCGATCGTTTCGGCCTGCCGGTCATCTCGCTGGTTGATACGGCCGGCGCCTATCCGGGCGTGGGAGCCGAAGAGCGCGGCCAGGCGGAAGCCATTGCCCGTTCCACCGAGGCCTGCCTTGGCCTGCGGGTGCCGATGATTTCGATCGTCATCGGTGAAGGCGGCTCCGGCGGTGCGATTGCCATTGCGACCGGCAACAAGGTGTTCATGCTCGAGCATGCCATCTATTCGGTCATTTCGCCGGAAGGGGCTGCGTCCATCCTGTGGCGCGATTCGACCCGCGCCCGCGAAGCCGCCACCAACATGAAGATCACGGCCGAAGACCTGAAGGGTCTCGGCGTCATTGACGGCATCATTCCCGAACCGCTTGGCGGCGCGCATCGCGAACCGGAAACGGTCATCGATGCCACCGGCGCACTGATTGAAAGCACGCTGCAGGAACTGGGACAGCTGTCGCCGGACGACGTGCGCAAGGCCCGCCGGCAGAAATTTCTGGAAATCGGCCGCAATCTCTGATCAACTGTCACTTGGAGTGGCGCAAACTGCGCCAGTCTTCACGATTTCGTGCAGGCATGCCTGCACTTAAGAGAATGTAAAGCTTACCGCTTTATTTACGATTAGACTGATACCCACCGGATCAGCCTGTCCGTTGATCGTTGAACGTGATTGTCCCGATGCGCTTGAAAAACATCGCCTATATCCTTCTGATGGCCACCGCTCTTGCGGGCTGCAACGATACGCTCGACACCGCCGTTGACCTCTCCAAGGTCAAGAACAAGGTCGAGCAGCCGCTTCCCGACCGCATTGTTGCGGAAATGCAGAAGAAGGACATGCCGCGCAATTCGCCGATCATGATTCGCGTCTTCAAGGAAGAAGGCAAGATGGAGATCTGGAAGGCGAAGGCGGACAACCGCTTCGACAAGATCGCGGAATACGACATCTGCGCCTGGTCCGGCAAGCTGGGCCCGAAGGTGAAGGAAGGCGATCGACAGGCGCCGGAAGGCTTCTACAGCCTGACGCCGGCGCATCTCAATCCCAACTCCAAATATTACCTCGCCATCAATACCGGCTTTCCCAACCGCTACGATGCCGCCAATGGCCGGACCGGTTCGAACCTGATGATCCATGGTGCCTGCTCTTCGTCCGGCTGCTATTCGATGACGGACGAGCAGATCCTGGAGATCTACGCCTTTGCGCGCGACGCCTTCAAGGGCGGCCAGTCTACCGTGCAGTTGCAGGCGCTGCCGTTCCGCATGACGGCGGAAAACATGGCGCGCCACCGCAACAGCGAGAACATCGAATTCTGGAACATGCTGAAGGTCGGCTACGACAATTTCGAGGTGACCAAGCGTCCGCCCGAGGTCAATGTCTGCGAGAAGAAGTATGTCTTCAACCAGCAGATTTCCGGCACGCCCTCAGCGGCCGCCGCCTGCCCGCCGATGACGACGCCGCCGGCGCTTGCGGCCTCTCTTGCCACCTATGACAAGGACTACAAGCTTGCCTATACCAAGGCCATCGACAAGCTGGACGGCAAGGTGTGGTATGAGCCGACCGAGGCCGAGCGCAAGGCGATCGTTGCCGACAAGCGCAAGGGCCGCGACATTGCCTATGCGCCGACCGGCTCCTCGCTGCAGGCCGGCAAGCTGTTGAAGCAGGACGAATTCGAAGCGCTGATGGCGCAGCGCCTCAACAAGGCGGCCAAGCCGGCGGGCACCATGCTTGCCTCGGCAAATGCCACTTCAGCGGCATCCGGCGCTGCGCCAAAGCAGGATCGCCTTGCCGCGACCGGTTCGCAGACGGCGGCGGTGATGCCGGGTGGCCGCAGCAGCATGTCTGTGACGACAGCGATGAATGCCGGAAATGCCGGCGCGCAGCATACGGCGTTCATCCCGCCCGCCACGGCCGGCGCCATTCCCGTTCCGGCGCCGAACCCCTTGGCCTATGCCTCGGTCCAGACGGTCCAGGATCCTTCGACGGACGAGAAGAAGAAGCCATTCTGGAAATTGTGGTAGGGCATCAAATGCCCGACCAGGTCTATGATCACCAGGTCTACGATCTCAGGGGGCTTAAATGCCCCCTGCCTGTTTTGAAGACCCGGCGGAAACTCGGCCGGCTTCCCGTCGGAACAGTGCTCGTCGTCGACACCACCGATCCGCTCGCAGGGCTCGATATCCCCCACTTCTGCCGGGAGGATGGCCATACACTTCTTTCCCAGGAAAAGACCGCAGACGGACATCGCTTTTTCATCCGCAAGGATGTGGATGCGGCCGACAGCGCGCCGACGGCCCCTGGCGGCGCGTAAAGAAGACCTCAGAAGCGGAATCCCGGAACCGCGAGCGGATTGTCCTCGAGTGCTGCGCGATCCGGCCGGTCGATGCGCGGCTCGCCGGTAAAAGCGGCAAAAAGATCTTTCACGAAGCCTTCCGCCAGACCTTGCGTGATCAACACCATGCGGCTGCGCCGATCACTGCCTTCCGGCCAGCGCGCCAGCCGTTCCGGCGGGTGAAAGATGCTCTGCACGCCATGCAGCACCAGTGGCCGCTCCGGATTGTCGGAAAGGTTCACGATGGCCTTCATGCGCAGCAGTTTTTCTCCATGCGCCGACCGCAGGAGGTCGATGAACATGTCGAGCGCCATCGGGTCGATCGGCCGGTCATGAACAAGCGAGAAGGAGCGGATATCGGCGCCATGGCGGGTGACATCATGAGGGGCATGATGGTGATTATGGGCGTGATGGTGGTGGTCGCCATGGTGGTGATCGTGATCATGGTGGTGATGATCGTCGTGATGATGGTGCGCGTCGTTCTCCAGCGCCTGCTCCTCGCTCAGCCAGCGTCCGACATCGGCGATCTTCGTGTCCGGGTCGTAGAGCCCGTTGAGGAGAAGCGACGCCGCGCCGGCTTCAGGGCTGTCGCCATCCACCCGTTTCGCGCGCGGATTGAGCGCGTGGAGACGTTGCAGCAGAAGCGGCACCTCCTCCTTCGCGGCAAGCGTCTGCTTCGTCAGCACAAGCCGGTCTGCCACCGCCACCTGCTTCAGCGCTTCCGGGTGGCGCGTCAGTGTCGCAAGGCCGTGGACCGCATCCACCACCGTCACCACGCCCTCCAGCGCAAAACTCTGGGCAATGACGGGATTGCCCATGACTGCCTGCATGACCGGAGCCGGGTCGGCAAGGCCGGTCGTCTCGATCACCACCCGGCGGATCGGCTTCAGGCGGCCTGTCTGGATCTGATCGACCAGCGAGGCGAGCGTTTCGACCAGTTCACCGCGCACGGTGCAGCAGAGGCAGCCGTTGGAGAGTTCCAGCAGCGTATCGCCAGAGGTTTCGACCAGGAAATTGTCGATGCCGACCTCGCCGAATTCATTGATGATGACGGCCGTATCGCGGGCTTCCGGATCCTTCAGGATCCGGTTGAGCAGTGTCGATTTGCCCGCTCCCAAAAATCCGGTCAGGATGGAGACGGGAATGCGTTCGGCTGGAGAGGGCATCTCTTCGTCCTCGTGATTCGTGGTGGTAACGCCCCGGTCGACGCGGGCCGAAAAGGCCTGCCGATCAGAAGGTCGGGCGCGGAATGGGCAGTGGCACGTTGAGGATCTGGCCTGCAGCGGCCTGGCCAGTGCCGGCCTTTGTCGCCGCAGCTTCAACGGGCGCTGCCGGATTGATGATATCGGCAAGGCTGAACGCCGGCGGCCGCGTCATTTCCTTGATATAGGGCGAATGCAGCACCATGCGGCCGGCCTCATCGCGACCTTCGCTGCGCACCTTGGCGGCCTTCGGATTGCAGATTTCGGCGCTCACATCCACAACCGCGTCCCGATCCGGCCCGTAAGGCGCAAGGCTCGAAAGTGTGCCCGCGGGCGTCTGCGCGCCGGTAAACGCCGCCTGCAGGAGATCGGCGGATTCGTCGGACCGTCCGGCAAGGCTGTCAGAACCGAGCACGACAGAGACCAGCGTGCGACCGTTGCGCGTGGCCGACGAGACCTGGTTGAAGCCGGAGGCGCAGATGAAGCCGGTCTTCATGCCGTCCGCTCCTTCGAAACGGCCGATCAGCATGTTGTAATTGGGATAATCCTTGGCGCCCGTCGTGATGCCTTCCAGCGCAAAATAGCTGGCATATTCCGGAAACTGCCGGCGAAGCTGCACGGCCAGAACAGCAAGGTCGCGGGCTGTGGTAAATTGCCCCTTGCCCGGCAGTCCATGCGGATTGATGAAATGCGAGGACGACATGCCAAGCCGCGCCGCTTCCGCATTCATCATGGCAACGAACTGGTCCGTCGAGCCACCCACGGTTTCGGCAACGCCAACAGCCACGTCATTGGCCGATTTGACCATCAGGATCTTCAGCGCGCTGTCGAGAGACATCGTGGCGCCAGGCTTCAGGTACATCTTGCTGGCCGGCTGGTCGACGGCCTTGCGGCTCATGACCACCGGCGTTTCGAGCGACAGCCGCCCTTCCTTCAGCGCCTTGAAGGTCACATAAACCGTCATCAACTTGGTCAGCGAGGCCGGATACCATTTGCGGAAGGCTTCCTGATGGGCAAACACCTGGCCGCTGCGCACATCCACCACCATTTTCGGGTTGGCCGAAGCGGGTGTCGAAAAGGCACCGAGCGCAAGCACGGCAGCCGCAAGCGCGGCGCATGACCTTGAAACGGCAGGGGAACGGTTCAGGCTGGAAAGCAAGGCGCGGCCTCGTGGTGATCGCGGGGAAGCTGCGGCGGTTATATCGCCTCTGCGGCAAAGCAATGGCAAAGATCATTGATTCCGTCAATTCCGCAGCGCAATATCGCCGCACGGGTATTCGCCCGCACCGATGCCGAAGCCCAGAGACGCGACAGGAAGCTGCAATGCCGATCTTGAACAGAGCCGCCGAAATGCATGAGGAAGCCAGTGCGTGGCGGCGCCATATCCATGAGAATCCGGGCCTGCTGTATGATGTTGAGGAAACCGCAGCCTTCGTGGAAGCCCGGCTTCGGGAGTTCGGCGTTGACGAGATCGTGACCGGGATCGGCCGCACCGGTGTGGTGGGCATCATCCGCGGACGCGGCGAAAGCACCCGCGTGATCGGCCTTCGCGCCGACATGGATGCCCTGCCGCTTTCAGAGATTACCGGCAAGCCCTGGGCCTCCAGACATGAAGGCAAGATGCATGCCTGCGGCCATGATGGCCACACCGCCATGCTGCTCGGGGCGGCCAAATATCTCTCCGAGACACGCAACTTCAACGGCGCTGTGGCCGTGATCTTCCAGCCGGCGGAGGAAGGCGGGCGCGGTGCGCTGGCCATGGTCGAAGATGGCATGATGGAGCGTTTCAACATTGCCGAAGTCTATGGCATGCACAACATGCCGGGCATGCCGCTTGGCACGTTTGCCATCCGCAAGGGCGGCATCATGGCCGCACCAGACAAATTCTCGATCACCATCAAGGGTCGTGGCGGCCATGCGGCAGAGCCGCACCGGACGGCCGATCCGATCGTCATCGGCGCGCAGATCGTCGGCGGCCTGCAGATGATTGCCGCACGCAATGCCAATCCGCTGCGCTCGGTGGTCGTTTCCATCACGCAGTTTCACGCCGGCACCACCCACAACATCATTCCGGAAGAGGCGCTTCTGACGGGCACCGTGCGCAGCCTCGACGAGGCCGTGCGTGATATGGCGGAACAGCGCATTCGCCAGATCGCCGAGGGCATTGCGCTGGCCAATGGGGCGGTCGCCGAAGTGGATTACGAGCGCGCCTGCCCGGTCACCGTCAATCATCCCGAGGAAACCGTGCATGCGGCGCGCGCCGCAATCGATATCGTCGGGGCGCCGAACGTCAATACCGAGGTCGATCCCAGCATGGCGGGCGAGGACTTTGCCTTCATGCTGCAGGCCCGTCCCGGGGCCTATATCATGATCGGCAATGGTCCGACGGCCGCCCTGCACAACCCGGCTTATGACTTCAACGACGAGGCGCTCGGCTATGGCATTTCCTACTGGGTGAAGCTTGCCGAACAGCGCCTCACAGATTGAGGCATCCCGCAAAGAGGGCGGGTGATCGGCACGATTGACCGCCTTCGCCCTTGCCCGACGGCAAAGGCTGGGTTATGAAACCGCCACCCGAATTGTCCACGTAGCTCAGCAGGATAGAGCACAGGATTCCTGAATACAATTGGGAGTTGCGGTCGGAAACGCCGCAATTGATCTGCTCAAAGTCGGGGAACGCTACGCTGGGCTTCCAGCTTGCCAATCCCGAGCCAAGCTCCGGACGAAAGTCCGGTGAAGGTGTAGAGACTGGATGGGCAGCACCTAAAGGCCGAAAGGTCCATGGTGAAGGGACAGTCCAGACCACGAACGCGCAAGCGGCGGCGAAAGCCGAAGTGGTATGAATCCTGGGGTCGGAGGTTCGAATCCTCTCGTGGACACCATTTTCTTTGCTGCATGTAGATGCAAGCAGGCTCTTTAGATGGGCTTTGCTTGGCACTCGGCGGGGTCTTCCCTTGCCGCCTACACCCCAGCTGACGGGCCACTGCTCCATCCGAGCCAGTCGCTGATCAGCCACCAGCCTCCCAGCAGGATGAAGGCGCTGAAGGCCATGGCGGCAACACCGAAGAAAAGGCCGCCGCCAATGGCCAGGCCGTCCCGCTGGGCAAGGCCAAGCGCGATGAAGAAGATAGCAAGGCCCGGCAGAACGTTGCCGAACGGGATTGGCAGGGCGATCAGCACCGCCATCACGAAGATGAAGAGGCCAAGTGGTCTGAGCGCCCGCTTGCCGCTCAGCATCTTCCAACGCGGTTTGAGCCAGGTTTCAAGTTTGCCAAGTTTTGGCCCAAGCCGCACGGCCATGGCCTCTAACAGGCGGTGGGGAACATTGACGCGCGCAAGTCTTGCGGGAAGAAAAAAGCGATCGGCGCCGATGACCAATTGCACCGCCAGAAGTGCAAGGGCCGTGCCGAACACGAAGCCTGCCGGAATTCCCGGCGTCGGGATGATGGCGGGGATGGAAAAGACCAGCAAGACCAGCGCCGTCGCATGATCGCCAAGCACTGCCAGCAATTGGCCAAGCGTCGTCCGCTCCGCCTCAAGCCTCAGGGGAAGCGCCTCGATTGTCTCAGCAAGGCTCGGCTTACGGCCTTCCTCGCCCGGTTCACTCATCGGCGGAACCGGATCGCAGGCGTTTCAGCGGAGAAGCCGGACGGCCAAGGGCTGATGTCATTCAAAAGCGTCCATCGGTTGGCATGGCGAGAGTTGCCAGGCCAGCGTCAGGATGGTGATCGCTGGCCGGGGAGCTCTACGCCCATATCTGGCAAAGCGCGGCAAGACGCGCGAATGCAGCCCTCATATGGGACGTTCAGCTGAAAAGCGAAGGCCGGCGCCTCCACAAAATCGTCAGCGCTTGCATCGGCACCAGACATCGAGCCTCCCCGCCGGGTCCGACCTGGCGAATGCCATGCAAAAGACAGCGCTAACATAATGGACTAAGTTCGATCGCCGCTGCGCAGCGTATCGAGGAAGACGACACTCTGCCGGCTGAGACGGGCCTCGTCCATGAATGCGTCCAGGCAGTCAACTAGACGGCTTCGCCTGATGGCTACTTCCGTTTCCGGCAGTGGCGACATGTTGAAGGCGCCGACCCCGGAGAGGAAAGATTGCATCGCCGCTGTCAGCGATGGCAGAAGATCGATGAGATAGACGCTCGGCTCTCGTGCATCGATGACACCTGCCACATAGTCAAACAAAGCTTTGGGCAGCGACAGGGCGTCTCGCCAGTCGCAGGTGGCGGCGAGGTTTCGGACGAGGGTCTCATCCATATGGTGTAAGGTCATGGCCATTCCCTGCCAAGAAGTGTTGGATTTCAAGCAGCCTGTCTTTTTGCAAAATAAAGGACCGAAAAGGGTTCGGGTGTCACTGTTCGATGCGAAGCGGGAAACACCGAACGGCCTTATCTCCTGATCAAATTTATTTGAATGACACTAGCATCTGGAAGGATGATGGCAACACTACGGCAGAAAGCAGGAGCGAGGCTTTCGCCATCCCGCCGGGCGATCAATGCGCGGGCGCGACCCAAATCAGCGCGCGGCAGTCGCTCTAGCGGACATCTCGGACATGTTCGCGGCGAAAGCCAAGCCCGATCAGCCGGCCGGCGAGATGCGACAGAAGCGGAAAACGCGCAAGGCCGCGGATGAAGGCGGGAGGTCCCTTGCTTTTCTCCTCCACGGCCTGGTCCTTGCGGCGGCTGGAACGCATCATCAACTGCAGCTTTTGCGTGGCGCGGGTGGGAAATAGACGGCGTCGTTCCACGGCAGCGAGATCCGCATCTGTCAACCGCCCCTCCCGCAACGGCGCTGCCAACCGATTGGCGGCCGCAACCGCATCCTGAATGGCCAGATTGACGCCGACGCCACCGATGGGCGACATCGCGTGGGCCGCATCGCCAATCGCAATCAGCCCCGGCCGCCACCAGGTCTTCAGCCGGTCGATGCGCACCTGCAGCAGGCTGACATCCTCCCAGGTCTGAATTTCCGCCATGCGATCGGCCGGCAGCGGCGAGACCGCACGCACCTTGTCGCGAAAGGCTTCCAGATCGCCTGCCCGCAACTCGGCAAAGGTGCCGCGCCGGATGATGTAGCCGCACTGCCAGTAATCACCGCGGTCGATGAGGACGAAGCCCTGACGCGGCCCGGCATGTCCCATCGTCTCGGCCGGATCGCCCTCCTGCTTGGAAAGCTTCATCCAGACCACTTCGCTGGGCGTGCCAAAAGTTTCCACCTCAAGTCCCGCCTTTTCACGCACCACCGAGTGGCGCCCGTCTGCAGCAACGACCAGGGTTGAATCCAGGCGGACAGGTCCGTCCGGCGTTTCCAGAAGAAGCCCCGTCACCCGCTTGCCCACCGTCTGAACGTTGGCCACCTTTGCCTGAAGAAGCAGCCGGAAATTCGGATAGCGCCGTGCTTCGCCCGCCAGGAAATCCAGAAAATCCCATTGCGGCATGAAGGCGATAAACCTGTTGCGCACGGGAAGCCGCGAAAAATCCGCGATGGTGACCGGCCGACCGCCGATTTCTGCCGAGAGTTTTGGCGCACGCGTATGGGGAAGTTTCAGGAAGGCCTCTTCAAGGCCAAGTTCGTAGATGATTTCCAGTGTCGAGGGGTGGATGGTGTCGCCGCGAAAATCGCGCAGGAAATCGGGGTGCTTTTCCACCACCGTCACATCGACGCCGGCGCGCGCCAGAAGCAGGCCAAGCATCATGCCGGCCGGGCCGCCTCCGGCAATCGCGCAGGCGGTCGTGATTGTTCTGTCGGTCATTCGCATCTCCCGCGCGCACCATGGCGTGCCATCATAGCCTTGAAGTGGCGGCTGCGGGGCGCAAAATCAATGCGGCCAATCGGCTTGTGAGCGAGAGGCTTGCCCTGTACATCACCGACACCTGACATCGGATCGTTCACGCATGACCTCCATTGAAAAGCGCAGCATCAGCATCCTGGGCTCCACCGGCTCCATCGGCACCAATACGCTGGACGTTGTGCGCCATCTCGGCGGACGCGAGGCCTTTGACATGGTGGCGCTGACCGGTGCCGGTAATATCGCCCTGCTGGCCGAGCAGGCGATCGGCCATGGCGCAAGGCTTGCAGTGACCGCCGACGAGAGCCAGTATATCGCGCTGAAGGACGCCTTGTCCGGCACCGGGATTGAAGTGGCGGCTGGCCAGAGCGGGCTTCTGGAAGCGGCGGAGGCAGAGGCGCAGGTGGTCATGGCCGCCATCGTCGGCACGGCCGGCCTTGCGCCGACACTGGCCGCGGCCCGCCGCGGCGCCGACATCGCGCTCGCCAACAAGGAATGCCTGGTGTCCGCCGGCGATCTTTTTTTGGGGGCCATCCGCCAGGGCGGCGGCCGGTTGCTTCCCGTCGACAGCGAGCACAACGCGATCTTCCAGGTGCTGGAGGAAAACCAGCGCCATGCGGTGGAGCGCGTCATCCTGACCGCCTCCGGCGGCCCGTTCCGCACCTTTTCGCGCAGCCAGATGGCCGATGTGACGCTGGAGACGGCACGCACCCATCCCAACTGGTCGATGGGGCTGAAGATTTCCATCGACAGCGCCTCGATGTTCAACAAGGCGCTGGAGATGATCGAGGCGAAACACCTGTTCAACCTGACGCCCGATCAGGTGGAGGTAATCGTGCATCCGCAATCGATCATCCACTCCATGGTCGGCTATGCGGACGGATCGGTACTCGCCCAGCTCGGCGCGCCGGACATGCGCCATGCCATCGGCTATGCCCTGCAATATCCTCGCCGCGCACAGCTTCCGGTCGAGCGACTGGATTTTGCGAAGCTGGCACGGCTCGACTTCGAGGCTCCGGACGAGACGCGCTTCCCGGCCCTTCGTCTGGCACGGATGGCGATGGTTCGCGGCGGCGTGCAGGGTGCCGTGCTGAACGGCGCCAAGGAAGTATCGCTTGAAGCCTTCATTTCGGGCACGACCGGGTTCCTCACCATGGCCGAGGTCACCGAGGCAGTGATGGAGGAGCTCGCTCACCTGCCCCCGGCCACCACCATGGACGAGGTGTTCGAGGCGGATGCAGAAGCCCGCCGCGCCGCCCGCCGCCTGCTGGACTGAAACCGAGGAACTTTTCCGAGAGCGTTACGATAACCGCGCGAGCTTGATCGCGGCAATCGTTCCTCAGCCCTCTCCTCAGGCGTTGCGTCGCCGCCCTTCCATGAGATCAAGAATGGCGCGGGCGGCATCGAGCACATTGGTGCCGGGGCCGAAGACGGCGGCAATGCCGGCATCCAGCAAGTGCTGGTAATCCTGGCGGGGAATGACGCCGCCGATCACCACGATGATATCCTTCGCCCCCTTTGCCCGCAGCGCTTGCACCAGTTGCGGGCCAAGCGTCTTGTGGCCGGCCGCCAGCGAAGACATGCCCACAACCTGCACCTTTTCCGCAATGGCAAGATCCGCCGCCTCTTCCGGCGTCTGGAACAGCGGTCCAGCCACCACCTCAAAACCGAGATCGCCGAAGGCGGATGCAATCACCTTGGCACCGCGGTCGTGCCCATCCTGACCGAGCTTGGCGACCAGCATTTTCGGCTTGAGGGCGGTTGCCTCGGCAAACTGTGACAAGCGCTGCGCCAACATCTGGTATTCCGGATCGCCGTCATAGGCGGCACCGTAGATATCATGGACGACATCGGGCGTTGCGGAATGATCGCCAAACACCTGGCGCATGGCGTCCGAGATCTCGCCGACCGTTGCGCGGGCACGCGCCGCGTCCACGGCAGCGGCCAGAAGATTGCCCTCGCCGGTTTCGGCAACTTCGGTCAGAAGCGCAAGGGCTGCGGCAACACGCGACGGATCGCGCTGCCGGCGCAGCGTCTCCAACCGGCGGATCTGGGCTTCCCGCACCGCCGTATTGTCGATGGCCAGGATATCGATCGGCTCCTCGTTTTCGAGGCGGTATTTGTTGACCCCGACGATGATTTCTTCCGCCCGGTCCACGGCGGCCTGACGGCGGGTGGCGGCCTCCTCGATCAGGCGTTTGGGCAGGCCGTCGGCTACAGCCTTCGTCATGCCGCCCAGGCTTTCCACCTCCTCGATCAGCGCCCAGGCCTTGTCCGCAAGCTCCTTGGTCAGGCTTTCGACATAATAGGAGCCGGCCAAGGGATCGACCACCTTGGTCACCCCCGTCTCGTGCTGGAGGATCAGCTGCGTGTTGCGGGCAATGCGGGCGGAAAATTCGCTCGGCAGCGCCATCGCCTCATCGAGCGCATTGGTGTGCAGCGACTGGGTGCCGCCCAGCACCGCCGACAGCGCCTCATAAGCGGTGCGGATGACGTTGTTATACGGGTCTTGCTCGGCCAAAGACACGCCCGACGTCTGGCAATGGGTACGCAGCATCAGCGAGCCGGCCTTCTTCGGCTCGAACTCGGCCATGATCTTTGACCAGAGCAGGCGGGCCGCGCGAAGCTTTGCCGCCTCCATGAAGAAGTTCATGCCGATGGCAAAAAAGAACGACAGGCGGCCGGCGAACTCATCGACATTCAAGCCCTTGGCGAGCGCCGCACGCACATATTCGCGCCCATCGGCCAGGGTGAAGGCAAGCTCCTGGGTGAGCGTCGCGCCGGCTTCCTGCATGTGGTAGCCGGAGATCGAGATGGAGTTGAACTTCGGCATCTCCTTGGCCGTATAGGCAATGATATCCGCAATGATCCGCATCGAGGGTTCCGGCGGATAGATATAGGTGTTGCGGACCATGAACTCCTTCAGAATATCGTTCTGAATGGTGCCGGAGAGTTCCGCCCGCGAACAGCCCTGCTCCTCACCCGCCACGATGAAATTGGCAAGGATCGGGATGACCGCGCCGTTCATGGTCATGGACACCGACATGTCTTTCAGCGGAATGCCGTCAAACAGGATCTTCATGTCCTCGACCGAATCGATGGCGACACCGGCCTTGCCGACATCGCCCTCGACGCGTGGATGATCGCTGTCGTAGCCGCGATGGGTTGCCAGGTCGAAGGCGACGGAAAGCCCCTTCTGGCCGGCGGCGAGATTTTTCCGATAGAAGGCGTTGCTTTCCTCGGCGGTCGAGAAGCCGGCATATTGCCGGATCGTCCAGAGCCTGCCGGCATACATGGTGGCGCGCGGGCCGCGCACGAAGGGAGCAAAACCCGGCAGCGTCTCCAGATGGTCGATGCCGGCCAGATCCTCTGCCGTATAGAGCGGTTTCACGGCAATGCCTTCCGGCGTGTTCCAGATGAGGCTGTCGGGGGATGCCTTCAGCTCCTTTTCGGCAAGCGCCTGCCAGTCTGCAACGGTCTTTCTGGTCATCGGGCTGATCCTCCGGGTGCTACGGCCATGATCGGCGCGGCATTGAGTTTGACGAGATTGCTACTCAGTAGCATATTAGGCTTATTCCTCACGGGAGCCCTTAGCCATGACTGTAAAAGCATCCGTTTCCATGTCCGACCAGCAGGATGCATTCGCCCGCCGACTGGTTGAGGAAGGCCGCTATTCCAGTGTAAGCGCCGTGGTGCAGCAGGGGCTGGAACTACTGCGTGAGCAGACCGAGATGAAAGAGGCTGAACTGGCGGCACTGCGGGCTCTTCTGGATGAGCGGCGCCAGGGGCCATTCCTGACGATGGAAGAAAGCAAACAACAGATTCAGGACATGCTTTCCAGGAAGAAGGCCGCTCTTGGTTTATAGAATCAAGCTTGCCGCGCGGGTTGGCAGCGACTTCGATCACATCTTCGACCATCTGCTCGGTGCCTATCTGGGGATGGGCGATTCCGTCGGAGAAGCCTATGAACGCGCGGCTGCCCGCGTGACCGCTATCTCCGAAGATCTGGAAAATCTTGCACACCATCCCCATCAGGGAACTCTGCACAACGACCTTCAACCCGACCTGCGGCATGTCACCAAGGACCGGGCGATCTTCTATTTTCAGATCGATGAGAAAAACAGCACCGTCAACGTGCTTGCCGTTTTCTTCGGCGGCCAAGACCACAGGCACCACATGCTGAAGCGGCTGAGCCAGCATGGAAGGGACGTATGACCCATCTGCCATTCGAGCCTTGGTCACCCCCCCAACTGGATGCGGATGATCGGCGATTGGATCGAGCGCCTTTCCGGTTACAACAGAGATGGCGTCCAGAACCGTCAGGACACCCCCCGCCGAAAACCGGGCTCCAAGAATGCGCAGCTCCTTTCGCAGAGAAGCCCCCACTACTCGAACTCCATGATGAGTTCATCGACCGCGAGGCTTTGACCGGCAGTGGCCGCGACGCGCTTCACGACGCCCTGCCGTTCGGCCTTCAGCACGTTTTCCATTTTCATGGCTTCGACGGTTGCCAGCGTCTGGCCGGCCTCCACCGTCTCTCCGGCTGAAACCGTCACGGACGTGATCACACCGGGCATAGGGCAAAGCAGCATTTTCGACGTGTCCGGCGGCAGCTTGACGGGCATCAGCCGCGCCAGTTGCGCCACGCGCGGAGAGCGCACGCGCGCCATCACATCCATGCCGCGCAGGCGAAGACGGATGGCCGAACCGACGAGATCGACCTTTACGCCGAGCGTTTTACCCGCCACGGTGAAATGCGCATGGCTCTGGCCAGGCTGCCAGGCCGCAACCACGGACAGTGTATCGCCATCTTCGAAGGCCACCAGATATGCATCCTTGGCACCCGACAGGCTGACAACATGCTCGCTCTCCCCCAGCGACACGACCCAGTCGGCGCCGACCACGCGGGCGTGATTGCCGATGGTGCCGGAAATCTGGGCGGCCCGCAGTTGCAGGATGCGGTTGATCACGGCCGCCACCGCCGCAAGCGTTTGGGCGGCGGCGTCATCGGGCGACACGCCCAAGAAGCCGTCTGCGAATTCCTCGGCAATATAGGCCGTGGTGATCTTTCCCGAACGAAACCGCTCCTGGTTCATCACCGCCGACAGGAAGGGCAGGTTATGGCCGATGCCTTCCACCTCGAAATCGTCAAGCGCTGCCGACATCGCATCGATGGCGGCAAGCCGCGTCGGTGCCCAGGTGCAGAGTTTTGCGATCATCGGATCGTAATACATCGAAATCTCGCCGCCCTCGAAGACGCCGGTATCGTTGCGCACCACGGTGCCCTCCGGCGTCTTTCCTTCCAACGGCGGGCGATAGCGGGTCAGGCGACCGATCGAGGGCAAGAAATTGCGGAACGGATCTTCGGCATAGAGCCGGCTTTCGACCGCCCAGCCATTCAGCGTCACATCCTCCTGGCCAAAGGACAGCTTTTCGTCGGAGGCCACCCGGATCATCTGTTCGACCAGATCGATGCCGGTCACCAGCTCCGTCACCGGATGCTCCACCTGCAGGCGGGTGTTCATTTCCAGAAAATAGAAATTACGGTCGCCATCGACGATGAATTCCACCGTGCCGGCCGAGTGGTACCCCACCGCCTTTGCCAGCGCCACGGCCTGCTCGCCCATGGCGCGGCGGGTCTTTTCGTCAAGAAAAGGCGATGGCGCCTCCTCGATGACTTTCTGGTTGCGCCGCTGGATGGAGCATTCACGCTCGCCTAGATAGAGGCAGTTGCCGTGCTTGTCGCCCAGAACCTGGATCTCGATATGGCGCGGCTGGGTGACGAATTTCTCGATGAAGATGCGGTCGTCGCCAAACGAGTTCTTCGCCTCGTTCTTCGACGATTGGAATCCTTCGCGGGCCTCCGCATCGTTCCAGGCAATGCGCATGCCCTTGCCGCCACCGCCGGCCGAGGCCTTGATCATGACGGGATAACCGATGGCGGAGGAAATCTTCACCGCCTCCTCGGCATCCTCGATCAGCCCCATATGGCCGGGCACAGTGGAGACGCCCGCTTCAGCGGCAAGTTTCTTCGAGGTGATCTTGTCGCCCATGGCCTGAATGGCACCGACCGGCGGGCCGATGAAGATGACGCCTTCTTTCTCCAGCGCCTCGGCGAACAGCGGGTTTTCGGACAGGAAGCCATAGCCCGGATGCACCGCGTCGGCCCCGGTCTTGCGGATCGCGTCCAGGATCTTGTCGATGACGATATAGGACTGGTTCGACGGTGCAGGCCCGATATGCACCGCCTCGTCCGCCATGGCGACATGCAGCGCATTGGCATCGGCATCCGAATAGACGGCAACCGTCTTGATGCCCATCTTCTTCGCCGTCTTGATGACCCGGCAGGCGATTTCGCCACGGTTGGCAATGAGTATTTTGGAGATCACTGGTGATTGCCTCCCGCAACCGGCGTTTCGTTGATGGTAAGATGACGTGGTGGCACGTCGTCGGGGGCTCCGGCTCTGTTGGCGGCCAGAGAGACGGTGCGTGTTGCTTCACCCGTCATTGAATGTCCTCCCACCATCCGCAGTGCCTCCCCTCGCTAGTCTCGCGCCTGCTTCTTCAGCCCCTTGGCCACGCTCTGCTCGTTCTTCACGTCGCCGAACGCATCGGGAAAGTTTTTCCGCGCCAAGGGTTCATTGAGCTTCAGCTTGGCGAAATAGGATTGCGGATCAAAGCCGCGCTCGGCAGCAATCACTTCCCGTCCGAAGAGGCGGCACAGGCGTTCGCCATCCAGATTGCCGCGCTCGAAGGGCTCGGTGCCGAAAAACTGCCAGAGCGCCTGGACGAAACCGAGGTCGGCGAGCGCCACCGTCTGGTCCATCGTGCGGTGCCGCGGCCAGTTGGTGAGCGGTGTCACCTTCGGGTTTGGCCGGCGCAGCGTATATTGCCACTGCGTTCCCGGCAGGCCCGCCGGAAAGCCCTGGTGTTTTGGCATCAGAGGCTCTTTTGCCATGGCATCAGACCTCGAATACGTCGTCGAAGGATTCCGGAAAGCTCTTGCGTGCGACCTTCTCGTCTATCCGCAGCAGCGCATCATAGGAGGTCGGGTCGAACGGGTGTTCCGCCGGCACGACCTCGCGTCCGAAGAGCAGGTTCAGCCGCCCGGCATCCAGATTGCCCCGTTCAAAGGGTTCAGGCCCGAAATGGTGCCAGAGCGCATGCAGAAAGGCCGCATCCACCTTCTGCTCGATCGTGTTCGGGCGGGCGAGACGCTGCAGGGGTTTCAAGGGTGTCGCGCCCTTTTCATTGGCGCGACGGATGGTGAAGTGATGGCCATGGCCCGGCAACCCGGAAGGGAAGCCGCGATGCTTGGTCATTTCGGGTGGGCGGGCCATGCTTCGTCTCCTTACGCCGCAGCGATCTTGTCCTGCGTCTTCGTGTCGAAGTCGGAGGCGTCGTGGCGTTCATGCAGCTGTTCTGAAAGCGGGCCGGAGGTCTTGTTGACCATGATGCCGCGCTTCAGGGCCGTACGCTCGGCAAGCTGCTTTGCCCAGCGCAGCACATGCGCATACTCGTGGGTGGACAGGAACGTGCCGGCATCCGGATAGGACTGGTCGAGCGCCAAGCGCCCATACCAGGGCCAGATCGCCATGTCGGCGATGGTGTATTCGCTGCCGGCGACGAACTCGTTGTCGGCCAGCTGGCGGTTCAGCACGTCGAGCTGGCGCTTTGCTTCCATGGCATAACGATCGATCGCATACTGGATCTTCATCGGCGCATAGGAGAAGAAGTGACCGAAACCGCCGCCGACAAACGGGGCGGAACCCATCTGCCAGAACAGCCAGTTCAAGGTCTCGGCGCGGGCACGCGGGTCGGTCGGCAGGAAGGCGCCGAACTTTTCCGCCAGATAGGTCATGATCGAGGCGGACTCGAACAGACGGATGGGCGCGCCGCCATCCTTCGGGGCGTGGTCGGCCAGCGCCGGGATCTTGGAATTGGGGTTCACCTCGACAAAGCCGGAGCCGAACTGCTCGCCCTTGCCGATATTGATCAGCCAGGCATCGTATTCGGCACCGGAATGACCGGCCGCCAGCAGCTCTTCGAGCAGGATCGTCACCTTCTGGCCGTTCGGCGTCGCCAGCGAATAAAGCTGCAGCGGATGCTTGCCGACCTTGCGTTCCACCTCGGTCTGCGCGCCGGCTGTCGGACGGTTGATGCTGGCGAACTGGCCGCCATTGCCCGGCTCCCAGGTCCAGACCTTCGGCGGCTGGTAGCCTGCGGGCAAATTGTTTTCGGGGGGAAATTTCGTATCGGTCATGAAATTCTGTCCTTGTTGCAAACCGGGCGCTGCAGGCGCCCATCCGGATATAGGAACCGGATCGGCCGCCGCTGTAGAGCCGGCATCATTTTTTTATGCGCCGTGCGAATTCATTCGGCGGCTTCTGCCGGCGGCTTGGCGCCGGGGGCGGCACCGCCCACGATCAAAGCCTTCGCACTGATATACTCGTCCAGATTCTCCCAACCGACGGCATCCCCGAAAGGCAGGATCTCCCAGTTCTTTCTTTCACTCGCGGAGGCCGCATGCAGCCGCGGATACCACCAGAGGGGCGCTTCGATTTTTCGACCGTCCATCATTTTGAAGACAACCGTATCAGTGCCGACATCCACATCGGCAATCAGCAGCTGCTTCTCATCAATGTCCAAAGTAGTCATGCCATGCCTCCGTAAATCCTTGCCGATGCGCGGCGATGACTTTCAGAATATCATTCACCTCGTGTTGCGCAAAACCGACGTTGCGCGCAACCCGCAGATCCGCAAGCCACACCTTCAACTGCTTCCCGTCCTTCAACACATGCACATGAGGCGGCTCACCCAACTCCATCGAGTAAAACAGGAAGCGGTGGCCATGCCATCTGAGGAGAACAGGCATCGCCCGGCCCTTACAGCGGAATGGTATCGTGCTTTTTCCAGTGCGTCGTCACCTGCTTGTTTCGAAGGCTTGCAAAAGCGCGTGCGATGCGACGGCGCGAGGAATGCGGCATGATCACTTCATCGATGAAGCCGCGCTCGGCCGCGACGAAGGGATTGGCGAACCGCTCCTCGTATTCTTTCGTGCGGGCGGCAATCTTGTCCGGATCGCCAAGCTCGGAACGATAGAGGATTTCGGTCGCGCCCTTGGCGCCCATCACGGCAATTTCGGCCGTTGGCCAGGCATAGTTCACATCGGCACCGATGTGTTTGGATGCCATCACGTCATAGGCGCCGCCATAGGCCTTGCGCGTGATCAGCGTCACCATCGGAACGGTTGCCTCCGAATAGGCAAACAGCAGCTTTGCGCCATGCTTGATGACGCCGCCATATTCCTGCGCCACACCCGGCAGGAAGCCCGGCACATCGACGAGCGTCAGAAGCGGGATCGAAAAGGCATCGCAGAAGCGCACGAAGCGGGCCGCCTTGCGCGAGGCATCGATATCGAGACATCCCGCAAGTACCATGGGCTGGTTGGCAACCACCCCGATCGTCTGGCCCTCCAGGCGAATGAAGCCGGTGATGATGTTGCGGGCAAAGGCCTCCTGGATCTCGAAGAAATCGCCCTCGTCGGCCACGGCCCGGATCAGCTCCGCCATGTCATAAGGCTTGGCCGCGCTGTCGGGGATCAGAGTGTCGAGCCGCGTCTCGATGCGGGCCGGATCGTCGTGGAAGGGACGCACCGGCGGCTTTTCGCGGTTGTTGAGAGGCAGGAAATCAAATAGCTGGCGCACCGCCTCCAGCGTTTCGACATCGTTCTCATAGGCCGCATCGGCCACCGACGATTTTTTCGTATGGGTCGAGGCACCGCCGAGTTCTTCGGCGGTCACGATCTCGTTCGTCACGGTCTTGACCACGTCAGGACCGGTCACGAACATGTAGGAGGTGTCGCGCACCATGAAGATGAAATCGGTCATGGCGGGCGAATAGACAGCGCCGCCGGCGCAGGGGCCCATGATCACGGAAATCTGCGGAATGACGCCGGAGGCCTCGGCGTTGCGGCGGAAGACTTCCGCATAACCGGCAAGCGAGGCAACCCCCTCCTGGATGCGGGCGCCGCCGGAATCATTCAGTCCGATCACCGGCGCGCCGACGCGCACCGCCATATCCATGATCTTGCAGATTTTCTGTGCATGGGTTTCCGACAGCGAGCCGCCGAGCACGGTAAAATCCTGGGAAAACACATAGACCTGGCGGCCGTTGATCGTGCCCCAGCCGGTGACGACGCCATCGCCGGCCACCTTCTGCTCGGCCATGCCGAAATCCACGGCGCGGTGGGTCACATACATGTCGTATTCTTCGAACGAGCCCTCATCGAGCAGCACCTCGATCCGTTCGCGCGCCGTGAGCTTGCCCTTGGCATGCTGGGCATCGATGCGTTTCTGTCCGCCCCCGAGCCGCGCTTCGGCGCGACGCACCTCGACCTCATTCAAAACTGCGCGCATGATCCCTCCCGGCTTCAGCCTCTTATCGCTACCGCTTGCCGCGCGGTCAAGGAAGCTGGAAAATAGTTGTAGGTCAATAGGCTAGCGGCCGGCAAAACGGGCCCTCTCGCGGCTACCGCAGACTTGACGTCGGTCAAATCCGCAAGCCCGGAGTGCCTGCGGCACCGATGTCCACGCCCCGGACAGCAGCCCCTTATGCGGCAAGATCGGCGCAGACGGCGGCACGCAGATCTTCCGCATAGGCGCCGTTGCAGCCTTCCATGGCATTGTTGGAGAGGCTGACGACCGTCACACCCTGATCCGGCAGGATGAACCAGGTATTGCCGTAAACGCCGCCCCATTGCACCGCACCCGCCGGAAGCGCCGTCATGGCCGCCGCCGGATCGGTGATGATCGCGCCGAAATAGCCAAAACGCTGGCCGGGATTGCCGGGCACATCGCCGATCTGGTTGGAAAGGCCAGCCTCGGCCATCTCGCGGGAAAACAGCGGATCGCCACCCGTGCGGACCGTCTCCAGAAGCCGCATCACATCGCGCGCCGTCCCCGCCATGCCGGCACCGCCGGACTGAAAGGCCCGATCGTTGAAGATGCGGGAGGGTGAAAAGCAGGCTTCAAAGCCGGTATCGTTCTGCGCATGCCAGGGATCGGGCATGCGCACCGGGCCATCGGGTGCATCGGCATAGGCGACCGCCAGCCGCGAAAGATCCGTGACACGGAAACGCGCATCCCGCATCTGCAGGGGCTCAGCCACGTAGCGGACGACGGCATCTTCCAGCGTTGCGCCATGCACCCGCTCCAAGACGGCGCCCAGAACATCGATGCTGGTGGAATAGGCCCATTGTTCACCCGGGCGGAAGGCAAGCTTTGCGCCGCTCAACCGCGAAAAATTTTCCTCCAGCGACACGTTGGTATCGCTAAGCCCCTGATTGACGACGCGATCGGGCGCAAGCCGCTCCAGGCTCGCATCATAGGCAAGGCCGGATGTGTGGGTGATGAGGTGCCGGACACGAAGATCAGCCGGCGTTCCATCCGGATCGAGCGGCACAAACCACGGCAGGTGATCCGCCACCGCATCATTCAGCGTCAGCAGACCCCGCTCGACCATGGCAAGGGCGGTCGCCGCAACGATAGGCTTGGTAACCGAGGCATAGCGGAAGATCGTATCGATGCCGACCGGCACACCGGCCTCGCGGTCCTGATAGCCGACGGCGCGCTCCAGAACGGGCACACCATCGCGAAAGATCAGGACCACCGCACCGGTGATGCGGCCGCTGGCTGTCACCTGGTCGAGAAGACGATGTACACGATCCATGGCCATGGCCGACACTCCTGCAAAAAACTAAGGACGGATCATGTCTCCATGATCCGTCCCTTGAGTTCAAGCAGAGAATGTTGCTCTTAAGCGACGGCGCGGGCCAGTGCGCAACGCGACCAGAGCTGGTGCAGGGCGCCGACCAGATGCTCGATATCGGCATCCGAATGCAAAGGCGTCGGGGTAATGCGCAGGCGTTCTGTCTTGCGCGGCACCGTCGGGTAGTTGATCGGCTGCACATAGACGTCGGAATGATCCAGCAGCAGGTCCGAGATCCATTTGCACTTGGCCGCATCGCCCACCATGACCGGCACGATATGGCTTGGATTGGTCATGTGCGGAATGCCGCGGGCATCGAGCGACGCGCGCAGCTTGCGCACGCGGTCCTGGTGGCGGGCGCGCTCGAACGGGCTGTTCTTCAAATGGCTGATGGAGGCAACGGCACCGGCGGCAAGCGCCGGCGGCAGGGCCGTGGTGAAGATGAAGCCCGAGGCAAAGGAGCGGATGAAATCGCACACGGCATGCGAAGCGGCGATATAGCCGCCCATCACGCCAAAGGCCTTGCCGAGCGTGCCTTCAATGATGGTGATGCGGTCCATCAGGCCTTCGCGTTCGGCAATGCCGCCGCCGCGCGGACCATACATGCCAACGGCATGCACTTCATCGAGATAGGTCATGGCGCCGTACTGGTCGGCCAGATCGCAGATCTGGCGAATGGGCGCGATATCGCCATCCATGGAATAGACGCTCTCGAACGCGATCATCTTCGGCGCCTTCGGATCGGCCGCCTTCAGCTTGGCTTCGAGATCATTCAGATCGTTGTGCTTCCAGATGACGCGCTCGCACTTGCCGTGACGAATGCCCTCGATCATCGAGGCATGGTTCAGCGCATCGGAAAAGATGATGAGGCCCGGAATCTTCTGTCCAAGCGTGCCTAGCGTTGCCCAGTTGGACATGTAGCCGGAATTGAAGATCAGGCCGGCTTCCTTGCCATGGAGATCGGCCAGTTCCTGCTCGAGAAGAACATGGTAATGCGTGGTGCCAGAAATATTCCGGGTGCCTCCCGCACCCGCGCCACAGTGATCGATGGCTTCTTTCATGGCCTCGATCACGGCCGGATGCTGGCCCATGCCGAGATAGTCGTTCGAACACCAGACGGTGACGTCCCGCTTGCCTTCCGGCGTATGGCGGGTGGCGCGGGGAAATGCGCCGCGATGTCTTTCGAGGTCCGCGAACACGCGGTAGCGGCCTTCCTGATGAAGGCTGTCCAGCTCGCCCTTGAAAAATGCCTCGAAATCCATTCTCACACTCCAGAATCTGGCATTGTTTTTCGGTCCTCGGCGCTTTTGCGTCAACCCCGGCGGGTACGATTCCGTACTACCTGCGGCAATTGGACCGTTTTTTTGAATTATTCCAATTTGAATTTATAGGACCATCGATAAGAGAAAGTTGATTTGCATCAAGAGAACGCAAAAAGGGGGCGGCCGAAGCCGCCCCAGTTGCTCGCCTTGGAAAGCTTAGCCGGCCGCGATGACGGCGCGTTTGGCCATGACCCGCACCAGATTGGCGCGGTATTCGGCGCTCGCATGCATGTCCGACATGAGGTCCGCCGGGTCGATCGAAGCCGCCTTGGGTGATTCGGGCGACCAGTCGGCCGCAAGGGCCGCCTCGATCGTTTCGGCGCGAAACACGCCGTTCGATCCGGCCCCCGTCACCGCAACCCGCACACCGCCTGCCGCTTTTGCAACAAAGACACCGGTGATCGCATAGCGCGAGGCCGGGTTGCGGAATTTCGCATAGCCTGCCTTTTCGGGCGCCTCGAAGGAGACCGCTGTTACCAGTTCGCCCTCTTCAAGCGCGGTTTCGAAGAGGCCCGTGAAGAACTCTTCCGCCGGAATTTCGCGGCGGTCGGTGATGATCGTTGCCGCAAGTGCCAGCATGGCGGCCGGATAATCGGCCGCCGGATCGTTGTTGGCAATCGATCCGCCGATCGTGCCCATGTGGCGCACATGCGGATCGCCGATCATGGCGGCAAGCTCGCAGATGGCCGGACAGACCGCACAAACGGCCGCAGACGAGGCCACATCCGCATGCGGCGTGGCACCGCCGATGCGCACGGTGTGGCCGTCCACGGTGATACCCTTCAGGGCAGCGATATGGCGCAGATCGATCAGGTCCGAGGGAGCGGCAAGCCGCTGCTTCATCGTGGCGATCAGCGTCATGCCGCCGGAGAGGTAGCGCCCCTCGTCATGAGAGGAGCGCAGGTTGACCGCCTCATCGACCGAGGAGGCGCGGTGGTAGCTGGTGGCATACATGGTCGTGTCTCTCCCCGTCCCTTATTCGGCCGCCTGGCGCATCTGCCCATCCTGCAAGGCACTCCACACCTTGAGCGGCGTGGCGGGCATGTGCAGGTGGTTGATGCCGATGGCGTCGGTGATGGCATTGATCAGTGCCGGCGGCGAGCCGATGGCGCCGGCCTCGCCGCAGCCCTTGATGCCGAGCGGATTGCCCGGGCACGGCGTGTTCTGGTGCGAGAGCGTGAAGGACGGCAGGTCGTCGGCGCGCGGCATGGCATAATCCATGTAGCTTGCCGTCAGAAGCTGGCCGTTCTGTTCGTCATAACGCACCTCTTCCAGAAGCGCCTGGCCGATGCCCTGGGCAAGCCCGCCATGCACCTGCCCCTCGACGATCAGCGGATTGATGATATTGCCGAAATCGTCGGCCGCGACGAACTGTACGATCTCCGTCTTGCCGGTTTCCGGATCGATCTCGACCTCGGCGATGTAACAGCCGGCCGGGAAGGTGAAGTTGGAGGGATCGTAGAAGGCGGTTTCCTTGAGGCCCGGTTCCATGCCCGAGGGCAGGTTATGGGCGGTATAGGCGGCGAGCGCCACCTGGAACCACGGCAGGCTCTTGTCGGTGCCGACCACTTTGACATCGCCGTTTTCGATGACGATGTCGCTCTCATCCGCCTCCATCAGGTGGGCGGCGATCTTCTTCGCCTTCATCTCCACCTTGTCGAGCGCCTTGACGATGGCCGACATGCCGACGGCACCGGAGCGCGAGCCATAGGTGCCCATGCCCATCTGCACCTTGTCGGTATCGCCATGGACGATGTTGACGCTGGCAATCGGCACGCCCAGGCGATCGGCAATCAGCTGGGCAAAGGTGGTTTCATGGCCCTGGCCGTGGCTGTGCGAACCGGTGAGCACTTCGATCGTGCCCACCGCATTCACCCGCACTTCCGCCGATTCCCAGAGACCGACGCCGGCACCGAGCGAACCGACCGCCTGTGAAGGCGCTATCCCGCAGGCCTCGATATAGCAGCTCATGCCGATGCCGCGCTTCATGCCCCGGCTCTCCGCCTCGGCGCGCCGGGCGGCAAAACCGTCCCAATCGGCGGCGGCAAGGGCGGCATTGAGCGAGGCATCATAGTCCCCGGCATCATAATTCATGATGACCGGTGTCTGGTGCGGGAAGCTGCGGATGAAGTTCTTGCGCCGAAGCTCTGCCGGCGACAGACCGAGCTCGCGGGCCGCCACTTCCATGGTACGCTCCAGGAGATAGGTCGCCTCCGGGCGCCCGGCCCCGCGATAGGCATCGACGGGCACGGTGGTCGTGTAGACGGTGCGGACATTGGCGTGGATCGCCGGAATGTCATACTGGCCAGACAGAAGCGTCGCATAAAGATAGGTCGGCACCGCCGAGGAGAAGAGCGACATATAGGCGCCGAGATTGGCGATCGTGTCGACCTTCAGACCGATGATACGGTGGTCCTTATCGAAGGCCATCTTCACCTTCGACACATGGTCGCGGCCATGGGCATCGGTGAGGAAGGCTTCGGTGCGGTCCGAGGTCCACTTGACCGGCACGCCGGTCTTCTTGGACGCCCAGAGACAGACGATCTCTTCCGGATAGATATAGATCTTGGAGCCGAAGCCGCCGCCGACATCGGGTGCAATGACACGCAGCTTGTTTTCCGGGGCGACATTATAGAAGGCGCTCATCACCAGGCGCGCCACATGTGGGTTCTGGCTGGTGGTGTAGCAGGTGAAGTGGTCTTCCGCGGCGTCATAGATGCCAAGCGTGGCGCGCGGCTCCATCGGGTTCGGAGACAGGCGGTTGTTCAGGATCTCGATTTCGGTGACATGGGCTGCCTGCGCAATCGCAGCATCGGTTGCGGCCGGATCGCCGATCTGCCAGTCGAAGATGAGGTTGCCGGGCGCTTCCGGATGGATCTGCGGGGCATCGGGCTGAAGCGCTGCCACGGCACTCGTGACGGCCGGCAGTTCCTCGTAATCGACAACCACGGCTTCCGCTGCGTCACGCGCTTCGCCCGCACTGTCTGCCACGACGATTGCCACCGCGTCGCCGACATAGCGAACCGTATCGACGGCAAGCGGACGCCATGCGCCCATTTTCATCGGCGTGCCGTCCTTGGAATGGATCATCCAGCCGCAGATGAGATTGCCAATGCCGTCGGCCTGCAGCTGGCGACCTTCCAGCACGTCGATGACGCCGGGCATAGCGCGTGCGGCCTCAATGTCGATGCCGTTGATTTTCGCATGCGCGTGCGGGCTGCGCACGAAGGCTGCAAACTTCATGCCGGGCACGACCATATCGTCGGTATAACGGCCCTTGCCGGTCAAAAATCGCTTGTCTTCCTTGCGGGCGACGCGCGCACCAATGCCTTCCATTCCCATTATCGTCTCCTCCCGAAACGAGCGAATAGTGAGTAGCGAATAGCGAATAGGGGAGAGGGAACGCGACGGGCCGCCCAGCAGCCGACTATTCGCTACATCCTATTCGCTTCTGTCTATTCAGCCGCCTGGCGCGCTGCGCCCTGCATCTCTTCATTGGCCGCCAGCACCGCCTTGACGATGTTGTGGTAGCCGGTGCACCGACAGATATTGCCGTCCAGTTCATGGCGGACTGTGTGTTCGTCCAGATCACCGCCGTGGCGGGCAATCATGTCGACGGCGGTCATCACCATGCCCGGCGTGCAGAAACCGCACTGCAATCCGTGATGCGTATTGAAGGCGGCCTGCACCGGGTGCAGTTCACCCTGCCCGGCGATCCCTTCAATCGTGGTGACGGTGGAGCCGGCGGCCTGAACCGCCAGGATGGAACAGCTCTTCACCGAGCGACCATCCAGATGCACCACGCAGGCACCGCATTGCGTGGTATCGCAGCCGACATGCGTGCCGGTCAGCCCCAGTTTCTCGCGGATGAAATGCACGAGCAGCGTGCGATCGTCGCACTCCCCCGACATCGCCCGGCCGTTCACCGTCAACGTCACTTTCGTCATGATGTCCTCCCTGCGCCTCCTCAAGCACTGACGTGTCTCCTCAAACACGTTGCCGCATCATTTGCCTTTTTTGACCGCCGATCAACCGATACTTTTTGCGCAAAGGCGTTTGCGAGAGCATGAGATTGCCACTTTGTTAAATAAAGCTAAAGTGTGCGGCTGGACTTCCAGATCCCGAATCCTACTCTCACCTGCAGCGGGTTAACCCGGCTGGCCGGGAGGGCGAAGACAAGCTTCGGAACGACCAGTGCAAGTGACAATGTGGAGAGAGTAATGAAAAAGGCTTTGGTGCTTATTTTGGTCGGCCTGTCGGTGGCTGGCTGCACGCAGACGGAAAAGGGTGCCGGTATCGGTGCCGGCACAGGCGCGATCATTGGCGGCCTGGCGACGGGCAATGTGCGGGGCGCCGCAGTCGGTGCCGCCATCGGTGGCGTATCCGGCGCGGTGATCGGCTCGGTCTCGGAACAGCCGGGCCAGTGCTACTACCGTGACCGCTATGGCAACCGTTACGTAGACCGTTGCCCGCGCTGAAGCGCCACGCCTTAAGCAGGTGAACACGCGATGCCCCGGGCCTGTGCCCGGGGCTTTTCGGTACAGAATGTGACATAAAATCAGTACCGCCGATTGATTTTTCAGTTAAATTAGCAGAACATGGAACGGGCGATGATGCCCCGCAGGGTGGGACGCCAAACTGAGTACGAGTAACGACATGCCCGGGCCGCGACGCGCAGTGGCGTATCGAAAGGCCGGCGTCGCAGCTTTCCTGGCAGCGATGATTGCGGCATGGCCGGGATTCGCCCCTGAGGCGCTCGCCCTGAAGATCTTCGGCCTGACCCTGTTCGAAAGCGACGAGGACAAGGTCGATGTCATCGACCCCGTCCGTTATACGGCAAGCCTCGACACGACGTCCGCCGACGGCAATCTCAAAGACAGGCTCAACACCGCAACGGCGCTGGTCAACGATGAAAAGCAGCCCGTCTCGGGCGATCTTGGCCTGGTCATCAAGGCGCGCGAAGACCGGGAGCGCCTGGTGGCGGTCCTCTACGAGGAAGCCCGCTATGGCGGCGTGGTGCGCATTACCATTGCCGGCACCGACCTCGACCGCCTGCCGCCCACCCCGAGTTTCGACCATAGCCAGCCGGTACCCGTCACCGTCACCGTGGAGCCCGGTCCCGTCTTCACGCTCGGCAGCATTTCGCTGGAGGGCGATGCCGCAGGCCTTGATCCGGAAGTCTACGATCTCAAGACCGGAGGACCCGCAGGCTCTTTGCGCCTCATCAAGGCTGGCGAGCGCATCGTCCGGGACCTGAAGGCGCAGGGGCGGCCATTGGCGCAACTGACCCGGCGCGATGTCATCGCCGATCACGCCACCAACACGGTGGCCGTGACGATGAGCGCCAAAAGCGGACCGATTGCGCCACTGGGCACAATTACCGTCAAGGGATCGCGGGCCGTCTCCTCCGATTTCATCCGGCGCTATTCGCGGCTTGATGAGCGTCAGGATTATTCTCCCGAGCAGTTGCGCAAGGCGGCGGAGCGTCTTCGCGAACTGAGTGCGCTGGCAAGTGTCACCGTGCGCGAGAGCGACACGCTTGCCCCGGACGGCTCCCTGCCGCTGACCATCGAGGTTTCGGAGGGCAAATTCCGCTATTTTGGCGCAGGCGCCGAATATTCCTCGATCGACGGCGCGGGACTGTCCGGCTACTGGGGCCACCGCAACCTGTTCGGCGAAGCCGAGCAGTTGCGCATCGAAGGAAATGTGTCCGGCATCGGCGCCACGACCGATTACACGACCTTCGACTACACCGCCGGCATCTACTTCACCAAGCCGGGCGCCTACCTTCCGCGGATCACGTTCGACGCGAGCCTTGTGGCCAAACGCGAGACGCCCGATGCCTATACCGCCAACTCGGTCACGGCGCTTGCCAAACTGTCCTACGAGCTGAACGACCGCGATACGGTGAGCGGCGGCGGCGAAGTGGCCTGGACCGAGGCTGAGGACGCGTTCGGCCGGAACACATACCTGACATTTTCAACGCCCTTCACCTTCGAGCGCGATGGCCGCAACAATAAGCTGGAGCCGACGGAAGGCTATCGCCTGACGGCCAATGCGACGCCAAGCTATGAGGCCTATCGCGGCACACTCTTCTCGTCTTTCGAAGGCTCGCTCTCGGGCTATCTCGGGCTTGGCGACAGCGACCGGCTGGTGCTGGCGGCGCGTGTGGCCGGCGGCTCGGTGATCGGGGCAGACAGTCTTGTCGACATCCCGACGACGCGCCGTTTCTTTGCCGGCGGCGGCGGCTCCGTACGAGGCTACGCTTTTCGAGAAATCTCTCCTTACAATAGCAACAACGAGGCGCTTGGCGGCAAGTCCTATGCGCTCGCCTCGTTCGAGGCCCGGCTGAAGGTGACCGAAAAGGTTGGGATCGTTCCGTTTTTCGACGTCGGCAGCGTCTCGACCGAAATCGTGCCCGATTTCTCCGATATCCGCATGGGCGCCGGCATCGGTGTGCGCTATGCAACACCGTTCGGCCCGTTGCGACTTGACGTTGCTCTTCCGCTGAACCGCTATGATGGCGGCAGCCAATACGGTATCTATGCCGGCATAGGACAATCATTCTGATGTCGCGCAAACGGAAAGTTCAGGATAATCACGTCCAGAAGGAACAAGGATGAACCCGGGTCCATGACATCATCGTCCCGCAAGACGGCTGGAATAGCGCGCGCAGTGCTGCTTTTGGCAGCGCTTCTGCTCGTGGCTGCGCTGGGCTTCGTGATGTTCCTCGGTTTCGTGCCTGCCGGAAACCGTCTGGCGGGGCAGTTCGCCTCCTCGCTCTTGTCCTCGCCGGGCCAGACCATCAGCATGTCCCCGCCGCGCGGCCTGCTGACCGGCCGCCTGAGGATCGACAACCTGACTGTATCGGATGTCAAGGGCGTCTATGCGCAGGCGCATGACATCGATGTCGACTGGTCGCCGTTGTCGCTCCTGAAGCGAACCTTCCACGCAAGAACCATTGCAATCGCCGGCGTCGAGGTCTCGCGTCCGCCCGTGCCGGTCAAGGCGCCGCGCCAGCAGACCCGCCAGAATTCCGGCAGCGGTTTTTCGCTGCCCGTCGCCATCGATATCGACCGCATCAGCCTTCCCGACATCATTCTTGCGCCGGCCGTCACTGGGCGCAGCTTCCAGATTGCGGCGGAAGGCTCGGCGAATGCGACCGGCGAGCGCGTGGCCCTCAAACTGTCGGCCAACCGCAAGGATGCCCCCAATGCGCTTGCCAAGGCTGACCTTGTCTTTGCACCGGGACAGAACGAGCTGAAACTGCAGGCGCTGGTGGCCGAACCGCAGGGCGGGCTTCTGGCACGGCTGCTGCACCTTCCCGGCGCCCCATCGCTGGCATTGGCGCTGGACGGCCAAGGACCGCTGTCGAGCTGGAGCGGACAGCTGCGCGGCACGGTGAACGGCCAGCCGGTGATCAGCATGGACGGCCGGCACACGCTGACGGCAGAGGGCCGGCATCAATTGCAGATCTCGGGTGGCGGGCAGCTGGCGCAATTGCTGCCGCCAACGCTTCGCCCGCTCTTTGCCGGCCGCACGGATATCAATGTCGGTGCGATGATCAGCCCGAATGGCCGTATCGAAATCAGCAAGAGCGAGCTTACGACCGGTGCCATGCGGGTTGCCGCCTCCGGCGCGCTCGATCCGTCCGGCGACAACAGCCTGATGGGCAGCGCGACAGCCATCAACGGCGCGGTTGCGATGGAATGGCCACTGGAAGACGAGCCGCTGCGCTTTGCGCTCGACAACCTGAATTTCACACTGACCGGACCGGCCGAATCCTCCCGCTTCAATGCGACGGCCGCCTTGAAGTCCATTTCCACCGCGGATGCGCGTTTCGGACAGGTGCGGGTGCAGGCGGAGAGCGAAGACCTCAATCTGCGCCAGTGGGCCGGTAGCGTCCGCACGCGCCTGTCCGCAGCAGAAGCTAATTTCACCGATCCCGATCTCGACAGGCTGATCGACGGACCGATCCGGCTCGATGCGCCGATCCGGCTTGCGCTGCCGGCCATCGGCCTTGATGCCTCGACGTTCGAAAGCGGCAATATTTCCGGTACCATCAGCGGCGCCTACAACCTGTCGCAGCAATCCGTCACCGGCAATGTCCGCATGTCACTCAATCCTGACGGACTGCCGGAGGTGGCAGGACAGTATCTCGACGGCATGGTCGGGGTTGAGGGTTACATTGACGCCGTCATCGGCGGGCGCATGAGCCTGGAGAACCTCGTCGTCAAGTCGAGCCTGCTGGAAGGTCACGGCAATATTCTGCTGAAGGACGGCAAGCTGGAAGCGCACCTGGCCGGGCGCGCGCCGGATCTTTCCAAGCTGCGGCCGGACGCCAAGGGCGCGGCCGGCTATGACGTGGTCCTGTCCGGACCGATCGAGGCACTCGGCGCCAAGGCCGCCATCAATGCGGCGGAAGCCCGTTTCAGCGGCCATCTGTTCGAGGGCATCAGCCTTGCATTCCAGGGGGTCGTGACGGGCAAGGAGCCCAATGGCGCCCTGCAGGCGACGGGCCGGGTGGATGGCAAGCCGATCAACCTCAAGACCCAGCTCCGCCAGAAGGACGACCTCGTTTCGCTGGGCGACATGCTGCTTGAAGCCGGCAGCAACCGTGTGAGCGGATCTCTGACATTCTCCCGCGACTATCTGCCCGCCGGCCGGCTGGAGTTTGCGCTTCCGGATGTCGGGCTTCTCACGGCATTTGCAGGCCAGCCGGCAAGCGGCGATTTGTCCGGCACGCTTGATCTCTCCAATTCAAACGGCGTCTTGGCCGCCAAGCTGGACGCATCCGGCCAGTCTGTCACCGCGCAGGGTGTTATGCTGGAGAAGCCGGTTCTTGCGCTGTCCAGCAGCAATGTGAAGACGCTTGCGGCCGATGGCACGCTTCGCGCAGCCCGCGTTGCCCTTGGTGCGCAGGCCATTTCCGATGCGGTGGTGACCCTGAAGCAGGACGGGGCGCTGACCGGACTTGATCTTGCCGCCAGCTATGCCGGGGCGCCGCTTGCGCTTGCCGCACGGGTGGACCGGTCCGACAGCAACGCCGTGCTCGTTGCCATGGATCGGTTTTCGGCGGCACCGGGCGGTGTCGATCTTCACCTGAAGGAGCCGGCCCCGCTGCGCATCGCTGGAGGCCGAACCGAAATCGGCTCCGTAAAGCTTGCCGTCGGTGCAGGCACCGTCCTCGTCGATGGCAGCGCCGGCCAGCAGTTGAACATTGCCGTCCGGGCAAGTGACCTGCCGGCACAACTGGCCAATGGCTTTGTTGAAGGACTGGGAGCCTCGGGGCGCATGGGCGGCGCCGCAACGGTCAGCGGAACAGCCGCTTCCCCGATCGTTCGTTACAGCGTCAACTGGGAAGAGGCAGAGCTTGCCGAGACCCGTGCCCGCAGCATTGCCCCGCTATCGATCTCCGCGCGTGGACAGTTCCAGAACGGTACCGTCACCATCGATCACGCCGGCCTTGAGGGCCAGGACGGGCTGGATGTATCCGTAAATGGTACGATCGCCGTCAACGAGCCGCGCCGTATCGTCATGCAGGCGGATATCGCCTCGCTGCCGGCAGCGCTTGCCAACAGCCTTCGCCCGCAGCTCGCTGCCAAAGGCACCGTGAAGGGCAGCGGCCGGGTGACCGGCACGATCAGCGAGCCGGTTGCCGATTTCAACCTTTCGCTCGGCGGCGCATCGACGGCTGAAACCCGAAGCGCCGGTCTGAGCGATCTTGCCGGCCAGATGAACGGCCATTTCGAACAGCGGCTTCTCAGCATCAGCGACCTGTCGATCTCCGGCCCACATGGCCTCTCCGTGACGGCCGCCGGCACACTCGGTCTCGATGGCGATCGGCCAGTCACGCTTCGCTCCACGCTTACCAATGTCCCGGCCGGTCTGGTCAATGCCGTGCGCCCGGACTTACAGGCTGAAGGCACGCTGTCCGGCACTCTGGCCGCCGGCGGAACGCTTGCGGCACCACAGGCCGATTTCGATCTTCAGCTCTCCGGAGCATCCGCCGAAGCCACCCGGGAAGCCCGTGTCGGCCCACTCGCCGTTTCTGCGCGCGGTCGCTATGCCGATCAGCTTCTGACCCTGACAGAGGCTAGGCTTTCCGGCGAAAACGGGCTTTCGGCTGCCGCCAACGGCACGGTTGGGCTGGGCAGCGACGGCGCGCTTGCCCTGTCGGCACAGTTTGCGGCCCTGCCTGCGGCACTTGCCAATCTTGCCCGGCCGGGACTTGCCGCAAGCGGCACCGCGAGCGGAACGATTTCGGCAAGCGGCACGCTCGCAGCACCGGTGGCGACCTATGACGTGACCGTCGCCGATATCGCCACCACCCAAAGCCGAAGCGCGGGCGTCAAGGCGCTGGATCTTCGCGCTCTTGGTCGCTACGAAAACGGCGTGTTGACGCTCGAGCAGACGCAGCTGAGCGACCCCTCCGGCCTCTCGCTCACCGCATCGGGCCGGGTGATCCTCACCGGACCGCAGGCGCCGGCGCTCGATCTCAACGCTGATATCCGCGCCCTGCCCGCCAATTTGGCCAATGCCTTCGTGCCGGGCCTCGACGCCGGTGGCGTGATCTCGGGCACCGTGGCATCCACCGGTTCTCCGCAGGCACCGGCCACCCGGTTTGATCTCAAATGGCAGGATGCCCAGACGCGGCAGACACGAAACGCCGCCCTTGCCGGCCTGGAAGTTGCGGCACGCGGCACATTTGCCAACAATATCCTCACCCTTCAGCAGGCGGGCCTGACCGGCCCCTCCGGTCTCGCCGTCTCCGCAAGCGGCACGGTCGGCCTCTCCGGTGACAAGGCGCTTGATGTCTCGGCAACCATCGCCTCGCTGCCGGCAAGCCTGATCAGCGGCTTTGTTCCGGATGTCGATGCAGGCGGCACTTTGTCGGGGACAGCAGCCTTGAGCGGCACGGTCGCGGCACCCGCGGTCAAATACGATCTGCAATGGGCAGACGGCGTCATCCGCCGCCAGGGCGATGCCGGGATCTCCAACCTGACGCTGAAGGCTGCCGGCAGCTTCGAGGGCGGCCGCCTGACCCTCGGCACGACCCGCCTGACCGGACCGCAGGGCCTGTCGATCAGCGCGAGCGGCACCGTCACCACCAATGAAAATGCGCCGCCGATCCTCAATCTGAACGCCGATATTGCCGCCGTTCCCGCACGCCTTGCCAATGCCTTTGTTCCGGGTCTTGGTGCCGCAGGCACAGTGTCCGGCAAGGTGTCCGCCCTGCCCGGCGGAGGTGCAAACGGCGCGCGCTTCGATCTCACCTGGGCCGACGCGGCCCTTGCCCAGACGACGAGCGCCGGGGTTCCGCCTTTCCGCATCACCGCAAACGGCACGTTTGAAAACAATCGGGTCGCCTTCGAAACACAGCTTGGCGGCGCAAGCGGCCTTTCCCTGCGCGGAAGCGGCAGCATAGGGCTTACGGGCAACCGGCCGCTCGATCTGCGCGTCGATGGCACCGTGCCCTTTGCTCTCCTTGCCGCGCAGCTTTCCTCGCAGGGACTGGTGCTGGAGGGAAATGCGAATGTGAACGTGGCCGTCGGCGGAACTGCAGCGGCCCCCTCCGTCACCGGCAAGGCCTCGACCTCTGCCGCACGGCTTGTCGATGTGACGCGCAATCTTGCGGTGAACGGCATTGCGGGCTCGGTTGAGTTCAACCGTGACCGGGCCGTCATCTCTCGTCTGTCAGGCACGTTGTCGCCCGGCGGCACCGTCACCGTCAACGGCTCCGTCGGGCTTAACGAGGGCTTTGCGGCAGACCTCGATATTGCCCTTGCCAATGCCACCTATGTCGACGGCAACCTGGTGACGGCAACGGTCAACGGTGCGCTCAACCTGTCAGGGCCGTTGCTGCAAGGCCCGAAACTGTCCGGCAATGTGACGCTGCTGAAAGCCGATATCACGGTTCCCGCCAGCCTTCCCTCTTCGCTGGCCGAACTCAACGTCAAGCATCGCAACGCGCCTGCCGATGTGCGAGCCCTCCTTGCAAGCCTTCAGCCGAAGGAGGGGTCGAAGACCAGTGCCGGCATCGCGCTCGATCTCACAATGACCGCCCGAAATAGCATTTTCGTGCGCGGACGCGGCATTGACGCGGAGCTTGGCGGTTCGCTGACCATTCGCGGTTCGTCCGCCGAACCGGTGGTGACCGGAGGCTTTGAAATGCGCCGCGGCCGGATCATCATTCTGACCAAGCGGCTCGATTTTTCCACCGGCAAGATCACCTTTGGCGGCAGTCTCGTGCCGGTTCTTGATCTGGTGGCGAGCACCGCCTCCGACCAGACGACGATCAATATCACGGTGACAGGACCGGCCAACAATCCGGACATCGGCTTCGGCTCCTCTCCCTCCCTGCCGCAGGACGAGGTTCTGGCGCGGCTGATTTTCGGCCAGTCGATGTCCCGCCTTTCGGCCCTGCAGATCGCTCAGCTTGCCGATGCGGTCACCCAGCTTGCCGGCGGTGGCTCCAACTCCCTCCTGCAGACGCTGCGCAGCGGCCTCGGCGTCGATGATCTTGACATCAACACGGATGAGAGCGGCCAGACATCGGTCTCCGTTGGGCGCTACATCAACAACCGAACCTATTTCCAGCTGGAACAGGGTGGCAGCAGTGGCGGCGCAAAGGCCTCGATCAATCTCGATGTCGGCCGCGGCGTAAAGCTCAAAGGATCGGCCGGAAGCGAGGGCGGCTCTGCCGGCGTGTTCTACGAGCGCGAATATTAAGAGCGTCGACACGGTAGGCGACAGCCCCCTCGGCACGTTCATCAGATCACGCCCCAGCAGCCCCGAAACCTGATCCGCCTTCACGGATATCTGGTGCGTTCACCGGCCTATTAGATTTGACGTATCTTTAACGGACGACAGCTACATTCAGTGCAATTGCTCGTGCGCTGGGCAGTGACCGCTGCAGACGCAGCGCTGTCTTTCGATCCGATAGAGGTAATAGAATGCCCCCCAGTTTCCTGCCGACAAGCAACGCCAGCAACCTGCTTTCGGCGATCGGCCGTTCGCAGGCCTTGATCGAATTCGACCTTACGGGCCGGATCCTCTCGGCAAATGAGAACTTCTGCCGTGCGCTCGGCTATACACTGGCGGAGATCAAGGGAAAGCAGCACGCCATGTTCTGCGAGGGCACTTATACACGGTCCGAGGATTACAAGAATTTCTGGGCAAAGCTTGCGCGCGGCGAGTTCCAGGCTGCCGAATTCAAGCGTATCGGCAAAGGCGGCAAGGAGGTCTGGATCCAGGCCTCCTACAATCCTGTCACGGTGCGGGGCAAGGTCGTCAAAGTGGTCAAGATCGCGACCGATATCACGGTCGCCAAGCTGAAGGCGGCTGAAGACGCCGGCAAGATCACTGCGATCTCGAAGATCCAGGCCGTCATCGAATTCACACCGACCGGCGACATCCTCACCGCCAACGAGAACTTCCTAACCTGTCTTGGCTACAGCCTCAGCGAGATCACCGGCCGCCATCACAGCATGTTCGTCGAGCCAGCCTTTCGCGACAGCACGGACTATGCCACCTTCTGGAAGAAGCTGGCCGCAGGCGAGGCCATTGCGGCGGAATTCAAGCGCATCGGCAAGGGCGGCAAGGCCGTCTGGATCCAGGCCTCCTACAATCCGATATTCGACAGCAACGGGCGCGTCTTCAAGGTCGTCAAGTTTGCCACCGACATTACCGAGCGTGTGCGCGCCGTGGACGATATCGCAGGCGGCCTCACCGCGCTGTCGCAGGGCGATCTAACGCACCGCATCACACAGCCCTTCATCCCGAGCCTTGAACAGATCCGCACGGACTTCAACGAGTCGATGGAGAAACTGCGCCTGGCGATGCAGGTGGTTGGAGAGAATGCCGAAGCAATCGCTGCCGGTTCCGAACAGATCCGTCAGGCATCAGACAGCCTTGCCAAGCGCACGGAACAGCAAGCCGCTGCCGTCGAGGAAACTGCAGCTGCCCTTGACCAGATCACACAGACGGTAGCGACCAGCGCCAAGCGGGCGGAAGAGGCAGGCCAGCTGGTGAGCCGCACCACCGCCGGCGCAACCCGTTCCGGGGAAGTCGTCTCGAACGCCATATCCGCCATGGGGCAGATCGAAAACTCCGCCGGCGAAATCTCCTCGATCATCGGCGTCATCGACGATATCGCGTTCCAGACCAACCTTCTGGCGCTGAATGCCGGCGTCGAGGCCGCGCGTGCCGGTGAAGCTGGCAAGGGCTTTGCCGTCGTCGCCCAGGAAGTGCGCGAGCTTGCCCAGCGTTCGGCAAAAGCCGCCAAGGAAATCAAGGCCCTGATCAATACGTCCAGCCAGCAGGTGCTCCAGGGTGTTTCCCTGGTCGACGAAACCGGCAAGGCGCTGCAATCGATCATCGCAGAGGTAGGCGACATCAACGGCAATGTGGCCGCCATCGTCGAAGCCAGCCGCGAACAGGCAGGCGGCCTCAAAGAAATCAACAAGGCACTGAACCAGATGGACCAGAACACGCAGCAGAATGCGGCGATGGTGGAGGAGTCTTCCGCCGCCAGCCACAATCTGGCACGCGAGGCAGAATCGCTCAGAAATCTGATTTCGCGATTCAGTTTTGGGAAACAATATTCCGCTAAGGTAAGTCTTGCGCGACCCGATGCACGCCCCGTCGCATCCCCGGCACGCTCACTCATGGCGAAGGTTGCACGCACCAATTCCGGTGGTGCCGCGGCCGCTCAGGCATCGGAAAGTTGGGAAGAATTTTGATGGCGACGATGATCAATTCCACAAGCTACAGCGGTGAGATGCTCGAGATCATCGCGTTTCGCCTCCACGATCAGGAATTCTGCGTGAAGACGACGACGATCCGCGAAATCCGCGGCTGGGCACCGTCCACGCCGATCCCGCACGCCCCGTCCGACGTGATCGGCGTGATGAACCTGCGCGGTTCGGTCATTCCGATCATCGATCTCGCCTACAAGCTCGGCATGAAGAGCACGGTTGCCAACGAGCGTTCGGCCATCGTCGTTGCGGAAGTGCACAACATGGTCATCGGCATGCTGGTCGACCGCGTCTCCGACATTCTGACGATTCCGTCCGATCAGGTGCAGCCTGTGCCGGAAGTTTCGGCCTCCTTCGACAAGTCTTTTTCGGAAGGCATCATTGCCAATGAAAACGGCATGATCTGCTTCCTGAACCTCTCCAAGATGTTCAAGGGCAGCGATCTGGAAGATATGGCCGCCTGATTTTTTGAGGCAGCAGGCACGTCTTTGCAGGGGCAGCGCGGGAGACCGCGGCTGCCCTTTTGCATGATCGCCCGCCACACCGCGCACCGGCGCTTCTTGATCTTGGCGGACGGCTGAACTACCAGACGGATCATCTTCAAAAGCTCAGGGACATCCCATGCGCCTGCTCCTCATCCACACCGGCGGAACGATCGGCATGGCAGAAGGGCCGGACGGACTTCAACCGCAGCCAGGCCTTGTAGAGGCGGCCATGGCCGATCGCCTGCCAGAGGCAACGACGCTTCTGACGCATGTGTTCAGCCCCCTCCTCGACAGCGCCGATGTCGGCCCTCAGCACTGGAACGAGATGCTGGACGCGATCACCGCCCATCCGGACCTTCCTGTGATCATCACGCATGGCACCGATACGATGGCGTTTACCGGTGCGGCCCTGGCTCAGGCTCTGGCAGGCGAGAACCGGTGCATCATTCTGTGCGGCTCGATGGTCCCGCTTGGAGAGGGCGGCGATGCAGAGGAAAACCTGACGCTTGCGATCACGGCCGCCTGTGCGGGCGGCTCAGGCGTCGCGCTTGCCTTTGCCGGACGCCTGATGCCGGCAGGCGGGCTTGTGAAGCACGACAGCCGCGCCCATGACGCGTTCCGATCCCTGCCGCAGGACGCAGCCGTCCCTCCCCGTTCTCGACGCTTCGACACCCGCCGCTTCGGCGTACTGACGCTTTCGCCGGGCATGCCGGCTGACCTCATTGCCGCCTCACTCTCCGTTCTCGATGGCGCCGTGCTCAGAGTGTTTGGATCGGGCACCGCCATGAACAATCCGGCGATCCTGTCTGCCCTTCGGGAGGCCGTGGCATCCGGCAAGCGCATCCGGGCCGTCAGCCAGTGCGAGGCCGGCGGCCTGGAGCCCGGCGCCTATGCAGCCGGTGCCGGCCTATGGAGCACAGGCGTTGAAAACGGCGGACGCCAAACGCCGGAAGCGGCCCTTATTCATCTCTGGCTGACCTGACCGCATCGGCCGGAGGCCGACAAGACAAAAGGCGGCCCGAAGACCGCCTTTCACATTATGGAGCCATGGCTTTCCGCAGTGATCAACCGAAGATCGCGAGACTGTTCCTCAAGGTTACCCAGACGCCCCAAACGAGGGGAATACCGACGACGGCCCAGGCGCGGGCAGCCTTCGCATCGAACCCGCCTTTGCCAATGCCAAATGAGCCCGTCGGGCCGGCATTGGCGGCGGCAGTCTTCGCCTGCAGGGCCGCAACCTCCGCATCCGACATGAACCATTTGTCCGATAAAGGCTTGACGAAGGCGTTGGCGATGAGACCGACCGCCAGCATGCCGGCAAGGATGTACATCGTGCTGGTATAGAGAGCCGGTCCCGGTGCAACACCCGCGGCGATCTGTGCCTCGCGGATATAGTTCACCACGAAGGGACCGGCGATGCCGGCCGTCGCCCAGGCCGTCAGCAGCCGGCCGTGGATTGCGCCGACGAACTGCGTGCCAAAAATATCCGCGAGATAGGCCGGGATGGTGGCAAAGCCGCCGCCATACATCGAGAGAATGATGCCGAAGGCGAGCACGAAGAGCGCCTTGGAGCCCATCAACGCGAGCGTGGGCGCCAGTGCATAGAGCACGATGCCGAGGATGAAGAAGCAGAAATAGGTGTTCTTGCGGCCGAGCTTGTCGGACATCGAGGCCCAGAAGAAGCGGCCGCCGATGTTGAACAGCGAGAGCAGGCCGGTGAAGCCGGCGGCAATCGCGGCGATCTGCGCCTTCTGTCCGGCATCGAGCTGCGCAAAGGCGACACCCGGCTGGCCGATCAGCGAGCCCGCAAAAATTTCCTGCAGCATGGGCGAGGCCATGCCGATGACGCCGATGCCGGCAGACACGTTAAGGCAGAGCACGGCCCAGATCAGCCAGAACTGCGGCGTCTTGTGCGCATCGCGCAGATGCACGTGGCGGTGCGTGATCATGTTGCTTTTTGCCACCGGCGGCGTCCAGCCATCCGGACGCCAGCCGGACGGCGGGATGCGATAGCCGAAGGCGCCGCCCATCATGAAGACGAAATAGACGAGCGCCATCACCACGAAGGTTTGCCACACACCCGGCGAGACATCCGTCTTGAAGTAGGTCATCAGCAGGTTTGCAAGCGGTGCGCCGATCATCGCGCCGCCGCCAAAGCCCATGATCGCCATGCCGGTCGCCATGCCGCGCCGGTCGGGGAACCATTTGACCAGCGTGGACACCGGCGAGATATAGCCGAGACCGAGGCCGATGCCGCCGATCACGCCGGCACCGAGCCACATCAGCCAAAGCTGATGCGTCATGACACCCAGCGCTGCCACGAGAATGCCGCCGCACCAGCAGCAGGCGGACACGAAGCCCGCCTTGCGCGGACCAACCCGTTCCAGCCAGCCGCCCCAGATGGCGGCCGAGCAGCCGAGCAGCACGAAGAAGAGTGTATAAATCCAGCCCAGATCCGCCACGCGCCAGTTGCAGGCGGTTGTGAACAAGGCGCCGGCAAGCGTCAGGCTCGAGCAGCTCGGATCCGTGGCCGGCAGCGCCTTGGAAAGCGGCAGCCAGAACACGCTGAAGCCATAGGCCATGCCGATGCACAGATGGATGGCGAGTGCGGCCGGCGGGACCAGCCAACGATTGAAGCCGGGTCTCGCAATGATGCGCTCCCGGTCGAGGAGGCCGATGCCGGCAAGATCCCCTCCACTTACACCTGCAACTGCCATCGACGAACTCCTCCTCTTGGGCTGTCAGGACATTGAATTTCATTGCCCGCGCACCGGAAGCGCGGTTTTCACACTCCAGAAGACCGACGATCTCCCCATCGGCGGCTTTCTGGTCATGCAAGGCAGAAACGGACCGATCCGGCTTGTTCCGGACCGCGTCGTTTACGTCACGCCCGCCGGAACACTGGGTTCCGACAGGGATTCGCCGGCGACCGGGCCCTTGCCGCCCGGCGCACCCCTTGCTGCATCCGCGCCGAGGCCGACGGCTTCCGTCGTCGGGTTTTCCGGGCGCCTGATCTTTGCCGCGGCCGAAATCACCAGCGGCAGGAAGCCACCGATGCCGGCATCGATCATCTCGAAGAAGCGGCGCCGCATGCGTGGCTCCCAGAACTTGTTGATGTGGGTCGCAACGCCATCCACCCGTACCGCCTCCGGCTGCGAGCCGAAAAAGGTGGCAATCTGGTTTGCCATGCGGACAAGCTTCTCATCGGTGTGGCTAAGCGACATGGCTGCTTTCTCCCGTCGTCAGACGATCAGGCCTGGTAAAGACTTCGAATTCATCGCGACGGGCAATGCCGATCAGCGTGATGCCCGCCTCCTCTGCCGTCTCGATGGCAAGCGCGGTCGGGGCGGAGACGGCAACCAGGCAGGGACAGCCGAGCAGCGCCGTCTTCTGCACCATCTCTACCGAGAGACGGCTGGTGACGACCACCACGCCGTCCGCGGGCTTGAGACCGGCGCGGATCACGGCGCCGCAGAGCTTGTCCAGCGCGTTGTGGCGGCCGACATCCTCGCGGATCGCGGCGATGCCCCGGCCGGGACGATAGAAGCCGGCAGCATGCACGGCACGCGTCTCGCGATTGAGGTTTTGGCCGTCGCCGAGCTCACGCACCGCATCCGCCACCATGGCTGGCGTCAGGGCAAGACGTCTCTCCGGCACGCGCGCCACGGCCCGCGCCGCCTGCTCGATCGATTCGATGCCGCAGAGCCCGCAGCCGACAGGACCCGCCATCCGGCGACGCCGCGCAGTCAGCGCATCTGCGCTTTGATCCTTCAGCGTCACCTGCACATCAATGCCGGCACCGGCTTCGACCGGTTCAACATCGAGAATATCCGCGGCCGACACAATGATCTCCTCGGCCAGCGAAAAGCCGTAGGCAAAATCGACAAGATCGGCCGGTGTCGCCATCATCACCGCGTGGGTGGAACCGCCATAGGAAAATGCGATCGGCACCTCTTCCGGCACGATGCGATGGCCTTCCGCCATCTGCCCCTGCCGGAAGCGCCATTCCTTGACTGTGCGGCTCGTTCCTTCTGCCATCACCTGCCCTACTCCGCCGCTTCCAGCTTGCCGGCAATGCGGCGGGAGCGACGGCTGAGTTCCTCGTAATCCTCCTGCCATTCGGTCGGACCGTTGGAGGGCGAGATCTGCACTGCCGTCACCTTGTATTCCGGGCAGTTCGTCGCCCAGTCGGAGAAGTCGGTGGTGATGACGTTGGCCTGCGTGTTCGGATGGTGGAAGGTGGTATAGACCACGCCCGGCGCCACGCGATCGGTGATCAGCGCGCGCAGGGTCGTCTCGCCGGCGCGGCTTGCGAGCTTCACCCAGTCGCGATCCTTGATGCCGCGCTGTTCGGCATCGTGCGGATGAATTTCCAGCCGGTCCTCCTCGTGCCAGACGACATTCTCCGTACGCCGCGTCTGGGCGCCGACATTGTATTGGCTGAGAATGCGGCCGGTGGTGAGCAGCAGCGGGAAGCGCGGGCCAGTGCGTTCGTCGGTCGCGACATATTCCGTTCGTATGAACTTACCCTTGCCGCGCACGAAGCCGTCGATGTGCATAATCGGCGAGCCATCCGGGAACTTTTCGTTGCAGGGCCACTGCACCGAACCCTTCTTCTCCAGATAGTCGTAGGACACGCCGGCAAAGCTCGGTGTCGTCGCGGCGATCTCGTCCATGATTTCGGACGGATGGCTATAGGTCCAAGCAAGGCCCATGGCCTGCGCCAGCTTCCGGGTCACTTCCCAATCCGCATAGCCATTCTTCGGCGTCATGACCTTGCGCACGCGGTTGATGCGACGCTCGGCATTGGTAAACGTGCCGTCCTTTTCCAGGAAGGTGGACCCCGGCAGGAAGACATGCGCGTAATTGGCGGTCTCGTTCAGGAAGAGATCGTGGACCACGACGCATTCCATGGCTTCCAGACCGGCGGAGACATGCTTGGTGTCCGGGTCAGACTGGAGGATGTCCTCGCCCTGGATGTAGATGCCCTTGAACGAGCCTTCGACGGCGGCATCCAGCATGTTGGGAATGCGAAGCCCTGGCTCGTTGTTGAGCGTGACACCCCAGAGCTTTTCGAAGGTTTCGCGCGTCGCATCGTCGGAGATGTGGCGATAGCCCGGTAGTTCGTGCGGGAAGGACCCCATGTCACAGGAACCCTGCACATTGTTCTGCCCACGCAGCGGGTTCACGCCGACGCCCGGACGACCGATATTGCCGGTGGCCATCGCCAGGTTGGCAATCGCCATGACCGTGGTCGAGCCCTGGCTGTGTTCGGTGACACCCAGGCCGTAATAGATCGCGCCATTGCCGCCTTTGGCATAGAGACGCGCCGCGCCGCGCAGGTCTTCCGCCGGAACACCGGTGAACTTTTCCGTTTCTTCCGGGCTGTGCTGCGGCTCGGCGACGAAAGCCGCCCAGTCCTCGAATTCGGACCAGTCGCAGCGGGTGCGAATGAAGGCCTCGTCAAACAGGCCTTCGGTGACGATGACATGGGCAATCGCCGTCAGCACCGCGACATTGGTGCCGGGCTTCAGCGGCAGGTGGAAGGCAGCCTCCACATGCGGCGTCTTGACCAGATCGATGCGGCGCGGATCGATGACGATCAGCTTTGCGCCCTGACGCAGGCGCTTCTTCAACCGCGAACCGAACACCGGATGCCCGTCCGTCGGGTTTGCGCCGATGACCAGCACCACATCCGAATGCTCGACGCTATCGAAATTCTGCGTGCCGGCCGAGGTGCCGAAGGCCTGGCCGAGACCATAACCGGTCGGCGAATGGCAGACACGGGCGCAGGTATCGACATTGTTGTTGCCGAAGCCGGCGCGGATCAGCTTCTGGACGAGATAGGTTTCCTCGTTGGTGCAACGCGACGAGGTGATGCCGCCGATCGATTCCCGACCATACTGGTACTGGATGCGCCGGAATTCCGAGGCGACATGGGCAAAGGCCTCTTCCCACGTCACCTCGCGCCAGGGATCGGTGATCTTCTCGCGGATCATCGGGTTCAGGATGCGGTCCTTGTGGCTTGCGTAACCATAGGCGAACCGACCCTTGACGCAGGAATGGCCGCGATTGGCCTGGCCATCCTTCCAGGGCACCATCCGCACCAGCTCCTCGCCGCGCATTTCCGCCTTGAACGAACAGCCGACGCCGCAATAGGCGCAGGTGGTCACCAGCGAATGCTCCGGCTGACCGATGGAGATTACCGACTTTTCCGTCAGCGTGGCGGTCGGGCAGGCCTGCACGCAGGCGCCGCAGGAAACGCATTCGGAAGAGAGAAAGGCTTCATGTGCGCCGGGCGAGACACGGCTGTCGAAACCACGGCCTTCAATGGTCAGCGCAAACGTGCCCTGCACCTCCTCGCAGGCGCGTACGCAGCGCGAACAGACGATGCATTTCGACGGGTCATAGGTGAAATAGGGATTGCTCTCGTCCTTCGGCATCCACTGCGCATTGATCCCGCCCTCGGCCGAGCGGGCCTTCACATGATTCTCGCCCTCATAGCCGTAACGCACATCGCGCAGGCCGACGGCACCGGCCATATCCTGCAGCTCGCAATCGCCATTGGCGGCGCAGGTGAGGCAGTCCAGCGGATGGTCGGAGATGTAAAGTTCCATCACCCCCTTGCGGATCGCCTTCAGCCGCTCCGTCTGGGTATGAACGACGATGCCGGGCGCAACGGGCGTGGTGCAGGAGGCGGGGGTGCCGTTGCGGCCCTCCACCTCGATCAGACAGAGACGGCAGGAGCCGAAGGCATCGACCATGTCGGTCGCGCAGAGTTTTGGCACCTGAATGCCGGCCTCCATCGAGGCGCGCATGATCGAGGTACCCTCGGGCACGGTGATCTGCCGGCCGTCGATGGTGAGCGTCACCAGTTTTTCGGCACGCGAGGCGGGCGTGCCGTAATCGATTTCAGGAACGAGGGGCATGGATGGCCTCCTGTGCGGAATGGGCGAGAACGCGGGACGAACGGGAGATGAGACCCCCTCTGGCCTGCCGGCCATCTCCCCCACAAGGGGGGAGATAACTCGTGGCGGCCGTGTGCTCCCGGTAGCCAAACGAGTGGGTTAGCGACGGTGCAGCTGCCTTATTCGCTTGCGTCGGGCGGGACGGTGCCGCGCGCTGAGCCCTCCCCCTTGTGGGGAGGGCGGCGAGCAAAGCGAGCGGGAGGGGTCTTTCTCTGACACTCATTCCGCAGCCTCCCTCACCGGGGCCGGCGCAAAATCCTGCGGGAAATGCGTCATGGCGCTCATCACCGGATAGGGCGTGAAGCCGCCGAGCGCACAGAGCGAGCCGAACTTCATGGTGTTGCAGAGGTCTTCCAGCAGCACCTTGTTCTTCTCCGGCTCGATGCCACGGGCGATCTTGTCCACGGTCTCGACGCCGCGCGTCGAGCCGATGCGGCAGGGCGTGCACTTGCCGCAGCTTTCGACCGCGCAGAATTCCATGGCAAAGCGTGCCTGCTTCAGCATGTCGACGCTGTCGTCGAACACCACGATGCCCGCATGGCCAATGAGACCGCCGGCGGCGGTGAAGGCCTCGTAATCGAACACCGTGTCGAACAGCGCCGGCGGAAAATAGGCGCCGAGAGGGCCACCGACCTGCACCGCCTTAACGGGACGGCCGCTGATGGTGCCGCCGCCGATCTCGTTGACCAGTTCTCCGAGCGTCAGGCCGAAGGCGGTTTCATAGAGCCCGCCATACTTCAGATTGCCGGCAAGCTGGATCGGGATCGTGCCATGCGAACGGCCGACGCCGTAATCGCGGTAGAATTGGGCGCCACGGTCCATGATGACGGGGATGGAGGCGAGCGACATGACGTTGTTGACCACCGTCGGCTTGCCGAACAGGCCCTGCAGCGCCGGCAGCGGCGGCTTGGCGCGCACGATGCCGCGCTTGCCTTCGAGGCTGTTCAACAGCGAGGTTTCCTCGCCGCAGACATAGGCGCCGGCACCCATGCGCACTTCCATATCGAATGCGTAAGCAGAGCCCAAAACGGACGGACCGAGAATGCCTTCCCGGCGGGCGATGGCGATCGCCTCTTCCATGATGGCAATCGCATGCGGATATTCGGAGCGGGTGTAGACATAGCCCTTTGTGGCGCCGACCGCGATACCGGCAATCGCCATGCCTTCGATCAGCACAAAGGGATCACCCTCCATGATCATCCGGTCGGCGAAGGTGCCGCTGTCACCCTCGTCGGCATTGCAGACGATGTATTTCTGGTCGGCCTTCGCATCGGCCACCGTCTTCCACTTGATGCCGGTCGGGAAGCCTGCGCCGCCGCGACCGCGCAACCCGCTGTCGGTGACCTGCTTGACGATCTCGGCCGGCGGCATGGCCACGGCCTTTTGAAGACCCGTGAGGCCCTTGTAGTGCCGGTAATCCGTGAGCGACAGAGGATCGGTGATGCCGCAGCGGGAGAAGGTGAGCCGCGTCTGGTTCTTGAGGAAGGGGATCTCGCTGGTCAGCCCATGACAGAGCGGGTGATCGCCGCCGGCAAGGAAGCCGGCCTCGAACAGCGACGGCACGTCGGCGGCCTTGACGGGTCCATAGGCGACGCGGCCATGGTCGGTGCGCACCTCGACCAGCACTTCCAGCCACAGCATGCCGCGCGAGCCGTTGCGGACGATGTGCACATCGCGATTGCGGGCCTTTGCCTCGCGCTCGATCGCGGCGGCGACCTTGTCGGCACCGACAGCAAGGGCTGCCGCATCGCGGGGAACGAAAACCGTGATGGTTTCGGGCACGCTCATGCACGCACCTCCGCAACAATGTCGTTCAGACAGTCTTCGTCAAGCCGGGCATACAGTTCACCGTCGAGCATGGCGGCCGGCGCCTGCGCACAGAGCCCGAGACAGAAGACCGGTTCGAGCGTGACCGAGCCATCGGCCGCCGTTTCATGCCAGCCGAGGCCGAGCTTCGCCTTCGCCCGCTCGGCCAGCGCATCGCCGCCCATCGACTGGCAGGCTTCGGCGCGACAGAGTTTTAGCGTGTGGCGGCCGGCCGGATGATCCTTGAAATCATGGTAGAAGGTGACGACGCCGTGCACCTCGGCGCGCGACAGGTTCAGCGCTTGTGCAATGACCTGCTTGGCGCCCTCGGGAATATAGCCGAATTCCGCCTGCACCTTGTGCAGGATGGGCAGCATCGGACCTTCCAGATGCCGACAGTCCTCGATGATGGCCGCAATACGGGTTGCCTCATCCACGGCAACCACCCGAACATTCATGGTCAGTCCTCCCAAACCGACACCCGGCACGCTTCCGGCACAAATCGCCGGTTGCTGTCATGGATCGCAAGCGATCCGGGCGCCGTCATCCGAAACGGCAACGCTGCCTGTTCGTGAAGGATGACGAAGATGCATACATCAGGTCAATATCGCCGTCTCGTTACGCGATAGAAAAAAACTATCGAACGCGGATGCTGCAACGCGGGATCTTGCCTCGTGCAGCAGGGCGGAGACGAGCGGCGTGTGTGGTTCGCGATGCGTGGCAACGAGGCCCACCAGATGCTCGGCCTCCGGCTCGCTGATCGGGATCATCCGGATCTCCTCGGGAAAACCGAAGGATTCCGCAACGTTACGCGGCATGATCGAGGCCCACTGGCCGGTGCGGATATGGGAAAACAGCACGATCATGGAATTGGATTCGAGCGTCGGCTTGGCCCGGACACCGGCTTCGGCCATGTGCTTGTTGATGATCCGGCGGTTCTGCATGTCCGGGGTCAATAGACAAAGCCGAAGATCCGAGACTTCCTTCCAGGTCACGCTCTGACAATCCGCAAGCGGCGTACCGGCTGCGGCGATCAGGTGATAGCGCTCTGAATACAGGGGAACGGTGGTGACCCGGCCAAGCGGTTCGTTGTCGAGATAGGTGATGCCGGCATCGATCTCGAGATTTTCCAGTTGGCTCAGAACCTGCAGCGAGGTGCGCGACGTGACGGAAAATGTGACGTTCGGATGGCGGGCCTGAAAGGGTTCGGTAAGCCGCGGCACCATGGCAAGCGCGGTCGGGATGACCGCCAGCCGGATATGGCCGGCAAGCCCCTTGCGGGCGGCGCGCATTTCCTCGCGCATGGTGCGGGTATCGCCGACGATGCGGCGCGCCCATTCCAGCACGCGCTGCCCTTCCGGCGTCAGCCCCTGGAAACGCGAGCCGCGCACCACCAGCACCACGCCGAGCTGATCCTCCAGCTGGCGGATCGCGGCCGAGAGCGTCGGCTGCGAAATGCCGCATTCTTCCGCCGCACGGCCGAAATGACCGGCCCCGGCAAGCGCAATGAAGAATTCCAGCTTGTCGATCATGGCGCCCTCGCGGAAAGATTTGGGCGCCGACATTTCCTGTCGGCACTCGCTCCCTCTCTTGTGGCCAATTGCGGGGGCAAAGGTCAACCATTGGCCCGGATGGCAACCGACGCGGTATACGAAAGAGGCACGACAAAGTTGTCTCGTTCGCTTCCTGCCCTAGATGCGAACATCGGGGCGCGGCGTCTCGACTTTTTCGGAGGCAGTGGCGGGAGGAACCGTGACGATAAAGGATACATTCTCATTCCTGGAAGGCGGCGGTGCTTCGGCCGCGCTGATCCGCGATACCAAGTGGACGTCCACACCGCTTGGGCCGCTCGAGACCTGGCCGATTTCGCTGCGCACCATTGCTGCCTCCATTCTCACCTCGACCTTTCCAGCCGCCATTGCCTGGGGGCCGCAACTGATCACCCTCTATAACGACCCGTTTCGCCCGATCCTCGGTGGGAAACCCGAAGCCATGGGACGGCCATTTTCGGACGTCTGGTCGGACGTCTGGGACACATTGGGGCCGATCGCCGCCGCAGCACAGGCGGGCAAAGCCACCTATATGGAAGACGTGCCCTTGACGGTGTCGCGCAAAGGCTATCCGGAAGAGGCCTGTTTCACCTTCTGCTACAATCCTTTGCGCGACGATGCCGGCCAGATTGCCGGACTTCTGGCGACCGCAATCGAGACAACGGAGCGGGTGGCGAGCGAGCGGCAGGCCCGCCTTATGACGTCGGAACTGCAGCACCGGATCAAGAACATGTTTGCGACGGTCAATTCGATCGTCAGCCAGACCCTGCGCTCGGAACGGCCTCTTGCGGAAATCCGTCCGCTGCTCCTGCAGCGGCTTTCAGCGATTGCGAGCGCCCATGCGCTCCTCACAGAAACCAGCAAGGGAGACGTGCTTGTGCGCCAGGTTCTGGACATCGGCCTTGCCCCGCACCGTATGACGGCCGAGCGCATCCTGATGAGCGGCCCTCAGGTGATGCTCAATGAAAAGCAGGCGCTTTCGCTGTCGCTCGCCATCAACGAACTGGCGACCAATGCCATCAAATACGGCGCGCTGCATGCCGATAACGGGACAGTGGCGATTACCTGGGAGGGTGACGGTCTTGGTCGCTTCCGCCTCACCTGGCAGGAAAATGGCGGCCCTACGGTCGCACCTCCTTCGCGCCGCGGCTTCGGGACAACGCTGATGGAGCGTGTCGTTCCGCATGATTTCGGTGGAACAGCCCTGCTCGCCTATGATCCGTCTGGGCTTCGCTACACCTTGTCGACCGATCAGCTGCGCCATGCCTGAGATCAGAGGCGGATCGAGCCGGTCCGCTCCTTGATGATGTGAGCGCTGCGGGCGAGCGCCTTGTGTTCCGCATCATCAAGATCCGGGAAAAGATCCGCCAGCACACCCGCCGCCCCGATGACGCGCGGCACAGACAGCGCAACGTCGTCCACACCTTCCACAAGCTGTGTCACCATGGATACCGACAGGACTGCCCGCTGATCGAGCGCGATTGCCTTGACGATCCGCTGCAGGCCGGCGCCGATGCCGTAATAGGTGGCGCCCTTGCCTTCGATGATGCGATAGGCGGCGTTGCGCACGTTGTCGTCGATCAAGGCGCGGATCTCCGCTGTCAACGGCTTGCCCACCTGTTCGGCAAACGAGGCGACGGAGACGGACCCGGCCAGGGCATTCGACCAGGTCAGCACTTCGCTGTCGCCATGCTCACCCAGCACATAGGCATGGACGGACTGGGCGGAAATGCCAAGTTGGCGCCCGAGCAGCGTGCGAAACCGCGCCGTGTCGAGGATCGTGCCCGAGCCGATCACCCGCTGCGGCGCAAGGCCGGACAGGCGGGTGGCAATATCGGTCATGATATCGACGGGGTTGGAAGCGACCAGAAGAATGGCGTCAGGCGCCACGGACAGCACAGACGTCACGATGCTTCGAAAAACATCGGCATTGCGCTCCAGGAGGGAGAGCCGGTCTTCGCCGGGTTTCTGGCTGACACCGGCGGCGAGAATGACCACGCCTGCCCCTTCCAGCGCCTCATAACCGCCGGCCGTCACCTTGGTGGCGGAATGAAAGGGCGTGGCGTGGGCAATATCCTCCGCCTGCGCCAGCGCAAGCGAGCCGTTCTTATCCACCAGCACCACTTCGCTTGCCGTGCCCGTCAGCGCCAGCGCATAGCCTGCCGTACTGCCGACCATGCCGGCGCCTACGATCCCCACCTTCATGCGCAACTCCTGTTGAATGACAGGACCACTCTACACGTTCAGGGCAAGGCGGGAATTGATTTAAGGCAAGGCATGGCCGCCGCTCCCGCTCCGGGGCCGCCTCTTCAGACGCGCGTGGCTGCAAGCCGCTCCTCATCCAGATGCACGCCGAGCCCCGGCGTTTCGCCAAGGTCCAGCCAGCCATTGCGGTGCTGCAAGGGTTCTGCCATCGGGAAATCGCGGCGGGCCTCGCTCCACTCCGGCCCGTCATAGGGATATTCGAGGAAGGGCGCATCGCCGACACCCGCCGTCAGATGCGCATTCGCCAGCACGCCGATGCCATTGGTCCAGCTGTGCGGGGTAAAGGTCATGCCCGCCTCGCGCGCCTGATAAACCAGACGCCGACAGCCGGTAATGCCCCCCACCAGCGCCACGTCGGGCTGGATGACATCGAGCGCCCGCTCCTCGATGATCTGGCGAAACTCGCTCAGTTCCCGCGTCATCTCACCGCCGGCGATGCGCACTGCCGTTGCTTCTTTGAGAAGCCGCATGCCCTTCAAATCGGCGCGGTGCAGCGGCTCCTCCATCCAGTAGATGTCCAGCCTTTCCAGTTCGCGCGCCACCAGGAGCGCGTCCTTGAAGGTCCAGGCGAGTGTCGTATCCCAAGGCATGCGCCAGCCCTGATTGCAGTCGACCATCAGTTCGAGCCGAGAGCCCAGCCGGGCGCGGATTGCTTCCAGGGCCTTCACATCCTCGCGCCAGCTCGCCCGCCCGCCGGCGGAGGAGGAAAAGCGCACCTTCATGGCTGAAAAGCCTTCCTCCAGATAACGTTCCGCCTGATCGGCCATGGCAGAAGCATCGCGCAGTACGCCGGAGGACGCGTAAAGCCGCACCGTGTCTGCCCGCCCCCCCAGCATGCGCCAGACCGGTTCTCCGGTAATCTTCCCCGAAAGGTCCCAGAGCGCCAGATCCAGCGGCCAGCAGCGACCATAATGAAAGTTGATATGGGAGAGCACTTCGTAATGCCGCTCCAGATGGCGGGGATCATGCCCGACAAACAGGTCTTCGTGCCCTTCGAAGCCCTTCATCAGGTCACCGGAACCAATGCCCTCGCGACCATCCGTGTCGCGCACGCGCACCACGGTGGCATCGAAATGATGCCGGGGGCGGCCATCCCAGCTCGCCTTGAACGGCGGATCGAGCGGCAGGCGGTGATGGCTGATCTCGATCGAGGCAATCTTCATCGCGCGCCCACCTCAGCTGAACTGCTGCCAGATCGTCTTGAAATCACAGTATTTGTCGATGGCGTGCACTGAGCGGTCCCGCCCGAAGCCGGACTGCTTGAACCCGCCGAAGGGGGTGGAGAAACTGGCCATGTCATAGGTATTGATCCAGACCGTGCCGGCATGAAGGTTTTCCGAAAACCGATGCACCCGGTTCATGTCGCGCGTAAACACGGCACCCGCCAAGCCATAGATCGTGTCATTGGCGATGGCGAGCGCCTCTTCTTCCGTCTCAAAGGACAGCGAGCAAAGCACCGGTCCGAAGATTTCGTCGCGGGCAATGTTCATGTCGTTCGTCACGCCCGTGAGGACGCCGGGAGACACGTAATAGCCTCCGGTTTCCGACAGCACGCGCTCGGCCCCGAACACGCGACGGGCCCCCTCCTTCTCACCGGCGGCAATCATGGACAGCACCTTGTCCATATGCGCCGCCTCGATCAGCGCGCCGATCTGGGCTGCGGGATCGAAGGGATGCGCAAGGATAATCTCGTTCTCAGTCACCTTGCGAATGCGCTCGATCAGGTCCGCCTCGACCGACCGCTCGACGATCAGCCGGGTGGCGGCATGGCAGGTTTCGCCGGAATTGTAGAAACAGCCCCAAGCGGCGGCAGACGCCGCGAGATCCAGATCCGCATCGGCAAACACCACCAGTGGCGACTTGCCGCCAAGCTCCAGCGCCACGCGCTTGACGTTGGATTGTGCCGCATAGGTCATGATCAGCTTGCCGACCTCGGTCGAGCCGGTGAAGGCGATCATGTCGACATCCATATGGCAGGCGAGCGGTTTGCCTGTCTCCTCGCCAAAACCGGTCACGACGTTGAAGACGCCTGCCGGAAGCCCTGCTTCCACCGCAAGTTCCGCAAGCTTCAAGGCCGACAGCGAGGATTGCTCTGCCGGCTTCAGCACGACGGAATTGCCGGCAGCAATGGCCGGTCCGATCTTCCAGGCATCGATGATCATCGGGTAGTTCCACGGCGTGATGGCCCCGATGACGCCAAGCGGCACCTTGCGCACCAGCGCCCGCGACATCGGCCCGGTCGGCGCAATCTCGTCATAGAGCTTGTCGATCATTTCCGCGTAGAACTGGATGCCGTCGGCGCACAGCCTCACATCGACATTGAGCGAGGCAAGCACCGGTTTGCCGACATCCAGCGTTTCAAGCAGCGCCAGTTCCTCGCCATTGCGCCGGATGAGATCGGCCCAGGCGAGCATGATCCTCTTTTTGTCGGACGGGTCCTTCTTGCGCCAGACGCCGCTTAAAAAGGCCGACCGGGCGGCGCTCACGGCAGCATCGATATCGGCCGCATCACCGCGGGCAAGACTTGCCCCTAGGCGACCGTCCATCGGGCGGGTGCGGGTAAAGGTCTTCCCCGAGAGAGCAGCGCGAAAACCGCCGTCGATGAAATGCCGCCCCTCCGGCACCGTGCGTGCATCGAGCGCTTCCCAGTCGGCACGGGTCTTGGTCATCAAAGTGTCCTCGGCAGGGCCATCAGGCTTTCGGCAAAACGGTCGAGATCGGCATCAGTGACCTCGAAAATGGTCGCCCGGCGCATCGGCTGGTTTTCCGGCGCTTTCATTTCAGCAGCGAGATCTGCAGCCGTGAAGGCGGCAAAGGCGGCCGGAAGCGCCCGCCGGATGCCGCAGCGATCCATCAGGTCCGAGATAAAGGCCGGCAAGTCTTGTATCTGCTCCAGACCACAGGCGCGGGCCGCGGCCTGCAGATCGGGTGTTTCCGTTTGAACGAGCCAAGGCAGCGTTGCCTCGAAGGCGAGTGCCGTCGCAAGCCCGTGATGGACCGGCGCAAGGCCCGCAAGCGCATGGGACATATTATGCGCAATCGCCGTACCGCAGTTGTCGATGGCAATTCCGGCGTAGCAGGAACCCAGGAGCAGCTTTTCCCGCGCCGGCAGATTGCCGGGGTCTGCGACCGCGACTGGCAGGCCATCGATGATCAACCGCATGGCCTGATGCGCATAAAGGGCCGCACCGGCATGGGCGTTGCGGTTCGTGGCCGCTTCAAAGGCATGGATGAAGGCATCCATGCCGCACCAGGCGGTAAGCGACGGCGGCAGTGTCACGGTCAGCTGCGGATCGAGGATCACCTGATCGGCTTTTGTCTCCGGCCCCCAGATCCAGAGCTTCTTGCCTGTTTCGCCGGTGAAAATCGTGGTAGCGGAGGTTTCCGATCCGGTGCCGGCCGTCGTCGGCACGAGGATCTTCCTCAGCGGGTTCTTAGGCAGCGGATTGGCCGCCAGCGCATAATGCAGCGGATCTTTTCCAGAGGCGGCGCAGCAGGCGGTAATCTTGGCAATATCCAGCGCCGAGCCTCCGCCTATGCCGATCACCAGCTGGCAGCCTTCAGCGGCCGCAACAGCCGCCCGCAGATGCGAAAGTTTCGGCTCGCCGGAAAACTCTGAAAAAATCCGCGACCGGATACCCACGGAGGAAAGATCCGCAACGAGCGCTTCGGCAAGTCCGCCTTGCGCGAGAAAGCCATCGAGGACCAGCAAGGCGCACTCGACAGGCCCCAACGCTCTGGCAAGCATAGCCACCTCGCCCACCGCGCCGGCGCCAAAGTGAATATCGGGAATGAAGGCGGTGGAAAAGCGCATGGGGGATAGCATCCGTTACGAAGAACAGCACTCTGCATCACAAGACCAGATCTTCAAATCCGGTGAATAATCGGGCAGTTTCATGACTTGAGATCATGGAGGATGCGATGCTGGACAAAATTCCGCTGGAAGCATTTCGCGTGCTGGATGCGGCCTGCCGCCATATGAATTTTTCAGGCGCCGGGCGCGAGCTGCACATCACCCAGGCCGCCGTCAGCCGGCGCATCAAGGGATTGGAAGACCAGCTCGGCGCGCAACTCTTCACCCGCCGTGGCCGCAATCTTGCACTGACCCCTGCGGGGGAACGGCTGGGGCAAAGGGTGCGCGCAACGCTCGACTATCTCGATGAAAGCCTCGAACCATTCCGGGGCGGACAAAGCGAAATCATCTCGATTGCGGCGAGCGGATCGGTTTCGCATCTCTGGCTTGCCAAGCGGCTGCGCGATTTTTCCCATGCCAGTCCCACCGTGTCTGTGCGGCTGCTGACGACGGATGCGCCGGCGGAACTTGCATCGGAGGCCAACGACCTCGTCATCCTCTATGCCAGTGGCGACCACCCCCGCTGGAACCTCAGCCTGCTGATCCCGGAGGTTCTGGTACCTGTCGCATCGCCGGCCTATCTGGCACGGCGGCGCCTTGATCCGCATGCCGTTTCTCCAGCCGAAATCGCGGCGCTCGATCTCATCGATTACGAGCGTTTCAATGCCAACTGGATTTCATTTCGACAGTGGTTTTCCCGCATGCAGATTTCGCCACAGACGAAGGTACAGGCGCGACTGTCCTTTTCCACCTATTCGATGGCCGTCGATGCGGCGATCCGCGGCGAAGGCGTGACACTGGGCAGCCTCGGCCTTGTTGCGGAGGAGCTGGCATCCGGTGCGCTGGTCACGCTTGGCTCCCATCGGCTGGAAACGGGGTATGGCTATTATCTCGGCATGCCGCGTACCCGGCCGTTGCCTGCGGCTGCCCTGCAACTGCACCAGCATCTGCTGTCGGGCCTTGCTCCGTCAGAGATGGCGTAGCGGCAAGAGGAGATGACGGGCACGAAAAAGGCGGCCGAAGCCGCCTTGAACCGTTCAGACGCGAGGTCGTCTCAGTCCGGATGAACCGCGTTGTGCAGATGCGTCATGTCGGCGAGCATGTGCTCGAAGCGCGTGCGATGCTCGTCCGTCGGTGCGCCGGAGATATCGGCGCGCAAGGCTTCGATACGGCTCTCGAACAGGCTGCGATCGGCTTCTGCCTGCGGCACGGCCGATTCGGCCAGCAGCGTGCAGGCGGTCGGCGTGATATCGGCAAAACCGCCGAACACGACGTATTTGTGAACCTGGCCCGCAGCGTTCTTGACCGTGACCACGCCCGCCTTGATCGTCGTCATGGTCGGGGCATGCTTGGCAAGCACGGTCATTTCACCCAGCGTTGCCGGGAGGATGACTTCCGTCACCTGTTCGGAAACGAGGAGGCGCTCGGGCGAAACCAGTTCAAATTTGAAAGCGTCGGCCATGACGGTCCACTTCTTCAAGGCGTTATGCGGTAAGGAACGGCGCACGAGGGCGCGCCGTTCCATCGATCAGTGTCAAGCGGCAGCGGCCAGCTTCTTTGCCTTTTCCATGGCTTCCTCGATGGAGCCGACCATGTAGAAAGCAGCTTCCGGCAGATGGTCGTAGTCGCCGTTGACCAGGCCCTTGAAGCCCTTGATCGTGTCTTCCAGCGAAACCAGCTTGCCCGGCGAACCGGTGAAGATTTCAGCCACGTGGAAGGGCTGCGACAGGAAGCGCTCGATCTTGCGGGCGCGGGCAACCGTCTGCTTGTCTTCTTCCGACAGTTCGTCCATGCCGAGGATGGCGATGATGTCCTGCAGGGCCTTGTAGCGCTGCAGGGTCGACTGAACCTTACGGGCCACTTCGTAGTGTTCTTCACCAATGACCATCGGGTCGAGCATGCGCGAGGTGGAGTCGAGCGGGTCAACGGCCGGGTAGATACCCTTTTCGGCGATCGAGCGCGACAGAACGGTCGTTGCGTCCAGGTGGGCGAACGAGGTTGCCGGAGCCGGGTCGGTCAAGTCGTCGGCGGGCACGTAGATGGCCTGAACCGAGGTGATCGAACCCTTGGTGGTGGTGGTGATGCGCTCCTGCAGGGCGCCCATGTCGGTGGCAAGCGTCGGCTGGTAACCAACGGCCGACGGGATACGGCCGAGAAGTGCCGACACTTCAGAACCGGCCTGCGTGAAGCGGAAGATGTTGTCGACGAAGAACAGAACGTCCTGGCCCTTGTCGCGGAAGTCTTCAGCGATGGTGAGGCCGGTCAGCGCGACGCGGGCGCGGGCGCCCGGGGGCTCGTTCATCTGGCCGTAGACCAGGGCGCACTTGGAACCGGCGGCAGAGCCGTTGTTTTCATGCGGATCGACGTTCACCTTGGACTCGATCATTTCGTGGTAGAGGTCGTTGCCTTCGCGGGTGCGTTCGCCCACGCCGGCAAATACCGAGTAACCACCGTGCGCCTTGGCGACGTTGTTGATCAGTTCCATGATGAGAACCGTCTTGCCGACGCCGGCGCCGCCGAACAGGCCGATCTTGCCGCCCTTGGCATAAGGCGCCAGAAGATCGACGACCTTGATGCCGGTGACGAGGATCTGCGAATCCGTTGCCTGCTCGACATATTCCGGAGCCGGCTGGTGGATGCCGCGACGGGCTTCCGTCGGGATCGGGCCGAGTTCGTCAACCGGCTCGCCGATGACGTTGATGATGCGGCCGAGCGTCTCGTCGCCGACCGGCACCGAGATCGGTGCGCCGGTGTTGACCACCTTCTGACCGCGAACCAGACCTTCGGTCGAGTCCATGGCGATGGTGCGCACGACGCTTTCGCCGAGGTGCTGGGCCACTTCGAGAACCAGGCGGTTTCCGTTGTTGTCGGTTTCCAGCGCGTTCAGGATCGAGGGCAGTTCGCCGTCGAAGGCGACGTCAACCACGGCGCCGATGACCTGCGTGACGCGGCCAACGGACGTGCTCGTGGACGTCGTGGAGGTATTCAGGGTCGCTGCTCTAGCCATGTTGTCTTACCCTTCTTTCTTGGGCATTCAGAGCGCTTCAGCGCCCGAAATGATTTCGATAAGTTCCTTCGTGATCTGCGCCTGACGCTGGCGGTTGTAGGACAGCGTCAGCTTGTTGATCATGTCGCCGGCATTGCGCGTTGCGCTGTCCATTGCAGACATCTGCGCGCCGTAGAAGGAAGCGTTGTTTTCCAGCAGTGCGCGGAAGATCTGCAGCGCGACATTGCGCGGCAGAAGGTCTTCCAGGATTTCCTGCTCGCTCGGCTCGTATTCGTAGAGTGCGGCCGCTGCCGGCACTTCCGTCTCGGCAAACTTCGCCGGGATGATCTGCTGGGCCGTTGCGACCTGCGAGATCACCGAGGCAAACCGCGCATAAAACAGCGTCGCGACATCAAACTCGCCGGCCTCGTAGAGAGACAGGACGCGCTGCGCAACGTCGCTGGCATTGGCAAAACCAAGCTGCTTGACTTCGCGGAACGTCACGTAGTCGATGATGTTTTCGCGGAAGGTACGGCGAAGAACGTCGTTGCCCTTGCGTCCGACGGTCAGGATTTTGACGGTCTTGCCTTCGGCCAGAAGCTTCAGCGCATGGTCGCGGGCGAGGCGAACGATGGAGGAGTTGAAGCCCCCGGCCAATCCGCGTTCACCCGTTGCGACGATGAGCAGGTGCGTCTGGTCACGGCCGGTGCCGGACAGCAGGAGGGGAGCCTCCGGGCTGTCCTTGTAGGCAGCACTGAGGCTGGCCAGAACGCGATCCATCCGTTCGGCGTAGGGGCGAGCGGCTTCCGCTGCCTCCTGCGCACGGCGCAGCTTCGCCGCGGCGACCATTTTCATCGCCTTGGTGATCTTCTGCGTCGCCTTGACGGAGGCGATCCGGTTCTTCAGATCCTTAAGTGAAGGCATCCGTTATCGGTCCTTGAGCTTATCCGTTCAGGCGAAAGACTTGGAGAAAGACTCCAGCGCAGCCTTCAGCTTGGCGCGGGTATCGTCGGATACCTGCTTTTCCGTGCGGATCGCATCCAGCACGGCCTTGCCGTCGTTGCGCAGATAGGTGAGCAGACCCTGCTCGAACTTGCCGACCTGGGCAACCGGGATCTTGTCCAGGTAGCCGTTCACGCCGGCGAAGATCACGGCAACCTGTTCTTCCGTCTTCAGCGGCGAGAACTGCGGCTGCTTCAGGAGTTCGGTCAGGCGTGCGCCGCGGTTCAGGAGGCGCTGCGTGGAGGCGTCAAGGTCGGAGCCGAACTGCGCAAAGGCCGCCATTTCGCGGTACTGCGCAAGCTCGCCCTTGATGGAACCGGCAACCTGCTTCATGGCCTTGATCTGGGCGGCAGAACCAACGCGCGAAACCGAGAGACCTACGTTCACGGCGGGGCGGATGCCCTGGTAGAACAGGTCGGTTTCGAGGAAGATCTGGCCGTCGGTAATCGAGATCACGTTTGTCGGAATGAAGGCCGACACGTCGTTGCCCTGGGTTTCGATGACCGGCAGAGCCGTCAGCGAGCCGGCACCAGCCGCATCGCCCATCTTGGCGGCGCGCTCGAGAAGACGCGAATGCAGATAGAAAACGTCGCCCGGATAGGCTTCGCGGCCCGGCGGGCGGCGCAGCAGAAGCGACATCTGGCGGTAGGCAACAGCCTGCTTGGACAGGTCGTCATAGGCGATCAGCGCGTGCTGGCCGTTGTCGCGGAAGTATTCGCCCATGGCGCAGCCGGCAAACGGGGCCAGATACTGCATGGGAGCCGGATCGGATGCGGTTGCCGCAACAACGATCGAATACTGCAGGGCGCCGCGCTCTTCGAGCACCTTGACGAACTGCGCAACCGTCGAGCGCTTCTGGCCGATAGCAACGTAGACGCAGAACAGCTTGTCGCCGTCCGGGCCGTTGTCGTGGATCGGCTTCTGGTTGAGGAAGGTATCCAGGATGATGGCGGTCTTGCCGGTCTGGCGGTCACCGATGACCAGCTCGCGCTGGCCGCGGCCAACCGGGATCAGAGCGTCAATGGCCTTGATGCCGGTGGACATCGGCTCATGCACGCCCTTGCGCGGAATGATGCCGGGAGCCTTGACGTCAACGCGCGAACGGCGCGCCGTGTTGATCGGGCCCTTGCCATCGATCGGGTTACCGAGCGCGTCGACGACGCGGCCGAGCAGTTCCGGACCAACCGGCACTTCCACGATGGCGCCGGTCCGCTTGACGGTGTCGCCTTCCTTGATGTCACGGTCGGAGCCGAAGATAACCACGCCGACATTGTCGGATTCGAGGTTCAGCGCCATGCCGCGGATGCCGCCCGGGAACTCGACCATTTCGCCCGCCTGGACGTTGTCGAGACCGTAAACGCGAGCAATACCGTCACCGACGGACAGAACCTGACCAACTTCGGAGACCTCAGCCTCCTGGCCGAAGTTCTTGATTTGATCTTTCAGAATTGCGGAAATTTCCGCGGCGCGGATGTCCATCAGCCAACCTCTTTCAGTGCAAGCTTAAGGGTGGAAAGTTTGGTGCGAAGAGACGTATCGATCTGACGCGAGCCGATCTTGACGATCAGGCCGCCGAGGATCGACGGATCGACAGACACGTCCAGATTGACGTCCTTGCCGCTCACGCCCTTCAGCGCCGACTTGAGTTCTTGTTCCTGCGCCTGCGACAGCGCATGGGCCGAGACAACCTCGGCAGTAACCTCGCCGCGATGGCGAGCATGAGTGGCACGGAACGAGCGAATGATACCCGGCAGCGCGAAGAGCCGGCGATTGCCCGCAACGACCTTCAGGAAGTTTGCGACGAGGCCCTGGATGCCAGCCTTGGCAGCGAGCGCCGAAACCGCGCGGCTCTGCCCTTCAGCCGAAAACACCGGACTTGCGATCAGCCTCTTCAGGTCATCGCTTTCGTCGATCATTGCCTGAAAACGGTCAAGATCTGAGCGCACCTGCTCGACCGAGCCGGTCTCCAGCGCAAGCTCGAACAGCGAGCTGGCGTAGCGATAAGCCATGCCGGAAGTCTGCTGGGATGTGTCTGCCACGGGCACAATTTCCCTGATTATCATCCAAGTCTTACGCCTGTTTTCGGAGTTCAGACAAACACTTGAATTTGCTTCTTTTTCTCATTTAGACCGGAGGACCCCTCCAGCCTTTTTCCGAAATTCGGGGTTCGTCTAGCATAGGACGTGGGGACTCGCAACACGCGTGACGGCGGAAAGAGCCTTCTGTGCAAGGGCTTGAACCGATTTTATGTCAACTTGCGTGCGATTGCCTCCGATACACCGTTTCCGGCGCAATCTTGCCTGTCAGAAGTAACCGAGCACGTAGCCGAGCGGCAGCACCGCAAACACAACCTGAAGCAGCAGAAGCATCCCATTGCGCAGTGTCAAACCGCGGTCTGCAACCATGGAGAAGAGGCGGCCGAACGCGCCCATGGCGGCCGCAACTCCAAGCGCCAGATAGGTCCAGTCCTGCGCCAGGAAGATGGCGATGACCCCGAGCCCGAGATAGAGCCCGCCGGTCGAGCGGACCGAACCATAGCCTTCGGGCGTCACCTCGCCGATGGCAAAGCCGGAGAGCCTCAGCGCAGAGGCCGGCAGCAGCAGAATGAACAGGCCGGCGAGCGCCGACAGGGCCGCGCCGAGGAATGCGAGCTGCTCCGGCAGTTCGGTCGGAAAATAGAGTTCCATGCGGGGGCTCCTGATTCGGATGGTCTCTCAAACGCGATCGGCCATAGCAGCGGGCGGCGGCTTTTCAAAGCTCGCCGGCTGTCAGAGGAAGCTCTGCGGGTCGATATCGAGCTGCACATGCACACTGCCACGGACTTTCGGGCCATGGGCCAGCATCTGGCGCAGATAGGCCTGCATGTCGCTGTTGCGCCGGCCATGCACCAGAAGCCGGAAGCGGTGGCGACCGCGGACCAGCGCGAGCGGCGCTTCCGCCGGCCCGAGAACCGCGATGCCCGAGACCTTGGGTGCTGCCGCGCGAAGCCCCCGCGCATGGCCTTCCGCATCGGCGCGACTGTCGGCCGAGACGATGATCGAGGCAAGCCGGCCGAAGGGGGGCAGCAGCGCCTTCTCCCGCTCACCGATCTCGCGCTCGTAAAACGCCGAGGCATCGCCAGACACGATCGCCTGCATCACCGGGTGCTGCGGCTGGTAGGTCTGCAGAAGTCCATGGCTTTTCAAGCCTGTACGCCCGGCGCGACCGGTCACCTGGCTCAGCAGCTGGAAGGTGCGCTCGGCCGCCCGCGGATCGCCATTGGCAAGGCCCAGATCCGCATCCACGATGCCGACCAGCGTCATCAGCGGGAAATTGTGGCCCTTGGCGACAAGCTGCGTGCCGATGACGATATCGGCGTCGCCCCTGGCAATCGCCTCCAGTTCCAGCCGCATGCGCTTGACGCCGCCGAGAAGATCCGAAGACATGACGATGGTGCGGGCGTCGGGGAAATGCCTTTCCACCTCTTCGGCAATGCGCTCGACACCGGGACCGCAGGCGACCAGATGATCGAACGTGCCGCATTCCGGGCAGGCTTCCGGCGTCTTTTCCGCATAACCGCACTGGTGGCACTGGATCTGCCCCTTGAAGCGATGTTCTACCAGCCAGCTTGAGCACTGCGGGCACTGGAAACGATGGCCGCAGACGCGACACAAGGTCAGCGGCGCATAACCACGACGGTTGAGGAACAGCAGCGCCTGATGGCCATTTTCGACCGTCTTCTTCACCGCCCGCAGCAGGACAGGCGACAGGAAGCCACCGCGATCGGGCGGATGGCGGCGCATGTCGACGAGGTGAAGATCGGGCATGGCCGCCTCGCCGAAGCGCGTCGGCAGATGCACCATGTGATAGCGGCCGCTCTGGCCGTTCACCTGGCTTTCGACAGAGGGGGTGGCCGAGACCAGCACGACGGGAAAATCACCGATTCGGCCGCGCACCACCGCCATGTCGCGGGCATTGTAAAAGACGCGGTCTTCCTGCTTGTAGGCCGGATCATGCTCCTCGTCGACAATGATCAGGCCGAGCTCTTCGAAGGGCAGGAACAGCGCGGAGCGGGCGCCGGCCACCACCCGCACCTCGCCTGTTACTACCCCGCGCCAGACCTTTTCACGCAGACGCGGGGAAAGATCAGAATGCCATTCGGCGGGTTTTGCGCCGAACCGGTCCTGGAAGCGCTCGAGGAAACTTGCAGTGAGCGCGATTTCCGGCAGCAGGATCAACACCTGCCGCCCCTGGCGCAGCGCCTCGGCGATCGCCTCGAAATAGACCTCCGTCTTGCCCGAGCCGGTTACGCCATCGATGAGAGAGGCGGAGAAGCCGCCGGCCTGCATGTTTTCAACGATTTCCGAGGCCGCCTGCTTTTGCGGGCCTTCGATGCGCGGCGCGGTGTAATCGGGATCGGGCCTGGCCACCACCGGCGGTGGCGGCAGAAAGACGGTGTCGAACAGTCCCTGCTTCACCAGTCCGTCGATGACGCTTGCCGACACGCCGGCTGCATGGGCAAGGCCGCTGCGGGTCCAGGGCATTTCGTCGCGGGTGAGGTCCAGCACGCGAGCACGCGCCGGCGTCAACCGTTCCGGCTCACCGCCCCGGTAGCGCAGGGCCTCCACCATGGGTTCGGGATCGAGCGCTGCCGGCGCCCGCACGGCCATGCGCGCCACAAGTCCCGGCGGCGAGAGGGTATAGGAGGCCACCCAGTCGATGAAGGCACGCATGTCGCGCGTCAGCGGCGGGCAATCGAAGGCAAGCGTGATGGGGCGCAGCTTCTTCGGGTCAAGCCGCAGATCCTCGTCGCCATCCCAGACGACGCCGATCACCTGGCGGGGACCAAGCGGCACCTGCACCACAGAGCCCGGCTCCACCGCCATGCCATCCGGGACGGCATAGCTATAGGCTTCCGGCACCGGCAGCGGCACCAGAACCGGCACAACGCGGTTCACCTTCTGCGCATCAAAGAGGGCGCCGAAGAGATCGGACGAATCTTTTCCCATGGCGCGGGACCATGCCTCGGCGCGGAACAAAAGGGAACCGAAATCAGGCCGCGAGCTCGGCTGATGGCGATGAAATGAAGCAGGCTTTCGGGTTAGCCGCCGGTTCACACACGCAAGGCTCCTCCAGCGCCTTCATCACCTCGTCAGGATTCCCCCACCACTTCGTCGGGCTCGATGATCTGGCCGATGGTAAAATCGAAGGGTCGCCCTTCTTGTTCAAAAGCGCCGTGCGGATGTGGAAAGACAAGGCCTTTAGGCACTGCCTGATAAGCACAGGCATTTTCTCGCGGCGCATGATGATCGAACCTGTGAGAGAAGAGACGTCTTAGCAAATTGGTAACGCTCCTTGCGCAAGGTGGATCTCATCCTGTCACATTCAACGGACGCGCTGTGAACGAGATCCTGATCCTGGCTTGCCCGGAGCTTCTGGAAATGCGGCGTCAGTGGCTGCAAAGCCTTGAAACCGAGAGACGATTGGCCGCCAATACGCTGGAGGCCTACGAGCGGGATACCCGCCAGTTTCTGGCTTTTCTCACCGGTCACCTCGGCGGCCCGGCAAAGCTTTCCGACATCCATACGCTGCGTACGGCCGACCTGCGCTCGTTTCTGGCGAAACGCCGGCGCGACGGATCGGGCGCCCGTTCGCTCGGGCGGCATCTGGCGGGCCTGCGCTCCTTCCTGCGCTACCTGGAGCGCAAGGGACTGGTGAATGCCGCCGCCGCCGGCGCCATCCGGGCACCCCGCCAGCCGAAATCGCTGCCAAAGCCCTTGTCGGACCGGCAGGCACTCGACGTGGTGAGCGCTGAGGCGCAGCTTAACGAAGAGCCGTGGATTGCCGCGCGCGACGCCGCCGTGCTGACGCTGCTCTATGGCTGCGGACTGCGCATTTCCGAGGCGCTCGACCTGACGCCGGACGATATTGCCGCCGGCGCCACCTCGCTTCGCGTCACGGGCAAGGGCGGCAAGACACGGATGGTGCCGCTTCTGGCGGTCATTCCGCAGGTGATCGAGACCTATCGCAGGCTCTGCCCCTACGACCTGCCGGCCGACCAGCCACTGTTTCGCGGCGCACGCGGCGGAAAGCTCAATCCCTCGATCATCCAGCGCGAGATGCAGAAATTGCGGGGCGCCCTCGGTTTGCCCGACAGCGCCACGCCGCATGCGCTTCGCCATTCCTTTGCCACGCATCTGTTGTCGGCTGGCGGCGACCTGCGCTCTATTCAGGAACTGCTCGGCCATGCCAGCCTGTCAACGACGCAGGTCTATACCGGCGTCGACCAGGCGCGACTGCTCGACGTATACGACCGCGCCCATCCGCGGGCCTGACTGCGCCTTGCCACACGCGGCATGCGCGGCGCCCCGTGTGCGCAAAGCATCAAGACTTGAAGGATCCCGACCGATGACGATTTCCGCCTTCTCCTTCCTGTCGCGCCGCCTCGCTTTCGCCGTGGATGCAGGTCTGTGGCTGCTTGCCGGCCTGCATGGGCTGCTGTTTGCGTCGTTCCTCGTTGTTGTCACCCTTGCATCGGGCGCGCGGGCTGAGGACGGCGCCTGCGCAGGCCACAATCTTCTCACGGAGATGCAACAGGATGATCCGGACGCTTACCGCCGGATTGTTGCCGAGGGCGATGCTGTGCCGAACGGCAAGGGCCTGTTCTGGAAGATCGAAAAGGCAGGGCTTGCCCCCTCCTATCTGCTTGGCACCATGCATGTGACCGATCCCCGGGTTCTTGCGCTGCCGAAAGGCGCGCCGGAGGCGAAAGCCCAGGCCAAGGTCCTCATCATCGAATCGGACGAGATCCTTGACGAGCAGAAGGCGATGGCCAAGCTGATGACGAAGCCACAGCTGACCATGATGATGGATGGCAAGACGATCCAGAGCTATCTCACCCGCGCCGAAACCGAACAGCTTCAGACGGCGCTCAAGGCACGCGGTATTCCGCTGGGGGCCGTGTCACGCATGCAGCCCTGGATGCTGTCCAGCTTCGTTGCACTGCCTGCGTGCGAACTGGTGCGCAAGGCCAAGGGGGCGGCCTTTCTCGACATGCAGCTCGCCAAGGATGCCATTCGGGCCGGACAGCCGGTGAAGGGGCTGGAAACCATGGAAGAACAGCTCTCTGCCATGGCCTCCATCCCGACCGAATTCCACCTGAAATCGCTGATGGAAATGCTGGCGCTTGGCGGCCGGATGGATGATGTCATGTACACCATGACCGAGCTTTACCTGTCCGGCGATATCGGGCTGACCATGCCGATGCTGAAGGCCGTTTCGCCCGATGGCAGCGACGAAGAGGGCTATGCCGAATTCGAACAGCGGATCGTCACGGCCCGCAACCACATCATGGCAGAACGCGCCCGCCCGCTGCTGGAGGCGGGCGGCGCTTTCATGGCGGTCGGGGCCATGCATCTGGTGGGAGAGGAAGGCCTCGTCTCCCTGTTGCGGGCCGACGGCTTTACCGTGACGGCCGTTCCTTAACCGCCTTTACGCGGAGAAGGTCAAACCCCGCGCGTCATGCGGGCAAGAACATCGGTCTTCCAGATGAACTGGTGAACGAGGGCTCCTGCAACATGGGCGCCGAGCAGGAGCCAGAGCAGGATCTTCAAGACACCGGCATGCACGAAGCCGGCCGTCGTGTTGCCGAAATAGTAAGCCCCGATGCCGGCAAGCGGCATGGCAAACAGCAGGACATAGAGAAGGCCGTGGGTGATGTGGGCAAGCAGCCGCAGCGGCGCGGGCTCCACCTCCGAAGCGGCCGGTACGCCCTGCACGAACCGCAGGCCAAGGCGGAGCGCCGCAAGCACCAGGATCGCGATACCGACATAGGCATGGATGTTGGCGGAGGCGACATCATCCGGCGTCACCGGCTGGCCGCGCCGGACAAGCCGATACCAGTGCTCCATGCCATCGGTGAACAGGAGGTTGAACAAGATCAGCAACGCCATGCCCCAATGCAGGATCCGTTGCGGCACCGAATAGGAAAGCGGAGACATTTCGTCACCTTTTCAAAGGGTTAAGAATGACCCACAGTAAGACTTCGCAGCCGGCACGCAAGCGGCCCCCGTGTTCATGTCGAGAATTTAATGAAGGACTTGATCAATCACAGATGTGCAGCCGAATTTCGGCGAGCCACCGTCAGCAACCGTGTGAGATTAGGGTCAGGCCCGTTGCGCCAAGAGGCATTGCCTCACCTGGCGCAGCGACGCCTGGACGATCAGCCGGTGAAAGGGCGTGATCGCTGCGATATAGATGCGTCCCAGCAGGACCTTGCGATAAACGAGGGTGGTGAAGGATACCAAAACCTCCCCCGCCCCTTCGTCAAGAACATCGATCACCAGCCGAAAGTCCAGATGCCGATCGTCAAGGCCGACCACGACCTGTCGGTCCGTCCGGCTGATCATGGGGAAGAAGCCGATGCGATCCGCATGGCTTGCGGCGAGCTCCCGGGTGGAGTGCAGGCCGAAAGGTTTCATCAGCGTGTCGCGCAGCCTCAGCAGCAGCCTGGCCCAGGGCGGAAACCAGCACAGCGCCAACCGCGCGACATCCTCAGCCGTCAGATCCGCACGGGCCGGAACGCGCAGCCGATAACAATCGGCCCAATCGGCCCGCAAGAGCGCCGGATGAGGCAGCTGTGGTGGAGAGAGGATCGGTCGGAGAGCGTCTTGCGCGGCTGTTGTCATAGCCAAACCCTATAATCGGCGCCGCAGACCCGCGACAACAATCGCCAGACCGCCCCTGCGGCACGCCGTCACGGGCGTCACGAAAAAAGGCCGCCGCCTGACAACACAGACGACGGCCCGACAGCGATCAGAAACGCTTCAGATCACATGTGGATCGGCTTGAAGAAGGTGGCGAGGGCCGCTTCCTTCACGGCTTCCGACATGGTCGGGTGCGCATGGCAGGTGCGGCCGAGATCTTCGGACGAGCCGCCGAATTCCATCAGCACAGCTGCTTCGTGGATCATTTCGCCGGCGCCGAAGCCGATGATGTGGACGCCGAGTACACGGTCGGTCTCCTTGTCGGCCAGAACCTTCACAAAACCTTCCGTTGCCTGCATGGCGCGGGCGCGGCCGTTTGCCATGAAGGGGAACTTGCCCACCTTGTAGGCGGCGCCGGCTGCCTTCAGCTCCTCTTCCGTCTTGCCGACGGAGGCGACTTCCGGCTGGGTATAGACGACCCCCGGAATGACGTCATAGTTCACATGGCCGTGCTGGCCGGCGAGGATTTCGGCAAGCGCCACACCTTCGTCTTCCGCCTTGTGGGCGAGCATCGGGCCCTTGACGACGTCACCGATGGCATAGATGCCGGCGACGTTGGTCGCATAGTGATGGTCGATTTCGACGCGGCCGCGATTGTCGAGCACGACACCGGCCTCTTCCAGCCCAAGACCTGCCGTGAAGGGCTTGCGGCCGGTGGCAACCAGCACAACGTCAGCTTCGATCGTCTGGGCCTCGCCGCCCTTGACCGGCTCGAACGTCACCTTGGCGCCCGCTTCCGTCTTCTCAACGCCGGTGACCTTGGCACCGAGGTTGAACTCGATCCCCTGCTTGGCCAGGATGCGCTGGAACTGCTTGGAGACTTCGCCATCCATGCCGCCGAGGATGTTGTCGAGATATTCGACAACCGTCACATTGGCACCGAGGCGCGACCAGACCGAACCGAGTTCCAGGCCGATCACGCCACCGCCGACAACAACCATGTGGCCCGGCACCTTTTCAAGCGCGATGCCGCCCGTGGACGACACGATGACCTTCTCGTCGATCTCGACGGCGACGCCCGGAATACCGGCCACGTCCGAACCCGTGGCGATCACGATGTTCTTGGTCTCCAGTTCCTGCACCGTGCCGTCTTCAGCGGTGACGGACACCTTGCCGGCGGACAGGATCTTGCCGGTGCCGATGAAGGTTTCGATCTTGTTCTTCTTGAACAAGAAGGCAACACCATCGACGTTCGACTTCACCGTCGCGTCCTTGTGGCCCATCATCTTTTCAAGGTTCAGCGTGGTGCCGGAAACCTCGACGCCAAGCTCTTCCATGCCGTGCTTGGCGTGGGCAAAGACTTCCGAGGCGTGCAGAAGCGCCTTCGAAGGGATGCAGCCGACATTGAGGCAGGTGCCGCCGAAGGTGGAGCGCTTTTCGACGACGGCCACTTTCATGCCGAGCTGTGCCGCCTTGATGGCGCAGACATAGCCGCCGGGGCCGGTGCCGATTACGATCAGATCATATGCCATTATGGAAATCCTTCGTTCCTGCGCGACTATCTGCCGCCGCTCACGTTCATGATTGCGCCCGTCACGTAGGAAGCCTGCGGCGAGAGAAGGTAAAGAACCGCCTCCGCCACTTCCTCGGCCGTACCGGCGCGTTGCATCGGCACCGAGGGTGCCAGGTCTCTTGCACGATCCGGCAGGCCGCCGGATGCGTGGATATCCGTATCGATAATGCCGGGCCGCACCGCGTTGACGCGCACGCCCTCGGCTGCCACTTCGCGCGACAGGCCAATGGTGAACGTATCGACGGCGCCCTTGGCCGCGGCATAATCGACATATTGCCCACCGCTGCCGAGGACGGCGGCCATGGACGAGATGTTGACGATGGCGCCGCCCTTGCCGCCATGGCGGGTGGACATGCGCTTCACCGCCTCGGACGCGCAGCGGATCTTGCCGATCACGTTGATGGCGAACATCCGCTCCAGCCGCTCACGCGACATTTCGTCGACGCGGGCCGTCTGGTCGACAACGCCGGCATTGTTGACGAGACCGTCGAGGCGGCCGAAATCACGGTCGATGACCGCAAATATCGCGGCAATGCCCTCTTCCGTTCCGGTGTCGCCCTGAACGAGATGCGCCATGCCGCCGGCTTCGGTGATGGTCTTTGCCACCGCCTCGGCAGCTGCGGCATTCGACAGGTAGTTGATGACAACCGCCCATCCCGCCTTCGCCGCCTTCACGGCGACCGCCGCACCGATGCCGCGACTGGCGCCGGTCACAAGCAGGACTGGTTTTGGATCGATCGACATGGCCTTCCTCCCTTACGACGCCTTCTGCACCGCAAGCTTCAGACCGAGCGCAATGAAGACCAGGCCGCTTGCCCGATCGATCCACTGGCTTGCCTTCGAAAAGCCCGCCTTGATGCGCGGTGTGGTCATGAAGATGCTGACGCCAACGAACCAGGCAATCAGGCAGCTCGCCATGACCGCACCATAACCGAACTTCACCAGGATCGGAGTGTGGGCGCTGACGGCGGTGGAGAAGATCGACAGGAAGAAAAACACCGGCTTCGGGTTGAGCGCATTGGCGGCAAAGCCCAGCCCATAGGCCCGAAGCGCCGACTGGCCGCGCGCATCCTTGCCATCCGCCTCCGCCGCGACCGACAGATCGGCCTTGCCCGCCCGCAGAGCCTTCACCCCGATATACAGGAGGTAGGCGACGCCACACCATTTGATGATGTTAAACAGCGTGATGGACTGCGAAATGATCAGCCCGAGGCCGAGGATCGTGTAGCTGACGTGGAACATCAGCGCCGTGCCAATGCCGAAGCTGGTAATGATCGCCTGGCGGCGCCCATGCACCAGCGACTGCCGCATGACCATGGCAAGATCGGCGCCCGGCGAGATGATGGCGAACGAGAAGATCGCCATCAGCGAGGCAAGCTCAAGGAGATAGGCTTCAATCATACCAGCAACCCGACAATCATCACGAGGAGGCCGAGCAAGGAGCCCATCCAGACGAGCGAACGGATATAGGGGATGCCGGCCAGATAGAGCGGAATATAGGCAAGCCGGCACAGCAGCCACAGCCAGCCGCCGAGGAGGCCCCAGCCGCTCACATCGCTGTAAAAGGCAAGCGCCAGCACCAGGCCGACAAAAGCCGGATAGGTCTCACGCAGATTGGCCGAGGCGCGCTCGGCACGCCCCGCCAGAACCGATTTTGGCTTCAGGCTCTCGTCCCGCGGCCCGGCATTCCATTTGGAGCCCAGCTCGCGCGTGGCCAGAAAGCCCTGCAGCATGATCTGGAAGACGAGAAGCACGACGCTGAGCACCAGGAGCGCCATATAGGGCGTCGCATGCGGCGCAATCGTATCCATCTCGTCCTCCTTTTTCAGGTCTTAGAGATCGAGAACCAGACGTTCCGGATCTTCCAGGCTTTCCTTGACGCGGACCAGGAAGGTAACGGCTTCCTTGCCGTCGACGATGCGGTGATCGTAGGAGAGCGCGAGATACATCATCGGGCGGATGACGATCTGGCCGCCGACGACGACCGGACGATCCTGGATCTTGTGCATGCCCAGAATACCCGACTGCGGGGCGTTGAGGATCGGCGAGGACATCAGCGAACCGTAGACACCGCCATTGGTGATGGTGAAGGTGCCGCCCTGCATGTCCGCCATACCGAGCGAGCCGTCACGGGCTGCCTTGGCAAGACGGCCAAGTTCCTTCTCGACGCCGGCGATCGACAGCTGATCGGCATCGCGGATGACCGGAACAACGAGGCCCTTGTCGGTGCCGACAGCCATGCCGACATGGCAGTAGTTCTTGTAGATGATGTCGGTGCCGTCGATTTCGGCGTTGACGGCCGGCAGTTCCTTCAGGGCATGCGTGACGGCCTTGGTGAAGAAGCCCATGAAGCCGAGCTTCACGCCGTGCTTCTTCTCGAACACGTCCTTGTAGCGGTTGCGCAGATCCATCACGGCCTTCATGTCCACCTCGTTATAGGTGGTCAGCATGGCGGCGGTGTTCTGGGCATCCTTCAGGCGCTTGGCAATCGTCTGGCGCAGGCGCGTCATCTTCACGCGCTCTTCGCGAACGGCATCCTGGGTGGCGGAGGGTGCGCGCGGGGCAGCCGCAACCGGGGCAGGCGCTGCGGCGGCAGCAGCCGGAGCCTTGGCGATGGCGGCGATCACGTCACCCTTCAGCACCTGGCCGCGCTTGCCCGAACCATCGACGTCGGCAGTCGAGATGTTGTTGTCGACAGCAAGCTTTGCGGCAGCCGGAGCGGCCGGCATCGACGTGCCAGCCGAAGCCGGAGCAGCCGCAGGGGCCGGCGCAGCAGGTGCTGCGGCCGGTGCGGGGGCAGCAGCCGGAGCCGGGGCGGAGGCGCCGGCAGAGCCTTCAGCACCTTCGGCGATCTGGCCGAGCAGCGCGTTGAGCCCGACCGTTTCTCCGGCGGCAATGATGATTTCCGTCAGGACGCCCGAAGCCGGAGCCGGGACTTCGACGGTAACCTTGTCGGTCTCCAGTTCAACGATCGGCTCGTCGGCCTTGACCGTGTCGCCGACCTTCTTGAACCAGGTGCCGACGGTTGCCTCGCTGACGGACTCGCCAAGGGTGGGGACGCGAATTTCGGTGGCCATGATGTGTTTCCGTTTTCTAACAGATATCGTTGAACTTCAGACGGGGCGGCTGAAATCAGCCGCCGAGCGCGTCTTCGAGGAAGGCTTCGAGCTGCGCCAGATGCTTCGACATCAGGCCCGTTGCCGGAGACGCAGCTGCCGGGCGGCCGGTGTAGCGCACGCGCTGGTACTTGGCGTCGATATGCGCCAGCACCCATTCCAGATACGGATCGATGAAGGCCCAGGCACCCATGTTCTTGGGCTCTTCCTGGCACCACACCATTTCCGCATGACGGAAGCGGCTGAGCTCGTTGATCAGGGCCTTGGCCGGGAACGGATAGAGCTGTTCCAGACGCAGCAGGTAGACGTCGTCGATGCCGCGCTTTTCGCGCTCTTCCAGAAGGTCGTAATAGACCTTGCCGGTGCACATCACGACGCGGCGGATCTTGGCATCCTTCTGGAGCTTGATCGGGCCGTCCTTGATCACTTCGGCATCATCCCACAGCAGGCGGTGGAACGAGCTTTCGCCGGCCATTTCGGCAAGCGTCGATGTGGCGCGCTTGTGGCGCAGCAGCGACTTAGGCGTCATCAGGATCAGCGGCTTGCGGAAGTCACGCTTCATCTGGCGGCGCAGGATGTGGAAGTAGTTGGCCGGGGTCGTGACGTTGGCCACCTGCATGTTGTCTTCCGCGCACATCTGCAGCCAGCGCTCGAGGCGGGCAGAAGAATGTTCCGGACCCTGACCTTCATAGCCGTGCGGCAGGAGGCAGACGAGGCCGGACATGCGCAGCCACTTGCGCTCACCCGACGAGATGAACTGGTCGAAGACGACCTGTGCACCGTTGGCGAAATCGCCGAACTGGGCTTCCCAGAGGGTCAGCGCGTTCGGGCGGGCCAGCGAATAGCCGTATTCGAAACCGAGCACGGCCTCTTCCGACAGCATCGAGTTGATGACTTCGTAGCGGGCCTGGGTGGGCGAGAGGTTGGCGAGCGGAATGTAACGCTCTTCCGTATCCTGATCGTAGAGAACCGAGTGACGCTGCGAAAACGTGCCGCGTTCGCAATCCTGGCCGGACAGACGAACCTTGTGGCCGTCGAGCGCAAGAGAGCCGAAGGCAAAGGCTTCCGCCATGGCCCAGTCGATCCCCTCGCCGGTTTCCACCATCTGCGCGCGGTTATCCATGAAGCGCTTGATCGTGCGGTGCGCGTTGAAGCCTTCCGGGATGGTCGACAGCTTGCGGCCGATTTCCTTCAGCGACTTCATCGGCACGGCAGTCTTGCCGCGACGCTGCTCGTCGGCGTTGTCAGCCGAGCGCAGACCGGACCACTGCCCGTCCAGCCAGTCGGCCTTGTTCGGCTTGTAGCTCTGGCCGGCTTCGAATTCCTGTTCCAGATGGGCGCGCCAGTCGGCCTTCATCTTCTGGAATTCGCCGTCGGTGATCAGGCCTTCGGCAATCAGGCGGGCCGCGTAGATTTCCGTCACCGTCTGGTGGGCGCGGATGACCTTGTACATCTTCGGCTGCGTGAACGCGGGCTCGTCGCCTTCGTTATGGCCGAAGCGGCGATAGCAGAACATGTCCACGACCACCGGCTTGTGGAACTTCATGCGGAATTCGGTGGCAATCTTGGCTGCGTAGACAACCGCTTCCGGATCGTCGCCGTTGACGTGGAAGATCGGCGCTTCGATCATCTTGGCAACGTCGGACGGATAGGGCGACGAGCGCGAATAGGCCGGATTGGTGGTGAAACCGATCTGGTTGTTGATGATGAAATGCAGCGTGCCGGCAACGCGGTGACCGCGCAGACCGGAGAGGCCCAGAATTTCAGCCGTCACGCCCTGGCCTGCAAAGGCGGCATCGCCGTGCAGCAGGAGCGGCAGAACCTTGGCGCGTTCCTTCAGCGGAATGACATCGCCATCCCAGGATTTTGCCAGCATGTCCTGCTTGGCGCGGGCCTTGCCCATGACGACCGGGTTGACGATTTCCAGATGCGACGGGTTGGCCGTCAGCGACAGGTGAACCTTGTTGCCGTCGAATTCGCGGTCAGAGGAGGCTCCGAGATGGTACTTCACGTCGCCCGAACCTTCGACTTCGTCGGGCTTGAACGAACCGCCCTTGAACTCGTGGAAGACGGCGCGGTGCGGCTTGTGCATGACGTTGGTCAGAACGTTCAGGCGACCGCGATGGGCCATGCCGAGAACGACTTCTTCCAGACCGTCCTGGCCGCCGCGCTTGATGATCTGTTCCAGCGCCGGGATCAGCGACTCGCCGCCGTCGAGACCAAAGCGCTTGGTGCCCTTGTACTTGACGTCGATGAACTGCTCGAAGCCTTCCGCCTCGATCAGCTTGGACAGGATCGCCTTCTTGCCGATGGCCGTGAACTCGACGCCCTTGCCGGGACCTTCGATCCGCTCCTGGATCCATGCCTTTTCTTCCGGGTTGGAGATGTGCATGAATTCGACGCCGAGCGTCGAGCAGTAGGTGCGCTGCAGGATCTCGAGCATTTCGCGGATGGTGGCGTATTCAAGCCCCAGCACGTTGTCGATGAAGATCTTGCGATCGTAATCGGCCTCGGTGAAGCCATAGGCGGTCGGCGACAGTTCGTTGTAATCCTCGACCGGGGCTGCAAGGCCCAGCGGATCGAGCTTGGCATGCAGGTGGCCACGCATGCGATAGGCACGGATCATCATGATGGCGCGCACGCTGTCGCGGGTCGCGCGCAGCACTTCTGCCGGATCGAGCGTCTTGCCGGCAGAGGCAGCGGTTGCTTCGGCCTTGGCCTGAACCTTCTTCTCGATCGCCTTTTCAACGACGGGCCAGTTGCCATCGAGCGCCGAGACGAGATCGCCATTGGCCGCAATCGGCCAGTTCTTGCGCTGCCAGGAGGCGCCCTGGGCGGCCTTCTTCACGTCTTCCGGGTTGTCGGCCAGCGCCTTGAAGAAAGACTGCCATTCGGGACCGACGGAATTCGGGTCCTCTTCATACCGGGCGTAGAGCTGCTCGATATAGCTGGCATTCGCGCCATCGAGGAACGAAGTGATGAGAAACTGCTCGTTGGCTTCTTGCCGTGCCATGATGTTCATGCGGGCTTTGACGCCCGCCTCCTGACGTAATGGGGGGCCGGAACTTGAAGCGCCGACCGTCGCTTTCAGTGTCTTTGCCGCGAGAGAGTCTTGCCCCTTGCGACCGAAGCAGGCGACCCTTTCACGGCTCGCCTGCCCGAAGCTTATCATGCAACGCTTATGTGGTTCAGCCCTTGAGGACTTCAACCAGCGTCTTGCCGAGGCGCGCCGGAGAGGGCGAAACCTTGATGCCGGCCGCTTCCATGGCCGCGATCTTGGATTCCGCGTCACCCTTGCCGCCGGAAACGACAGCGCCGGCATGGCCCATGGTGCGGCCCTTCGGAGCGGTACGGCCGGCGATGAAGCCTGCCATCGGCTTCTTGCGGCCCTTCTTGGCTTCGTCGATCAGGAACTGGGCTGCGTCTTCTTCCGCCGAACCGCCGATTTCACCGATCATGATGATCGAGGTCGTGGCTTCGTCGGCGAGGAACATTTCGAGCACGTCGATGAACTCGGTGCCTTTGACCGGGTCGCCGCCGATGCCGACAGCCGTCGTCTGGCCAAGGCCTTCGTTCGACGTCTGGAACACGGCTTCATAGGTCAGCGTGCCGGAGCGCGAGACGATGCCGACCGAGCCCTTGCGGAAGATGGAGCCCGGCATGATGCCGATCTTGCATTCTTCCGGCGTCAGGATACCCGGGCAGTTGGGGCCGAGCAGGCGCGACTTCGACTTGTCGAGCTTGGCCTTCACGCGCACCATGTCCATGACCGGGATGCCCTCGGTGATGCAGGTGATGAACGGGACTTCCGCTTCGATGGCTTCGATGATCGCATCGGCAGCACCTGCCGGCGGAACGTAGATGACAGACGCGTCGGCGCCGGTCTTCTCGCGGGCTTCGGCAACCGAGGCAAAGATCGGCAGGCTTTCGCCCTTGGAACCGGTCCAGGTTTCGCCACCCTTCTTCGGGTGAATGCCGCCGACCATCTGCGTGCCGTAATAAGCAAGCGCCTGTTCGGTGTGGAAGGTGCCGGTCTTGCCGGTCAGGCCCTGAACGAGGACCTTGGTGTCTTTATTGACGAGAATAGACATTGTTTCCGGTCCTTCAGATTAGGCGTTGATCGCCGCGACGATCTTCTTGGCAGCATCGTCCAGGTCGTCGGCAGCCGTGATCGCCAGGCCCGATTCGTTGAGGATCTTCTTGCCAAGCTCGACATTGGTGCCTTCGAGACGCACGACCAGCGGAACCTTGAGGCCGACTTCCTGCACAGCGGCAACGACGCCTTCTGCAATGACGTCGCACTTCATGATGCCGCCGAAGATGTTGACGAGGATGCCCTCGACCTTCGGGTCAGCCGTGATGATCTTGAAGGCAGCCGCCACCTTCTCCTTGCCGGCGCCACCGCCGACGTCGCAGAAGTTTGCCGGCTCCTTGCCGTAGAGCTTGATGATGTCCATGGTTGCCATGGCAAGGCCTGCGCCGTTGACCATGCAGCCGATATTGCCGTCGAGCGCCACGTAAGCGAGGTCCCACTTGGAGGCTTCGATTTCTTTGGCGTCTTCTTCCGTTTCGTCGCGCAGCGCCTTGACATCGTCGTGACGGAACATGGCATTGCCGTCGAAGGAGACCTTGGCGTCGAGCACGCGCAGATGGTCATTCTTCATGACGATCAGCGGATTGATCTCGAGGAGCGCCATGTCCTTCTCGCTGAAGGCCTTGTAGAGGATCGGGAAGAGCGACTTGGCATCTTCTGCCGCCGCACCCGAAAGCTCGAGAGCCTTGGAGATGGCAGCGACGTTTTCAGCCGTCACACCGGTTTCCGGGTCGATGGCGATGGTGTGGATCTTTTCCGGCGTGTCGTGGGCGACCGCTTCGATATCCATGCCGCCTTCCGTCGAAACGACGAAGGCAACCTTGCCGACCGAACGGTCGACCAGCAGCGAGCAATAGAGTTCGCGGGCGATGTCGGCGCCGTCTTCGATGTAGAGGCGGTTGACCTGCTTGCCGGCTTCGCCGGTCTGCGCCGTCACCAGCGTATTGCCGAACATTTCCTTGGCATGGGACTTGGCTTCATCGATGGAGAAAGCCAGGCGAACGCCGCCCTTGGCGTCGGGGCCAAGTTCCTTGAACTTGCCCTTGCCGCGGCCGCCAGCATGGATCTGGCTCTTCACCACGTAAAGCGGGCCGGGAAGCTGCTTTGCGGCGGCTTCGGCTTCTTCGGCGGAGAAGATCGCCACACCTTCGGCAACCGGTGCGCCATAGCTCTTCAGAAGAGCCTTGGCCTGATATTCGTGAATGTTCATCGTCTGGTCCTTAGGTCTCTAGGCCGTTGGGCGATTACTTGAGGGCGGGGGCAATGGCGGTGCAGGCTTCGCAGAGGCCGGCAACGGCGCCGACGGACTTCTGGAAAGCCGCCTGCTCTTCGCTGTTGAGATCGATTTCGATGATGCGCTCGACGCCGCCGGCACCGATGATGGTCGGAACGCCGACATACATGTCGTTGACGCCGTACTGGCCGGTCAGGTGGGCCGCGCAGGGCAGAACGCGCTTCTTGTCCTTGAGGTAAGATTCGGCCATCTCGATGGCGGAAGCGGCCGGCGCATAATAGGCCGAGCCGGTCTTCAGGAGGCCCACGATTTCGGCGCCGCCGTCACGGGTGCGCTGGATGATCTGCTCGAGGCGCTCCTCGGTGATCCAGCCCATCTTGACGAGGTCGGTCAGCGGAATGCCGCCGATGGTGGAATAACGAGCAAGCGGCACCATCGTGTCGCCATGGCCGCCGAGAACGAAGGCGGTGACGTCCTGGACCGACACGTTGAATTCTTCCGACAGGAACAGGCGGAAGCGGCCGCTGTCGAGAACGCCGGCCATGCCGACGACCATGTTCTTCGGCAGGCCGGAGAACTTCTGCAGCGCCCAGACCATGGCGTCGAGCGGGTTGGTGATGCAGATCACGAAAGCGTTCGGGGCATATTTTGCAATGCCGGCGCCAACCTGTTCCATGACCTTGAGGTTGATGCCGAGCAGGTCGTCGCGGCTCATGCCGGGCTTGCGGGCAACACCGGCGGTGACGATGCAGACATCGGCGCCTTCGATGGCGGCGTAGTCGCTTGCACCCGACAGCTTGGCATTGAAGCCTTCAACCGGGCCGGACTGGGCAATATCCAGTCCCTTGCCCTGCGGAACGCCGTCGGCAATGTCGAAGAGGACGATGTCGCCCAACTCCTTCAGACTGGCGAGATGCGCCAGCGTACCACCGATCATGCCGGAACCAATAAGTGCAATCTTCTTGCGAGCCATTGAAGCGTCCTCTCCATTCGGATGCGCGGCCGGCATGATAGCTGTCGACCGATATCGGCCACTCGCTTAGACCCAATGGAGAAAAATGGCAATCGATTCTTTTGGATGAAGGATTTTCAATCGGTTAGAAGTTAAAATTCTTACGTAAACGTAATACAATGTGTCGTAAAAAAGTCAGCTTCCGCGATGCTTCTCATCATGCAGAGCCAAATAATCCGGGCTGCGCATCTCAAACAGGCGGGAAATGGTCCGATCGAACTCGAAGCCCTCGGTACCACGCTTTTCTGTCAGAAGTGCGTCAGGCATGGCGGCAGCGCTCACGAACAGGCGGATGCTGCGGTCGTAGAGTGCATCAACAAGATTGATGAAGCGTTTCGTCTGATTGCGCTTTTCCGGACCCAGCAGCGGCACGTCCTCCACGAAGATCACGTCGTAATGCTCGGTGATGGCGAGATAGTCGGCAGCACCGAGCGGCGCGTCGCAGAGATCCGCAAAGGAAAACCGCGCTGCCCGCCCGTGGGCGCACGGGATGCGAATGCTGCGGCCGGGCCTTGCAACCTCCGCCGGCTCGGCCTTCGCCCCCCCGGTCACCTGGCGCCACGCAGCCTCCATCGCCGCCTTGTTGCGCGCATCAAGCGGCGACAGATAGACGGGCAGGCTTGCGAGCTTCTCCATCCGGTAATCGGTCGGTGAATCAAGGGTCACCACATCGACGTTCTGCTTCAAGAGATCGATGAAGGGCAGGAACAGGCTGCGATTGAGGCCTTCGCGATAGAGATCGTCCGGCGCCACGTTGGACGTGGCGATGAGGACGCAGCCGAGCGAAAACAATTCGGTAAACAGCCGTCCAAGGATCATCGCATCCGTGATGTCGGTCACGGAGAATTCATCGAAGCAGAGGATCTGCGCCTCGGCATAGAGGGCAGCGGCGACCGGCGGAACCGGATCAGCCTGCTTCGTCTCGCCCGCCTTCAGCTTCTGGCGATGGACATGGATGCGCGCATGAACATCGGCCATGAATTCGTGAAAGTGGCAGCGGCGCTTGGCGGCCACGGACACTTTTTCGAAAAACATGTCCATCAGCATGGTCTTGCCGCGGCCGACGGAGCCATGGACATAGAGGCCGCGAATATCGCCTTCGCTGCGCTTGCTCTTGCGGGCAAACAGCCAGCCGAGCGCGCTGGTCTTCTTGGCGGGGGCCTTGTCGCGCAGGGCAGACAGGACACGATCGAGACGGGCCGCTACCGCCATCTGCGCGGTGTCGAGCTGCAGGGTGCCGGCAGCCGCCATGGAGTTCAGCGTGTCGCTCACGCTGTGATTATAGTCGGGAAGTGAAGCCATGAGGCGCCTCGGTGAGCCGGGAGACAGCATCTCCCGGCGGTCAGCTTACCGGCTGAGGCTGATCGACTGGCCGGAATTGGTCGTGCCGTCGAAGCGGCTGTCGGCGCTCTTATAGGCGCGGGCAATGACATCGCCGCTGCGGTTCTTGAAGAGAACGGTCTTCCCGTTCACTTCCCAGGAGCCCATCGTGGTCAGCTCACCCGAGCAACCGCGGGTGCCGCCGCGTGCACCGCTGCCGAGATTGGTGAGCGTCAGGAACATGTCGCAGGTGGCGCCCGATGCGTTGACACGCCAGTTGCCGACCATGGATTCCTTCGTCACATCGAGAGCCGTCGCCGGCGCCTGGCCATCGCCGCCACCCGGCGGCAGGGATGCTATGTTCTGGCCCTGAGGTGCGGCCGGGAACTGCGAACCGCCAGCGCCCGGTGCATCGAGCGATCCGGACTGAACGGAAGGCACCGGCTGTGCCTGCAGGGGGGCAGGATTGGTGGGAGCAGGCAGCGCGTTATAGGGATTGTAGGAGGTACGCTGGCAGCCGGCCAAGGCAAGAGCAACCACAACGCCGGTCACCACATATCTGAACTGCATCACAAAGCTCCTAAAACCGCTCAACGCCCATCCCGCTATTGGACTGGAGGGCTGAATTATCGCCAAAGGACAGGCCAAATCAAGCCGGTCCGCCCGTCAACCATGCCTATTCAGCCCCGAGCCCACGCAGATGGAACACATCTGCGCGAGGTCAAGACCTTCACAAAACCGATCAGACGCGGCGCTCGACCATCATCTTCTTGATTTCGGCGATGGCCTTGGCGGGATTGAGACCCTTGGGGCAGGTCTGCGCACAGTTCATGATCGTGTGGCAGCGGTAGAGCCGGAAGGGATCTTCCAGGTTGTCGAGACGCTCGCCCTTGGATTCGTCACGGCTGTCGATCAGCCAGCGATAGGCCTGCAGCAGAACGGCCGGACCGAGATAGCGGTCGCCATTCCACCAGTAGCTGGGACAGGAGGTAGAGCAGCAGGCGCACAGGATGCATTCGTAAAGCCCGTCGAGCTTCATGCGATCCTCGTGGCTCTGCTTCCATTCGGTCGCAGGTGGCGGCGAAACCGTCTTCAGCCAGGGCTCGATCGAGCGGTGCTGCGCGTAGAAATTGGTCAGATCCGGCACGAGATCCTTCACCACCGGCATATGCGGCAGCGGATAGACCTTCACCGTCCCCTTCACGTCGTCCATGCCCTTGGTGCAGGCGAGCGTATTGGCGCCGTCGATGTTCATGGCGCAGGAGCCGCAGATGCCTTCGCGACAGGAACGGCGCAGCGTCAGCGTCGGGTCGATATTGTTCTTGATGTAAAGGAGGCCATCGAGAACCATCGGGCCGCAATTGTCGATATCGATGTAATAGGTATCGATGCGCGGGTTCTGACCATCATCCGGGTTCCAGCGGTAGATGCGGAATTCACGGACATTGGCGGCACCGGCCGGCTTCGGCCAGACCTTGCCTTCGGTCATCTTGGAATTCTTCGGGAGAGCAAGTTCAACCATTGCTGGACCTTCGATCCTCGGCGTCAGCCGCCGTTCTGTTACCTAGGTTATAAACATCCGGCGCCCATTGCGCCACGGTCGCATTCAAGAGTGCGTGAGGGCGACCATCGGCCGCCGCCCACAGGAGAGAAAAACGTTCCCTCGCCCGGCGCAGCGCAACGGCCAGACCTCGCCCGAAAGGGGCCCTCCGCCTTGCGCGCTTCTGGGCCTTCGCCGTCGCAATCACGCTTTCGGCGCCCGATTGCATGACCGGCCAGGGCGACAGGTCGACGATCCTCAGGCCATGCCACGACGGCGCCCAGAGAAAATCATCGGCCGGAATACAGGCCTTCCCGATCCGCGCCAGCAGCCGTTCGGCTGCCTTTCGCGTCACGATATAGGCGGCCGCACCCGAGCAGGGTCTCAGCGACCGCACCAGTCTGTGCGCACCAAGCGCTGCCACTGGCAGAGCCTTTCGCCCGCCGGGGCGAAAAATGCCTTCGAGCTTGACGATATCGGCATCAAAACCGAGCGCCAGAAGGTCCTCCACCACGCGCGCGAAACCGGGCTGCGGCTCGGCATCGTCTTCCAGCACAAGCGCAAGCTCGAAGTCGCTTGCAAGAAACTGCCGCCAGGCCATCACATGGCCCGCAAGGCACGCTTCCTCCGTCAACATGAACAAGCGGTTGCGGTGTGCGTTCCATCCCACCGCATCCGGCGGAAATTCAAGCGCCGATCCGCGCACGGCAAGAACCGCCTGCGGATCCTTGCGCGCATCGACCCCCACCACCCGGTGAAGCGGCCAGGGCAATGCGCCAAAGCCTTGTTCCATCTGCCGCCAGCGGTCCGGCGACCGGTCGAGATTGATCGCAAACAGGCCAAGAGGCCTCCCCCCGGGGACGCTTTTCATCGCACCTTGAAGGGAGGTTGCCACCATGGATCAGTACACGCGTGCCTTCGGCTCGATCTTTACCGGATCGATGCCGTCTGCGATAAGGTCGGTGTGGACCGGACGGTAGTCCAGCTTGACGTCGCCGTTTTCGCTGACCCAGGCCAGCGAATGCTTGCGCCAGTTGACATCATCACGACCGGCGAACGCACCTTCGGTGTAATCTTCGCGCGCATGGCTGCCGCGGCTCTCCTTGCGGGCCTCGGCGCTGTAGACCGTGGTGATGGCATTGGCCATCAGGTTCTGCAGCTCAAGCGTTTCGACGAGGTCGGAATTCCAGATCATCGAACGGTCGGTGACCTTGATATCCTTCATTTCGCCCCAGATGGCCGACAGACGCTGGCAACCGCTTTCCAGCGATTCCTGCGTGCGGAACACGGCCGCATCTTCCTGCATGGCGCGCTGCATCTTGTCGCGCAGCACAGCCGTCGGCGTCCCGCCGGAGGCGTGGCGCAGACCGTCGAAGCGATCCATGATCTTGTCGCAGGCCGCGATGTTGAGCGCCGGTACCGGCGAGGCACGATCGATGACCTGGCCGGCGCGGATGGCGGCGGCACGACCGAAGACCACGAGGTCGATCAGCGAGTTGGAGCCGAGGCGGTTTGCGCCATGCACGGATGCGCAACCGGCTTCGCCCACGGCCATCAGGCCAGGCAGCAGGCGTTCCGGGTTGTTGGCGTCGGCATTCAGCACTTCGCCCCAGTAGTTCGTCGGAATGCCGCCCATGTTGTAGTGAACGGTCGGCAGGACCGGGATCGGCTCGCGGGTGACGTCGACGCCGGCAAAGATCTTGGCGCTTTCGGAAATGCCCGGCAGACGCTCATGCAGCACGGCCGGATCGAGATGGTCGAGATGCAGGAAAATGTGGTCCTTGTTCTTGCCGACGCCGCGGCCTTCCCGGATTTCCATCGTCATGCAGCGCGAGACAACGTCACGCGAGGCCAGGTCCTTTGCAGACGGCGCATAGCGCTCCATGAAGCGCTCGCCTTCGGAATTCACCAGATAACCGCCTTCGCCGCGTGCGCCTTCGGTAATCAGACAGCCGGAGCCGTAGATGCCGGTCGGGTGGAACTGCACGAATTCCATGTCCTGCAGCGGAAGCCCGGCACGCGCCACCATGCCGCCGCCGTCGCCGGTGCAGGTATGGGCAGAGGTTGCCGAGAAATAGGCGCGGCCGTAACCGCCGGTTGCCAGAACGACCATCTTTGCCGCAAAGCGATGGATGGTGCCGTCATCGAGGTTCCAGGCGACGACGCCCGTGCAGCGGCCGTCATCCGACATGATGAGGTCGAGCGCGAAATATTCGATGAAGAATTCGGCATTGTGCTTCAGCGACTGGCCATAGAGCGTGTGCAGGATGGCGTGGCCGGTACGGTCAGCTGCAGCGCAGGTGCGCTGGACCGGCGGGCCGGCGCCAAAGTTCTGCATGTGGCCGCCGAAGGGCCGCTGGTAGATCTTGCCTTCCTCGTTGCGCGAAAAGGGCACGCCATAATGTTCCAGCTCATAGACCGCCTTGGGGGCTTCCATGACCATGTACTGCATGGCGTCCACGTCGCCCAGCCAGTCGGAGCCCTTCACGGTGTCGTAAAGATGCCACTGCCAGCTGTCCGGCGTCATGTTCTTCAGCGAGGCGGCAATGCCGCCCTGGGCTGCAACCGTGTGGCTGCGCGTCGGGAAAACCTTGGTGATGCAGGCCGTCTTGAAGCCCTGCTCGGCCATTCCGAGCGTTGCGCGAAGGCCCGCGCCGCCGGCACCCACCACGATAACGTCGTAGGAATGGTCGACATAGGTATAGGCCTTGCCGGTCTGCGCGATGGGAGTGATCGATGCCATGACGGAATTAACCTCAGAATGCGATCTTCAAGGCGGCGAAAAGACAGAGGCCACCCACAAGAAGCGAGAAAAACGAGTTGAGGATCAGGAGCGCCAGCTTCATTTTTTCCGAATGAATGTAGTCCTGAAGGATCTCTTCCATGCCAAGCCGCATGTGGACGATGCTGGCGATTATGGTCAGGGCATTGATCGTGGCGATGAACGGGTTCGAGAGCGCCGAAACCACATCCGCATACGGCCGGCCGGCATACATGACCAGGAAGCCGAGATAAAAAAGAAGGAGCGGAACCAGCGCCACAGACGTGGTGCGGACCTTCCAGAAGTGCTCCGTGCCGCTCTTTGCCGAACCAAGACCCCGAACCTTGCCGAGGGGAGTGCGCATATCCATCTACAATCTCCTCAGCGAATGATCAGCACGACGGCCCAGACAAGGACGGTCAGCACGACAGAGGCCACCAGATTGGCCTTGGCCAGCATCGTGGAGAATTCCTTCTCGAAGCCGTAGCCAAGATCCCACATGATATGGCGCAGGCCGCCGATCAGGTGGTGCAGCATGGCCCATGTGTAGCCGAACAGGATAACCTGCCCTACGATGGAGCCGAAGAACCAGTTCACCTGGTTGAAATATTCTTCGCCAGACGCCGCTGCAATCAGCCAGGCCGCCACAAGCACCGTGCCGAAATACAGCGCACCACCGGTAATGCGGTGCACGATCGACATGGCCATGGTGGGGACGAAACGATAAATTTGCAGATGCGGCGACAAGGGCCGATTCTTTGTCACATTCGCCATCATATCCTCGCGGCGTTCGGGGCGCATTCACGCGGGCGCGCGTCCGGCAATGCACGATGCCGAAGAAATGTGCATTGCATCATGGGGTGATTTAATCGTCGTGCGGCAAGACCACAAGCCAAATCAAGAAGGATTTTAAATTTAATCGATTGGGGCCGGCCAGATCACACGACGGTCGGGTGCATCATGACCCGGATTCGTCCGTACAGGTGAAATTATATCAGTTTTTCACCGTGTTAGCGCCCATTGGATACAGAATATGTTAATGTACGGTGAAGCTCAAGACGGGATAACGGCTGCCAAAGAGGCACCGCCGCACCCCGTATCGTCGTGCCATTGAGGAGTGCAGCGCAAAAAGGCAGCTGCTTGCGCCGAAAACGCGGCGTAAGCCGGCGATTCGCAAAGCCCGATCTGCCTCATCCTTCAACACTGCGGATGGCACTGACCGCCTGTCAAACGAAGCGCCAGACGGTTGTCTTCTTCACGTCGCTGTCCTCCAGCGCCCGCGTCACCGGCACCTGATAGGTGGCAAGCGGCACAAGCCGGTCCTTCGGAAGGTAGCTGCGGCCCGGATCACCAACGATGACCTGCCTGCCCTCGTCTGCCAGACGGCTGAACCAGGGGATGAGGGCTGCGGCAAAATCGCGATCGTAGAAGACATCGCCGGCGAGGATCACCTCGGCCGCGACAGGTCCGCCCACTAGGTTCTCTTGCGTGAAGGCGATCGTCACGCCGTTTTCTTCAGCGTTGAGTTCGACGGCAGACGCCGTCCAAGGATCGATATCGGCGGCGAGGACGGATCGGGCGCCGGCAAGCCTTGCGGCAATGGCCACAAGGCCGGAGCCGGTTGCGAAATCCAGCACCGATTTGCCGGCAACCAGATGCGGATGATCAAGCACGTATCGCGCAACGCCTTGCCCGCCCGCCCAGGCAAAGGCCCAGAAGGGCGGCGGAAGCCCGATTGCCTCCAGGTCCTCCTCGGTCTTCAGCCAGAGATCATGCGCTTCGTCGGCGAGATACAGCCGGATTTCCGGCACATGCGGCGGCACGATGACTCGCGTATTGGCAAGAATGAAGCTGCGCGGCTCGGTTTTCAGGGAAGGCCCCTATTCCGACGGCGAGAGCGGAGGATTGTCGAGGCCGCCCATCCGGCAGACCTCGAAATACTCCTCGTCCGTCACCGGCTGCACGGACAGCCGCATGGAAGTGACCAGCGCCATCTTTTCAAGCTTCGGATTGGCTTTGACATCCTTCAGCGAGACCGGCCTTGGCATGTCGCAGACAGCGCGGATATCGACGCAGTCCCAGCGCAGATCGCCTTCCGCCGTCGAATCCGGATGTGACAGCGCGCAGACTTCCACGATGCCGACGACTTCCAGCCCTTCGTTGGAGTGGTAGAAAAAGCCCTTGTCGCCGATCTTCATGGCCCGCATGTTGTTGCGCGCCAGATAGTTGCGCACGCCGGTCCATTCCTCGCCGGCCGCGCCCTTGGCCTTCTGCATGTCCCAGGACCATTTGAACGGCTCGGATTTATAAAGCCAGTATGCCATGCGCGCCTCAAGCCTCCGGCTTGTTGAAGACCCAGTTGAAGGGTTTTACCTCGACGGACTGGAAGAGGCCGGCCTTGGCGTAGGGATCGGCATCGGCGATTGCCCGGGCGTCCTCGATGCTCTCCGCCTCGACGATGACAAGGCTGCCGTTCGGCTTGCCGTCGCCATCGAGGAACGGTCCGGCCATCTTGAGGATACCCTTGTCGTTCAACGCATTCAGATGCTCCAGATGCGTCGGACGGGTGTCCATGCGGACATTGAGGTGGCCGGGCTTGTCGGCGCAGACGAAGGCAAAAAGGGCCATGACATCAGTCTCCTGTCTCAGGTTATTCGGTGGTGATCGGGCGGGTCATCAGCTGTTCCATGGCGGTACGGACGTCAAGCCGCCCTTCCATGATGGCTGCAACCGCTTGCGTAATCGGCAGTTCAACGCCATGGCGCTCGGAAAGGCTTGCGGCGATGCCGGCAGTATAGGCTCCTTCCACGAGCGACCCGCCGGACATGTCCGCCGGCGCACCCTGCCCGAGCGAAATGCCGAAACGCAGGTTGCGCGATTGGTGACTTGTGGCCGTCAGCACCAGATCGCCAAGACCCGACAGTCCGCGCACCGTATCGGCACCGCCCCCCATGGCAGCCACCAGCCGCGACATTTCGGCAAGGCCGCGCGCGATGAGTGCGGCACGGGCGGATTCGCCGAGCCCCGCCCCTTCGACCACGCCGCAGGCAATCGCCAGCACGTTTTTGAGCGCCCCGCCGAGCTGCACGCCGATGCGGTCGCTCGAGGCATAGAGGCGGAAGGTGCGGCCCGAGATCGCATGCGCCAGCCGCTCGGCAAGCGTCATATCATTTGCCGCAAGAGACATGGCGGTCGGAAGCCCGCGGGCGATATCGGCCGCAAAACCGGGGCCGGAGAGGACTGCGACCGGATGATGCGGCAGTTCCTGTTCCAGAACGTCCGTGAGCAGGCGCCCGGAGGCGCGCTCGATGCCCTTGGCGCAGGTGACGATGACGGCTTCAGCGCTGAGATAGGGGCCGTAATGGCGCGCAGCATCGGCATGGGCCTGCGAGGGCATGGCAAACAGCACAATGCTTGCCTTTTCCAGCGCATCGGGTTCTGCGGAAAACTGCAGCATGTCGGGAAGCGGAACGCCGGGAAGCGCCGCATCATGCACCCGGTCATTGCGCAAATCCGCCATCAACGCCGTGTCGCGGCCAATAAGAGTGACGTTCGCCTTGCCCTCCAGCGCCATGACTGTCGCAAGCGCCGTGCCGAAGGCTCCGGCACCGATGACGACGATGTTTTCCCGTTCGCTCATGCCTTGGCTCCTCGTTTTCCGGATCCGATGAGGGCTGCTGCTGCTGCATCCAGCGGCCAGCGGGACCGCGGGGCGGTGGAGATGGGATCATCCGGCAGGCCGGCGGCCATGCGCTCCAATCCCGCCCAGGCAATCATCGCCGCATTATCGGTACAGAGTTGAAGGGGCGGCGCGATGAAGCGGACCCGGTTGGCGTCACACAGATCCTTGAGCGTCGCACGGATCACCTGGTTTGCCGCAACCCCACCGGCCACCACCAGCGCCGGTTCGGCAAGTGCCGGATAGCGCTCCCTGAAGCGGGCAAGACCGCGGCCGATGCGATCCTTCAGCGTGCGCGAAATGGCGTGTTGGAAGGAGGCGCAGATATCGGCGATATCCTGTTCAGTGAGCGGCTGGATGGCAGTTGCCGCCTGGCGCACCGCCGTCTTCAGACCGGAAAAGGAGAAATCGAGGCGTGCTTCGCCGACCAGAGGACGCGGCAGCGCAAATCGGTTCGGATCGCCGCTCCTGGCAGCCTTTTCCACTGCCGGACCACCGGGATAAGGCAGGCCGAGCAGCTTTGCCGTCTTGTCGAAGGCCTCGCCCAGCGCATCATCGATGGTGGTGCCAAAGCGCTCGTAGTCACCAATGCCCTTCACCAGCACCAGTTGGGTGTGCCCCCCGGAGACGAGCAGCATCAGGTAGGGGAAGGACAGCCCATCCGTCAGCCGCGCCGTCAGCGCATGGCCTTCCAGATGATTGATGGCGTAAAGCGGCTTGCCTGCCGCACGCGCAATCGCCTTGCCGGTCATCAGGCCGACCAGAAGGCCGCCGATGAGGCCGGGGCCGGCGGTTGCGGCCACCGCATCAATGTCCTGCAGGCCGACGCCGGCACGGGTCAAGGCTTCCTCGATCAGGCCGTCAAGGGCTTCCACATGGGCGCGGGCGGCAATTTCCGGCACGACGCCGCCAAAGGCGCTGTGTTCATCGAGCTGCGACAAAACGACGTCGGAGACGATCTCGCCCGCCCCATCGGCATGGCGAACCACGATGGATGCGGCGGTTTCATCGCAGCTGGTTTCGATGCCGAGAATGCGTAAGGCGCGGGTCATGGTGACTGAAACGGTAGGGGCGAATTGCGATGCCGGTGAAAGCCGGTTACGAAGCTATCGCGTAACAATGGATGACGAGAGATGCAAACAAAACCTTTCCGGATCGGCACGCGCGGCAGCCCGCTGGCGCTTGCCCAGGCCTCAGAAACGCGCGCCCGGCTGATGACCGCGCATGGCCTGCCGGAAGAAATGTTCGAGATCGTCGTGCTCTCCACCAAGGGTGACCGCATCACCGACCGGGCGCTGTCGGAAGTCGGCGGCAAGGGTCTGTTCACCGAGGAACTGGAGGCGCAGCTTCTGATCGGCGAGCTGGATTTTGCCGTGCATTCCTCCAAGGACATGCCGACGACGCTTCCGGCCGGGCTTGAACTTTCCGCCTATCTGCCGCGCGAGGATTTTCGCGATGCCTTCATCGGCCGCACTGCCCCCAGCCTGATGGCACTGCCGGATGGCGCCGTCGTCGGCTCCTCGTCGCTTCGACGGCAGGCACTGATCCGGCGTCGCCGGCCGGATATTTCCGTCATCAACTTTCGCGGCCTTGTGGAAACTCGGCTGCGCAAGCTGGAAGAAGGCCAGGTGGATGCAACGCTTCTGGCGCTTGCCGGCCTCAACCGTCTGTCCATGCCCGATGTGGCAACAGAACTGATGGACCCAACCGATTTCCCGCCGGCACCGGCGCAAGGCGCGATCTGCATCGAAAGCCGCATTGGCGACCGCCGCGTGCTCGACCTGCTGGAATCGGTCAACCACCAGCCGACCTTCGATGCCGTCTCCTGCGAACGGGCGTTCCTGGCAGCCCTTGACGGCTCCTGCCGCACGCCGATTGCCGGCTACGCGATCTGCGAGGGCGAGCATCTGAAATTTTCCGGCCTGATCCTCACACCGGACGGAAGCCGCGAACATGCGGTGGAAATGGAAGGGCTGCGCAGCGAAGCAGGAAAACTCGGCGCCAAGGCCGGCACGCTTGTGCGCACCGCCGCCGGCCCCGATTTCTTTGCCGACTGGACCTGACGCCATGCGGGTGATCGTGACGCGCCCGCTTAAAAGTGCCCGCCGGACGGCGATCAAACTGGCAGCCCTCGGTCACGAGGCACTGCTGCTGCCTCTGACGCAGGCCGAGCATTGGACGGATGTGGGCCTTGCCGCACTTGCCCGGCCACACCGCGCCATCGTCTTTACCAGCGCCGAAGCTATTCGCGCGCTTGCAGGCATCGATCTTGCGCGCCATGCCGAAACGCCGGTTTTCACCGTGGGCGAGGCGAGTGGAGAAGCAGCTCACAAGGCGGGTTTTCGCCGTGTCACGGCAGGTAGCGGAACCGGTGAGGATCTGGCGAAGCGGATCGTCGGGACAGGCCTTGATCCGCTGCTCTACCTTGCCGGAACGCCACGCTCACCGGGTTTTGAAGACGAGCTGCAGCGGCAAGGGGTGAGATGCCATGTGGCGGAATGCTATGCCATGGTGCCGAGACCGTGGACGACGGCGGAAATCGCGCTCCTTGAGCCCACCCCCGATGGCTTGCTGCTCTATTCGCGCGAGGCAGCGCGGCTTTTCTTCACCCATCCTGCGGTCCGCGCGCGCAGGCAGGGCCTCGCGGGTCTGCGCGTCTATTGCCTGAGCCGCGCCATCGCCGATGCCATTCCGGATGATTTTACCGTAGAACGGGTAATTTCGCCCGCCCCGTCAGAGGCCGAACTTCTGGCGCTTCTGAGCTGACGCGATTTTTCTTTGGTCACAGGCGGGAACCAAAATCGGTCGCGCCTCTTTCCATCCTCCTTCCGGCTGACTAGTTTCAAAAGAGACAGTCGCAAAATGAGGTTGCCATGGTTTCCGACAAGCCGCCACGCCGCTCCCGTTCGGGAAAGACACCGGTCACCCTGGATCTTTCGGCCGACAAGGCTGTCGATCAGGCGGAGCCTTCTGTCATTGCCGAACCGGTGCGTAGCGACGATACCGACCGCATGCTGCCGAAGACCGTGGCGGATGCGGGATCGCTGGCACCGACTGGCTCCAAGCCTGCCGCTCCTTCGCTCGGGGAAAGCAATGCGAAGCCGGTGACAGCGGAATCGCCCGCTCAGAGCGTGCCGGCCGATGGCAATGCCGCGCCGTCTCTATCCCCCGCAAGCGGTGCGCCACTCGCGGCCAATGTCACGCCCTCTGCCGCTGCAAGCGTGCCCGTTGATGCGGAAAAGGCAGCCACGGCGGCAAAAACGGAAACCACCAAGCTGGATACGACGAAGACAGACACAGCCAAGGAGGCGGCTTCCGTAACCGGCGCTCCCAAGACGGGTTCACCGGACGCAAAGTCTGATGGTCCAGCGCCGAAAATCGCCGGCAGCGCCGGCCCAACTTCGGTGCCGCCTGGCGGCAAACCGGCAAGCTCTGCTTTCCCCGGTGCGAGTTCGTCTTCATCAGGCACCTCATCCGGTGCTTCGGCTTCGCCTTCTTCATCGAGGGCTGCGGCGGCAGTTCCGCCAGCGGCGCGGGGGCCCTCCGGCGCAAGCCTTGCCGCAGCGGGCATCGTCGGCGGCCTTGTCGCCCTGCTGCTGGCCGGCAGCATGCAATATGCCGGCTACCTGCCCGGCCCCGCCGCCTCAAACGGCAATAGCGCTGTTTCGGCCGAGATTGCCGATCTGCGCCAGCAGCTTGCAAGCTTGCGCAATGCGCCGGCTTCGGGCACCGATAATGATCTTGCCGCCCGTGTGAGCGCGCTTGAAACCTCGATCGGCAATAATGGCACTGCCCCGGAGGTGACGGAACGTCTTTCGTCCCTGCAGCGGGACATCGAGGCCCTGCGCTCTTCGACCAAGAACGACGATGCAGCTGCGGCCGATCTCGGCCAGCGCCTCTCCGGCATCGAAACCCGGCTGAACAGGCCCGGCCCCGAACAGGCGATCGCGCGTGCGCTGGCGGCAGCCGCCCTCAAAGCCGCCACCGAACGCGGCGGATCCTTCGCCGCCGAACTGCAGACCTTTGCCGACGTTGCCGCCGATGATCCGGCCGTAGAGGGCCTGCGCGCCTTTGCCGTTGACGGTGTGCCGACACGGGCCGATCTCGTGCGCCGCCTGCCGGCCGCGACCGACGCGATGATGGACGCCTTGCACCAGCCGGCAGAGGGTGAAGGCATTGCAAGCCGGCTTCTGTCGAGCGCCATGCGCGTCGTCAAGGTGCGCCCGGTCGGTGATGTGGCGGGTGAGACGCCGGAAGCCGTGGTGGCGCGGATCGAGGATCGGGTCAAGGCCGGCAATCTGCAGGCGGCCGTTTCCGAATGGAATGCGCTTCCTGAAGCGGCAAAGCAGGCGTCGCAGGACTTCCGGCGCGCTCTGGATGCCCGGATCAAGGTGGACGAACTCGCAAGCGGCACCCTGACCCGCGCCATGACAAGCACCGGCACGGCTGGTTGAGGAGAACCCTGCATGATCCGTCTGTTCATCTTCGCCGTCGTCACGCTTGGTCTCGGGTGGAGCTTTTCGTGGCTTGCCGAACGGCCCGGCCTCATCTCCATCACCTGGCAGAACCATCTCATCGAGACGAGCATCATGGTGGCGGCAACGGCCATGGTTGCGCTCATCTTCGCGGTGATGTTCGTCTGGTGGTTGATCCAGACGATCTGGACCTCGCCGCATTCCGTGCGTCGCTATTTTCGCGCCCGCAAGCGGGATCGTGGCTACCAGGCGCTGTCGACCGGCATGATTGCCGCAGGCTCCGGCAATGCGCTGCTCGCCCGCAAGATGAGCGCCCGCGCTCGCGGCCTTCTGCGCGCCGATCAGGAACCGCTGATCCAGCTTCTGGAAGCCCAGACCGCGCTCATCGAAGGCCGCTACGAAGAAGCACGCGAAAAATTCGAAAAGATGGCGGAAGATCCCGAAACCCGGGAACTCGGTCTTCGCGGGCTTTATATGGAAGCCCGCCGGCTCGGCGCCAATGAGGCCGCCCGCCAGTATGCCGAGACGGCCGTAGAGCATGCGCCGTACCTGCCGTGGGCGGCCGAGGCGACGCTGGAATATCGCTGTCAGTCCGGTCGCTGGGAAGATGCCATCCGGCTTCTCGACCAGCAGAAAATCGCCAATGTCATCGACAGGAAGCAGGCAGACCGCTGGAAGGCCGTGCTGTTGACGGCGCGGGCCACCGAGCGTCTGGAGGGCGATCCGAAAGGCGCTCGCGACGATGCAACCGCTGCCCTGAAGCTTGCCAAGGATCTGGTGCCGGCCGGCATCATTGCAGCGCGCGCCCACATGCGTGAAGACAATCTGCGCAAGGCGGCCTCCGTGCTGGAAAGCCTCTGGAAAATTGCCCCGCACCCGCAGGTGGCCGAAACTTACGTGCGTGCGCGCAGCGGCGATAGCGCGAGCGACCGCCTGAAGCGTGCCGAAAAGCTGGAAGCGCTGAAGCCCAACAATCCGGAATCGCTGCTGGCCGTTGCCCAGGCCGCCCTCGACACCAAGAATTTCGCCAAGGCGCGTGAGAAGGCCGAAGCTGCGCTGCGCATGGCGCCGCGTGAGAGTGCCTATCTGCTTCTGGCCGACATCGAGGAAAGCGAGACGGGCGACCAGGGGCGCATCCGTCACTGGATGGCGCAGGCGCTGCGTGCACCGCGCGACGCGGCCTGGGTGGCCGATGGCGTCGTCTCCGAACGCTGGCTGCCGATGTCGCCGGTGACCGGGCGCCTGGACGCTTTTGAATGGAAGCAGCCCTTCGGCCAGCTGGAAGGGCCGATCGAGGAAGGCACGCTTGCCGCCGAAAGTGCGATCGCAAGCCTGCCGCCGGTTCATAAGACAACGCCGACACCTGTCCGTGAGCCGGTCGTGGCGGTGACATCAAGCCCGGCTGCGGCCGAACCGGCCATTACCCCCAGCCCGTCGCCGGTAGCCCCCGTGCCTTCAGTCGAAAAGCTGAAGCCTGTGGACACGCCGTCCCTTGCGCCGAAGGCGCAGGCTGAAGACCCGATCAAAGGTGGCCAAACGGCACCCGATCCCTTCAACGGTCGACCACCGGATGATCCCGGCGTGAAGGATCAGAATGCGCAACCGGAACCTGCCACGCGCCTGCGCATTTTTTGAGTATGATGATGTTTGACCGTATCCAGGATTTCTTCCAGTCGCTGACCGACGACCGGGCAGACGACGAGTTTGCGCCCGATGATCCGCGCGTTGCCTTTGCCGCCCTCTGCTTTCAGGTCATGGAAGCGGACGGACGTGTCTCGGAAGCGGAAAAGTCGAAGTTAAAGCTGCTGCTGCGCGATCGCTATCAATTGGACAGTAGCCATCTGTCGAGCCTGATCGAGGCCGGGCGCACGGCGGGCTCCGAAGCGGTTGACTATTATCGCTTTACCTCCGATCTTAAGCGGCATCTCAGTCCCGAGGACTGCGTGAGCCTGGTGGGGGTCCTTTGGGATCTCGTCTATGCCGATGGCGAGCGCAGCGAGATGGAAGATCACGTGATCTGGAGGATAGCGGATCTTCTCGGCGTCTCGGCAAGGGACCGGGTGCTGGAGCGCCAGAAGGTTGCGGCGCGCACGATTGGTTTGGATGGCGGAGGAGATCAGGGAGGAGACTGAGGAAAACCGGATGCTGATGACCCCTGCCAGCCATATTGCACCACAGACCCGCCAAAATGGCTCACGCCGCCCGACGGACATGAACAAACAGCCGATCCTGGTCGTGCTGCATCAGGAACGCTCCTCCCCCGGCCGCGTCGGACAAATTCTTCTCGAAAAAGGCTTTCCCCTCGATATTCGCCGCCCCGTGCTGGGCGATCCTCTGCCCGATACGCTCGCCCATCATGCCGGCGCCGTGATCTTTGGCGGTCCGATGAGCGTCAATGATCCGGATGCTTTCGTGAAGGCCGAGATCGACTGGATTTCGGTGCCGCTTCGCGAAAACAAGCCTTACCTCGGCATCTGTCTCGGTGCCCAGATGATGGTGAAAAACCTCGGCGGCACGGTTGCGGCCGAAGGCAATGGCCTCACCGAAATCGGCTGGTACCCGCTGCGCGCCACCGAACACGGCCGGCTGCTGATGCGCTGGCCGAAGATGGTCTATCATTTTCATCGCGAAGGCTTTGACGTGCCGCGCGGGGTCCAGCTTCTGGCGGAAGGCGATGCCTATCCGCATCAGGCCATTCGCTATGGCGACAATGCCTGGGGCGTGCAGTTCCACGCCGAACTGACGCGCGCCATGATGCATAGTTGGGTGGTGCGCGGCGCCTCGCGCTTTGTCATGCCCAACGCCCAACAGGGACGTGAACATCTGGAAGGGCGCATGATCTTCGATGCGCCGCTGAAGGCCTGGCTCTACGACTTTCTCGACCTTGTCTTCGAGCGTTCCTCCGCGGGCGATGCCGGAAAACACCAGACGCTGGATGCGCCGGTCGCCGGTTAGTCCAGGTCACGGATTGGAGGGTGCGTCGAGATTGTCGATCTTGCGCAGCTTCGGAAAACCGAGCGCCCAGATGATGGACACGGCGAGCGTGCCGAACCCGCCGATGACGACGGCCGGTACCGCACCCACCACATGCGCCATCGTGCCGGCGCGGAATTCACCCAACTCGTTGGATGCCCCGACAAACACCATGTTGACGGCGTTGACGCGGCCACGCACCTCGTCCGGCGTCCACAGCATGATCAGGCTTTCACGGACATAGACCGAAATCATGTCGGATGCGCCCATCAGCATCAGGGCGGCGATCGACAGCCAGACGGTCTGCGAAAGGCCGAATATCACCGTGGCAACGCCGAACAGCGCCACGCCGCCGAACATGGCAAGGCCGGCATGCTTGCGGATCGGATAGGCCGCCAGAAGCACGGCCACCACGATGGCCCCAATACCCGGCGCCGAGCGCAGGAGCCCGAGCCCCCAGGGTCCAAGTTCCAGGACGTCGCGCGCAAACACCGGCATCAGCGCAACCGCGCCGCCGAGGAGGACAGCAAACAGGTCGAGCGAAATCGCGCCCAGCACCACTTTTTCGCTGGAGATGAAGCGGAAGCCGGCAAGGATCGTCGTCCAGCTGACGGCTTTCGAGGTTGCGGTCCGCTGGGACGGTTTCGGGATGCTGACGATCAGCACCGCGGCACCCAGCATGAAGGCGAGTGCGACCGAATAGGCAGCCACCGCACTGGCGCCATAAAGCAGCCCGCCAGCCACCGGTCCAAGGATGGAGGCCGTCTGCCAGGAGGAAGAATTCCAGGCAATGGCGTTGGGCAGGTCCTTTTCCGGGACAAGGTTCGGCGCAAGCGACTGCACGGCCGGCCCCATGAACGCACGCTCGATGCCGAAGACGATGAGGATGCCGAATACCGGCCAAGGCGAAAAACTGTGCGTCACCGTCAGGAACAGAAGCGCTGCCGTGCAAAGAGCGGCAAGCATCAGGCAGACGGCCACGATCGCGCGCCGATTGTAGCGATCGGCGACCGAACCGGTAACGAGGATCAGCAACAGCGAGGGCAGGAACTGAAAGAGACCGATCAGGCCGAGATAGAGCGCGTTACCGGTGACATCATACATCTGCCAACCGACGGAAACGCTGACGATCTGCGTGGCAAAGGCGGCGAGAAACCGGCAGAAGAAGAAACGCACATAGGAGGAGTGCCGGAACGCGGCAAAACGGTCATCAGCGGCAGGCAGGGACATTAGAGACGCTTTCGACGTGCCGCCAGGCAGGCGGCCGCTCGTTAAACATGATTCGCCATAGGCCTTGAAACGGCACTTGTCGCCTAAGTCGCCAATGTCTACATGTCTGTCAACCAAAGATATGGAGTTATGGATGATCGCGCTGTTTCAGACCATCGATCTGGCCTTGAACCTTTATACCTGGGTGCTTATCGCCAGCGCCATCTTCTCCTGGCTCTATGCCTTCAACGTCATCAATTCGAGCAACAGCTTCGTCAACTCCATCGGCACGATGCTGTACAACCTGACGGAGCCGGCGCTTCGCCCGATCCGCCGCATCATGCCGGATCTCGGCGGCATCGACATCTCTCCGATCATTCTCCTGCTGATTATCTTCTTCATCCGCTCGCTGATGTGGACAACCATTGTGCCGGCCCTGATGTGAACCGGGCCTGCACGCCCTTTGCCGACCATGTGCGTCTTGCGGTGCGCTTGACGCCCCATGCCTCCCGCGATGCGATCGAAGGCATCGAGGAGACGGCAGAGGGCGAGTGCTGGCTGAAGGCGCGTGTCACGGCAGTGCCGGAAGACGGCAAGGCCAACAAGGCGCTCATCCAGCTTCTGGCCAAGAGCCTGCGCCTGCCCAAATCCTCCATATCCTTCCAGTCCGGCGAAACAGCGCGCAAAAAAATCCTCCGGCTCGATGGCGAACCGGAGGATCTGATGAAAAGGCTGGACGCTCTTGCCGCCCGATAGGCAGGCTTGCGTGTCAAGCCTTACTTCTGGGCGTTGTAGCGCTCGATGGCTTCGACGATCAGGCGCTTGGCAACCGTCACATCCTGCCAGCCGCCGATCTTCACCCACTTGCCGGGCTCAAGATCCTTGTAGTGTTCGAAGAAGTGCTCGATCTGCTTCAGCGTGATTTCCGGCAGGTCGGTGTAGTTGTTGATCTTGTCATAGCGCTGCGTCAGCTTCGGCGCAGGAACGGCAATGATCTTCTCGTCCTTGCCGCCGTCGTCTTCCATGATCATGACACCAATCGGGCGCACATTGATCACGCAGCCCGGAACCAGCGGACGGGTGTTGCAGATGAGAACGTCAACCGGGTCACCATCTTCCGACAGCGTGTGCGGCACGAAGCCGTAATTGCCGGGGTAGGTCATCGGCGTATAGAGGAAACGGTCGACGATCAGCGCGCCGGCATCCTTGTCCATCTCGTACTTGATCGGATGACCGCCGACCGGAACTTCAACGATAACGTTTACGTCGTCCGGCGGGTTCTTGCCGATCTTGATCGCATCGATACGCATGTTTCTCCCCAAGAGCGTTGCTTGTACCCGTCTCGATACTGGGAAAACCGGTGCATTGCAACATGCCTCAAGGCAAGGAACATCAGCATCTTCGCCTCAACGATCACTCTGCGGCACAGGCTGCGCTCAGCCGTGATCAGGGCCAGACAAAGCCGATCTTGCGAAGCTCAGCGCCGGCAAAATCCTCGATGCCCTCGGCCAGTTCCAGGCCGCCATGGCGGCGGAAGAAGCGGGTTGCATGCTCGCTGTCTTCGAGGCACCACACGACAAGACCGCTGCAGCCGAGCGACTTCAAAAGGCGTCGGGTTTCGCCGAACAGGCGCCGGCCAAGACCGATGCCCTGAAATTCCGGCCGCAGGTAGATTTCATAGATCTCGCCTTCCTGCGGCAGCGCCCGCGCACGGTTGAGCCCCATGGTGGCATAACCGGCGATGGTGCCCTCCACATCCAGCACCAGCAGCGTGGCCGGCCCCTTGGCCGCACGGCGCCACCAGGCCTCTCCCCGCCGCTCCAGCATCTCCGTCAGCGGCTTGTGGGGGATAAGCCCTGCATAGGCCTGTTGCCAGGCCAGGCGGTGAACCTCTGAGACCTCGCGGGCATCTCCCGTCGTGGCACGACGCACGTCGATGGACACTGTCTTCATGACAACACTCTGGTCTCGCCGCCGATGAACCCGCTCATTTGGAGCGGATGTCCGGCGCACAACGTCTGCATGCAACCGGCCATGTCCGAGTTAACGCTTTTTTAACGCCCCGAACAAGCCCGCACGAGACATGGCGCACACAAAAAAGCCCCGGTTTTGCCGGGGCTCTTGAGCAGATGAACTATCGGAAGATCAGGCGACGCGCGACTTTTCGAAGCGCTTGCGATCGTTCGGATCGAGATACATCTTGCGCAGACGGATCGACTTCGGCGTGACTTCCATCAGTTCGTCGTCCTGGATCCAGGAGAGCGCGCGGTCGAGCGTCATGCGGATCGGCGGGGTGAGCTTCACGGCTTCATCCTTGCCGGCGGCGCGGATGTTGGTGAGCTGCTTGCCCTTCAGCACGTTGACTTCCAGATCGTTGTCGCGGGAGTGGATGCCGATGATCATGCCCTGATAGACCTTTTCACCCGGCTCGATGATCATCGGACCGCGATCTTCCAGGTTGAACATGGCATAGGCCACGGCTTCGCCCGAACCGTTGGACAGGAGAACACCGTTGTTGCGGCCGGCAATGGCGCCCTTGAACGGCTGGTAGCTGTGGAACAGGCGGTTCATGATGGCGGTGCCGCGCGTGTCGGTCAAAAGCTCCGACTGATAGCCGATCAGGCCGCGGGTCGGGGCCAGGAACTTCAGGCGCACGCGGTTGCCACCGGAGGGGCGCAGTTCTGTCATTTCAGCCTTGCGCTCGGACATCTTCTGCACGACGACGCCGGAATGCTCTTCATCGACGTCGATGACGACTTCCTCGATCGGCTCCATGGTTTCGCCGGTCGTTTCGTCCTTGTGCATGACGACGCGCGGACGCGAGACGGCAAGCTCAAAGCCTTCGCGGCGCATGGTTTCGATGAGAACGGCAAGCTGCAATTCGCCACGGCCGGAGACGAAGAACGAATCCTTGCCTTCGGCTTCCTCGATCTTCAGCGCGACGTTGCCTTCGGCTTCCTTGAACAGACGGTCGCGGATGACGCGGCTCGTCACCTTGTCGCCTTCGGTGCCGGCGAGCGGGCTGTCGTTGACGATGAAGGACATGGTGACCGTCGGCGGATCGATCGGCTGGGCGGTCATGGCTTCGGTGACGGACGGGTCGCAGAAGGTATCGGCGACCGTGCCCTTGGAGAGACCGGCGATCGCAACGATGTCACCCGCATGGGCTTCTTCGATCGCCGTGCGCTCGATGCCGCGGAAGGCGAGGATCTTGGAAATGCGGCCGTTTTCGATCAGCTTGCCATCCTGGCCGAGAACCTTGACGGCCTGGTTCGGCTTGATCGAACCGGAGGCGATGCGGCCGGTGATGATGCGGCCGAGGAAGGGGTTGGCTTCGAGAATGGTGCCGATCAGACGGAACGGACCTTCTTCGACAGTCGGCTCCGGCACGTGCTTCAGCACGAGATCGAGAAGCGGCGAAAGGCCTTCGTCCTTCGGACCTTCCGGGTTGAAGTTCATCCAGCCATCGCGGCCCGAACCGTAAAGGATCGGGAAATCGAGCTGCTCGTCGGTGGCATCGAGGTTGGCGAAGAGGTCGAAGACCTCGTTGATGACTTCCTCGTGGCGGCCATCCGGACGGTCGATCTTGTTGATCGCGACGATCGGGCGAAGACCGACCTTCAGCGCCTTCGAGACCACGAACTTGGTCTGCGGCATCGGGCCTTCGGAGCTGTCGACCAGAACGATCGCGCCATCCACCATCGAGAGGATACGCTCGACTTCGCCGCCGAAATCGGCGTGGCCGGGGGTGTCGACGATGTTGATGCGCACGCCCTTCCATTCCACCGAAGTCGCCTTGGCAAGAATGGTGATGCCGCGTTCCTTTTCGAGATCGTTCGAATCCATCACGCGTTCTGCAACGCGCTGGTTTTCGCGGAACGAGCCGGACTGCTTCAGGAGCTCGTCAACAAGGGTCGTTTTCCCATGGTCAACGTGCGCAATGATCGCGATATTGCGAATTTTCATAGTGGGTTCTCTGGGCTGTGGCGCACATGATCCACAGACCGCGCCAATTTTCGTTGGCGCCCCCATACCCTGTTTTTCGCAAACGCGAAAGGGGGAGCGAGGGCGCGGGGGTGAGAGAGGCCGTGAAAACGCGTCATCCGCCGCCGCCCTGGTAGCGTTTCAGGCAGAAACGCCAGAAGAAGAAGGCGGCAACGGCAGAGAGAGGACCCGCAGAAAGGGCCGCAATTTCTGCAAACGCGCCAAGATAGGGAACGGGCCGTCCAAGCAGGACGGCGACGGGCACATAGGCCATGTAGCCCAGCGGAATGATTGAAAGCAGAGCCACCTGGAACGGCGCGGCAAAGATGCTTGCCGGATAGCGCGACAGTTCCCAGAAGTCGAAATAGATGCCGAACAGATAGCGGGCGCGACCGAGCACGAGGGCACAGGCGGCGATGATGGTGATCATGGAGGCGGTGATGAGGGCCGCGCTGACCAGCTCGCCGGCCAGCAGCAGACAGGTATCGGTGGTCCAGGCGATGGACAGTTGAGGCCAGGCCCAGGCGACAAGACCTGCCCCAAGCGCGATATGGCCGCCATATTCGATGTTGAAGCCGGAAAAGACCAGGTACGCCCACGGGTTCAACGGCCGCACCAGCAGTGTGTCGAACTCGCCGCCGAGAACGATGTCCTCCATGCGGCGCAGCTGGACCAGCGTGAAGCAGGCGCCGAGCGCATAGCCGAGCGTGTGAAATCCGAGAAGAAAGGCCATCTGCGGCCAGGTCCAGCCGCCGATCGTGCCAAACCGGGTGAGGATCAGCCAGATGGAGGCGAAGATGCCGGCATAGCCGAAGGCCTGCGCGAGCCAGGTGATCAGAAGTGCCGCGCGGAACTCCAGCCGCGTGCGCACCCGAAGCCGCATGAGATAAAAGAGCAGCGAGAGGGTGTCGCGCATCTCAGCCTCCCTGCACGACGACCTGGGCGCAGGCACGCGACCAGATGAAGGCGACGGCGAAAGCGAAAACCGCGGCCCATCCGGCGCCGGCTGCAAGGATCAGAAGGTCGCCCGCGAGGTCGCGCTGGCCGAGATATGCCGCGAGCGGATGATAGGCGATCCAGGAAAAAGGCAAAGCATGCGCCACCTCCGCCAGCCCCTGCGGATAGAACCAGATCGGCACCAGTCCGCCGGATAGTACCGCCAGAAGACCACGCATGAACCATTCGAGTGCATGGGCATCGAAGACCCAGAAGGACAGGAGCCCGACGAGAATGGCAAACCCCATCAGGATGGCAAGCGACACCACGACATAGCCGACAAACAGCAGCGCATGGGCAAGGCTTGCCGGCGGCTGCAGCCCGTAGATCGAACCCATGATCACAATGACGGGCAGCGAAATCAGCAGCCAGTCGAACAGGCGCACACCGATCTGCTCGGCCAGTAGCATGACCGGATAGTGCATGGGGCGAAGCAGCGAGCTGCCGATGGCACCGGTGCGGATGGTCGCACCGACATCGCGCACGATCATCGTGGCATCCCAGCTGGACAGGATCGTGCCGCCGATCAGCGAATAGGTGATCATCTCATCAAGGCTGATACCAGAGAGCGTGCCATGCCCGCCAAAGGCCGCCTTCCAGATGGAAATGCGCGCAAGGATTTCGACCAGGCCGCCCAGGATGCGCATGAGGATGCGGGAGCGATGCTCGGCCTCGCGCAGGAAGGCCGCCGTGATAAGCGCCAGAAAAGCACTCATGCCGAGACCTTGGACTGGTAATGGGTGCGGATGATCTCCTCGATGCCCGGTTCATGCAGCCGCACATCGCGCAGATCGGCCCCCGCCTTCAGCGCCGAGAGGATGTGCAAAAGCGGTCGCTGATCATCCGGCAGCAGGAACAGGCGCTGCACGCCCTCGCCGCCGGCCGGTTCGGCCCGGTCCAGTTCGACATGGCCGGGGTCCTGTGCGAATTCCAGCGTCAGCCGGCGCCTTGCGCCAAAGGTCACGCGCAGCGCCGCGATCGTTCCGTCAAACAGCAGCTTGCCGTCATCCACCATGATCAGGCGCGGGCAGATCTCCTCGATATCCTGCAGGTCATGGGTCGTCAGGATGATGGTGGTGCCGCGCTCGCGGTTGATGCGGGAGAGGAACTTGCGCACCACATCCTTGGCCACCACGTCGAGACCGATCGTCGGCTCGTCGAGAAACAGGATCTTCGGGTCATGCATCAGCGCCATGGCGATCTCGGCGCGCATGCGCTGACCAAGGCTCAAGTGGCGAACCGGTCTCCCGATGAAGGCCGATAGCTCCATCATCTCGACCAGATCGGCACGGTTGCGCTGATAGACAGACGCTGGCACGCGGTACATGCGCCGGTGCAGCTCGAAGCTTTCGGCGAGCGGCAGCTCCCACCAGAGCTGCGTGCGCTGACCAAAGACAACGCCGATCTGGCGGGCATTGAGCACGCGTTGCGCCTGCGGATTTCGCCCCAGAACGCTGACCGTGCCGGCAGACGGCGCCAGGATGCCGGTCAGCATCTTGATCATGGTGGATTTGCCGGCGCCGTTCGGCCCGAGGTAACCGACGGCCTCTCCCGGTTCGATGTCAAAGGAAATGCCATCGACAGCGTTGACCGGACGCGTGACCGGCATCACGAAATCCTTGAGCGGCCCGAGCATGCCAGACCGGCGCACCTGCTGGCGAAATATTTTAGCAACATGTTCGGCGCGGATAATCGCAGTCATAGCGGATGCCCCTCAAGAAGAACCTCCCTAGGAGAGTCGCATGAAGCTTATGCGACACCCGCTCACCCAACCATCCTTTCCTGCCCGCCCCCACCACGAAAAGGGTGGAGGGCGAAGACCGCCCCTATCCGCTCAGGCGTCGCTGCCTGACAGTTCCGCCACCATGGCAAGACCCTTCTTCTTCAGCATGGCGGACGGATCCGGCAGCTTGCCGCGGAAGGCCACATAGGTCTCTTCCGGATCGATGGAGCCGCCGACCGAATAGATGTTGTTCTTCAGCTTGCGCGCCATGACCGGATCGAAGGCATTGCCGCTTTCCTCGAAGGCGGCAAAGGCATCGGCATCCAGCACTTCCGACCACATGTAGGAATAGTAGCCGGCCGAATAGCCGTCGCCGGAGAACACGTGCTGGAAATGCGGCGTGGCGTGGCGCATGACGATGGAGGACGGCAGGCCGATGCTCGACAGCACCTCTGCCTGCACCGCCATCGGATCCTCCACCGGTTCGCTTCGCGTGTGGAACGCCATGTCGACCAGTGCCGAGGAGGTGAATTCCACCGTGTTGAAGCCGGCATTGAAGGTGCGCGCCGCCAGAACCTTGTCGAGCAGCGCCTTCGGCATGGCTTCGCCCGTCTCGTAATGCACGGCGTAGCGGGTGAGGATTTCCGGCACCGTCAGCCAGTGTTCGTAAAGCTGCGAGGGCAGTTCGACGAAATCGCGCGAAACACCGGTGCCCGATACGGACGGATAGGTGACATCCGACAGCATGCCATGCAGGCCGTGGCCGAACTCATGGAACAGCGTGCGCGCGTCATCGAGCGACAGAAGAGCCGGCTTTCCGGCGGCAGGCTTTGCAAAGTTGCAGACATTGTAGATGATCGGCAGTTCGCCCACCAGGCCGTTCTTCAGCGTCAGCTTGTGCTGGCTCTGGAACGAACTCATCCAGGCGCCGGAACGCTTGGAGGAGCGGGCAAAGTAATCGCCGAGGAACATCGCCTTCAGGCTGCCCTCGCCATCGCGCACCTCGAACACCCGCACATCGGGATGATAGGCGGTCACGCCCTTCAGCTCGGTGACAGTGACGCCGAACAGGCGGTTCGCGACGTCGAAGCAGGCCTCGATGATCTTTTCGAGCTGCAGGTAGGGCTTCAGTTCGGATTCGGAAAAATCGAACATTCGTTCGCGCAGCTTTTCGGCATAGTAGCGCCAGTCCCACGGGGCGACGGGATGATTGGCGCCCTCTTCGGCAATCAGGCCCGCAAGGCTTGCTTCTTCTTCCAGCGCTTTGGTACGGGCCTTTTCCCAAACCTTCATCAAGAGGTCGTTGACGGTCGCCGGGGTCTTGGCCATCGTTTCGTCCAGCTTGTAGGCGGCAAAACTGTCATAGCCGAGCAGCTTTGCCTTTTCGGCACGCAGCGACAGCGTTTCGCGCACGATGGCAATATTATCGGTCGCGCCACCATTTTCGCCGCGCTTCACCCAGGCCCGAAATGCCTGTTCGCGCAGATCCCGGCGGCTGGAGAAGGTGAGGAAGGGCTCGATGATCGAGCGCGACAGGGTGACGGCGAAATGTCCCTCCGGCTCGCCCCGGTCACGGGCGGCAGAGGCCATCGCGTCCCGCAGGAAAGCCGGCAACCCTGCAAGGTCGGCCTCATCCGCGATGATCAGCGACCAGGCCTTTTCATCCGACAGGACATTCTGGCCGAACTGGGCGCCGAGGCTTGCCAGCGTCTCGTTGATTTTCGCCAGCCGTTCCTGCTGGTCCTTGGAAAGCTTGGCGCCGGCGCGCACGAAACCTTTCCAGTGCCGCTCGAGGACTCGGACCTGCTCAACCGTCAGTTCGAGCGTCTCGCGGGCCTGCCACAGCGTATCGACTCGGGTAAAGAGGTCTACGTTCATGGCGATGCGCGAGTAATGGCGCGACATTTTCGGCGCGATCTCGCGCTCCAGAGACTGGATCACGTCATTGGTATGGGCGCCGGCCTTGTTCCAGAACAGTGCGGAAATGCGCGACAGTTCATCGCCGGCAACTTCCAGCGCCACGATGGTATTGTCGAAGTCCGGTGCTTCAGGATTTTCGGAAATCTCTTTGATTTCCGCATCATGCAGCGCCAGGGCAGCATCGAATGCGGCTGCGAAATCGCCGTCCTCGACGCGCTCGAACATCGGCAGTCCATTCTGTCCGTTCCAGTCCACGAGCGCGGGGGTGATTGTCGTCTGCACTGTCATCTCACTGTCCTCTGGGTCATTGATAGAGCGCCATCCGAGCAGGGGAAGATGGCGGGTCTGTGAAGGCTAGCCCTCAACTACAAGAAGTATTAGCTCATTATTGATAATTGACGCCCTGCAACCGTTCGTTATTTTCTGCAACCATATCCGATGAGCGTGGATAGTGGCCGTGGAAATCACTTCCTTCAACTGGTCCGGGAGCTTGCTTCAACAAGAGCAGGGTTTCAATACCAGACATGAGAAACCGCAGTTCATACCGAGCCCGGAAGCGCAGCGCGTTTTCGATCGCATCGACGTGTCTGCAGGCGCCATCGACTTTTCCGCCATTTCACCGCGTCTTCTGCGTGAACTTGCCCTCCAGAGATATATTTCCGGCGCGATCCAACAGGACGTGTATATCGCCCTTGCCCAGGAACTGCCCGTTCAGGCCGTCGATACCAGCGGCCGCGTGCTGGATCTCTCGGGCGTCACGGACGATACCGAATTCGACTTCCAGGATTATTTCCGCCAGCAGCACGATCTGGCCCAGTCGCTGGGCGACGAGGACAAGGCGCTCACCTTCGCCTCGGTCCTCGACTTCATCGAGGCGTGACGGCGAGGATCCTGCAAATCCTCAGCCCGGCCTTTCCAGGCCACGCCAATCCCTTTCTTGGCAGTTGCCTCGCGCGGGAAAGATAGTAAGGGTGCCTTAGCAAGCGGCAGGGCATCATGGATAAAGAAGCGGACATCCACAGACTGGGATTTCTCGTCACCGACGGTGCGCGCCTCCTGCGCGCAGCCTTCGAACGACGCATTGCCGATGCCGGCCTTGGCATCACGCCCGCCGAAGCGCGCACACTTCTCAACATCCATGCCCTGAAAGATTGCCGGCAGCTCGACATCGCCGCCCGCATGGGCATCGAACCGATGACGGTCTGCGCCTTCCTCGACAAGCTGCAGGCGCTTGGGCTCATCGAGCGGCAGCCGGACCCGGCCGACCGCCGCGCCAAGCGGGTGACGCTGACGCCGTCCTGCGCTCCGCTCATTCTGGCCATCCGCAAGGAGCTGGATAGCGTGATCCTGAAGGCCACAGCCGGCATGGCGCCCGACGAGGCATTGCTGCTGTGCCGCCTCTTGGAGCGGATGAATGCCAATTTCCAAGGGGAAACCGCTCCTCTTCCCGAAACCCCGGAATGTCCGTAATGCCAAAGCCTTTCCTCGCCCGCAGCATGAGCGAGGGGCGCACGACCTTTCTCGGCGCGCTTCTGACCACGCTCGGCCCCATCTCGATGGCGATCTATACACCCGCGATGCCGGAACTGGTACGCGCCCTTGGAACGACGGAAGCGGCAATCAAGCTCAGCCTGTCGATGTTCTTTGCCGGCTTTGCACTGGCGCAGCTTGTGGCCGGACCATTGTCGGACGCGCTGGGCCGCAAGGCGGCAACGCTGATCTTCCTCTCGATCTATCTGATCGGCTCGATGCTGGCCGTGCTTGCGCCGTCCGTGGAGTTCATCCTGGCCGCGCGCCTCGTGCAGGGTATCGGTGCCTCCGTGGGCGTCGTTGTCGGGCGCGCCATTGTCCGCGATCTCTTCGTCGGGGCGGATGCGGCGCGCATCCTCAACACGATCGGCATTTTTCTGGCCGTTGGACCCGCCATGGGCCCGACGCTTGGCGGGCTGACGCTTGCCGCCTTCAACTGGCATGCGGTGTTTCTGCTGATGGTGGGCTTCGGCGTGCTGGCAGGGCTGTGCACGCTGCTGTTCTTGCGCGAGACCGTCGTGCCGGATCTTCAGCGCCTCCAGCCGGCCCGACTTCTGCGGACTTATGCGGAAGTTGCCGGCAATCTGCAGTTTCTCGCAGCCTGCATGGTTCTGGCCGGCACCATCGGGGCGCTTTACGCGCAAGCCACCATGCTGCCCTTTGTGCTGATCAACAAGGTCGGGCTCTCGCCCACCCAGTTCGGCGTCGGCATGCTGATGCAATCCGGCTTTTATCTTCTGGGCTCGCTGACGCTCAAACTGGTCGTGAAGCGCCTTGGCGGGCCGCGGGCGGCCCTCACCGGCATCAGCCTTTGCGGCACAGGCGGCATCATCATGGCGCTGTCGGTCGCCTTCGTGCCACCGTTCTTCCTGTCGATCATGGGACCGGTCGCCATCTGCACCTTCGGCCTCGCCTTCCTCACCCCGCATGTGGTGACGGCGAGCATGGCGCCCTTCCCGCATGTCGCAGGCTCCGCCTCGGCGCTCACGGGCTTCATCCAGATGACGGCGGGCTTTCTCGGCGGCCTTGCGGCCGCGGCCATCGGCGACCCATTGACCGCCTTCGGAACGATTATCCCGATCATGGAACTGACAGCCGTTGCCGGTTTCATTGCGCTGCACATGCTGGAACGGCGCGCCTGACGCACACAAAAAACCCGCCTGCCGGGGCAGACGGGTTTCGAAGCTTTTACGAAAAAGGCCTGTTACTTGCCGAGATTACGCTTGGCGAGCGTGCGCAGGCGCAGAGCATTCAGCTTGATGAAGCCGGCCGCATCCTTCTGGTCATAGGCGCCCTGATCGTCTTCGAAGGTGACGAGCTGGTCGGAATAGAGCGACTTTGCCGATTCACGGCCGATGACCATGACATTGCCCTTGTAGAGCTTCAGCGTCACTTCGCCTTCGACATGTTCCTGGCTCTTGTCGATGAGCGCCTGCAGCATTTCCCGCTCCGGCGAGAACCAGAAGCCGTAATAGATAAGCTCCGCATAGCGCGGCATCAGCTCGTCCTTCAGGTGGGCTGCACCCCGGTCGAGCGTGATGGATTCAATGGCGCGGTGCGCCGACAACAGGATCGTGCCGCCGGGGGTCTCGTAGACGCCGCGCGACTTCATGCCGACAAAACGGTTTTCGACGAGGTCGAGGCGGCCGATGCCATTGTCACGGCCATAGGTGTTCAGCTCGGCGAGCAGCGTGGCCGGGCTCATGCGCACGCCGTTGATCGAGACGGCATCGCCCCTTTCAAAACCGACCTTGATGACGGTGGCCTTGTCGGGAGCCGCTTCCGGAGAAATCGTGCGCATATGCACATATTCCGGGGCCTCGACGGAGGGATCCTCAAGAACCTTGCCCTCGGAAGAGGAATGCAGAAGGTTGGCGTCCACGGAGAACGGCGCCTCGCCCTTCTTGTCCTTGGCGACAGGGATCTGGTTCTGTTCGGCAAAGGCCAGAAGGTCGGTGCGGCTCTTGAAGGCCCAGTCGCGCCACGGCGCGATAATCTTGATATCCGGGTTCAGCGCATAGGCCGACAGCTCGAAACGCACCTGGTCATTGCCCTTGCCGGTGGCGCCATGGGCGATGGCATCGGCACCGGTCTTCCTGGCGATGTCGATCAGGTGCTTGGAGATCAGCGGACGGGCAATCGAGGTGCCGAGCAGGTAGACGCCTTCATAGACGGCATTGGCGCGGAACATCGGGAAGACGAAATCGCGCACGAATTCCTCGCGCACGTCCTCGATGAAGATTTCCTTGATGCCCAGCATCTCGGCCTTCTTGCGCGCCGGCTCAAGCTCCTCGCCCTGGCCGAGATCGGCGGTGAAGGTCACGACTTCCGCACCGAGTTCGGTCTGGAGCCATTTCAGGATGATCGAGGTGTCGAGACCGCCGGAATAGGCAAGAACGACTTTCTTCACGTCTTTTGGGAGGGCCATGGCAATGAGTTCCGTCTGGGAGTGCGGGCCGAAAACCCGCCTGAGATCTTGAATGGCGGCACTTTTAGCGAGTTTGCCGCGCGGCGCAAGGGCGGGACGGTCGCCAAAACGTCAGAGGTAACGGCCGATGGTCATGCGGCGGTGGAGGATGCGGATGATTTCGATCCTGCGCTTGGGCGGTAGGCGACAACTGCGCGGTCAGGCGCCATATTTGCCGTGCTTACCCGCAAGAAGCGCATCGAAGTCAAACGGCTGTGCCTCCCCCTCGTCTTGCCGCGTCGTGTTGACGACATGCAGCCATGGCACCATATCCCGCATGTTGCTAGAAGAAACACATCCTCAAGGAGTTCGGCCATGAGCGTTCACCATCCGGGCCTCACCAAAGGCCATGTGGCCGTCGTTACCGGCGCGGCTTCCGGCATCGGACTTGCCGCGGCAAAGGCTTTCGCCCGTCTCGGCCTTTGCGTCGTCCTCGTCGATCTCGAAGGCGACCGGCTGGCGCAGGCAGCCATTGACGTGGCGGCCGTTTCGGAAAACGGCGAGACCGACGTCGTGGCCATCGGCGCCGATGTCGCACGCCTCGACGAGCTGGAAGCCTTAGAGCGGGCCGTCATCCAGCGTTTCGGGCGCGTGCATGTGCTGATGAACAACGCCGGCATCCAGCCCGGCAGCGCGCTCTTCGGCCCGCAGGCCAACTGGGACAGCGTGTTTGCCGTCAACCTGATGGGCGTCATCAACGGCACGCGCACCTTTGGCCCCGGCATGGTGGCGCACCGCGATCCGGCTCTCATCATCAATACCGGCTCCAAGCAGGGCATCACCACGCCGCCCGGCGATCCGGCCTACAATGTCGCAAAGGCCGGCGTCAAAGCCTTCACCGAGGCGCTGCAGCACGAGTTGCGCAATACGGAGGGCGCGAATGCGTCCGCCCATCTGCTGATCCCGGGCTTTGTCTATACCGGCCTCACCGCCAATGGCCGCACCGAAAAGCCGGCCGCCGCCTGGACGCCGGAGCAGACCGTCGACTTCATGCTGGAAAGCCTTTCGCGCGGGGATTTCTACATTCTGTGCCCCGACAACGACGTGGACCGGGCGCTCGACGAAAAGCGCATCGCCTGGGCCGCCGGCGACATCATCGAGAACCGCCCGCCGCTGTCGCGCTGGCACAAGGATTATGCCGAGGCCTTCAAGGCGCATCTCGAACGGGGCCAATGATTGGCAAGCACCGCGAAGCCGAGTAAGGAGGAAAGATCCGCCTTACTCAGTTTTCTCGCTCTTCGGTGCATTCATGGACTTCATTCCGAGCCTTGCCGTCCTTCTTGCCTTCAGCATCGCCATCCTGGCGCTCGCCTTGACGCCTGGCCCGGACATGACGCTGTGGATCAGCCGCTCGCTGCGCGATGGGCGCGCGACCGCGCTCATGGTGCTTGCCGGCACCAGTTTCGGGATTGCCATTCACACGATGCTGGTGGCCTTCGGCATTTCGGCGCTGATCGTCGCCTCCCCCACCGCCTTTACGATGCTGAAGACGGGCGGTGCAGCCTACCTGCTGTGGCTCGCCGTGCAGGCCATCCGCCATGGCTCGAATTTTGTGGTGAAGGCCGATGGTGAGCGGCAGGCTTCCCGCGCCGGCGCCTTCGTCAACGGGCTCTGGGTCAACCTTCTCAATCCGAAGGTCATCATCTTCTTCATGACCTTCCTGCCCCAGTTCGTCACGGCGGACGATCCGCATGTGACCGGCAAGCTGATGTTTCTCGGCCTCTGGTCGATCATCCTGTCGCTGCCGATCGGCATCGGCATCATCTATGGCGCAGGCATTCTGTCGGGCTGGCTGCAGAACAACCGGAAGGTCTTGCGCGGCATCGATTACAGCTTTGCCGGCATCTTTTCTATCTTCGCGGTCAAGATCCTGATGACGCAGTCTCGCTGAACTGCTCCTCCCGTTAAGGCATCCGTGCTCGATATTCGATGCCAACTGGGGCGACTGTCTGTGACGAACCCTAAATTCAAGGATTTCGCGCAAGGCTGACAATGCTGCTTTCTGCATAGCTCCGCTGCGTCCGCGGCTCTTCAAATTCATATAGTTTCTATTCAAACTATTTTGATGGAAACTAATTCTGACAATCTGCGATTCCGCTTCGGGGCGGACCTCGTGGTGATCGCGCGCCGGTGGCGACAGTTTATCGACCAGCATCTGGCCGCCAGTGGGCTCACCGATGCAAGCTGGACGCCGCTCATTTACATCGCGCACAATGGCGATGGTCTTCTCCAGAAGGATCTGGCAGCCCTCTCCGGTCTCGATGTGTCCAGCATCGTCCGCCTTATCGATATCCTTGCAGCGAGAGGTCTCGTGGAGCGCCGTGCGGACGAGACGGACAGAAGGGCGCGCAGGCTCTACCTCACAGAGCTCGGACACCAGAAAACCCGCGAAATCCAGCAGCAATTGCATCACATCGAAGCAGCCATGCTGCAGGACGTGTCGGATGCCGAAATCAGATCTGCCCTTTCCTTGATAGCAAGGATCGAAGCCAGACTGTCCGATCTCAAAAGGCCCTCAGAGGACGACGCATGACGCTGAATGTTGAAACCCTCCTGTCCGGGTTTGATCGGCAGAGGCTGTTGTTCTGTGGGCGCACCGCGATTGCCGGTTGCCTTGCAATGCTTGTCGCGTTTGCGCTCGGCCTGCACCATCCGCAATGGGCGGCCATGACCATCTGGGTCGTCGCTCAGCCCACACGCGGGCTGTGGCTTGAAAAAAGCCTGTCACGCATCGCCGGCACCTTGATTGGTGCGGGTATCGGCACCTTGATGGTGATTTTCCTGTCATCCAATCCGCCCCTGCTGCTGGTCTGTCTTGCTCTCTGGATCGGGCTTTGCGCCACGACCGGCAACCTTCTGCGAGGACCGCTTTCCTATGTGACATTGCTCGCCGGCTATTCGGCGGCCATGATTGCCATGCTGGATCATGACAATCCGACCCTGGTCCTTGGATTGGCGCAGGACCGCATCCTGACCATCCTCATCGGCGCTGCGACTTCGACGCTGACAGGTCTGCTCTTCACGCCGAAGAGCGCGGAAAGCAATTTACATCATCGTATTCGGCAGACGGTCGAGCGCGTCACCGCTCATGTCACGGATCATGCACCCTATGTCATGAAGCGGGAGGAGACGGCCGCCATTCTGTCGGAGCTCGCGGCAATCGACGAAAGTCTTGAGGTTCAACTGGCAGGAAAGATCGGCATGGCGGCCAAAATGCGCGCTGTCCGGTCGGTGCTTGCCGCAGCCATGGATCTCCTGCTCAATGCGCCTGAAGACACACATCTCGACAGCGATGACCCATCGCCAGAGCTTGAGGCACTGGCCGGCTCCTCCCAGTCAGATCTCGCCCGAAGATTGGCAAGCCTGCAGACCGCCTGGCAGGGGCTTGAGCAGGCGGGAGAACTGGAGGCGCAGCGCATTCCCTCCCTCCATTTGCACAGAGACTGGATCGGCGCTCGCCAGGCGGGGCTGCGTGCAGCGCTTTCGGTTCTGGGCGTGGGCGCCATCTGGCTTTTGACCGATCTCGCCATCGGCCCTTTCATGGTCATGGGCACTGCCATCATGACCAGCTTGTTTTCAACCTTCGACCATCCCGCGCGCATCATGCGCTTCGGCATTGTCGGCACCCTGGCCGGAGCAAGTGTCGCGACAGTCGTTCGCCTCTATGCCATGCCCCTGGCCGAAAGCGAACTGGCCATGGTTCTGATGGTGATGCCGGTCATCCTCATCGGAGCCCTGGTGATGAGCCATCGCAAGTCCATGTTTGTCGGAATGGATTTCAACATGGTCTCGCTCCTGCTGCTTGGCCCGGCCTTCCCGACCCATCTTCAGCCGGCCGAGGCCGTGGCACAGGCCATGTCGGTCGTCTTGGGGCCGGTTGTCGCGCTCCTCGCATTCACCTATGCCTTCCCCGTGCATCCGCAGGGCCGCATGCGATTGATCATTCGCATGATCGTGCACGACTTGCAGCATATGGCCGACACCGGGACGCTTGCCTCCGACCGCGTGGAGATCTGGCGCGCACGGCTCTATCACCGCATCCTGCGCCTTATTCGATGGTCCGAGAAAAGCGGCGGCACGACGGTCGATGCGGCAGAAGGCGGACTTCTAGCCCTTCGGCTCGGCGAAGCGGTCGCCAATGCCCAAAGTCTGGTGTCAAACGATCAAACGCCAGCGTCCCTGAAGCAGGCCGGAAGGACGTTCCTGAAGAGCCTGGCAAAGTTGCAGGAGCAGCCCGGCCGCACGGCAACGGCCCTCGAACACTTCGAAAAGCAGCTTTCACTCAACGGGCTGAGCGGCAGCCGATCACTTGCGGGAACGGCCTCGCGTCTGTCTTCCAGTGAAGCATTCTTCCGTCAGGCGTGAGGCCCGCTTCCTCGGCGCCTGATATCAGTCGTCTTCGCCGTGGCCGGCGATCATCATCGCCTCGAAGGCCAGACGCTCGGTCTTGCGCATACGCTCCGATTCCGACTTCAGCTGGCCGCAGGCAGCCAGAATATCGCGGCCGCGCGGGGTGCGGATCGGCGAGGCATAGCCGGCCTGATTGATGAAATCGGCAAATTTCTCGATCGTCGCCCAGTCGGAGCACTGGTAATTCGTGCCCGGCCACGGGTTGAACGGAATGAGATTGATCTTTGCCGGCACGCCCTTCAGGAGCTTGATCAGGGCCTTGGCATCTTCCAGGCTGTCGTTGACGTCCTTCAGCATCACATATTCGAAGGTGATGCGGCGCGCATTGGACAGGCCCGGATAATTCCGGCATGCCTCTATCAGGTCTTTGAGCGGATATTTCTTGTTGATCGGCACCAGCATGTCGCGCAATTCGTCGCGCACCGCATGCAGCGAAATCGCCAGCATCACGCCGATCTCGTCGCCGGTGCGGAAAATTTCCGGCACGACGCCGGAGGTGGAGAGCGTCACGCGGCGCTTGGACAGCGACAGGCCGTCGCCGTCGGTTGCAATCAGCAGCGCCGTCTTGACGTTGTCGAAATTATAGAGCGGCTCGCCCATGCCCATCATCACGATATTGGTGACCTTGCGGTCGCCCGTCGGAACGAACGCGCCGGGGGGCGTATCGGCGCCGGGAAAATCGCCCAGCCGGTCCCGCGCCAGAAGCAGCTGCGCCAGAATTTCTTCCGACGTCAGGTTGCGCACCAGGCGCTGCGTGCCGGTGTGGCAGAAGGAACAGGTGAGCGAACAGCCGACCTGGCTCGAGATGCAGAGCGTGCCGCGGCCTTCTTCGGGAATATAGACGGTTTCGATTTCGACCGGCCGGCCGGCGCCACGGGGCGGAAAGCGCAAGAGCCACTTGCGGGTGCCGTCATTGGACACCTGCTCCTCGACGATCTCCGGCCGGGCGATGGTGAAATGCCGCTTCAGCATTTCGCGCATGTCTTTGGCCACATTGGTCATGGCATCGAAATCGGAGACACCGCGAATGTAGAGCCAGTGCCAGAGCTGGCTCACACGCATGCGCACCTGCTTTTCCGGAACGCCCTTTTCCACCAGGGCCTTGCCCATTTCCTCGCGGGTGAGCCCGATCAGCGAGGGCTTTTCGGACGCCATGTCCGGGCGTGCCACGAGGGGCTTCTTGACGCTATCCGCCATGACGATGGCTTCGGAAACCGACATGCTCTTGATCCCATTCAAACGGCTGCGCCTCTCGGCGCATCAGCACCGGGTCAGCCCCCGTCTTCTCATCGGTGAAATGCGTTCGGCGGCCTCATAAGGAATGAACCGGGCCGTCTGTTGCGCGTGCCTTTACCATCAAAAGGCAGCGCCGTCACCCCTCATGCAAAAAGCCGGCGCTGTGGCCGGCTTTATCGCATCCTGTGCCAAGACACTTACTTGCAGGTTTCGATCTTCTTCAGAGCCTGCGAGATGCCCGCCAGCGAATAGGAATAGCTGGTGGCCGTGCCGCGCAGCGAGGTGGCCTTGACCGTCATGCTGGAGCCGGTCTTCATGGCCGCCACAAGCGCCGGCTCTTCGGCGGCGTTTTCCACCCAGGCGGCCTTGTCCTTGACGAACAGGACGAAATTCTTCTTGTCGATGGTGACGTTCACCTTCGAATCGGCCTTCAGCGTGTAGCCCATCATCGCCTGCGGCTCGTAGGAGATGTTCTGGCCGGGACGCTGCGAGATGATGAAGAAGACATCGCCGTGATCGACGCTGGCCGGTTCCTTGGTGGTGGGCACGGACAGCACGTAGCAGACGGTGCTATTGCCGGACTTGTAGGAATAGGCGCCCCAGTTCTTGAACTGCTCGATCCGGGTCGGGGCGGGTGCCTGCGCGGACGCAAACGCTGCGCTGGCGAGCAGAAGGGTCGACGCGATGGCGATCTGTCTTACAAACATTGTGTCCTGCCAGTTTTCTCATTCAACGGCCGACCGGGCGGCAAATGGCCGGGCTTGGTCGAGATCCGTTCGACTTTGACTTAATTTCGGTTACCAAATCGTCAACAGGGAATGCATAGGTGTTTTGAAGAGGCCTGCCGACCGAAAAACGCAGGCTGCGCCGTTTCAGGCAGCAGGGCCTGGCCCCGGCTCCACAGTCTGGACAGTCAATGAACCGAGAATTCGGGCAAGAGTTTGGCCGGTTTGGAAGAACACTCCGCCGTGCCGTCACCCGGCGGCAGGCTCGGCTCCGGCACTACCGAGATCCTGATTGGAAAGTGCGCGATCGGCCGCCTCGTAATGGCTGTCATCGATATAGGCCTGCACCATGCGGAAGGCAGCCGCCAGAACCGCCACATCGTCGGTAAAGCCGACCATCAGGAACATGTCGGGCACGATGTCGATCGGAAGCACGAAATAGCCAAGCGCTGCCAGAAGCACGCCGCGCACCCGAAGCGGCGTCTTGGGGTCCATCGCACAATAATAAGCTGCCACCAGGTCGCGGCTGAAGGGCACATAACGGATGGCGCGTTTCAGCGTCGGCCAGAATTTCGCACGAACGCGCTTTTCCTGCTTTGCCTGGGTTTCTTCATCGCCCGGCGCAAGAATTTCTCCGATCTTGACGTCGTCCATGACGGCCTTCCTCTCGATTGCGAACCCCGGTGATATGGGTCCGGCCCGCGTCGAGTTCAATCACGGCGCCGTCAGATGCTGAGCCGCCCTGTCGAACATCCGCGCCAGCTTGAAGTCGCGCTCGGTCAGGCCGCCGCTGTCATGGGTGGTCAGACGCACGGACACCGATGCATAGACATTTTTCCATTCGGGATGATGATCAAGCTTTTCCGCGCAGAGCGCGCACTGCGTCATGAAGCCGAAAGCCTCGCGGAAATTGCGGAAGGTGAACTCCTTCAGGATGGCGTCTCCATCGGGCGCCAGCAGCCATCCCTCCAGCGTCGAAAGACCGGCGGCAATCGCCGCCGCATCCAGCTTTTCATCGCGCATCGCAAAGCCTCAGAACAGCGTCTTTTCCGCCTGGTAATCATGGGCCGCGTAGGAGGACAGGCTTTCCTGGAGCGGAAATATTTCTTCCGTCAGGTAAGGCCCGCCGCCGACCGATTCCTTCGACGACATCAGCACGAACCGGCCGACCATGAAGGGCGCGGTGTAGAAATTGCCGCGGCCGGAAAGGTAATGCACCACGTCCTCCACCCGGGCAGAGCGCAGGCGGGCAAGCGTCACATGGGGCATGAACTTTCGCGGATCCGGCGGCAGACCGATCCTCTGGCAGATCCGCTCGATCTCGCCTTGCAGCGCGTTCAGTTCCGGCGAGGCAGAGACGCCGGCCCAGACCGAATGCGGTTTCTTCGAGCCGAAGGAGCCGATACCGTTGAGGCTGATCTGGAATTCTTCCCGGTCGACGCGGTCCAGGCGGTTGACGATCTCGTCGGCGGTTCGCCCGTCGACATCGCCGATAAATCGCAGCGTGATGTGATAATTCTCGACATCGATCCAGCGTGCACCCGGCAAGCCCCCCCGCAAGAGGGAGAGGCTCATGGCAGCATTGCGCGGGATTTCGAGGGCGGTGAAAAGTCTCGGCATAGCGAACCTCCTCGAATCTCTTAAGCGACATCCGTAGCGGACCACGCAAATGTCATCCGCGCAAGCACTGATTTTTGCTATGCAACATTCATTGGATCGTCGTGATCCCCAACAGAAACGCTTCCACGGCCTTCAGGGAACGATCCACCATGACCTGGACGCCCTTGGCGTTCGGATGCATGCCGTCCTCCAGTTGCAGGCCAGGCGTTGCCACCACCCCATCCAGAAAGAACGGATAAAGCGGGACGCCGTGCTTTTCCGAGAGGCGCGTATAGATGCCGTTATAGCGTTCGCCGTAACTGCCGCCCATGTTGGGCGGCGCAATCATGCCCGCGAGCAGCACGGGAATGTTGCGCGCTTTGAGCCGGGTGATGATCGCATCGAGATTCTTTTCCGTCTCCGCCGGCGCAATGCCGCGCAGGGCATCATTGGCGCCGAGTTCAAGGATCACGCCATCGGTGCCGTCCGGCACCGACCAGTCGACGCGCGACAGGCCGGCAGCCGTCGTATCGCCCGACACCCCGGCATTGGCGATTGCCACGTCGTGGCCGCGCGCCTTCAAGGCCTTTTCCAGGAGCGCCGTATAGGACTGCGTCGGCGGCAACTGATAGCCCGCCATCAGGCTGTCACCGAAGCCGACAAGCTGAAGCGTCTTTGCCTGCGCGGAACCGGCAAGGGTGAGACCTGCAATGACAATCACGTGAAGCAGTGCCGCTTTGAATTTCATGGGGCCATCCCTAGATTGTGCTGGTCCGCCGCAGTGCGGCAAACGTATCTGTAACGTCGATGTTCTGCCAATATAGGGTGCTTTGCCGTGACTGAAACCATCATCACCCTGAAGAAGGCGGATCTGACGCTTGGAAATGCGGCCGCCTCCGTGCATGTGCTGAAGGGGATCGATCTTGAGATCCGGCGAGGTGAAGCGGTCGGCATCGTCGGTCCGTCCGGCTCCGGCAAGTCGACGCTTCTGATGGTTCTGGCCGGGCTCGAGCGTCTGGACAGCGGCGAGATCATCATCCGCGACACGCCGCTTCACGCGCTTGGCGAAGATGCACTGGCCGATTTTCGGGGCCGAAATATCGGCATCGTCTTCCAGTCGTTTCACCTGATTGCCAATATGACGGCACTGGAGAACGTTGCCGTGCCGCTGGAACTGGCGAACGTGAAGAACGCCTTCGACATCGCGCGCGTCGAACTGACGTCGGTTGGCCTTGGCGAACGCCTGTCGCATTATCCGGGCCAGCTGTCCGGTGGCGAGCAGCAGCGCGTGGCGATTGCCCGGGCGCTCGCCCCCTCGCCCGCCGTGCTGATTGCCGACGAACCGACCGGAAATCTCGACACGGAAACCGGGCGGCAGATCGCCGATCTCCTGTTTGCCAAGCAGGCCGAGCGCGGCATGACGCTGCTGCTGGTGACGCATGACAATGCGCTTGCCGCCCGCTGCACCCGCCAGATCCGCGTCCGCTCCGGCGAGATCGCCGCCGACAGTGTAAGATCCGCTGCAGCTGCGGCGGCCTTTGCATGAGGACGACGTTTCCCCGCATCGCGATTGCCCTGAAGCTTGCGCTGCGCGAATTGCGCGGCGGCCTCTCCGGCTTCTACATCTTCCTTGCCTGCATTGCGCTTGGCACCGGCGCCATTGCCGCCGTCAATTCCGTCTCCCGCGCCATTACCGGCGCGATTGCCACGCAGGGGCAGGCGCTGCTCGCCGGCGATATCCGCTTTGAACTCAACAACCGGGAAGCAACGCCGGACGAAAAGGCGTTCCTCGACAGCCTCGGACAGGTTGCCGTCTCAACTGGTCTGCGCTCGATGGCACGGTTGCCCGACGGGTCAGAGCAGGCGCTGGTCGAGGCAAAGGCGGTGGATGGCGCCTATCCGCTCTACGGCACGGTGGTCACGGAGCCTGCGCGGCCCTTGAGCGAGCTTCTCGGCGAGCAGGCGCAGGCTTACGGCGGCGTTGCGGCGCCCCTGCTTCTGGAGCGCATGGGCCTGAAGATCGGCGACGAGATTTTGCTCGGCAATGCGCGCATTCGCCTGACGGCGACTCTCTCGAGCGAGCCGGATGCCCTCTCGGAAGGGTTTGGCTTTGCGCCGCGCCTGCTGCTCAGCCGCGAGGCGCTTGCCGCTTCCGGCCTGATCCAGACCGGAAGCCTTGTCGAACATGCCTACAAGATCAAGCTGCATAATCCAGACCAAAGGGCGAGCCTTGGCGCCATTGCCAACAAGCAATTTCCCTCTGCCGGCTGGTCCATCCGCACCGCCGATCGGGCCGCCCCCTCGCTCACCGAAAATGTCGACCGCTTCTCGCAGTTTCTCACGCTGGTGGGCCTGACCGCGCTCATCGTTGGCGGGGTCGGCGTTGCCAATGCGGTGCGCGCCTTCCTCGATTCCAAGCGCACCACCATTGCCACCTTCAAATGCCTCGGCGCACCGGCCTTCGTGGTGACGCTGATCTATCTGTTCCAGATCCTGCTGATCGGCGGCGTCGGCATTGCCATCGGCCTGCTGATCGGTGCGGTCGCGCCTTTCATCGCCCTGGGCTTCCTGCGTGATCTCCTGCCCGTACCGTCAGAAACCGCCTTTTATCCGGCCGCGCTCGGGCTTGCGGCGCTGTTTGGCCTTCTCACCACCTTTGCCTTTGCCGTGCTGCCGCTTGGCCATGCCCGCGAAGTGCCGGCAACGGCTCTGTTTCGCGAACAGGGCTTTGACCAGAGCGGGCTTCCGTCCTGGCCCTATCTTGCTGCGGCAGGTCTTGCGCTTGCGGGCCTTGCCGGGCTTGCCATCTTCTCGGCCGATGACCGGTTCATTGCCGTGGTCTTTCTGGGCGCCGTCGCGGTGGCCTTCGTTCTTCTGCGGATCGTCGCCAGCGCCATCGCCGCCCTCGCCCGCCGCAGCCCGCGCGTCAACTCCCCGGCACTGAGGCTTGCCATCGGCAATATCCACCGCCCCGGCGCACTGACGCCCTCGGTCGTTCTCTCGCTGGGCCTTGGCCTTGCCCTTCTGGTCACGCTTGCGCTCATTGACGGCAACCTGCGCCGGCAGCTCTCCGGCACGATGATGCAGCAGGCGCCGAACTTCTTTTTTGTCGATATCCAGGGCAGCGAGCGCGAAGGCTTCGTCAACATTCTGAAGCAGCAGGCACCGCAAGGCGAGATTACCCAGGTGCCGATGCTGCGCGGACGCATCCTCTCCTTCAACGGACAGGATGTCAGCCAGATGAACGTGCCGCCGGGCGGACGCTGGGTGCTGCGCGGCGACCGTGGCATCACCTATGACGAGACGCTGCCAGCCAACGCGACGATCACGCAAGGAGAATGGTGGCCGGAAAACTATAGCGGCGAACCGCTTGTCTCCTTTTCCGCCGAAGAGGCCGGCGAACTTGGCCTGAAGATCGGCGATACGGTCACCGTCAACGTGCTTGGCCGTAACATCACCGCACGCATCGCCAATTTCCGCCAGATCGAATGGCGCTCTCTGTCGATCAATTTCGTCATGGTGTTTTCGCCCAACACGTTCCGCGGCGCCCCGCATGCCTGGCTTGCGACGCTGACCGACCAGAGCGCCACGCCGGCAAAGGAGGGTGCGATCCTGCGCGCGGTCACCAATTCCTATCCGACCATCACCAGCGTTCGGGTGAAGGATGCGCTCGACATTGCCGAGCAGCTGATGGGACAGCTCGCCACCGCCATTCGTGCAGCCGCAGCGGTCGCGCTTGTGGCCTCGGTGCTGGTTCTCGCCGGCGCACTTGCCTCCGGCAACCGGGCGCGCACCCACGACGCCGTGATCCTGAAGACGCTTGGCGGCACACGGCGCATGCTGATGCGCGCCTTTGCCTACGAGTACATGATCCTGGGTTTTGCCACGGCCGTCTTTGCCCTCTCAGCCGGCTCAGGTGCTGCCTGGTTCGTGGTCTCCCGCATCATGAAGCTGCCGGCAACCTTCCTGCCGGACGTGGCAGTGATCACGCTCATTGCAGCCCTGGTGCTGACGGTCGGCATCGGTCTTGCCGGGACGTGGCGAATCCTCGGCCAGAAGGCGGCTCCGGTGCTGCGCGAGCTTTGAGGTTGCCCGGGAAAAGGCCGCCCTTTTCTGCGGATTAAATTTTTGTCACCTCGCCGAATCGGGCGGCAGGCACTTGAACGAAAAGACATCTGTCCGCATATTCGTGACAGGCTTGCTGAGCTTCGCAGCGGCGCAGAGATGGATACCATCCGGACACCGTAGCAACACCGAAGCTTTAAGAGGACGAATATGTCTGACTACAACTTCCAGAACCGCGCTGCCCAGGCACGTGCCGGTTCGGCTGAACTGATCGACCAAGGCCTTCGCACCTATATGCTGAAGGTCTACAACCTGATGGCGCTGGGCCTGGTGATTACCGGTCTTGCCTCGTTCGGCACATGGCAGCTTGCCGTGGAGAACGGGCATCTGACGGCCTTTGGCACCGCGCTTTATGCCAGCCCGCTGCGCTGGGTTGTGATGTTGGCCCCGCTCGGAATGGTTTTCTTCCTGAGCTACCGCATCAACAGGATGAGCGTTTCGGCCGCACAGACCGCTTTCTGGGTCTATGCCGGCCTGATGGGCCTGTCGCTGTCCTCGATCTTCCTGGTCTATACCGGCCAGAGCATCGTGCAGACCTTCTTCGTGACGGCTGCCTCGTTCGGTGCCCTGTCGCTTTACGGCTACACCACGAAGCGTGACCTGACGGCCATGGGCTCGTTCCTGATCATGGGTCTCTTCGGCCTGATCATCGCCTCTGTCGTCAACATCTTCCTTGCTTCGTCGGCCCTGTCCTTCGCGGTTTCGGTGCTCGGCGTGCTGATCTTTGCGGGCCTCACCGCCTATGACACGCAGAAGATCAAGGAAATGTATTTCGACGGCGACGATGCAGCCGTGATGGGCCGCAAGGCAATCATGGGTGCGCTGACGCTTTATCTCGACTTCATCAACCTGTTCATGTTCATGCTGCAGTTCCTGGGCAACCGGAACAACTAAGCAGTCGGACAGGCAGATGTTCGAAAGGCGGCCTTCGCGGGCCGCCTTTTTTTTGTGGTGACAGAGCCTTGACCAACATCTTGCAAGGCTTGGCCGCGCGTCCTACTGTCGGCGTATCACATTTAACTGGCAGTGTTTTCATGACCTTGCGCCTGCGCGACGCCACCCTTTCCGACATTTCGATCATCACCGCCATCTACCGCGACAGCGTGCTGAACGGGACGGCAAGCTATGAGCTGGTGGCACCGGATGAGGCGGAGATGCGCGCCCGTTTCGAGGCCATCATCGCCAAGGGATATCCCTATATTGCCGCAGAAGACGAGGATGGCAGCCTCCTCGGCTACGCCTATGCCTCCGCCTTTCGCACACGGCCCGCCTATCGCTGGCTGGTGGAAGATTCGATTTATCTGGCGCCGGAAGCACGTGGCCGCGGCATCGGCAAGGCGCTGCTGGCCGAACTCATCACACGCACGACAGCGCTTGGCTTTCGCCAGATGGTGGCCGTGATCGGCGGCGCAAGTCCCGCCTCTGCGGGCCTTCATGCGGCACTCGGCTTTCGCATGGTCGGCACGATGCAAGGCACCGGCTACAAGCACGGCACATGGCTGGATACGATCTTCATGCAAAGGGAACTCGGCGCCGGCACCTCGACCGACCCGGATCTCGACACCTATCCGGGCACGCTGTTTGCCGGCTGAAAGGCAATCGCTCTCAGCCTTCCTGCCGCCCGCCGGTCAAAGGGCGTCTCAATCGACGAGCTTCAACACCTTGTCGAACACTTTCAGCACCTGCGGCAGCTCATGGCCGCGCTTCAGGATCATGCCATGCGTGTTCATAACGCTGAACGCACCCTGCTTTCCCGCAAGCTTCGGGTTCTTCTCGATGCGGTAGAGCGGCATTTCGCCGGAGCGCTTGAAGATCGAAAACACCGCCTTGTCCTTCAGATGATCGATCGCATAATCCTTCCACTCGCCTTCGCCGACCATGCGGCCATAGATGCGCAGGATCGCATCCAGCTCTCGCCGGTGGAAGGTGATGGGGATCGGGTCACTGTTCTGGCGGTACTGGCTCAGTTCGACGACCACGGCCCCTTCTGGGGGACGGTCGCGCCCGAATACGTCTGGCTGATCGGTCATCAATGCTCCCAACGCCATGTAACACTCACATGACAGTGTGCCTCAGCCTTAGAAAAAATCAACCCGACAGCACACGCAAAAGGCAGAGGCACCTGCATACGCCGCTGCCCCGACAATTCTCTTCTTCTGCCCGATTTCGAACAAAACCCTGCCGGAATTGGCGATCAGGTTCACGCTCGACAGTTGGCGCGTTCGCGCCATATTGGCCCGGCTGGATGTGTTGACCTTACCCCCAGCCCCCCAACATCTTCGGCCGGGCCTCCCCTCTCCCAGACAGACGATCCGAGTGTGAAGCTTCGGGGGCAGGTCCGAAAGCTGCGGCTTTCCATTGACATCCGGCACCTCTTTGCCGACACTCCATCGCATTCACCAGGGGGGTCCCGCCAAGGGGCTGAGATACTGCTGGGCTTTGAAAGAGGCAGCGCAGTGACCCGTTGAACCTGATCCAGTTCATACTGGCGTAGGGACGGTGCGCGCTGCAGATGCCAGAAATCCTGTCTTGCAGGATCGCGGCAGGCGTTTCTCCATCTTTCCGGCTGACATGACTGGGTCTCCAACCCTTGGAGCCTCACGATGAACATTGCCCGACCTTTTCCCACCCCCGAAGTCACCACCGGCCCGCTGCCGGCCTCGACCAAGATCCACCTTGCCGGAGACCTCTATCCCGATCTGCGCGTGCCACTGCGCCAGATCGCGCTGCACCCGACGGCCGGCGAACCACCGGTCACTGTCTACGATGCCTCCGGGCCTTACACCGATCCCGCCGTCACCATTGCCATCGATGCCGGTCTCACCCGCCCGCGATACGACTGGCTGTTAGCGCGCGGCGATGTGGAAGCTTACGAGGGCCGCCCGGTGAGTGCGGCAGACAATGGTTTTGTCAGCGGCGACAGGCTGACGCCGGAATTTCCGGTGCGTCACACCCCCTTGCGGGCGCGCGGCGGTAAGGCCGTCACGCAGCTGGCCTATGCCCGCGCGGGCATCATCACACCCGAAATGGAATTTGTTGCCATCCGCGAAAACCTTGGCCGCAAGGCAGCCCAGGAAGCGCTGGTCCGCGATGGCGAAAGCTTTGGCGCCCAGATTCCAGACCATGTCACGCCGGAATTCGTGCGTGCCGAAGTGGCGGCAGGGCGGGCGATCATTCCCGCCAACATCAACCACCCGGAACTGGAGCCGATGGTGATCGGCCGCAATTTCCTCGTCAAGATCAATGCCAATATCGGCAATTCCGCCGTGACTTCGTCCATGGCGGAGGAGGTGGAAAAGATGGTCTGGGCCATCCGCTGGGGTACCGATACGGTGATGGACCTGTCGACCGGGCGCAACATCCACAACATCCGCGACTGGATCATCCGCAATGCACCGGTGCCAATCGGCACCGTGCCGCTCTATCAGGCGCTGGAAAAGGTCGGCGGCATTGCCGAAGATCTCAGCTGGGAGGTCTATCGCGACACGCTGATCGAACAGGCCGAACAGGGCGTCGATTATTTCACCATCCATGCCGGCGTGCGGCTTTCCTATATCCATCTCACCGTCAACCGCGTCACCGGCATCGTCTCGCGCGGCGGCTCGATCATGGCCAAGTGGTGCCTGCACCATCACAAGGAAAGCTTTCTTTACGAGCATTTCGACGAGATCTGCGACATCGCCCGCGCCTATGACGTGTCGTTTTCGCTGGGCGACGGGTTGCGCCCGGGCTCGATTGCCGATGCCAATGATGCCGCACAATTTGCCGAACTGGAAACGCTTGGCGAGCTGACAAAAATCGCCTGGAAAAAAGACTGCCAGGTGATGATCGAAGGCCCCGGCCATGTGCCGATGCACAAGATCAAGGAAAACATGGACAAGCAGCTGAAAACCTGCGGCGAGGCGCCCTTCTATACGCTGGGTCCACTGACCACCGACATCGCGCCGGGTTACGATCACATCACGTCGGCCATCGGGGCCGCGATGATCGGCTGGTTTGGCACCGCCATGCTGTGTTACGTCACGCCAAAAGAGCATCTCGGCCTTCCCGACCGCAATGACGTGAAGGTCGGCGTCATCACCTACAAGATCGCAGCCCATGCCGCCGATCTCGCCAAGGGGCATCCGGCCGCCCAATTGCGCGATGATGCGCTGTCTCGCGCGCGGTTCGAGTTTCGCTGGGAGGACCAGTTCAACCTCTCCCTCGATCCGGAAACGGCCCGCTCCATGCATGACGAAACCTTGCCGAAGGAGGCGCACAAGGTGGCACATTTCTGCTCCATGTGCGGCCCGAAATTCTGCTCCATGCGGATCTCCCACGATATTCGGGCCGAGGCGCAGAAGGAGGGGCTGGAGGCGATGGCGGCGAAATACCGCGAAGGCGGCGATCTCTACATGCCTGTTGTTGCCGACTAGCGGCCCGCTGTCCGGGCGGGGCGGTGCCTGTGCTTCGACACAGTAGCCAGCATATGTCGCGTTGCAGCATTTACAGCCGCCTCTGCCTCTGCTCCATTGAAGACGGGCAATCTTTCGCCCGCCTTCATCCTGATTGCATTGGAGCCGTCCCCCGTGAATGCGCAATTTCACCAACCTGTTGATGCCGCCGAAGTGCCGCGTTTTGCCGGCCACTCCACCTTCATGCGCCTGCCGGCAGTGACCTCTGCGGATGGTCTCGATATTGCGCTGGTCGGCATTCCCTGGGATGGCGGCACAACGAACCGCGCCGGCGCCCGCCATGGGCCGCGCGAGGTGCGCAACCAGTCAAGCCTCATTCGCCGCGTCCATCACGTCTCCGGCGTCGAGCCATTTTCGATCGCCAATGTCGCCGATGTCGGCGATGTCTCGGTCAACCCCATCGACCTCATGGATGGTCTGACCCGCATCGAGGCCGGCATTGCGGCGATCGTTGCAGCCGGCGCGCTGCCGCTTGCCGTCGGCGGCGATCACCTGACGACGCTGCCGGTGCTGCGGGCGGTCGCCAAAAACCGCCCGGTCGGCCTCATCCATTTCGATGCCCATACCGATACCAATGACAGCTATTTCGGCGGCAACCGCTACACCCACGGCACGCCCTTCCGCCGCGCCATCGAGGAAGGCCTGCTGGACCCGAAGCGCATGGTACAGATCGGCATTCGCGGCTCGATCTACGACACGACCGACCATGACTGGGCCAAAAGCCAGGGCATCCGCATCATCTACATGGAGGAATTCGTCGAGCGCGGCGCAGTCTCCGTGATGGAAGAAGCGCGCGCCATTGCCGGCACCGGCCCGACCTATGTCACCTTCGATATCGACAGCATCGACCCCTCGATGGCCCCCGGCACCGGCACGCCTGAGATCGGCGGCTTTTCCACCCGCGAGGCTCAAGGCTTGGTGCGGCTGCTGGCCGGCGTCGATATCGTCGGGGCCGATGTGGTGGAGGTTGCGCCACCCTTCGATCTCGCCGGCATGACGGCGCTTGCCGGGGCAAACATCCTGTTTGAACTGCTCTGCGTGATGGCGCCGTGCATCGAGCGGCGGCGCGGTGGCTAGCGGATCGCGCCCGCCTCTTTAAATCAGGCCGCTTTTCCGCCATATAGGCCGAAAGCGGCGTCGAAAAAACGCGCCGAATGGGTGACGTCATGGATAATACGGTCGAATTTGCAAAGATGAACGGGCTTGGTAACAAGATCCTCGTTGTGGATATGCGCGGCCGCAAAGATCACGTCACCCCGCAGGCCGCCATCGCGCTTGCCGCTGAGGCAGAGACGGGTTTTGACCAGATCATGGCGATCCATGATCCAAAACTGTCAAGCACGGATGCCTATATCGATATCCTGAATTGCGATGGCACGAAGGCGCAGGCCTGCGGCAATGGCACGCGCTGCGTGGTGCAGGCGCTGTCTGCCGAAAGCGGGCGCAAGGCTTTTACCTTCCAGACGGTTGCCGGCATCCTCAATGCGCAGGAACATGCCGATGGCACGATTTCCGTCGACATGGGAAAGCCGGTCTTTGAATGGGACAAGATCCCGCTGTCGGAAGAGTTTTTCGATACCAGCCGGATTGAACTGCAGATCGGGCCGATCGATGCACCCGTGCTGCATTCGCCCGCGGCGATGTCGATGGGCAATCCCCATGCGGTTTTCTGGGTCGATCGCGATCCGATGACGTTTGATCTCGACCGCTTCGGACCGCTGCTTGAAAACCATCCGATGTTTCCGGAAAAGGCCAATATCACACTCGCCCAGGTAATCTCGCCGACACAGATGGTGACCCGCACCTGGGAGCGCGGCGCCGGCTTGACGCTTGCCTGCGGATCGGCCGCCTGTGCTGCCGGCGTGTCCGGTGCCCGCACGGGAAGAACGCAGCGCACCGTCTCCATCACCGTCGCCTCCAGCCCCAATCGCGGCACGCTCACGATCGAGTGGCGAGACGACGATCATGTGGTGATGACGGGGCCGGCCGAATGGGAATGGTCGGGCCATCTCGACCCGAACACGGGTGATTTCACCCGCGATGCGGAGCCGGAGGCAGGCGTCCGGTGAGCGGCGTCGAGGTCATCACCTTCGGCTGCCGGCTGAACACATACGAATCCGAGGTCATGCGCGCCGAGGCTGAAAAGGCCGGGCTGAACAATGCCGTGCTGGTCAATACCTGCGCCGTGACGGGAGAGGCCGTGCGCCAGGCGCGACAGGCCATTCGCCGGGCACGTCGCGAAAATCCCCATGCCCGCATCATCGTGACCGGCTGCGCTGCGCAGACGGAGGCCGCGACATTCAGCGCCATGCCGGAAGTGGATGCGGTTCTCGGCAATGAGGAAAAGCTGAAGAGCGCCTCCTATCGCGGCCTGCCGGATTTCGGCGTTTCGGCGGAAGAAAAGCTGCGCGTCAACGATATCATGAGCGTGAAGGCCACCGCGCCGCAGATGGTCAAGCACATCGATGGCCATGTGCGGGCCTTCATCCAGGTGCAGAACGGCTGCGATCACCGCTGCACCTTCTGCATCATTCCCTATGGGCGCGGCAATTCCCGCTCGGTGCCGATGGGCGCTGTGGTCGATCAGGCCCGAAAACTGGTGGAGGCCGGTTACCGGGAAATCGTTCTCACCGGCGTCGATGCGACAAGTTTTGGCGCCGACCTGCCGGGCACTCCGACGCTTGGGCTCCTGGCCAAAACGCTGTTGAAGCAGGTACCGGAGATTTTGCGCCTTCGGCTATCTTCCATCGACAGCATCGAGGCCGACGATCACCTGCTCGACCTGATTGCCGACGAGCCGCGTTTCATGCCGCATCTGCATCTGTCGCTGCAGCATGGCGATGACATGATCCTGAAGCGCATGAAGCGTCGGCATTCCAGCGCCGATGCACTGGCCTTTGTCGAAAAAGTGCGGGCGCTGCGTCCGCAGATGACATTCGGTGCCGACATGATCGCCGGTTTCCCGACGGAAACGGAGGACATGTTCGAGAATGCCGTGCGCCATGCGAGAGAATGCGGCCTGTCCTTCCTGCACGTCTTCCCCTATAGCCCGCGCCCCGGCACGCCCGCTGCCCGCATGCCGCAGCTGGACCGGGCGCTGGTGAAGGAACGGGCCGCCCGGCTTCGCGTTACCGGTGACGAACTTCACATTGCGCATCTCGACCGGATGGTTGGAACCCGCCAGAGCATCCTTGTGGAGATGAACGGTTTCGCCCATACCGAGAACTTCTCCGTCGTTGCCGCGCCAAGCCTTCGCCCACGGGATCTGGTAGAGGTGGAGTTGACAGGCCATAACGGCAAACACTTGAACATGCAGCTTGCCGCCGCCCGGGCGGCGTGACGAAACGGATTTTTCATGGCGCTCGGCTTCATCAAAAAGGTTTTTACCTTCGGCAAGGACAAGGCGCCGGCGCAAGACAAGGCGGCCGAGGGCCTGGCCGATGAGACTTTGACGCTTGAAGAGCAGGCTGCCCTTCAGACCGAAACCGAACCGCATTCCCGCGCAGAAGATCTTGCCGTGTCTCCGGTCGATCCGGTGGCCGGGATAGAGATGGACACCGCCGGCGGCCCCGCCGCTGATGATCTTGGTGAAGAGGATGAAGCGTCGCTTTTGCCGGCTGCCGATCTGCTTCCGGGCGACATGGGCATGGTGCCGCTGTCTCTCTTACAGGCGGAAGCCGAGGCGGAGGGCCTGGAGGGTGGCGACACCGCCCCCTCTGCCCTGCCGGGCATCTCCCCCACAAGGGGGGAGATCGATTTGGGGCTAGCGCCGCGTCCACTGTCAGACGCTGAAACCCCTGCCATCGATACGGAATTGAATGCAGGCCTCGACGATGCCTCCGTGATCTCCCCCCTTGTGGGGGAGATGCCCGGCAGGGCAGAGGGGGTCGGCGTCACGGCAGATACGTCAGCCAATGATGTCCCGCCCGCCGACATCATCCTGCCCAAAGGTTTTGCCACCCGCGTCGAGGAAGCCCCAATCGCCGTCGTCGAGCGGCCAAAACTCACCTGGTTCCAGCGCCTGCGGGAAGGCCTTTCCCGCACCTCGTCCCAGCTGACGGGCCAGATCACGGCGCTTTTCACCAAGCGCAAGCTGGATGAAGCGACGCTGGAGGAGCTGGAAGACCTGCTGATCCAGGCCGATCTCGGCGTCGAAACCGCCATGCGCATTGCCGATACGCTGTCGTCCGAACGCTATGGCAAGGATGTGAGCGGTGAGGACGTGTCGCGCATCATGGCGAGCGAAATCACCAAGGTGCTGAAGCCGGTGGCAAAGCCGCTGGCGCTTGATTTGAACCACAAGCCGCATGTCATCCTCGTTGTCGGCGTCAACGGCACCGGCAAGACGACGACCATCGGCAAGCTGGCCGCAAAGCTGTCCGGCTCCGGCCTGAAGGTGATGCTGGCAGCCGGCGACACGTTCCGCGCCGCGGCTATCGAGCAGCTGAAGATCTGGGCGGACCGGACGAAATCCGAATTCATCGGCACCAAGCTCGGCGCCGATGCGGCAGGCCTTGCCTATGATGCCTTCGAGCAGGCGCGCCAAAAGAAATGCGACGTGCTGATCATCGATACCGCCGGGCGCCTGCAGAACAAGGCAGAGCTGATGGCGGAACTCGAAAAGATTGTGCGCGTGCTCGGCAAGCTCGATCCCGATGCACCGCACACCGTCTTGCAGACGCTAGACGCCACCACCGGTCAGAACGCCATGAACCAGGTGGAAATCTTTCGCAATGTCGCCGGCGTCAGCGGCCTGATCATGACCAAGCTCGACGGCACCGCGCGCGGCGGCATTCTTGTTGCCATCGCCGCCAAGCACAAGCTGCCGGTCTATTTCATCGGCGTCGGCGAAGGGGTTGATGACCTTGAACCCTTCGAGGCCGAGGATTTCGCCAGCGCCATTGCCGGCCTGACGCATTGATGACACAGAAGCCGGATGAGACAGAAAAAACGGATTTGCAGCGGCAAGTCCCCCAGGAGATAAAGTCCAGCACCATGCAGAGCTTTGACAGCGACACGACGCCGACGCGCCAGGAAAAGGAGCATCCGACCCTTAAATTGGTGCTGGAAATCGGCCCGCTTCTGGTGTTCTTCTTTGCCAATCTGCGCGGCGAATGGCTGATTGAAAAATTTCCGGCGCTTTCGGCGCTTGGCGGCCCGCTTCTCGTGGCAACCGGCCTCTTCATGGCGGCCACCGTGCTGTCACTGATCGTCTCAAAGATCGTCTTCAAGCATCTGCCGATCATGCCCTTCGTGTCCGGTATCGTCGTCATGGTGTTTGGCGGCCTGTCGATATGGCTGCAGGACGAGACTTTCATCAAGATGAAGCCGACCATCGTCAACACGCTGTTCGGCGTGGTGCTGCTTGGCGGCCTGCTGTTCGGCAAGTCGCTGCTCGGCTATGTCTTCAATGCCGCCTTCCAGCTGACGGACGAGGGCTGGCGCAAGCTGTCGCTGCGCTGGGGCATCTTCTTCCTGGTTCTCGCCTTGCTGAACGAAGTCGTCTGGCGCAATTTTTCCGATGCCGTCTGGGTCAACTTCAAGGTCTGGGGCACGATGCCGATCACCATCATCTTCACGCTTGCCCAGATGCCGCTCATCATGAAGCATTCGCTGCCGGCAAAGACCGAGGACGGCACGTGAACGGACAGGGCGGATCGACGGTCTTTCGGTCAGGGCACTTCTGGTTCGTCGTCGCCCTCGTGATCTTGCTCGTCCAGGTCCTGTCTGAACATCTGATGGGGCGGCTCTGGATCTGCTCCTGCGGCACCATCAAGCTGTTTGAACCGGGCGTGAATTCGCCGGGCAATTCGCAGCACCTGTCCGACTGGTACACGCCCTCCCACATCATCCACGGCTTCCTGTTCTATGGTCTCGGATGGCTGGTTCTGCGCAAAGGATCTCTCGGCAAGCGCCTGGCGCTCGCGACCTTCATCGAGGCGGCCTGGGAGCTTCTAGAAAATTCGCCGATCATCATCGATCGCTACCGCTCCGCCACCATGGCGGTCGGCTACGAAGGCGACAGCATCTTGAATTCGGCGATGGACACCGTGTTCATGGCCCTCGGCTTCCTTTTTGCCGCCCGCGCGCCGATCTGGCTGACGGTCGCGCTTGCCATCGGCTTCGAACTCCTGACCGGCTTCCTCATCCGCGACAACCTCACCCTCAACGTGCTGATGCTGGTCTGGCCTGTCGATGCGATCAGGGCGTGGCAGGGGGCGCTGTAGGCGGCCTCGTCAGGCAGCCTCGTTGATCTCGACAATCTGCTCGAGTTCAGCCGCAAGGTTTGCCCGCTCGATCTTGATGTCATAGGAGGCCTGAAGGTTCAGCCACAGCTCGGGCGTCGTGCGGAAGAATTTTGCAAGCCGAAGCGCCGTGTCTGCCGTTACACCCACCTTGCCCACCACCAGTCTTTCGATACGCGTGCGGGGCACATGCAGCTTTTTTGCTAGTGCGTAAGCCGTCATATCCAGTGGTTCAAGATAGAGGTCGCGCAGAATTTCGCCCGGGTGAATTGCGGGGGCCTTGCTTGCTGACATTCCGTACCTCCGATCGACGTCTTGCCTTCAATGATAGTCCACAACCTCGACATTGTCCGCGCCGCCGTTGTTCCATTGGAAGCAAATCCGCCATTTGCCATTGATGCGCAGGGAATACTGGCCTTAGCGGTCGCCGGATAATTTTTCCAGGCGGTTCCCGGGCGGCGATCTGAGATCGTCAAGAGCAACCGCGGCATCCAGAAGAACCAGCATCTGCTGTGTCCTGCGGATAAGCTCGGCGGGAAATCCCTTGCGCACCGAACCATCATCAATCGATGCCGTCAGTTTGTCCCGGAACGAGCGGATCATAGCACACCAAGTTTTGGTATCGTAAGTTGATACGCTTCCACCGTCAAGCAAACGTATCACAAAATGATACGTCAGCGCGGTGCTGCCAACGCCTTCTCGATGGCCGGCATCAGGCCGTCTGTCACGCTGCGCTCATCGAAGGGCCCGACCTTCTTGTAAAGGATGGTGCCGTCCGCGCCGACGAGATAGCTTTCCGGAATGCCGTAGACGCCCCAGTCAATAGCTGCCTTGCCGTTCGGATCGACACCAATCGCATCATAGGGATTGCCGAGTTCGCCGAGAAACCGCAGGGCGTTGTCGTTGCGGTCCTTGTAGTTGATACCGACGAGTGTGATGCGGCTGTCCTTGGCAAGCTCCTTTAGCATCGGATGCTCCTGCCGGCATGGCACGCACCAGGAGGCAAAGACGTTGACGAGCGTCAGCTTGCCCTTCATGGCCGCGTCCGTCAGCGCCGGTGTCTGCGAACCTTCGAGCGGCGGCAGCGACAGTGATGGCGCCGTCTTGCCGATCAGCGCTGACGGGATGGCCGAAACGTCCAGCCCGTTGACATCCTGATCGTAGAGCATCTTGCCGGCGACAAGGGCAAAGCCCGCAAACACCGCAAGCGGGATCAGTGCCAGCAGATAGCGGGCAGCACTGCGGCCACCCTCCGGCCTCTTGTCCTCGGTGCTCGTGCTCATGGGTTTTGTGTCTCGGCAGCCGCTGCTGACCGGCGGCGAAGGCCGGATGCCTCAAGCGCTGCGAGTTCACGGCGGCGGGCACGGCCATCAAGCACCGTCCAGGCGATGAGACACAGCGTGACGATGCCCGCAATCCCGTAGGATGTGTAGATGTAGAAGGCGTGGCTCATCGGATCAACTCTCCCGGCCGGCGAGACGGGCGGCCATGCGCCTTTGCGTGGCCACGCGGCGGCGCCAGATCTCGTTGCGGATCGCCATGATGTGGAGCGTGAAGAACAGAAGCGTGAAGGCAAGCGCCATCACCAGCAGCGGGCGCAGGAATTCGCCGTCGATCGTCGGACCGCCAAGCCGGATGACGCTTGCCGGCTGGTGCAGGGTATTCCACCAGTTCACGGAAAACTTGATGATCGGAATATTCACGAAACCGACGAGGATCAGCACGGCGCTGAGGCGTGCCGCACGGGACGGATCATCCATGGCCCGGTTCAGCGCTATGATCCCGAGATACATCAGAAACAGGACGAAGACGGAGGTGAGGCGCGCATCCCACACCCACCACGTGCCCCACATGGGCCGCCCCCAGAGAGAGCCGGTGACAAGGGCAATCAGCGTGAACGCCGCTCCAAGCGGTGCTGCCGCCTTGTGGCTGACATCGGCCAGCGGATGGCGCCAGACCAGCGTACCGATCGCTGACAGCGCCATCACCGAATAACACATCATCGACAGCCAGGCGGCCGGCACATGCACATACATGATGCGCACGGTATCGCCCTGCTGGTAATCGCCCTGCGTGGTAAAGGCGAGATAGAGCCCGACTGCAAACAGCGCCGCCGTCACCGCCGCGAGCCAGGGCAGAATACGGGCAGCAAGCGCCAGAAACCGCGTCGGGTTGGCAAGGTCGCTGAATTTGGTGATGGCAAGGCTCTCGGTCATGGGTCTCTTCTAAGGCCGGACGCGGCAGGCTGACTTGATTCTAGTCAATCCCCGCCATTGCGCAACGCCAGCGCAGCCCCAAGCGGGCCAAGCACGGCAAAAAACATCGTGATGGCGACCAGAATCAGGAAGGGCGGCAGGAAGGGAGCCGGATCTTCCACCGCCGCATAGGAGGCCGAAACCCCAAAGATCAACACCGGCACGCAGAGCGGCAGCACCAGGATGGAGACGAGAAGCCCGCCGCGCGGCAGCGTCACGGCAACCGCCGCGCCGACAGCGCCGATAAAGGTAAGTGCCGGAGAACCAACAAGCAGCGTCAGCATCACCGCACCGATGCCGACCTCGTTCATGTTCATGAACAGGCCGAGCAGCGGTGAGGCAATCACCAGCGGCAGCACATTGGCCAGCCAGTGCGCCAGGCATTTGACCAGCACCGTCAGCACCAGCGGATGTTCCTGCATCAGGAGAAGATCGAGCGACCCATCCTCCCGCTCGGTCTGGAATAGACGATCAAGCCCGAGAAGGGCCGCCAGCAGTGCCCCGATCCAGACGATGGCCGGGCCGATGCGCGCCAGAAGATTGAGATCGGGTCCGACGCCGAAGGGAATGACGGCAACCAATGTCATGAAGAACAGCACGCCGATCAGCGCACCGCCACCGGCGCGAATGGAGAGCTTCAGGTCGCGCAGGAGAAGGGCGGTCATGATGATGCCCATTCTTCGGCTTGCCCCTCACCCCAACCCTCTCCCCGCAAGCGGGGAGAGGGGGAATTCCGCCGTTGCGGCAAGTGTTCTTCTCCCCGTTTTGACGGGGAGAAGATGCCGGCAGGCAGATGAGGGGCGAATGAGGACAGACACGTTGAGACCCGCTCGTTCATATCCCCTCCTCCATCTCCGCGTACTGAAACCCCTTCATCTCCAGGCGCTGCGTTGCCTCGAAATCCAGCGGCTGGTGGGTTGCGGCGATCACGAGGCCGCCGGCCGTCAGATGCGCCCGGATGAGCCTTGCAAACAGTGCTTCTGCTGCGGCATCAAGCGCGGCCGTCGGCTCGTCCAGCAACCACACAGGCCGATGCGCCACCAGAAGCTTGGCAAAGGCCATGCGCCGCTGCTGGCCGGCCGACAGATAGCCGAAGGGCAGATCGAGAAGTGCTGGGAGCTCGACCCGGTCGGCGGCTTCCTCCACCGAAAGCCCGGCGCCGCCGGTCATGTCGCCCAGGAAATCGCGCCAGAAGCCCAGGTTTTCGGCCACCGTCAGTTCGGGTTTCATGGCGTTGCGATGACCGAGATAGTGGCTGACTTCGCCCGGAGGTTGCAGCGCGCCTGCCCCGCTTCCGACCCAGTCCACGCGGCCCTTTGCCGGGCGGATGAGGCCCGCCACAACACGCAGAAGTGTCGACTTTCCAGCCCCGTTGCGGCCGGTCAGCACCATGGCCTCGCCGCTCCCTAAGGCAAAGGATATGTTTGAAAAAATAAGATCCTCGCCGCGACGCGCCGCAAGAGTTTCGGCAATCAGCCGCATGAGATTTGCCTTGTTTCCGTTTGAGGCCGGGCGATGAAAAAAATCTGCCGATCTGGCCGATCTCAGTCTGGAACCTTTCTTAGAAATTATCTATAAGCTTCGCAACCACGCCAGCGACCGGCGTGATTTTCATCTTGCGCCGGACCTGAAGACAAAATCTTCTCGTGCGGACAGCGGAAATGGTCGCACCCGCATCCTGATGTGCATGAAGTGCATAGGCGTCCGCACGCGCGTGTTGGCTCTAGTATCAGCGGGGATTATTCCGTGTCAAAGTCTCTCGACAGCTTCAATTGTCGGTCGGTTCTTACCGTCGATGGCAAGGACTATGTGTATTACAGCCTGCCGAAGGCGGAAGCCAATGGCTTGCCGGGCGTTGCCAACCTGCCCTTCTCGATGAAGGTTCTGCTCGAAAACCTGCTGCGTTTCGAAGACGGCCAGACGGTCACCAAGGACCATATCCTGGCCGTTGCCGCATGGCTCAACAACAAGGGCAAGGTCGAAAACGAAATCGCCTACCGTCCTGCTCGCGTGCTGATGCAGGACTTCACCGGCGTTCCCGCCGTCGTTGACCTGGCCGCCATGCGCGACGCCATGGTGTCGCTGGGTGGCGATCCGGAAAAGATCAACCCGCTCGTTCCCGTCGATCTCGTCATCGACCACTCGGTCATCGTCGACGAATTCGGCACGCCGACGGCCTTTGCCAAGAACGTCGAGCTCGAATATGAGCGCAACGGCGAGCGTTACCGCTTCCTGAAGTGGGGCCAGCAGGCATTCAAGAACTTCCGCGTCGTGCCGCCCGGCACCGGCATCTGTCACCAGGTCAATCTGGAATATCTCGGCCAGACCGTCTGGACCAAGGAAGAAGACGGGGAAACCATCGCCTATCCGGATACCTGCGTCGGCACCGACAGCCACACGACCATGATCAATGGTCTTGGCGTTCTGGGCTGGGGCGTTGGCGGCATCGAAGCGGAAGCGGCCATGCTCGGCCAGCCGGTATCCATGCTCCTGCCCGAAGTCATCGGCTTCAAGCTGACCGGCAAGGTGAAGGAAGGCGTGACCGCCACCGACCTCGTGCTCACCGTCGTGCAAATGCTGCGCAAGAAGGGCGTCGTCTCCAAGTTCGTCGAATTCTTCGGCCCCGGCCTTGATTCGATGTCGCTTGCCGACCGTGCCACCATCGGCAACATGGGCCCGGAATACGGCGCAACCTGCGGCTTCTTCCCGGTCGATGGCGAAACCATCAACTACCTCACCATGTCGGGCCGCACCACGGACCGGATCGCGCTCGTCGAAGCCTATTCGAAGGCTCAAGGCATGTGGCGCGATGGCGACGGCGCAAATCTCGTCTTCACCGACACGCTGGAACTGGATCTCGGCGACGTCGTGCCGTCCATGGCCGGCCCGAAGCGTCCGGAAGGCCGCTTAGCCCTCGAAACCATTGCGCCGAACTTCGCAACGGCTCTTGAGAACGACTACAAGAAGCCCGGCCAGCTCTCCAACCGCTATGCGGTGGAAGGTGAAGATTTCGACCTCGGCCATGGCGATGTGGCCATTGCCGCCATCACGTCGTGCACCAACACGTCGAACCCGAGCGTTCTGATCGCCGCCGGTCTTCTCGCCCGCAACGCGGTTGCCAAGGGCCTGAAGTCGGCTCCCTGGGTCAAGACCTCGCTGGCACCGGGATCCCAGGTCGTTGGCGAATACCTCGCCAAGTCGGGCCTGCAGACCTCGCTGGATGCGCTGGGCTTCAACCTGGTCGGCTTCGGTTGCACCACCTGCATCGGCAATTCCGGTCCGCTGCGGGCGCCGATCTCCAAGACGATCAACGACAAGGGCCTGATCACCGCCGGCGTGCTCTCGGGCAACCGTAACTTCGAAGGCCGCATCTCGCCGGACGTCCAGGCCAACTACCTGGCTTCGCCGCCGCTCGTCGTCGCCTATGCGCTTGCCGGCACCGTCCAGAAGGACCTGACCAAGGAGCCGATCGGCAACGATCAGGACGGCAACCCGGTCTTCCTCAAGGACATCTGGCCGACCTCGCACGAAATTCAGGAATTCATCCTGAAATACGTCACCCGCGAACTTTACGAAACGAAGTACGCAGACGTGTTCAAGGGCGATGCCAACTGGCAGGCCGTGCAGGTTCCGGACGGCCAGACCTATGCCTGGGACGACAAGTCCACCTATGTGCAGAACCCTCCTTACTTCGTCGGCATGGGCAAGGCCGGCTCGGGCGTCAAGAACATCGAAGGCGCACGCATCCTCGGCCTGTTCGGCGACAAGATCACCACCGACCACATCTCTCCGGCAGGCTCCATCAAGGCGGCTTCGCCGGCCGGCGCCTACCTCATGGGCAATGGCGTTGGTGTTGCCGACTTCAACCAGTACGGCACGCGCCGCGGCAACCATGAAGTGATGATGCGCGGCACGTTTGCCAACATCCGCATCCGCAACTTCATGCTTGGCCCGAACGGCAAGGAAGGCGGTTACACCGTCCACTATCCGTCCAAGGAAGAGATGTCGATCTACGACGCTGCCATGCAGTACAAGGCTGAAGGCACGCCGCTGGTCATCTTCGCCGGCGTCGAATACGGCAACGGTTCCTCGCGTGACTGGGCAGCCAAGGGCACCAATCTGCTCGGCGTTCGCGCCGTGATCGCCCAGTCCTTCGAGCGTATTCACCGTTCGAACCTCGTCGGCATGGGCGTCGTGCCCTTCGTCTTCGAAGAGGGCACCAACTGGCAGACCCTGGACCTCAAGGGCGACGAGACCGTCACCATCGAGGGCCTCGACGGCGAGATCAAGCCGCGCGAATGGAAGACCGCCAAGATCACCTATGCGGACGGTTCCGTGAAGGAAATCAAGATCCTTTGCCGCATCGATACGCTGGACGAGGTGATCTACATGAACAATGGCGGCATTCTGCAGACCGTTCTGCGCGACCTCGCTGCCTGATTTCACTTTTCAACATCAAGGATGCCGCCGGATCTTGTCCGGCGGCATTTTCATGAGCATGTTTCACGCATCCCGGCGTCTCACCCGCTTGTGACTTCCGGTTGATGGGTGTCGCGAGTAGGTTTGCCGCAACGCTCCCCCTTGCTGCGCGATGAAGATTTGAAAAATGCTTCTTGAGAAGGCCAAGACCATGCTGCTGAACAAACATACCGCCCTGCTTCTGGCAGGTGGTCTGGCGGGCGGCATGTGCGGTGGTGCAGCATTGGCCGGCGACGCGCAGCTTGCGCCCAAGGGCGTGGTGGAACTGTTTACCTCGCAGGGCTGTGCCTCCTGTCCCCCCGCCGATGCCGCGCTGAAGACGCTGGTTGAACAGGGTGACGTGGTAGCCCTCTCCTATCATGTCGACTACTGGAATTATCTCGGCTGGACCGATACGCTGAGTTCCAAGGAAAATACCGAGCGACAGTATGGCTATGCCCATTCCATGGGGCGCAGCGGCGTCTATACGCCGCAGGCCATCATCAACGGTCGGGAACACGTCAAGGGCACGGACCTTGGCGCCATCAACGGCAAGCTCGACAGCCTTAAATCCGCCGGCCAGGGACTTTCCGTGCCGGTTTCGGCCCGCATGAACAATGACGAAATCGAGATCGATATTGGCGCCGGCCAGGGACGCGCCGATGTGGTGGTGGCCTATTTCACCAAGCAGGAGCAGATCGACGTGATGCGCGGTGAAAACAGCGGTCGCAAGATCGAATATTGGCACAGCGTCTACGACGTGCAGACGGTCGGCATGTGGGATGGCACCTCGCTGAAGATCACGCTGCCGGCCAAGACCATGGGCCGCTCCAAGAAGGACGGCTGCGCGATCCTCGTGCAATCCTCCACGGCCAAGGGCGAACCCTCCGCGATTCTCGGCGCGGCTATCGTGATGGCCGGGCGCAAGCGCAGCAACTGAACCGCCTCACACTCTCTCGTGGCCACTGTCTGACGAAACCAACGCCGATCTCAGGCCTCAGGCACCTCAAAAACCTCGCCGGGTCGCAGGGCGCGAAAACGCTCCGGCTCGATCTTTGCGGCCGAGAGTGCATCCCGCAGGGCAGCGAGCGGCTCCTCGATGCCTTCGTCGGTCAGCTTGAACGTGCCCCAGTGGTGTCCCACCGCATGGGTGGCGCCGGCAAGCTGCATGCCCGCCACGGCTTCTGCCGGGTTCTGGTGCTGCCCCTTCATGAACCAGCGCGGCTCATAGGCACCGACCGGCAGGATGGCGAGGCGAAAGTCGCCATACTTTTTGCCGGCGGCCCGGTAGTTGATGCCGTCGTGAAAGCCGGTATCGCCGATGTGATAGATTTTTCCCGCCAAGGTTTCGATGACGAAGGCGGCCCAGAGCGCCATGCTCCTGTCACCGATGCCGCGGGCCGACCAGTGGTGGCACGGCTCGCAATGAAGGGTAACGTTCTTGCCGAGATAGACGTTATGGCCCCAATCCATGACCGTTATGCGCGGATCATCCAGCGCCGAGGCAAAGATCGCATCATTGCCGAGCGGGGTAACGAAATGCGGCCGATGCTTCTCATGGATCCGCTTCAGCGTGTCGATGTCGAGATGGTCGTAGTGATTGTGGGTGACGATCACGACATCGATGGGCGGCAGGTCTTCCAGCCGGATTCCGGGCGGATTGACGCGCTTCGGCCCGGCAAAGCTGACGGGGCTCGTGCGGTCGGCCCAAACGGGGTCGGTCAGGATGTTGAGGCCGGCCACCTGGATCAGCATCGAGGCATGACCGACCATGGTCACCGCCAGGCGGTTTCCGGAGAGCCGCTTTTCAGGCACCGCCGGGGCAAAGGCGCTCGGATATGCAGGCGGCCAGGCGACGTTCTTGCCGTTGAATTTCCATCGCAACAGGTTGGCAAACCCTTTCGGCTGTTCACCGCCGGGATTGAAAAAGCGCGTCCCATCGAAATGATCGGAGAGCGGGCCTGAATAATAACGATTGGCGGCCATGGCTCTCCCCGTGGTAACCCCTCCTCCCAGGAATGAGAGGGCGCCGATACCGGTCCATTTCAGGAAATTGCGTCTTTTCATCAGGAATGTATAGGCATGCCCTGGAGGCCGGGCAAGAACGCGCATCCCATTAAGGTTGCGCGCCGGGATACGCTCACGCAGGCTTGATATCCGTCTGGACAAAATCATTGCCGACAAAGAGCAGGGGCACATCGAGCCCGGACGCCGAGGCGTAGGCGAAACAATCGCCAAAATTCAGCCGGGCGGGATGGCCAACGGCACGACCATAACGGCGCGCAGCAGCAAGGGCTGTCCGGTGTGCATCGGCGGCAATCGGCGTTTCGATGGCGCCAAGATCGAGCAGGAAGGCCTCGACCACGGCTTCGACCTGCGCGATCAAAGGCGACGGCGTTGATGCATGCTGACCGAGAGCTGCATTCTTGTGCTTGCGCGCGAGCGCAATCACCGTTTCAAAGACAACCAGTGAAGAATAATAGACCGGCCCGGAATAGGCCTCCAGTTTTGCCAGCAGCGCCGCTGCCTCAGGTTCGTCACCGATGATGGCAACGAGAGCAGAAGCATCCAGGAACATCAGATTTCCCAGTCTTCATCCATGTGGGCCTTGTGGTCATAGGTGGGATCGGCAGGCCCGAGTGCCGCTATGGCGCGCTGATATTTGCGTACACGCTCTGCCAAAGGAACCTTCTCGTTCTCACGCTTCAACTCGTTTTCCAAGGCACGGCGCACTGCTTCCGTCTTGCTCTTGGCGCCAAGACGTTGCATCAGTTCGCCGGCAAGGGCATCCACTTTCGGATCACGAATATAAAGGGACACGGCGCTTGGCCTCCACTGCAGGTGTCACTATGCCCAAGTCTAGCATGGCCCCCCACACCGACAAAGCACCAAAACCCTATCGAACCGACGTCAAGCCTTGACTTTGCGCCCTTCATGCTGCTAATGCCGCCCGATCTGCCGAAAGCTTCAAGACCTTTCGCCGCCGACCGGGACCCGTCACAGGTATAAAGAGATCCCGGAGGTCAACATCCGACAGCGCGTTGCGCCCTCGGGTGCTATCCGGCTTTGCGTCTTGTTTTTTGGCGGGCGAGACCCGACGTTTCGGATCAGAAGATCCAGCAACGTCTAGAAGGATGAAACGATGTTCGAAAGCCTCCAGGACCGTCTTGGCTCCATCTTGAGTGGACTGACCGGCCGTGGCGCATTGAGCGAAGCGGATGTGTCCGCCGCTCTGCGCGAGGTTCGCCGTGCGCTGCTGGAAGCAGACGTGGCGCTGGAAGTCGTGCGCGCCTTTACCGATCGCGTCCGCGAAAAGGCTGTCGGCGCCGAGGTTCTGAAATCCATCAAGCCCGGCCAGATGGTCGTCAAGATCGTCCATGACGAGCTGGTCGAGATGCTGGGCTCAGAAGGCGTGTCGATCGATCTTCATGCGCCGGCACCGGTCGTCGTGATGATGGTCGGCTTGCAGGGTTCGGGCAAGACCACCACATCGGGCAAGATTGCCAAGCGCCTGACCGAGCGGGACCGAAAGAAGGTCTTGATGGCCTCGCTCGATACGCGCCGCCCGGCCGCCCAGGAGCAACTGCGCCAGCTTGGGCAGCAGACCGGCATCGACACGCTACCGATTATTGCCGGCCAGTCGCCGACAGAGATTGCCGCGCGCGCCGTGCAGGCCGCAAAGCTCGGCGGCCATGACGTCGTCATTCTCGACACCGCCGGCCGCACGCATATCGACGAGCCGCTGATGGCCGAAATGGCCGAGATCAAGCGCCGCGCCAATCCGCATGAAATCCTGCTGGTGGCCGACAGCCTGACCGGCCAGGACGCCGTCAATCTGGCGCGCAATTTTGATGAGCGCGTTGGCATCACCGGCCTGGTTCTCACCCGCATGGACGGCGATGGCCGTGGCGGTGCGGCGCTCTCCATGCGCGCCGTGACCGGCAAGCCGATCAAGCTGATCGGCGTCGGCGAAAAGATGTCTGAGCTGGAGGAGTTTCATCCCCGCCGCATCGCAGACCGTATTCTCGGCATGGGCGACATCGTCTCGCTCGTCGAGAAGGCCGCGGAAAACATCGACGCCGACAAGGCGCGCGCCATGGCCGAGAAGATGGCCAAGGGCAAGTTCGACCTGAACGATCTTGCCGACCAGCTGCGCCAGATGCAGAACATGGGCGGCATGGGCGGCATCATGGGCCTGATGCCGGGCATGGGCGGCATGAAGGACAAGCTGGCGGCTGCCGGCATGAACGACAAGATGTTTGCCCGCCAGATCGCCATCATCTCCTCGATGACCAAGGCCGAGCGCGCCAACCCGGATATGCTGAAGCATTCCCGCAAGAAGCGCATCGCCGCCGGTTCCGGCACGGATGCGGCCGAGATCAACAAGCTCCTGAAAATGCACCGCCAGATGGCCGACATGATGAAAGCCATGGGCGGCAAGGGCAAGGGCGGCATGATGAAGCAGATGATGGGCGGCATGGCGGCCAAGATGGGCCTTGGTGGTCTGGGTGGCGGCATGGGCGGCATGGGTGGCATGCCCGATCTTTCCAAGCTCGACCCGCAGCAGCTCGAGGCGCTTGCCAAGCAGGCGCAGGCGGCCGGCATCAAGCCGGGCTCGATGCCGGGCCTTCCCGGCGGCGGGCTTCCGGGTCTTGGCGGACCGAAACTTCCGGGCCTCGGCGGCATGCCGGGCCTTCCCGGTTTTCCGAAGAAGAAGTGAGACGGAACGCCATGATTGATCCGAAGGTGAAGGAACAGCTCGGCCAATACCGCCAGTCGATCGACAATATCGACGCGGCGCTCATCCACATGCTGGCGGAACGTTTTCGCTGCACCAAGGAAGTGGGCATCCTCAAAGCCCAATACGAATTGCCGCCGGCCGACCCGGCGCGCGAGGAATACCAGATCGAACGCCTGCGCAGGCTTGCCAAGGATGCTCATCTGGACCCGGATTTCGCCGAGAAGTTTTTGAACTTCGTCATCACGGAAGTCATCCGGCACCATGAAGCCATTGCCGCTGAACACGGCGAACCCAAACAGACCGTCTGACGACGGCCTCACCCAAGACCCAAGGAGTAATGAAATGTCCCTGAAGATCCGTCTCGCCCGTGGTGGCTCCAAGAAGCGCCCTTATTACCAGATCGTCATTGCTGACGCGCGCGCACCGCGCGACGGCCGTTTCCTGGAAAAGGTCGGCTCCTGGAACCCGATGCTGGCCAAGGACAATGAAAAGCGCATCGAGCTCAACGCCGAGCGCCTGAAGCATTGGCTGGACAACGGCGCGCAGCCGACCGACCGCGTTCTGCGCTTCATGGCAGAGGCCGGCCTTGCCGAGCGCGCTGCCCGCAGCAACCCGGAAAAGGCAAAGCCGGGCAAGCGCGCTGTCGAGCGTGCCGCCGAGCGCAAGCAGAAGGCTGATGCCGCAGCAGCAGCCGCTGCCGAAGCCGCCGCAGAATAAGAGACGCGTTTTTGCGCATCCGGACGGGTGGCATGGCAACATGCCGCCCGTCTTCCGTTTGCGCTTCGCTTCTTCTGTTTCCCCTCCTCTTCTGTTTCCAACGCGGCAAACTCCCTTTAAAAGGACGCCAGAACCGCAAAGGGAGAGCCCCATGGCCAAGCTGGAAAACCCCATCCTCATGGCGACGATCGGCGCACCGCAAGGTCTGCGCGGCGAAGTGCGGGTGCGCAGCTTCACGGCCGATCCCCTGGCGCTCGGCGATTACGGCCATCTGCACAGCATGGATGGCCGGGTGTTCGAGATTCTTGATCTGCGCGAAGCAAAGACGGTGGTCATCGTGCGGTTCCGCGGCATCAACGACCGTGACACTGCCGAGAAACTGAACGGTCTTGAACTCTTCATCGACCGCGACAACCTGCCGGACGAGGAACTGGACGACGACGAATTCTATTACGCCGACCTCGAAGGCCTCGATGTCGAGGATGCCGACGGCAAAAGCTATGGCAAGGTGAGCGGCGTCTTCGATTTCGGCGCCGGCGACCTTCTGGAGCTGAAGGGGCCGGGCCGTCGCCCGACGCTCATTCCCTTTTCCGAAGCCGCCGTTCTGGAAATCGATCTCGACCAAGGCCGTATCGTCATCGACCCGATGGCGGCCGGCCTGATCGAGACCCCGGACGAAGACGAGGCGATGCGCCGGGCAGCCGAAAGTGATCCGGATGTCGGCAATGAACCACCCCAGGCTTCGGGTGGCAAGAACGGCGGCGGCAAGAAGGGTTCCGGCAAGAAGGGCGCGGACAAGAACCGCGACCCGGAATAAGCGCACCCCATGTCATTTCGCGCCACCATCCTCACGCTTTATCCGGACATGTTTCCCGGTCATCTCGGCCATTCGCTCTCGGCCAAGGCCATGGAGCGCGGCCAATGGACACTCGACACGGTGCAGATCCGCGATTTTGCCGAGGACAGGCATCGAACCGTCGATGACACGCCGGCCGGCGGCGGCGCCGGCATGGTGTTGAAGCCGGATATTCTGGCGCTCGCCATCGATTCCGTCGCCGATGACCGCCGTCCGCGCCTGCTGATGAGCCCGCGCGGACGCCCGCTGACGCAGGCGCGCGTGCGCGAACTGGCAGAAGGCGATGGGGTGGTCATCGTCTGTGGCCGGTTCGAAGGCGTCGATCAGCGGGTCATCGACGCCCGCGAACTCGAGGAAGTCTCGATTGGCGACTATATCCTCTCCGGGGGCGAGCCGGCAGCACTGACGCTGCTCGATGCGGTGGTGCGCATCCTGCCCGGCGTCATGGGCAATGCCGCCTCCGGCACGCATGAAAGCTTTGAGACGGGCTTGCTTGAACATCCGCATTACACCCGCCCGCAGGTGTTCGAGGGACAGCCGATCCCGGATGTGCTGACATCGGGCAATCACGCCGCCATCGAAAAATGGCGCCATCAGCAGGCGCTTGCCCTGACGAAGGAGCGTCGGCCGGATCTTCTTGAAAAACCGGCTCAGCCGCTGACGAAATAGTAAACCGTCAGTGCCGCACCGACCACCACCACGATGAGCCGCATCACCAGTTGCGGCACGCGGCGCGCGAGCCACACGCCGGTATAACCACCGGCGGCACCCGCCGGCAGCATGACCAGCGCCTGCGGCCAGCCGACAACGCCCCCGCCGACGAAGATGACGATGGCAACTGCTGCAATGACCATGGCCAGCAGGTTTTTAAGCGCGTTTAGATGGTGATAGCTGCCGCCGGCCGTCAGCCCCAGCACGGCAAGCATCATGATGCCCATGCCCGCGCCGAAAAAGCCGCCGTAAAGCGCGGTGACAAGCTGCCCCAAAAAGCTTGCCGGCGTGTTGACCGGATGTTCGGAGGATGTTTTCGGCTTCAGCCAGGGACCGGCGGCAAACATGATGGTGGCGCTTGCCAGCAGCCACGGCACCAATGCGCGAAACGACGGGTTATCAAGCGCCAGAAGAATGATAGCGCCGGATGCGCCGCCGATGATGGAAACCACGCAAAGCACAAGCGCGCCGCGCCAATTGCGCGCGATCTCCCGCCGATAGGCAAGCGTGGAGGTGACATAGCCTGGAAACTGCACGATGGACGAGGTGGCATTGGCCGAAATCGGCGGCAAGCCGGCAAGTGTTAGCGCCCCGAAGGTCAGGAACGTGCCGCCACCGGCAATGGCGTTGACCGCACCGGACAAGAAACCTGCGACAAACAGCAGGCCGATCATGATAAGGCTCATTGCGCGGTGTCCTCCCAAACCCGTTTATCGTGAGTAGCCCCGACCAAGGCGGCCAGCAAGTACGCTGGGCATGATCTTTTCCGGCTTTTGCGGCACCTGCCGGGGTGACAAGCGCCGCCGTTTGGTATATTGGCGCACGCGGACATGGGATTTTCATCCCGTCGACCAGCAAGCAAAGAATGGCGAATACGCTCCGCCCAAGGGCCGGATCCGGAGGCAAGCTCCAATGGAACCGATGTCGAGCGCTCTGGCTGTTTGAGAAAAAGAGAAGGTTTGACCAATGAACATCATTCAGCAGCTGGAAGCCGAACAGGCTGCCAAGATCGAAGCCAAGCGCAAGCTTCCCGAATTTTCCCCGGGCGACACGCTGCGCGTCAACGTCACCGTTCGCGAAGGCAACCGTACCCGCGTACAGGCCTATGAAGGCGTGTGCATCGCCCGTTCGGGTGGCGGCATCAACGAGAGCTTCACCGTTCGCAAGATCTCCTACGGCGAAGGCGTCGAGCGCGTATTCCCGATCTATTCGCCGATGGTCGACAGCGTCGAAGTCGTTCGCCGCGGTAAGGTCCGTCGCGCCAAGCTCTACTATCTGCGCGATCGTCGCGGCAAGTCGGCCCGTATCGTTGAAAACACCAACACGCGTACCCGCAAGCTGAACGAATCCGAGCGCTCCGCCGCTGCCGAGGAAAAGGCACGTCTGGAAGCTGAAAAGGTCGCAGCAGCACAGGCACTGGCCGCCGAAAAGGCAGCAGCAGAAGCAGCCGCCAAGGCTGAAGCCGAAGCAGCAGAAGCTGCAAAGGCTGCAGAAGCTTCTGCAGAATAAGGCGCTTACGCCTCTCCATGCAAAAGGCGGTCCTTACGGGCCGCCTTTTTTGTTTCTACCGAACGGAGAGGCGATCAGTGACGCGCCAATAGACCCGGCAGCGTTTCAAAAAGAGCATCGCGGGCCCTGGCGCTTGGAGACGTGGCAAGCTTCCGCTCATCCTGCACAAGCTTTGCAAAGACCACCGTGCGGCCATTCTTCTGCGCCCAGCCGACAAACCAGCCCCAAGGCCTGGCCTCATCGAAGGTCCAGTCAGCCTTGCGCGGATAGGCCATGCCGGTCTTGCCATGCGCAATCCAGCTATCCTTCAACTCGAAGCGTTCCGCAGCCTTTTCCGTCATCTCCATGGCCTGCGGACTGACCGGCAGCGTGCGGTTGACGAACTTTTTCAGGAACGCCACCTGCTCGTCCGGCGAGATTTTCAGGGATGAGGAGATCCAGGCGCGCTCCAGGCCATTGTTCTTGCCTGCGTCTCCGGAAAAATCGGCATTACCGTAGCCAAAACCTTGCGCATAGCGGTGAAGCGTCTCGGCCCCGAGGCGCTGCGTAAGGCGCTGTGAAAACCAGACGACCGAATATTTGAGCCAGCGCTGCGCATCGGTCGGCTGCTTCCAGGCCTCGCCACCCCAGGCCGGATCCCCCTGCTGATAGGAGAAGGACGGCGTGTGCTGGTCCTTCAGGATGCCCGCATCAAACGCCATCACGCTGAGCGGCAGCTTGAAGGTGGAGGCAGGCGTGACGCGCTCTGCGCAACGGCCCTCGCGCAGAAATACCGCGCCGGATTTTGCGTCGGCAACAATGGTGCAGATGTCCGAAGCGGCCGCCGGCATGGCCGCGGCCAAGAGCGTCGAAACGAAAAAACCGGATAAAACCAAGCGCATGATATCCCCCTTACTGCACGCGAAGAAGGCGATCAAACCCATGAACGTGACAGGAGGATGGCGATATCCTGCCGCGTCCTGGCACGGATGTCATTGCAGGGCGGGCGCGGCTGAGTGTGGCCGCGAGCGCGCTGGCGGGTTTCACGCGGTACCCGCCCCCTTGCCATTCCCGGCATTTCCGTGACAATCGGCAGGCCACATGATCAGGAGCCTCGGATGATTTCTCGCCGCACCACCCTTGCCGCCTTCTGCGCCCTGTCTCTCCTGCCGCTTGTCCCGTCCCCTGCCCTGGCGGCCGACCTGCCGGACCTCAAGGGCCGCGCCATCGTGGTGGTGACGGAAAATGCCTATCCGCCGCTGCAGTTCGTCGACCCGAAGACCGGCACGGCAATCGGCTGGGAATATGATGCGATGAACGAGATTGCCAAGCGGCTGAACGCCAAGGTCAGCTACCAGAACACGTCCTGGGATGCGATGATCCAGGCGGTGTCGGACGGTCAATTCGATATCGGCATGACGGGCATCACCATCAAGGAAGACCGCAAGGAAAAGGTCGACTTTTCAAAGCCCTATATGCGCTCGCAGCAATTCATGCTGGTGCGCGCCGATGAGACCCGCTTTTCCGATGCCAAGAGCTTCGGCGCCAATCCCGATGCGCTGATCGGGGCGCAGCCCGGCACGACGCCCTTCTATACGGCCGTTTACGAAGTGCTGGACGGCAACGAGCAGAATGTCCGCATCAAGCTTTTTGAAACCTTCGGCGCCACCGTGCAGGCATTGCGCACCGGCGATGTCGACATGGTGCTGACGGATGGCACCGCCGGGCAAGGCTATGTCGATGCCTCGAAGGGCACCCTGAAGCTCGTCGGCGGGCCGCTCGGCTCGGAGGATTTCGGCTTCATCTTCAAGAAGGGGTCCGATCTCGTGGCACCGGTCGATGCGGCAATCGACGCCCTGAAGGCGGACGGTACGCTGGACGCGCTCAACAAGAAGTGGTTCCTCGACTACAAGATGGGGCAGTAAGCCCGGATGGCAGTTTCCCGGCGCGGGAGAGAACCGGAGGATTTCCCCTGGTGGATCGTGGCCTTCGGGCTGATGATGGCGGGCTTTGCCGTGGTCATCGCCACCAATGACCTCTATGGCCAGGTGTTTTTCATCGTCGCCAAGGGCATCGGCATCACGGTCGGGGTGGCCCTTGTCAGTTTCGGGCTTGCTGCAGCCCTTGGACTTGGCGTGGCGCTTGCCGGCCTGTCCGGCAACCGCGTGCTGCGCCAGAGTGCGCGCTTCTATGTGGAAGTCATCCGCGGCATCCCGATCCTCGTGCTTTTGTTCTACGTTGCCTTCGTCGGCGCACCAGCGCTGGTCGCCGCCTATAATTTTTGCGCCGCGCCGCTTATTGAACGGGGCTTCCTGCCAAGTCTTCTCGTGCGCGACCTGTCGCTTCTGTCGCGTGCGGTCATCGCGCTCACCATCGGCTACAGCTCCTTCATCGCGGAAATCTTTCGCGCCGGCATCCAGTCGGTCGATAGCGGGCAGATCGAGGCGGCGAAGGCGCTCGGCCTCTCACGCTTCCAGCGGTTTCGCCTCGTTGTCATGCCACAGGCGCTGAAGGTGATCTTTCCGCCGCTCTCCAACGACTTCGTCTCGATGGTCAAGGATTCCTCGCTGGTCTCGGTGCTGGGCGTTGCCGACATCACCCAGATGGCCAAGGTTTACGCCTCCGGTTCCTTCCGCTTCTTCGAAACCTATTCGATCCTCGCCTATCTCTATCTTGCGCTGACCATCGGCCTGTCGCTGATCTTGCGGCGCATGGAACGTCGGATGCGCGGGAGGATGGCGCAGGGTGGTGCCTAGAGCAGATCCTGGATGATGCTGCAGTCACGCCCGGCTGCCTTGGCCCGGTAAAGCGCCTGATCGACGGAATGGAGCAAAGCCTCCCTTTCGGCGCGACCGGCACCGGAAAGCGCGCCGCCAATGCTCAAGCGGGCCGACAGCTGTTCTCGTCCGATGACGAAGGGCAACCGGAACAAGGCAAGAAGACGCTCAGCCAGCAGCGCAAGCTCATGACAGCTTGCCACCTGCTCGATGAAGATGGCAAATTCGTCTCCCCCCATGCGCACCACGATATCGGACGGGGACAGCGCGGTTCGGATGCGCGCGGCTGCCTGGGACAGCACCTCGTCGCCCACCGCATGACCAAAGCGATCGTTGATGGACTTGAACCCGTCCATATCCAGATACAGCACACCGGAGAGGGAGGCTGCGGTTGCACGGGCCTCCAGCATGGGATCGACCAGCGCCGGCAGCGCTGCGCGATTGTAAAAGAGGGTCAGCGGATCCGTCAGGGCCGCATAGCGCCAATCCTTTTCGGAGAGCGACAGCCTGAAATTGTTGCGCTGCAGGCGCAGAAGCGCAGAGGCCACCTCGGCAAAGCGGATCAGGCTTTGCCGATCCACGGTGTCTGCGGATCGCGGCTCGGTATCCACGATGCAGAAGCTGCCGACAACCAGGCCATCCTCCACCGCGACGGGAGCACCGGCATAGAAGCGCAGGAACGGGTCCTGCGTGACGAAAGGCAGGGCCGACAGGGCCGGCACCTGCCGCATGTCCGGGATGACGAGCGTCTGCCCGCTCGTGACGACGCGGGTGCAGATGGCGATGTCCCGGGAGCAGTCCGGCAGCTCGATCCCGACCTGAACGGCATTGAGCTGCCAATGGTCATCCAGCAGATGTACGGCCGCGCGCGGCACGTCATAGACCTGTTGCGCAAGTTCGGCCAGCACACGCAGTTCCTGCGTCGATCCGACGGATGCCGGGTTGACGGACCGGACGGCATCAAGTCGGTCAATCTCGCTGAACATGCGTTCGGTTCTCCTGCCCTGTTAACCTCTCCAGCACATATCTCGTCTTCCGCCCCGATTTTCAATTGCCGGGCCGATCAAATCACCCGGCGACACAGAAGGCTTTGGCAATTGCCGAAAGCGCGGAAAACTGATAGATCCTCCTCCATGGGATCGAAATTCGGATGCCTCGCGACGAATGTTTATGTGCTGCAGGACCACAAGCGTCTGCCGGCACGCTTTTTCGCGCGCATTTCCGGCGCCCTTTTCGGCCGACTTCGCACGCTCTGATCGCGTCGAACCGGCAGCCTGCTGCCGATTTCAAATCCCCCTCTTCTCTACATCAAATGGATGGCAGCCATGAGCGCACCCCGTACCCTCTATGACAAGATCTGGGACGACCACGTCGTTTCGACTGACGAGACCGGCACCTGTCTTCTCTACATCGATCGCCACCTCGTTCATGAGGTGACGAGTCCGCAGGCCTTCGAAGGCCTGCGCCTGGCCGACCGCAAGGTCCGTGCACCGGAAAAGACGCTGGCCGTGGTCGACCACAACGTGCCCACCACGCCGGATCGCCATATCGGCATCAAGAACGAGGAAAGCCGCATCCAGGTGGAGGCGCTGGCCCAGAATGCTGCCGATTTCGGCATCGAATATTACTCGGAAAAGGACGTTCGCCAGGGCATCGTCCACATCGTCGGCCCCGAACAGGGTTTTACCCTGCCCGGCATGACGATTGTCTGCGGTGACAGCCACACCTCCACGCATGGCGCTTTCGGCGCGCTTGCGCACGGCATCGGCACGTCCGAGGTCGAGCATGTGCTGGCAACCCAGACGCTGGTGCAGAAGAAGGCAAAGAACATGCTGGTGCGTGTCGACGGCCAGCTGCCGCCGGGCGTGACCGCCAAGGACATCATTCTTGCCATCATCGGCGAAATCGGCACTGCCGGCGGCACCGGCCATGTCATCGAATTTGCCGGCGAAGCCATTCGCGCGCTGTCGATGGAAGGCCGCATGACGGTCTGCAACATGACGATCGAAGGCGGCGCCCGCGCCGGCCTCATTGCGCCGGACGAGACGACCTTCAATTACATCAAGGACAAGCCGCGCGCGCCCAAGGGCAAGGCCTGGGACATGGCCGTCGAATACTGGAAGACGCTGCAGTCGGACGAAGGCGCCCATTACGACCGCGTCGTTGTTCTCGATGCCGCAGCGCTGCCGCCGATCGTCTCCTGGGGCTCCTCGCCCGAGGACGTCATCTCGGTGCAGGGTGTCGTGCCGAACCCGGATGAGATTGCCGAAGAAACCAAGCGCGTCTCCAAATGGCGTGCACTCGACTATATGGGCCTGAAGCCCGGCACCAAGATCACCGACATTGCCATCGACCGCGTCTTCATCGGCTCCTGCACGAACGGACGTATCGAGGATCTGCGCGCCGCCGCCAAGGTCGTCGAAGGCCGCAAGGTGGCCTCCACCGTTTCGGCCATGATCGTGCCGGGTTCGGGCATCGTCAAGGAACAGGCCGAAGCCGAAGGCCTGCACACGATCTTCCTCGACGCCGGCTTCGAATGGCGCGAGCCGGGCTGCTCGATGTGCCTTGCGATGAACGACGACCGGCTGAAGCCGGGCGAACGTTGCGCCTCCACCTCGAACCGCAACTTCGAAGGTCGCCAGGGTTTCAAGGGCCGCACGCATCTGGTGTCGCCCGCCATGGCCGCCGCTGCCGCCATTGCCGGCCACTTCGTCGATATCCGCGAGTGGAAATAACCGGTCGGGCGCCAGACGCCGGATGAACCAGAAAGCCGCCGGATGGATACCTTCCGGCGGCTTTCTTCGTCGATCAATTCCGCTGATGCCTTGCGCAAGAAATCCGCAATTGACTGGCGCTTCCTGCCGGTTAGGTTCGAACCTCGAACCTGATTTCCGACCCGCCATCTTCCCCCGCGCCCTGCCGCACCCCTTGAGGTGATGAGAGCTTGAACCCCGCCGTTATCGCGCTTGCCCTTTCGGCCGCCATTCTCCATGCCAGCTGGAATGCCTTCCTGCGCTCGGGAAGCGACCGGCTCTGGTCGATCACCGTGATGGGTGTCACGGGCATCGTCTTTGCGCTGCCGGTCATGCTCTGGCTGCCGCTGCCGACGGCGACCGGCTTTGCCTATATCCTCGGCTCGTCGTTCTTGCAGGTGGCCTACAGCATCTTCCTCGTCTTTGCCTATCGGCTGGGCGATCTCGGGCAGGTCTATCCGGTGGTGCGCGGCTCCGTGCCGCTGCTGGTCACACTCGGCGGCTTCCTGCTCACGGGGCAGACGGTGGGGCCAAGCCAGCTGGTCGGCGTTGCACTGGTTGCCATCGGCATCATGAGCCTGTCGCTCGGGCGGCAGCGGGCGCCCACCTCCTCCATCCTCTGGGCACTGCTGACAGGTCTTATCATCGCAAGTTACGCGACGGTGGATTCCACCGGCGTACGCTATGTGTCCGATCCGCGCGCCTATGCCGCCTGGGTGCTGTTTACCTATGGCGTACTCCTGATCATCGCCTATACGGCGATGCGCGGGCGACTGCGGATCGATATCCGGCAGAAGGAAAGCTGGAAGGCGCTGGGAGCCGGCATCTTCGTGCTTCTGGCCTATGGCGTCATCATCGTCGCCTATTCGCTCGGCCCCGCCGGCCCGATCACCGCCATCCGCGAGACAAGCGTTGTCTTCGCCATGCTGATCGGCTGGCTGTTTCTTGGCGAGACGCTCACCTTCAAGCGCATCGTCGCCTGCCTGATTGTTGCCGCGGGCGCCATTGCCATCGGCCGCTGAGACGCGATGAAAGGGTTTTGCGTCGCGAAGCTTCGATCGTCAGGATCAGACCGCGACCGTGCCGCCTGTTGCGGCGGCACGACAAACCCGCGATACGATCAGATGACGCGCACCACCATGCCGGGCCGCATGAACCGGATAAGCCGGCGCATGGCTGTCGGGCTGATGGCGATACAGCCCTCCGTCGGCTGGTAACCGGGCCGTATGAGATGGAAGAAAATCGCCGAACCACGGTGACGGCGACGCGAGGTGATGTTCCAGTCGAGGACGAGGCAAATGTCGTAGAGCCCGTCCTTGCGCTGCATCCGCTCGTGGCTTGCCTTGAACGGTGCGCGCACCGGCCGGTTATAGGCGGCATGGGTCGGCGCATCGCACCACAGCATGTCATCTTTGATGCGGATAAGAGACAGGCCGGTCGGCAGAGCGCCTACATGCTCACCGCGCACAAAGCCGTAAAGCAGCTTCATGGCGGCAATCGGCGTTGCGCCATCGCCTTCGCGCTTGAACGCCGTTCGCCCGGAGCGGCCGATCGCGGCCGGCACCGTCACCCCGTCAAAACTCACGAAAGCGCGAGTGGGATTTGATGGTGCGGCGCGAACCGTGATCATCTTTCTCTTGCCGCCGGCGCTTTTCCCACCCATTTGTCTCACACAGTGTTGCTCTGGATATGATTTCATTTGAATTCATAGCACAATGCACCTTAGATCGAAGAGCCTCGCCGCCGATGCGCGACGGGCAAAGGAAAGGCAAAGACGGCATGGCAGCCCGCACCGTACTGCTGGTGGATGATGATGATGATCTGCGCGAGACGCTGGTCGAGCAGCTTTCCCTCTATGAGGAATTTTCCCTTCTGCAGGAAAGCAACGCCACCAAGGCGATGGCGACGGCAAAATCCCGACAGATCGACCTCTTGATCATGGATGTCGGCCTGCCGGACATGGACGGGCGCGAGGCGGTAAAGCTCTTGCGCAAGGGTGGTTTCAAGGCGCCGATCATCATGCTGACAGGGCATGACACCGACAGCGACACGATCCTGGGCCTCGAAGCCGGCGCCAATGATTATATCACCAAGCCCTTCCGTTTCGCCGTGCTGCTTGCCCGCATCCGCGCGCAGCTTCGCCAGTACGAGCAGAGCGAGGACGCGACGTTCACCGTCGGCCCCTATATCTTCAAGCCGAGCCAGAAGCTGCTCACCACCGATGACGGCAAGAAAATCCGGCTGACCGAAAAGGAAGCGGCGATCATCCGCTACCTCTACCGCGCCGGCCAGAAAGTGGTGACGCGCGACGTGCTGCTGGAAGAGGTCTGGGGCTATAATTCCGGCGTGACGACCCATACGCTGGAAACCCATGTCTACCGTCTTCGCCAGAAGATTGAGCGCGATCCCTCAAGCGCCGAAATTCTGGTCACCGAAAACGGTGGCTACAAGATCGTTCCCTGACACCTTCGGACCTGCCCCATGGCCCTGAGCGACGACATTCGCCTGCTTGCGCAGGTTCCCCTGTTCCAGGGGCTCGACGACGACCAGCTGCGTCTCGTTGCCTTCGGGGCGGAACGCCGCAGCGTCGCGAAAGGGCAGGAACTGTTTCGCGAACAATCGCCGGCCGAATGCGCCTATGTGGTGGCGCGCGGCCGGCTCGACCTCTACACGGTCGGTCGGGACGGCATTGCCGATCTTGCCCGATCCGCCGGCCCCGGCACCCTGCTGTCGGAACTGGCGCTGGTGACGATGGTGGAGCGCAAGTTCACCGCCATTGCCGCCGAAGACGGCGAAGTTTTGCGCATCCCGCGCACGCTCTTTCACCGCCTGCTGGAGGAATATCCGGCCGTGGCGCGCATTCTGGAACAGCGGATCAGGGACAATCTGGTCGGGCTGGCAAAGGCTGCGGCGGCGATGCAGGGACGGTTTGCCTGAGGATGAGGCTATCGTCCTTCACGGTCGACCGGCCCTTGCGTTAAGCTCTTACATTCTGAACGTTGCCGTTACCGGCACATGGTCCGACGGGCGGTTCCAGCCGCGGGCTTCCTTCAGCACAGCGATGTTTTCCAAGAGCGGTCCGAGTTCGGGCGATGACCAGATATGGTCGAGCCGGCGACCACGGTCGGCGGCTTCCCAGTCCTTTGCGCGGTAGCTCCACCAGGTGTAGAGCTTTTCGGAGGCCGGAACGTGCTGGCGCATCAGGTCCAGCCAGCCGCCCTTTGCCATCACTTCGGTCAAGCCTTCGGTCTCCACCGGCGTGTGGCTGACGATCTTCAACATCTGCTTGTGTGACCAGACATCATGCTCAAGCGGTGCGATATTGAGGTCTCCGACGAGAATGGAGGAGACACTCGGCATGTCCGCCTTCAGCGCCTTCATCTCCTCGACGAAATCCAGCTTGTGGCCGAATTTCGGGTTGATGCTGCGATCAGGCTCATCGCCGCCGGCCGGCACATAGAAATTGTGCAGGCGGATGCGGCGGCCGCCGCGCTCGAAGATCGCCGAAATGTGGCGGGCGTCGCCGACCTTGCAGTAATCCTGCCGGTGATCTTCCGAGAGCGGCACCTTGGAGATGATGGCCACGCCATGATAGCCCTTCTGGCCGTGCAGCACGATATGCTCGTATCCCATGGCCTGCAGCGGTTCGAGCGGGAATTCTTCCGCGCGGCATTTTATTTCCTGCAGGCACAGGATGTCGGGTTTTTCCCGCACCAGGAACTGCTCCACGATGGGCAGGCGCAGGCGCACCGAGTTGATGTTCCAGGTGGTGATGGAAAAGCGCATGAAAAAACCTCGACGTGATGCGTCGAGGTTTAGGCCGGTTTACCGGTCAAGAGCAAGGGCGCAGACGTGGCAGCGGTCGCCTTACAGCTTGTGCACTTCGTTATAGGGAATGGTGAAAACCTTGTCGTCGAAGCGCACGCCGTTCTGCACATTGTAGATCATGACGGAGGTGTCCTTGTTCTGCAGGTCGGTGATCGTCCACTGGCGCAGATCATAGGTTTTCGGGTCGAACATCATGGTGATCGTGCTGTCGCCGAAAACCGTCTTGTTGCCGAGCACGATGGTGGTGAGGTCCGACTCTTCCTTGACGTTGCGCACCATCTGGTTCGACAGATCGATGCGGTCGGCGAGAAGCAGGCTGAGCGGCGTCTTCGACAGCGGATAAAGATCCCAGGTCTTCAGTTTCAGATTGCCGACAACGACATTGTTGCCATCGGCGATGACACGGATCGGCGAGGGATCCTCAAAATTGAAGCGAAGCTTGCCCGGACGCTCGATGAAGAATTTTCCGCCGGTCTGTTCGCCGCGCGGGCCGAACTGCGCAAACTCGCCCATCATCGTCTTTACGGAGGAAAAGTGATCGGCAATCTTCTGGGCGGCATCGGACGGGGCCGAGCCCTGCGCAAGGGCCGGCACGCCCGCCAGGCCACCGGCTGCCAGCGCGCCAAGGCCCAGCATCATGTGGCGGCGGCTGAGAGCGGCGGAAGCGGTGATACGGGTCGTCATGGGTTCAAATCTCCTTCGGGCCTGTAATGGCGGGAAAACGCGGCGGCTTCGTGGCCTTCGCTTCACCGCTCAATGATATCGGCCTCTGTCGGCACAAGGATTTCGCGTTTGCCGGCATGGTTGGCGGGACCGATCAGCCCCTCCTGCTCCATGCGCTCGATGAGCGAGGCGGCACGGTTATAGCCGATGCCGAGCCGGCGCTGGATATAGGATGTCGAGGCTTTGCCGTCCCTCAGAACGATTGCCACCGCCTGATCGTAAGGGTCGTCCGAATCCGACAGGTTGCCGGTGCCGGCCGGACCACCGCTATCGCCATCCTCGTCATCATCGGCGGTGATGGCATCGAGATATTGCGGCGCGCCTTGCGTCTTCAGGTAGGCGACGATTTCTTCCACCTCGGTGTCGGATACGAAGGGACCGTGGACGCGCTGGATGCGGCCGCCACCGGCCATGTAGAGCATATCGCCCATGCCAAGCAGCTGTTCAGCGCCCTGCTCGCCCAGAATCGTGCGGCTGTCGATCTTCGAGGTGACCTGGAAGGATATGCGGGTGGGGAAATTCGCCTTGATCGTGCCGGTGATGACGTCGACGGAAGGGCGCTGGGTCGCCATGATCACATGGATGCCGGCCGCACGCGCCATCTGCGCCAGGCGCTGCACGGCGCCTTCGATATCCTTGCCGGCCACCATCATCAGGTCGGCCATTTCGTCGATGATGACGACGATATAGGGGATCGGCTTCAGGTCGAATTCCTCGGTCTCGTACATGGCTTCGCCCGTCTGGCGGTCAAAGCCCGTCTGCACCGTGCGCGTCAGCACCTCGCCCTTGGCGATGGCCTGCTCGACACGGCTGTTGAAACCATCAATGTTGCGAACGCCGATCTTCGACATCTTCTTGTAGCGTTCCTCCATCTCGCGCACGGTCCACTTCAGCGCCACGACAGCCTTCTTGGGGTCCGTGACGACCGGGGACAGGAGATGCGGAATGCCGTCATAGACGGAAAGTTCCAGCATTTTCGGATCGATCATGATCAGACGGCATTTTTCCGGCGACAACCGATAAAGCAGCGACAGGATCATCGTGTTGATGGCAACCGACTTGCCAGACCCGGTGGTGCCGGCGACCAGCAGATGCGGCATCTTGGCGAGATCGGCAATGACCGGCTCGCCGCCGATCGTCTTGCCGAGCGCCATGGCAAGCTTTGCCTTGCTCGTATCGAAATCGCCGCTGCCGATGAGTTCGCGCAGGAAAACGGTTTCGCGCGTCTGGTTGGGCAGTTCGATGCCGATGGCGTTGCGGCCGGGAACGACGGCGACGCGGGCGGCAATGGCGCTCATCGAGCGGGCGATATCATCGGCAAGGCCGATGACGCGCGACGACTTGATGCCCGGCGCCGGCTCCAGCTCATAGAGCGTCACGACCGGACCGGGGCGCACATGGATGATCTCGCCCTTGACGCCAAAATCCTCCAACACGCCTTCCAGCATGCGGGCATTCTGCTCCAGCGCATCGGCAGACAGCGTGCTGTCGCGCACGGCATGGCGCGGCTCAGTCAGAAGATGCACGGATGGCAGCTGGAAGCCGCCATCGTCGATGAAAGAGGATTGCGCCTCGCGCGCCACGCGGGCGCCGGGGCGTGGTGGTGCCGCGGCCGGCACGACACGCCCGGCAACCCTGGCGCCTGTCGGATGCGAGGGCCTGCGGGCGGAATTGAACATCGGCTCATCGTCATCATCCGGCAGGATGCCGGCGGGACGGACCATGTCGTCATCCTCGTCCTCGTCTTCATCGTCTTCGACCGACAGGGGCGGCGGTGAAATGCGGCGGCGCGCCGCCATGAGGTCCGACATCGGGCTTTCGAGCGAAGGTTCGAGGCGGCCGCCGGCCGTGGGCTTGGCGCGCACGGGCTCGTTCAGCTTGCCGAATTCGTCCTCGTTGAAATCATAAGGCTCGTCAAAGCGTGACGCACCCTGGCGGGCGGGAGGCTTGATATGCAGCAGGCGGCGCAGGCGCGCCTGGGTGATGTACCAGGTATGCGCAAGGGCGCCAAAGGCGAGAAAGCCGGCAAAGCCGCCTTCATCATCCTCGTCATCGACATCCGCGGCCTTGCGACGCGGGGCGGCAGGGACCTCTTCCTCATCCTCCTCGTCAAGCTCCTGACGCCCGATGAGGCCGGCGGAAAACAACAGGAAGCCGACCGCAGGAATGGCAAAGACACATCCGAGGATGGTGGCGGCGATGCCGGTCGGATAGGCGCCGACAAAAAGCGCCGGAAACCGCAGGATCATATCGCCGATGACGCCGCCAATACCGTTGGGGATCGGCCAGGTTTCGGGTGCCGGAAAACAGCCGAGCGAGGCTGACGCCAGAACCATGCCAGCCAGCCAGGAACCGAGGCGTGCCGGAATGCGCCGGATCGAGCGTCCCGAGATGAGCGCAAGCGCCCAAGCAAGCACCGGCAAAAGCGCAAGCACGCTGGCAAGGCCAAGGAATTGCAGCATCAGATCTGCAAAGACGGCGCCGGGAAAACCGAGCAGATTTTTCGGCGGCATGTCCGTCGCGTAGGATAGGCTTGGATCGGCAACATTCCATGTGGCAAGCGCTGCCACGGCCAGTGCCAGCGCGAAAAACAGCGCAAAGCCGGACAATGCCAGCACCTGTCGCAGGACGAAGGCTGCGAGGGCGTGGCGAGTGGAGTTTGGCGCCATCGCTGCCGAAGTGCTTCTGCCCATAGTCATTCAGCCCGAACTTCCCGTTGACGCAAGGACAAGCGCGCACAGCCATGGCAGGCAGCACACGTTCCATTGAGCCGATAGATTAGACAAGCTTGGTTAACGCGGCTTTAACCAAGCAAACGGGATTGCGCTGAAACCAGCGGCCCGTCCGATCCGTGCCGTGGACCCGTCGGCTGCCAGCATGCAGATGGAGGAGAAAAGCGTCTCGATCCCGGTGATCACCTCGGTGAACAGGAAGCCGGACAACGTGATGTGTTGGTTATAAGGTGACTAACGCTCCGAACGATGCGAGTAATCCACCGCATCTGACGCTCGGGATATGCCAGCATTTAGCCTGCGCGGGGAGCGGTGGCGCTCACGTCCAGGCCAAGAGCACGCTGAGCTTGCGCATTGCGTTCGTCCGTATCGGCCAGCCGGTATCCGCGGGACAACAGCCTTGCGGTATAGATCCGGTTGTAGAGGCTGCCCCAAACGGCACCCACCGCGAGCCACCCGAGCGGCAGGCCAAAAGGCCCAAGGGCAAGAGCCGCCAGCAAGGCAACAGTACCGCCCAGAGCGCAAATGCCAACCCCGTTCACGACATCGCCTCTGACAATGGCAGGCAAGCCCCCGAGGACCAAGCTGGCCCAGCTGAACCCATAAAAACCGGTGCGTGGCAGGCCACTCCTTGCGTGCATCAACTGAATAGTTGTAGTCAACGCGCTCTCCAACTTAAACTGACACCGCAGAAATATAGCCTCCCATTGGCTCAATACACTAGCAAGGATTATACTTCAAGTTAAAATAAATTACTATTCTGTTACAAAAAAAGAATTAGAATTAACACTATTACCACAAACTAAAAAGCCCGGAAAATTCCGGGCTTTCTATATGTTGATTCGCTAAAGTGCGTAACGCTTACCTTAGGAGTGGTAAGCCGCTTCGCCATGCGAGGCCAGATCGAGACCTTCGCGTTCGGCTTCGACGGTTGCGCGCAGGCCGACAATAACATCCACCACCTTGTAGAGGATGAGCGAGCCTATACCCGACCACAGAACCGTGACGACAACGCCCTTCAGCTGCGCCAGAACCTGCGTGGCCGTGCCGGCATAAGAGGCTGCGAAGTCGGCCGTGGAGTAATCCACAACACCTGCACCGCCCAGAGCCGGGTTGACGAAGACGCCCGTCAGGATGGCACCGATGATGCCGCCGACGCCATGGACGCCGAACACGTCTGCCGTGTCGTCATAACCGAACTTGTTCTTCACCGTCGAAACGAAGAAGTAGCAGATCGGCGAAACGACGAGACCCATGACGATGGCGCCGATCGGGCCGACGAAACCGGCAGCAGGCGTGATGACGACGAGGCCGGCAACGGCACCGGAGGCAGCGCCCAGCATCGAGGCCTTGCCGCGGGTGAAGCTCTCGATGATCGACCAGGACACGATGGCAGCCGCCGTCGCAACGAAGGTGTTGATCATGGCAAGCGCTGCATAGGCGTTGGATTCCAGGTTGGAACCGGCGTTGAAGCCGAACCAGCCAACCCACAGCAGCGAAGCGCCAACCATGGTAAGCGTCATGGAATGCGGAGCCATCATGTCCTTGCCGTAGCCCGTGCGCTTACCGACGAGGATGGCGCCGACGAGACCAGCAATACCTGCATTGATGTGAACAACGGTGCCGCCTGCAAAATCAAGCGCGCCAAAACCATAGATCAGGCCGGACGGGCTGGTGTAGGAGCTGGGGCCGCCCCAGAACCAGACCATGTGCGCCATCGGGAAGTAAACGAAGGTCAACCACAGGATGGTGAAGAGGATGACGGCGGAGAACTTGATACGCTCGGCGAATGCACCGACGATCAGCGCCGGCGTGATGGCGGCGAAGGTCATCTGGAAGCAGACGAAGGCCAGCTCAGGAATGGCAACGCCCTTGGTGAAGGTTTCCGCCAGGCTCGTCGTGCTGACGCCGGCCAGGAACATCTTGGAGAAGCCACCGACGAAGCTGTTGATCGCGCCGCCGTCCGTAAAGGCCAGCGAATAGCCGTACGCCACCCAGAGCAGCATCGCCACAGCCGCGATCATCATGACCTGCATGAGAACCGACAGCATGTTCTTGGTGCGCACCAGGCCGCCGTAGAACAGGGCCAGACCCGGCACGATCATCAGGAGGACGAGGATGGACGAAACCAGCATCCAGCTTGTGTCGCCCTTATCGACGGTCATGGCAGGCGCAGCAGCATCCTGCGCAAAAGCGATCGCCGGCGCAAACAGCGCAACCGACGCTGCCGCAAGGCGCGCTGGGATGGAATTGAGTTTGGAAAATGACATTGCAGATGACTCCCCTGATCAGCCGTCTTAGAGCGCTTCAGTGTTGGTTTCGCCGGTACGGATGCGCACGGCCTGCTCGATGGAATAAACGAAGATCTTGCCGTCGCCGATCTGACCGGTCTTTGCAGACGACGCGATGGCTTCGACGGCCTTTTCGACCAGTTCGGAGGCAACCGCGATTTCGATCTTCAGTTTGGGCAGGAAGCTGACAGCATATTCCGTGCCACGATAGATTTCGGTGTGCCCCTTCTGGCGCCCGTAACCCTTGACCTCGGTCACGGTCAGGCCCTGAATGCCGACAGCCGTGAGGGCTTCACGCACCTCGTCCAGCTTGAATGGCTTGATAATGGCCATCACGATTTTCATGTGGTTTCCCATCCTTTGTTATCTCGGCGCGGAGCCGGTTCTCCAGGCCGCTGACGGATCTGTGAGCAGCGACTGAACCTCTACATTCAATCGCCGTGCCAGATTCTCGCCACAAATTAACCCATTGAATTTTATAGTAAATTTAAAAATTTCACAGAAGGGATGCATTTGAACGCCAAATAGGCGCTCATTTACACAGCAAATTATTCAAATTGCATAAAATTTAATCACTTGCCCGTTTGCGAATCAGACCTTCCTGCGCAACCGAGGCCACAAGCGTACCGGAACGGGTGTAAAGCCCGCCGCGGGTCATTCCGCGCGCACCTGAAGCGCTGGGGCTGTCCTGGCTGTAGAGCAGCCAGTCGTCGAGCGCGAAGGGGCGGTGAAACCACATGGCATGGTCGAGGCTTGCCGCCTGGATGGACGGATCGAAAATCGTCGTGCCATGGGCATAGAGCGAGGTATCGAGAAGCGTCATGTCGGAAAGATAGGCAAGAATGGCCGCGCGGTAATCCCGGTCGTCGGGCACCGGGCCGGTGGCGCGCACCCACATGTGCTGCTCGGGCTTCAGCTTCTCGTTCGACACGTAATGGACAAGCGACACGGGACGGATCTCCACCGGGCGCTTGCGCCCCCAATAGCGCTTCACCATCTCCGGCGCCTTGGCCAGAAACACGGACTGAAACTCCTCCTCCGACATCAGATCTTCAGGCTGCTTGATGGCCGGCATGGCCGCCTGGTGATCGTAGCCGGGCTCTTCGATCTGCGCCGAGACGGACATCGCGAAAATGGCGCGACCGTGCTGGATGCCGGTGACGCGGCGCGTGGTAAAACTTGCGCCGTCGCGCAGACGCTCCACCTGGTAGACGATCGGCACCTTAGGGTCGCCGGGCAACAGGAAATAGCCGTGCAAGGAGTGGACGAACCTGTCCATCGGCAGCGTGCGCTGCGCCGCCATCAGCGCCTGGGCAATCACCTGCCCGCCGAACACCCGCTGCCAGCCGATCTGCGGGCTTTCTCCCCGAAACAGGTTCTCCTCCAGCCGTTCAAGATCCAGCGTTTCGAGGAGTTGATCCATGGCGGAGCGCTGTTCCGGGGCCTGCGGCATTTTTAACGGTCTCCAGCGGTAGGAAGCGATTGCCCGATGATCTATATGTCAGGCAGTGCATTCTCAAGTACGGCAGGAGCAAAGCGATGCTGGATATGCTGATCGTAGGCGGCGGATATGTCGGCCTTTCCGTTGCAGTGGCAACCAAACAGGCAGCACCGCACCTGTCCGTCAAGGTCATCGAGGCGGCACCGGAGCATGTCTGGGAGAAGGACGAGCGCGCCTCCGCCATCATTGCGGCGGCAAGCCGCATGCTCGGCGTTCTCGGCCTCTGGGATGAGATTGCCGTCGATGCGCAGCCGATCACCCGGATGATCGTGACGGATTCGCGCACGGCAGATCCGGTGCGTCCTGTCTTCCTCACCTTCGACGGCGATGTGGAGGAAGGCCAGCCGTTTGCCCATATGGTGCCGAACGTCGCCATGGTGCGGGCGCTGCGCGGCGCCTGCGAACGTCTCGGCATCCCGATTCGCCACGGCGTCTCGGCGACCGGATTTTCCGCGGGCCCCCATGCCGCTACATTGACCCTCTCCAGTGGCGAGACGCTGGAGAGCCGCCTGGTTGTCGCCTGCGACGGTGTGCGCTCAAAACTGCGCGACATGGCCGGCATCAAGACCGTGCGCTGGGATTATGACCAGTCGGGCATCGTGACGACGGTCGAGCACGAGCGCCCGCACGACGGATGCGCCGAGGAACATTTCCTGCCGCCGGGCCCGTTTGCCATCCTGCCGCTCAAGGGCAATCGTTCGTCGCTGGTGTGGACGGAGCGGACGGCCGACGCCGACCGGCTGGTCGCCTCCGACGACCTGATCTTCGAGGAGGAACTGCAGCGCCGCTTCGGCTACAAGCTCGGCGCACTGACGGTCGTTGGCAGCAAGAAGGCGTTTCCGCTGGGGCTGACCCTGTCGCGCGCCTTCGTTGCACCGCGGCTGGCGCTGGCCGGTGACGCCGCCCACGGCATCCACCCGATTTCCGGCCAGGGCCTCAATCTTGGTTTCAAGGATGTGGCAGCGCTTGCCGAAACCGTGGTCGAGGCCGACCGGCTCGGCCTCGATATCGGCGCGCTCAACATTCTGGAGCGCTATCAGGCCTGGCGCCGGTTCGACACCTTCCGCATGGGGGTGACGACGGATGTGCTGAACCGGCTGTTTTCAAATGATGTCGCGCCGATCCGCATCGCGCGCGATTTCGGGCTCGGCGTGGTGGAACGCCTGCCGAAACTGAAATCCTTCTTCATCGGGGAAGCGGCCGGCACGAAGGCGAAAAATGCCCCGCGCCTTCTTCAGGGCGAAACCATCTGAGGTTTGCCCGGGCCCGCAGGAGCGATCAGTCCTCGATCTTGCGGGCTTCCGATATCAGCATGATGGGAATGCCGTCGCGGATCGGATAGGCAAGACGCGCCTTTTCCGAGATCAACTCGTTCGTTTCGCGATTGAGCGACAATCTGGTCTTGCCGAGCGGACATACCAGAAGCTCCAGCAGCTTGGGATCGACCTTGGCGAGTTTCTCGTCCATCACAAACCCTACTGGAGAACCGTGTCGCTGTCGCCGAAATCGCGCGCCAGCAGGATTTCAGTGATGGCCACCAGCGTCTCGGCCCGCGTCTTCAAGTCCGGCGCCTCCAGCAGGGCCTGCTTTTCCGGCGCACCAAACGGCGACATCATCGACAGCGAATTGACCAGCATGCGGTTGCCCGCCCGCTCGACACTGTCCCAATCCGCCTCCAGCTGGTTTGCATCCAGATAGGCCCGAAAAACCCGCAAAAGCTCCTCGCGATTGACCGCGGCCTCGCCATCCTCTTCAGACAGATCGCTCATGAAGGGCATGATCTGGAAGGTCCGGAACGGATGCCCCTCGCCCACCTCCTCCGCCAGCCGCACACGGCAGACGCCGGCAAGCGAAACGATGTAGCGGCCATCGCCGGTTTCGGCAAAGGAGGTGATGCGGCCGAGGCATCCGACGGTGCTGAGCGCCGGGCGCAGGCTGTCCGGCGCTTCGCCCATGGCAGGCTGCACCATCGCAACGAGCCGGTCGCCAGCCATCGCCGCATCGAACAGGGCGAGATAACGCGGTTCGAAAATATTGAGCGGCAACTGGCCGCCCGGCAGAAGCAGCGCGCCCGTCAACGGAAAGACCGGCACGGTCTGCGGCAGGTCCTCACGCTTTACATATCTCGCATTGCCGACATGCATGGCCATCCTCCACCTTCGACGCTGCCGAACGGCAGGTCAGGTCTGATATGTGGTCTTGCACCCGGTTTCACAAGACGGGCCGGTTCAAGCCGCTGGCCAAACCAGGCGGCAAGACCATCCGACATCAACCTCAGGAAAACAGGATGGACGACATGCGACGGCGGGCGGCAATGGTTGCCGGATCCTTCGGGCCCCAGGCTTCGAAGAACTGCAGCAGCTGGCGGCGGGCGCCATCATCATCGAAGGTGCGGTCCTTCCTCATGATCAGCAGCAGGTGTTCGGCGGCTTCGTCGCGCTTGCCTTCCACATTGCGGATCTTGGCAAGCTTCACACGCGCCTCGTGGTGATCCGGATGAAGCGACAGCTCATGCTCGAGGGCAACGGGATCGCCAAGCTTGCGGGCCTCCTCGATCTGGCCGAGCTTCAGGGCAACGGCCTGGATCGGCGCCTGCGAGGAGAGCTCCGGCGGCAGCGATGCCAGCATCTGGCTGACCCGCGCCACCTCGCCCAGTGCCAGCAGGCATTCCATCATGCCGGCAGCGGCCCTGGCATTTTCCGGATCGGCTTGCAGAACGGCCGCAAACAGTTGGGCTGCGCCATCGAGATCGCCCGTGTCGAACAGGCCCTGTGCCTCCTCGAGCGCCGCTTCCAGTTCTGCCGCCTGATCGGCACCGGCCGGTCCCCCGATCTTGTCGATGAACTGGCGGATCTGGCTTTCCGGCACGGCCCCCATGAAACCGTCGACCGGACGACCATTGACGAAGGCTATGACCGCCGGGATCGACTGGATGCCGAGCTGGCCGGGAATGGAGGGATGATCATCAATATTGAGCTTGACGAGCTTGACCCGACCCTGCCCCTCGTTGACGACTTTTTCGAGCGCCGGCGCCAGCTGCTTGCAGGGCCCGCACCATGGCGCCCAGAAATCCACCAGAACCGGCTGATGGCGCGATTCCTCCAGCACATCCTTGGTGAAGGCAGCCGTCGTCGTGTCCTTGACGAAACCGCCAGCCGGCCGGGATGCGGCAGCGGGCTGGGCGCCAAAGCTCATCGTGCCGCTCATCTGGTTCCCGTAGGAGCCGCCGTAGGGGTTGTTCGTGCCACTGCTCATGGATAAGTCTCCCGGAACTGCCTGTGCGGCTTCAATGGCCGCCTTGTGCTACAAATCGTATGTCAGCCGGTGACTTTCAAGACAAGCGGCTGATGGCCGGTCGCCTCAAGAAAGCGGACAAGATCGTCGCGTCCGATCGAGGTCGTGGCATCATTGGAGAGGGGGTGGCCGTTGATGATGTCATGGGCCATCAGATCCTCATCGAGAACGAAAGTCACCTTGTGCCCGGTGTCGTTGATGGCTCCGAAGACGGTGACGGAGCCTGGAATGACACCGAGATATTCCAGCATCTTTTCCGGGCTGCCGAACGAGACGCGGCTTGAGGCGCCGATGAGCTTGTGGACGGTCTTCAGGTCCACCACGGCATTTTCCTCGACGGTCAGCACGAAGAACTGGTCCTTCTTGTCCTTCACGAAGAGGTTCTTCGTATGCCCGCCGGGAATTTCGTCACGCAGGCTTTCCGATTCGGCAACCGTGAACACCGGCGCGTGCGATTTCGTCGTGTGCGCGATGCCGAGGTTATCAAGAAAACGGAAAAGATCTTCGGCCGTCTTCGGCACCGGGGCTGTCGCACTGTCTGTCATGGTGAAGGTCTGCAGTCTTTCTGAAGGGGAACAAGCGATGGCGAACGGACGCATCCGGCCGCCGGCTGGACTATGGCGGCAGAGCCTTATCCTCACAAGCCGGGTGGCTGCAATTCCTGCCCGGATCGGACAGCGGAACGGAAGCGTTTTGTCAGCACCAGGCGACAGTCGCCACAGAACCTTCTTAAAAATATGTTTCGCGTCAGATACTTAATCGCGAAATCGAAATTTTTTCCGTTTCCCGTCATTTCCCTGTTGCATTCAAAAATCACTTGGGCCATATAGCCCCCGTCGCCGCAAGCGAGCGACACGCCGGCCCAGCGAACTACCCCGGGTCGCGTGATTGATGAGCGGGCGTAGCTCAGGGGTAGAGCACAACCTTGCCAAGGTTGGGGTCGAGGGTTCGAATCCCTTCGCCCGCTCCAATTTTCTCTTACAGAAAATTGATGGTCAGGCCGAGGACATTTCCTCGGTTTAGGACTTTATGTCGCTTCAGAAATCCCACATATTTCGTCCCATCGCGGATGCGTTTTGGCATCCGCTCCGGAGAGACTTCAGGAAGACTGCATGTCAGGCCTTGGCCTTCGGCATCGGCCCGACATAGCGCGATTGCGGACGAATGAGCCGGCCGGTTTGCTCCTGCTCCAGCACATGCGCCGTCCAGCCCGCCATGCGGCCGGCGGCAAAGACATTGGTAAAGCTGTCGCGCGGAAAGCCAACCGCCTCCAGAACGAGCGCCGTGTAAAACTCGACATTGGTCTGCAGCGGCCGCAGCGGCTTCTTCTCCTGCAGCAGAGCAAGCGCAGCCGTCTCCACCTGCTCGGCAAAACGGATGCGGCCATTGCCATCCTTCAGCCTGGCGACGGCCCCCTTCAGCACATCGGCCCGCGGGTCGCGCACGCGGTAGATGCGGTGGCCAAAGCCCATCAGGCGTTCGCCGCGCGCTAACGCATCGGAAAGCCAGCTCTCGATGCGGGAAGCGTCACCGATGGCATCCAGCATGTCGAGGACCGGCCCCGGTGCTCCGCCATGCAGCGGACCCTTCAAGGCACACAGCGCCCCGACAACGGACGAGAAAAGCCCCGCCTTCGTGGAGGCAATGACGCGTGCGGTAAAGGTGGAGGCGTTGAGGCCGTGATCGGCAACCGTCACAAGATAGGTATCGAGCGCCTTGACCTTGTCCGGCTCGGCCTGCGCGCCCTTCAGCATGCGCAGGAAATCTTCCGCCTGGGACAGCGCTGCATCCGGCTCCACCGGGGAAAGCCCCTGGCCGCCACGGGCAATGGCAGCGGCAAAGACCGGAACGGCGGCAACGGCAAGCACCGGATGGGCTGTGGTTTCCTCATCCGGCAGGGCTGCGAGCAGAAGCCGCAACGCCTCCACCGGCGAAAGGCCCGATAGCGCCGACAGGAGCGGCTGCATCAGGGCAAACGCCCGACCACGCGCAGCGCCGAGCGCATGTTTGATATCCGCCGCGCTCAAGACCTCCGGCGTCAGATCCCGCCAGAGCAGCGCAAGCGCTTCCTCGAACGTCCAGTCGGCCATCTCCTGCAGATGATAGCCGCGCAGGATCAGTTCGCCGGCGACACCATCCACATGGCTGAGGCGCGTTTCGGCGGCAATCACATCATCAAGACCGGGTGCCTGCGATGCGGTGGCGAGTACGGGAGTGCTGGGATGGCTCATGGCATTTCCTCTTTGTCGGATTGTTGTTGTCAATTCCGCTTGAGGATGTTGCAGTGCATATATATCGTCAATCTTGATTCATCTAATCAATGTGAACCTTGCCGATGAGCCTGCGCGACAAATTCATGACTGCAGAAGCCGCTGCTGCCGCACTGGAGATCAGCCGGCCGACGCTTTACGCCTATGTCAGCCGCGGCCTGATCCAGACGAGCGACGCGGGAGACGATCCGCGCCGCAGACTGTACAGCGCCCACGACGTGGAGGAGTTGAAGAAGCGCAAGGCCGTCGGCCGGCGGCCGCGAGACGTGGCGGCGACGACGCTCGATTGGGGTCTGCCGGTTCTGTCCTCTGCCATCACGCTGATCGACAACGGCGCGCTTCATTATCGCGGTCGCAATGCGCTGCATCTGGCCGACACCGAAAGCCTGGAAGACATTGCCCGCCTGCTGTGGGACTGCGGCGAGGACGACCCGTTCTCTACGGCAAAGGCGACGCCCGAGACCTTTGACGCGCAATTGCTGGCAAAGACGGCAACTCTGCCGCTAACGGAGCGCTGCCAGTCGCTGCTGCCCTTTGTTGCCGTCGGGCGGGCAACGGCCTGGAAGCGCAATCCGCAGCGTCTATGGCCGGGCGCCTGCGCGCTGCTGCGCACCGTGGCCGGCGCCGCTGTCAGCCGGCAGCCGGACAGCCGGCCGATCGACGCGTGTCTGGCAGACGCCTGGGGGCTGGATGACAAGGGCCGTGATATCGTGCGGCGCGCCCTTGTTCTACTGGCCGATCATGAACTCAATGCCTCGGCCTTTGCCGTGCGTGTCGTCGCCTCCACCGGCGCCTCGCTTGGCGCCTGCCTCAATGCCGGCCTGTCGGCACTGAGCGGCCCGCTGCATGGCGGCACCACAAGCCTTGTGGAACTGCTGTTCGATGAGGTGGAGCGCGTCGGCGATGCAGCGACCGTGATCGAAAACCGCCTGCGGCGCGGCGACAGCGTGCCGGGCTTTGACCATCACATCTATCCGGACGGCGATCCGCGTGCGCGCGGACTGCTTCCCCACCTGCCGGAAAATTCAGCACAGGCCGATCTGCTGGCGGTGATGAGCGACATGGATGGCAAGCTGCCGAACTGCGATTTTGCGCTGGTGGCGCTGCGCCGCGCCCTCGGCCTGCCGCAGGGATCGGCGCTGGCGCTCTTTGCCATCAGCCGCACGGCCGGCTGGATTGCCCATGCGCTGGAGCAGGCGCTGGACGACAAGCTGATCCGCCCCCGCGCCCGCTATACAGGCCCGGCCATCGGCTGAACCGGCTGCCGGTAATCAAAAAAAAATTCGCAGCACCGCGGAATAAATCGCACGTCGTCTCCGTATACTGGGGCATGAGCGACAAGAGACACCCCTTCGATGTCCTGAACCAGTTGGCAACGCTTCGCCGCTATGCCCGCTCGCTCGTTCGCAATCCCGACGACGCCGAGGATCTGGTGCATGATGCCCTGGTCAAGGCCTATGAGCGCAAGGCGAGCTTCCGCAACAGTGGAAACCTGCGCAACTGGCTGCTGTCGATCGTCCACAACACGCATATCGACCGCATCCGCGCGCGCCGTTCCAGCGACAATCGCCACAAGGCCGCCGCCGACATCGCCGAGACCGTGCATCATGCCGATCCGGATCAGTCGATCCGGCTGAAGCAGTTGCGGGAAGCCTTCTTTGCCCTCCCGCCGGAACAGCGGGATGCGCTGCATCTCGTCGCTATCGAGGGGCTCTCTTATCAGGATGCAGCGGACGCACTGGCCATTCCCGTCGGCACGCTGATGTCGCGCGTCTCTCGGGCGCGTGCGGCCTTGCGCGCCTTCGAGGAAACCGGCCGACGCCCGGCCGAGGGCGCCAACCATCTCAAACTCATTGAAGGGGGACGCGATGAAACCCGTTGATCCGGTCCAGTCCGCCGATGTGGAAGCCTATGTGGACGACCAGCTGGATGCCGGCCGCCGTATCGAGGTGGAAGCCTATCTTTCGGAAAATCCCGACATCGCAGCACGCGTGATGGCAGACCTTGCCATCAAGGGCGAGCTGCGCCTGGCGCTTGCCGAAGGCCATCGCCATGGCCGGCCGGAGACCCGTGAGGCGGCGCGCCGCCTGCAGGCCGCCCTGTCGCGCGGGCGCATCGTCCACTCCCTGCAGCGGCTTGCGGCAACGGTGGCGCTGGTGGCCGCCGGCTGGGGCCTCAGCAGCCATTTCGGCCCCTTCACCGTGTCGGAAGTGGTCGCCTCCGTGCCGCCGCCCGCCTTCGTGGAGGAAGCCATCCGCGCGCATGGCACGTCGGCACTGCGCCACACCATGCACTCGCAGCAGGAAGCCCCGCGCTTCGACCCGACCGAGATCCGCTCGGCAACCGCCATCGTCATGCCTGACATCCCGAAGGACTGGCAGGTGGAAGACGTGCAGATCTTTCCTTCCGCCTTCGGTCCGAGCGTCGAGATGGCGCTGACCGATGGCGACAAGACGCGCCTGTCGCTGTTTGCCGTGCGGCCCGGCAGCTTTGCCGTGCAGCAGGTGTCCGATGTCACGCAGGATGCCGTCAAGGCCTCCTACTGGCAGATCGGCGAGGTGGCCTATGCGCTGGTCGCCCATGCTGAAAATGCCACCAACCTGCGTGGCGAGGCCGAACGCCTTGCAAAATCGCTTTACTGATCAACCACAGGAGACCCCCGATGAACCCCCGTTTCGGATATAATCCGGCCGTCCAATCCCAGGCCGTCTTCGATGAGGCGCTGCGCAAGCACATGCTGCGCGTCTACAATTACATGGGCCTCGGCCTTGTCATCACCGGCATCGTCGCCTTCGTCGTGTCCTCGACGCCGGCGCTTTACGTGCCGATCTTCTCGACCCCGCTCAAATGGGTGGTGATGCTTGCCCCGCTCGCCTTCGTGTTCTTCTTCTCGTTCAAGATCCAGACCATGTCGGCCTCCACCGCCCAGATCACCTTCTGGGCCTTCTGCGCCGTCATGGGCCTGTCGCTGGCTTCCGTCTTCCTCGTCTTTACCGGCGCCAGCATCGCCCGCACCTTCTTCATCACCGCCACCATGTTCGGCGCCACCAGCCTTTACGGCTATGTGACGAAGCGTGACCTGTCGAAGTTCGGCTCGTTCCTGATGATGGGCCTCATCGGCGTGGTGATCGCCTCGGTGGTCAACATCTTCCTCGGCTCCAGCGCCCTGCAGTTTGCCATATCGATCATCGGCATCTTCGTGTTCATCGGCCTCACCGCCTGGGACACGCAGAACATCAAGGAGCAGTATGCGGAAAACTTTGACCAGGAGAGCCAGCAGAAGCTTGCCGTCTTCGGCGCGCTGTCGCTCTATCTCAACTTCGTCAACATCTTCCAGCTGCTGCTGAGCCTGACCGGCGACCGCGAGGGCTAAGCGTGCCCCGCGGCCGTTGACCGGCACTTCTTTGCCTTCGCCCACCGAATGGCCATGTTCTTGCGGCATGGCCATTTCCATGAGATCTTCGCGTTATAGTCCTCCCGTACTCAAGTGCCTGTCGAGCATGTAATGGCCCTGCCCCAAGACCAACCTGAGGACGCGCAGGACAGCCCAGGCGCCGATCGCGGACATGGCGCAGAGCCCTTGAGCTTTTCCGCCATTCTGAGAACCATGGCCGATGACAAGAGGCGCGAGCGCGTCTCCGTGGCCGATCTTCTGTCGCTGATGCAGGACCGTGCCTTCGGCGCGCTGATCTTCATCTTTGCCATGCCGAACACCATTCCGACACCCCCTGGAACATCGGCAATCCTCGGCATTCCGCTGGTTTTTCTCGCTGCCCAGATGGCCCTTGGCAAAGCGCCGTGGCTGCCGAAATTCATCGCCGGCCGCTCGATGCTGCGGACCGATTTTGCCGGCATGGTTGACAAGGCAAGCCCGTGGATCGCCAAGGCCGAGCGCATGCTGAGGCCGCGCTGGAGAAGCCTGTCCTCGCCAGGCGCCGAGCGGATCATCGGCTGCTTCAGCCTCATCCTTGCGGTGGTGCTGGCGCTTCCCATTCCGCTTGGCAACATGCTGCCGGCAGTTGCGCTCTGCATGATGGCCTTCGGTATTCTGGAAAAGGACGGCGTGTGGATTGCAGGCGGCGCCACGCTCGGCGTCGTCTCGCTGTTCCTGGTGGCGGGCGTCATTTACGCCATCATCAAGAGCGCCTTCTTCCTGATTGCTGCGGTCTTTGCCTGATCAGAGGGTAAAGCCCGCCAGCCGCTCGTTGAGCCGGCCGATGGTGGCGGCATCGGCATTGGCAAAGGCAAAGCGCAGGTAATTCTCCTGGGCGGTGCCAAAATATCCGCCGGGAATACAGGAAATACCGACCTGTCGCGCCAGGGCCTCGGCAACCTCAGCCGACGTCACACCGGAAAACGGATGTTTCACGAACGCGAAATAGGCGCCGACGGCGGCAAGCTGCCAGGCTGGAAGCTTAGCCATCGCGGCTCTGAGCGCCTCGGCACGGCGCAGGATCTCCAGCCGGTTTTCCTCCCGCCAATCGGTGAGCAGCGGCAGGGCCTCGGCGACGGCGGCCTGGGCCGCGCGCGGCGCGCAGATCTGCAGGTTGTCCATGATCTTGGCCACCTGCGCGACAAAGACGGGACCTGCCGTGATGGCACCAAGACGGTGGCCGGGAATGCAAAAACTCTTTGAAAAGCTGTAGAGCGAGACGAACCCATCCTGCCAGCCCTCCTCGGCAAACAGCCCGTGCGGCGCAAGACCGGCGGTGGGCAGGAAATCGCGGTAGGTTTCGTCAAGGATCAGCCAGACGCCACGGCTGCGGCAGAGTGCAAAGATCGCCTTCAGGAGGTCCGGCGGATAGACGGCCCCGGTCGGGTTGTTGGGCGACACCAGCGCCAGGGCCTTGACGCCCGCCTCAAGCGCGGCCTCGATGGCCTCAAGGCGTGGCACGAAGCCATCCTCGGCCGCGCAGGCGACGAAGCGGCTGCGTATGCCCAGCATGGCAAGCGTCGTGTCATGGTTGAAATAGTAGGGATCCGTCATCAGCACCGTATCGCCCGCGCCGGCAACGGCCATCACGGCGCAGAGAAAGGCCTGGTTGCAGCCGGAGGTCACGTGAATATTGGCAGCCGTAATGCCGGCGCCATAAACCTCTGCCGAATGGGCTGCATAGGCGTCCCGCAGTCTCGCATCTCCCTCGATCGGACCATAGCCTGTGGAGGCAAGCGAGGAGGCCGTCTGCCCGAGAAGTTCCAGCATCTTCGGATGCGCCGGATAGCCGGGCACTGCCTGCGACAGGTCGATCAGCGGCCCGTGCGAGCCATCATAGGCACGTGCCCAGGCCTGGACGGAAGGCACCGGCGGCGGCTGGATGGATTGCACGAGCGGATTGAATGCGGGCATGGACATGGAGCGGCAGCCTTACGATGAACGTCCCGGAATAACGGCGGTCGGGAAACGATTGTCAATTGATTTTGCGGCTCAATTTCGAAGATAATGCCAAAATCGAAGGCAAGGGAAAGCTGCGCTTATTTCCTGCGCAGCTTTCCGGCAATGGATGAAAGACAAGCCCCATGACCTGGACCCCGGACAAACTGGACGCCCTGCGCGCCAAATATGCGCAAAGCGAAAGCGGCGAGATCTTTGATCCGGCCTTTGCCAAAGTGGGCGAGAAGATTTTTCGCAACGGCACGCGGGCAGCCCCTTATGCCGGTGTGCCGACGTTTCTCTCGGCCCCCTACCAGCCCGTCGCGGCTGACAATCCGGATTTCGGCGATCTGCAGGTGGCAATCACCGGCGTGCCGATGGATCTCGGCGTCACCAACCGGCCGGGCTCCCGCTTCGGGCCACGGGCGCTGCGCACCATCGACCGCATCGGCCCCTATAATCACGTCCTCGGCTGCGCGCCGGTCTTCGACCTCAACGTTGCTGATATCGGCGACGTGCCGTTTCGCAGCCGCTACCGGCTGGAAATGAGCCATGACGACATCGAAAAGCGCTTTGGCCAGATCGTTGAGGCGGGTGTCCTTCCGCTGGCCGTCGGCGGCGATCATTCGATCACCCATCCGATCCTGAAGGCGGTGGGCAAAAACCAGCCGGTCGGCCTTATCCATATCGACGCCCATTGCGACACCAGCGGCGCCTTCGACCAGACAAAATTCCACCATGGCGGCCCGTTTCGCAACGCGGTTCTGGATGGCGTTCTCGACCCGACGCGCACGATCCAGATCGGCATTCGCGGCTCGGCCGAATATCTCTGGGAATTTTCCTATGAGAGCGGCATGACGGTGATCCATGCCGAGGAAGTAACCGGTCTCGGTATTCCCGCTATCATCGACAAGGCGAAGGCGATCATCGGCAATGGCCCGACCTACCTGTCCTTCGATATCGACAGCCTTGATCCGGCCTTTGCGCCGGGAACCGGCACGCCGGAAGTGGGCGGCCTGACGACGCGCGAGGTGCTGGAACTGATCCGCGGCCTCAAGGGCATCAACCTTGTCGGTGCCGACGTGGTCGAGGTCGCGCCGCAATATGATTCGACAGCCAATACGGCCCATGCCGGCGCGCAGGTTCTGTTCGAGCTTCTGAGCCTGATGGTGTTCAGCCCGGCGCTCCCAAAGGCCTGAGCCGCGATGTTGCCCCCGCCCTCCGGTGAAGGGTGGGGGCAGAGCCGTCAGCTCTTGGAAAACACGTAGTCGGTTTCCTGGCGCAGCACCTCGCCCGGCCGCAGCACGGCGTTCGGAAAGCCCTCGTGATTGATGGCATCCGGCCAGATCTGCGTTTCAAGGCAGAGGCCCGCATAGGGCTGGTAGGGCTTGCCGGAAAGGCCCGGCACCGAGGGCACCAGCTTGAAGGCACAGTAAAGCTGAACACCGGGCTCGGTGGTGCGCACTTCGAGCGAGACACCGGAATTGACGCTGCGCACCAGTGCCACGGAGCGCTTCTCCACCCGCTCAGGCGACAGGCAGTAATTGTGGTCGAAATCCACCTGCGCGCCAGTCGCATCGGTGCGGGCCACCGGTCCAAGCGCGCGCAGGTCCATCGCCGTTCCCTCGACCGGCACCAGAACGCCGGTCGGCACCTGCTGCTCGTCGAGTTCCAGATACTGGTCGGCGGCAATCATGATGTCGTGGCCCAGAATGGTGTCGCGGCCATCCAAGTTGAAGTAGGTGTGCTGGCAGAGATTGGCGAGCGTCGGGGCATCCGTCACCGTCTCGTAGATCACGCTCAGAACGCCATCGTCCTTCAGCTCATAGGTTGCGGTCACGGTGCAATTGCCAGGATAGCCGCCGCGGCCGTCCGGGTCAGTCACCTGCAGGATGACCTTGTTTTCGGCGTGCGCCACGATCGTCCAGTTGGTCTTGCCAAGGCCATCGCGGCCGCCATGCAGGTGCGTCACGCCCTGCTGGTTCAGATCCAGCTGATAGGCCTTGCCATCCAGCGTGAACTGCCCCTTGCCGATGCGGTTTGCCACGCGCCCGGGCGTTGCGCCGAAATAGGAGGAATGCAGCGGATAATCGTCGAAATTGTCAAAGCCCAGCACCAGCGGCGCCTCATGGCCCTCAAGGCGCAGATCCTGGATGACAGCGCCCCAGGTCATCACATGAGCGGTGAGCCCGCCGCCGGAAATCTTGACCCGGTAGACGGTTTCGCCCTTGGGGGTGGTACCGAAGATTTCGCCCTGTGTCGTCATGCTATCCGTCCTGCTCCTCAATCGCTAGCGGGCGCAAACTGCGCCATTTCCGACAGCTTCGCAATGGTTGAAACGCCGTCAGCGCGACAGCAGTCGCGTTGCCTGTTCAAGCCCCTGCAGCGTCAGCGGAAACATGCGGCCTTCCAGCAGCGCGCGCATCATGATGAGCGACTGGACATGCGGCCAATGCGCCTCCGGCACGGGATTGATCCAGGCAACATGGGAGAAGTGGTCGGTCAGCCGGCGCATCCAGACGGAACCCGGCTCCTTGTTCCAGTGCTCGACGGAGCCGCCGGTATGGCTGATCTCGTAGGGGCTCATGGTGGCATCGCCGACGAAAATCACCTTGTAGTCCGGCCCATAGCTTCGCAGGATAGTTTCAACGGCCAGCCGCTCGGAACGGCGGCGGTTGTCGCGCCACACGCTTTCGTAAAGGCAGTTGTGGAAATAGAAATGCTCTAGATGGCGAAATTCGGCGCGGGCGGCGGAGAACAGCTCCTCGACCACCCGCACATGATCATCCATCGATCCGCCGACATCGAAGAACATCAGAAGCTTGACGGCATTGCGCCGCTCTGGCCGCGTCTTGACGTCGAGATAGCCGTGTTCGGCCGTGGAGCGGATGGTGCCTGGCAGATCCAGTTCGTCGACGGCGCCGTCGCGCACCCAGCGGCGCAGGCGCTTCAACGCCACCTTGATGTTGCGCGTGCCCATCTCGCGGGCATCGTCGAAATCACGGAAATCCCGCTTGTCCCACACCTTGACCGCCTTGCGATGGCGCGAGGTCTCCTGGCCAATGCGCACACCCTCCGGATTGTAACCATGCGCGCCGAAGGGCGAGGTGCCGGCCGTGCCGATCCATTTGAAGCCACCCTGATGGCGGCCCTCCTGTTCTTCCAGGCGCTTCTTCAGCGTGTCCATCAGAGCATCAAAGCCGCCGAGCGCCTCGACCAGCGCCTTCTCCTCCGCCGTCAGGTGCTTTTCGGCAAGCTTGCGCAGCCAGTCTTCCGGCAGATGTTCTGCATTGACCGCATCGGCGCCGGACACGGCCTCGACACCCTTGAAACAGGTCGAAAAAACCTGGTCGAAGCGGTCGATATGGCGCTCATCCTTCACCAGCGTGGCGCGGGCGAGATAATAGAAGCCCTCGACATCGAACTCGGCAAGCCCCGCCTGCATCCCGTCGAGAAGCGCCAGGAATTCCCGAAGCGTCACGGGAATTTTTGCCTGCTTCAGCGACAGAAAGAAGGGAATGAACACGGCGCGCCTCCGCCCTTACACCTTGCCGATTTTCTCCAGCTCATACGGCGTGGTCTGGTACATCTCGTTGATCCAGTTGCCGAACAACAGATGGGCATGGCTGCGCCAGCGGTTGAGCGGCGTCAGCGCCACGTCGTTATGCGGAAAATAGTTATACGGCATCTTGATGGGGATGCCGGCATTCACGTCGCGGAAATATTCTTCCGCCAGCGACGTGGAATCATATTCGACATGGTTGAACATGTAGAGCCGGTTGCCCTTCTTTTCATGGACGAGGCAGACGCCCATCTCGTCGGATTCCATCAACAGTTCCAACCCCGGCACTGTCTGGATGTCGGCGCGGCGGACTTCCGTCCAGCGTGATACCGGCACCTGGAAATCATCGGAAAAGCCGCTGAGATAGACGGAGGAGGGCGCTAGGTTGCGGTGGCGATACACGCCAAAAGCCTTTTCCTTCAACTCGTGCTTCGGCACGCCGTGAAAGTGATAGATCGCCGCCATCGCGCCCCAGCAGACGTTGAGCGTCGAATGGACATTGGTCTCTGTCCAATCGAAGATCTGGCGCATCTCGTCCCAATAGGTCACCTGTTCATAGGGCAGCGTCTCCACCGGCGCGCCGGTGATGATGAAGCCATCGAACTTGCGGTCCTTCACCTCGTCCCAGGTCTGGTAGAAGGAGAGAAGATGCTCTTCCGAGGTGTTCTTCGCCTTGTGGCCGCCGACACGCACCAGCGACAGTTCCACCTGCAGCGGCGAGGCGCCGACGAGGCGCGCAATCTGCACCTCCGTGCGGATCTTGTTCGGCATCAGGTTCAACAGACCGATCTGCAGCGGGCGGATATCCTGACGCACCGCGGCCGTCTCGGTCATCACGCGCACGCCTTCGTGCGTCAGTGCTTCGAAAGCGGGCAGCGTATCGGGGATCTTGATCGGCATGGTCTTCACTCGACAAAAACAAAAAAACCGGCGGCGAAAAATCGCAACCGGTCCGGGGGAAGTCTTTGAACGCTTCTCACGGCCCTTTAGCGACTTATTTAACGTGGCTGCAAGCCGGCCGGCCAAATCACCACGAGAGGCTGATTAAATAGGCCTTTCTTCCGTGCCCGTCAATCAGCGGGCTTTTTCTTGCTTTCGAACATCCTAACGCTCTCGCCGGGCCATGAAGGCCATGCGTTCGAAAAGATGCACGTCCTGCTCGTTCTTCAACAGCGCGCCATGCAGTCTGGGCAAAGCCGTCTTTACATCGGCACCGAGATCCTCGGCATCGATATCGTCGGCAACCAGCAGCCGGATCCAGTCGAGCGCTTCCGATGTCGAGGGCTTCTTCTTCAGGCCCGGCATCTCGCGGATTTCATAGAAACGGGTGAGAGCGGCGCTGAGCAGCGAGGACTTGATGCCGGGGTAATGCACCGCAACGATCCGCTCCAGCGTGTCTTGATCGGGAAAGCGGATATAGTGGAAGAAACAGCGACGCAGAAAGGCGTCCGGCAGTTCCTTCTCGTTGTTGGACGTAATGATGACGATGGGGCGTACCGTCGCCTTCACCGTCTCGCCGGTTTCGTAGACGTGGAATTCCATGCGGTCGAGTTCCTGCAGAAGATCGTTCGGAAACTCGATATCGGCCTTGTCGATCTCGTCGATCAGCAGCACGACCTTCTCACCGGCGGCAAAGGCCTGCCACAGTTTGCCGCGCCGGATATAATGAGCAATGTCGTTGACGCGCGGATCGCCGAGCTGGCTGTCGCGCAGGCGCGAGACCGCATCATAGTCGTAGAGCCCCTGCTGGGCGCGCGTGGTGGACTTGACGTTCCATTCGATGATCGCAAGCCCAAGCGAGAGTGCAATCTGGCGGGCCAGTTCCGTCTTGCCGGTGCCGGGTTCGCCCTTCACCAGAAGCGGACGCTCCAGCCGGATGGCGGCATTGACGGCGACCATCAGGTCCTTGTCGGCGATATAGTCGTCGGTTCCGGTAAACTGCATGGTGCCTCATTCCCCGTTCGGCCGTCTCGTGTCGGTCAAGGCCGGTTTCGGCGCCAAGAGGTAAAGAGCAGGCGCGGCCTTCGCAAGAAAGAAAGGCCGGATATCCCGGCTGCCGTTTAAAAAATGTGCTTGTGTTCAGCCATAGTTCTGACACGCTGGCGCGTGCAGACTTTCAATGCCTGGCGCCTCTGGATGAGACCGAAAAGGCGCCCGGCAAAGACTGCATTCTATCTCTCCTGCTTCCCGACCGGGCCTGCCCGGTCCCCGACCGCCCCGATGTTGTGACCGGTTTGACACGGGTTTCTCACCTGGGACGAGCGTTCTTGCATGATCTGTTTCACCCGCATCACCCCCGCCGCAGCGCATGAGCCTGCGCAACAAGGAAGCATCCCATGGCCAAAGGTCAGGTCCGTTCGAACCGCGAAGTGAGAAAGCCCAAGAAGGACAAGGAAAAGCCTTCGGCAGCGCCGGCATCCACCTTCACCACGCAATTGAAGGGTGCGGCGGCTGCAAGCCCGAAGAAGCGTTGACAATGCGCGGCGGGCCGGCGCGCTCAGCCCGCCCGCCCGCACGTGATGCCGGCACGTCGACCGTGGAGGGCGGCGGCCGGTGGTTATCCTGCCCGTTGCCCTCCAGCCATATCATCCAACCATACGACCCGCTTGTTCGCCCTCCATGGGCAAGCACCGATGACTTGGAGGCGGGCCGCGCACATAGGGCTTTTGCTTTTGGCGGAAGATGCGCTAAGGGCATGACCCATGAGCCCATCCACCTTTACCCTTCTCCTTGGCGGCAACCTGACCGTGACAGAGCGTTTGAACGCGCTGATCGCCGGAAGCCGCGTGATTGCCGCCGATAGCGGCATGCGCCATGCCCAATCGCTGAACCTCATGCCGGAGCTTTGGGTGGGCGATTTCGATTCCGCAGATGCAGCACTGCGCGACAGCTTCCGCCAGGTAGAGCGCCATTCCTATCCCGCAACGAAGGCTGCAACCGATGGCGAGATTGCCGTTGCCGAAGCCCTGGCGCGCGGGGCCGAACGGCTGATCCTCGTCGGTGCGCTGGGCGGCGAACGCTCCGACCATGCGCTGCAGCACCATTTGCATGCACTGGCGCTTGCCGAAGAGGGGCTGGAAGTCATGCTGACCTCAGGCGAAGAAGAGGCCTATCCGCTGATCAGCGGCGACGAGATGGAACTGGAGCTGCCGAACGGCTCGCTGTTTTCCGTGCTCGGCTTCAGCGATCTTGAGGGACTGACCCTGTCCAACGTGCGCTACCCGCTCACCGATTTTTCCCTGACATTCGGCTCGTCGCGCACCATATCCAATGTCGCGCAGGGCCCGATCTCGATCTCGCTCGGACACGGGCGCGCGCTTTTGATGGCCCGCCCCTATGACCTGACCGGAGCCTAAGGAACAAGATGGCACCTCCCATTCTCAAGCTCGACGACATTTACCTGAGCTTTGGCGGCGCACCGCTGCTCAACGGCGCCAATTTCCAGGTGGAGCCGGGCGACCGCATCTGCCTTGTCGGGCGCAATGGCTCGGGCAAGTCGACGCTGATGAAGATTGCCGCAGGCCTTGTCGAAGCGCAATCGGGCGAGGTGTTCCGCCACCCCTCCTCGACCATTCGCTATCTTGAGCAGGCGCCGGATTTTGCCGGCTACACAACGGTGCAGGCCTATGCCGAGGCGGGCCTTGGCCCCGGCGACGATCCCTACCGGGTGACCTATCTTCTCGAGCATCTTGGTCTCACCGGCCAGGAAGATCCGACCCGGCTTTCCGGCGGCGAGGCGCGCCGTGCAGCGCTTGCCCGCGTGATGGCGCCGGAGCCGGACATCCTGATGCTCGACGAGCCGACCAACCATCTCGATCTTCCCACCATCGAGTGGCTGGAAGGCGAGCTGCAGAAAACGCGAAGCGCGCTGGTGGTCATCTCGCATGACCGACGTTTTCTCGAAAAGGTATCCACCGCCACCGTCTGGCTCGATCGCGGCCTGTCGCGGCGGCTGGCGCGCGGCTTTGCCTTCTTCGAGGAATGGCGCGACAAGGTGCTGGAAGAAGAAGAGCTTGAACAGCACAAGCTCGGCAAGCAGATCGAGCGCGAGGAGCATTGGCTGCGCTACGGCGTGACCGCACGGCGCAAGCGCAACATGCGCCGTCTCGGCAACCTACAGAGCCTGCGCGCCGATTATCGAGGCCACAAGGGTCCACAGGGCACCATCCAGGCGGCGGTGACCGAGGGCAAGGAGAGCGGCAAGCTCGTCATCGAGGCGGAAGGCATTACCAAGCGTTACGGTGACCGCCAGATCGTGGCGCCGTTTTCGATCCGCGTCCATCGCGGCGACCGGATCGGCCTTGTCGGCCCCAATGGTGCAGGCAAGACGACGCTTCTGAAGATGCTGACCGGCCAGCTGGAGCAGGATGAGGGCACGATCAAGCTCGGCACCAATCTGGAGATTGCAACGCTTGACCAGAAGCGCGAGGACCTGAATTTAGAGGATACGCTCAGCCATTACCTCACCGACGGGCGCGGCGAGAGCCTGCTGGTGAATGGCGAACAGCGCCACGTGGCCGGCTACATGAAGGATTTCCTGTTCCAGCCGGAGCAGATGCGCACGCCGATCAAGAATTTGTCGGGTGGCGAGCGCGCCCGTCTGATGCTGGCACGCATGATGGCAAAGCCATCCAACCTCCTGATCCTCGACGAACCGACCAACGACCTCGACATCGAGACGCTGGACCTGTTGCAGGAAATCGTTGCCGGCTATAACGGCACCGTCATCCTGGTCAGCCATGATCGTGACTTCCTCGACCGCACCGTCACCTCCACCATTGCGCCAGCAATGCCCGAGGCGCCGGATGGCCGCTGGATCGAATATGCCGGCGGCTATACGGACATGATGGCGCAGCGCAAGGGCATGCAGGACGAAAAGCGCCGGGCGGACAAGGCCCGCAATGACGCAGCCGGCCCCGTGCAGACGTCGGCGGACGCGCCGAAGAACAAGGCAAAACTGTCCTTCAAGCAGAAATTCGCACTGGAAAATCTGCCCAAGGAGATGGCAAAGGTCGAAGCGGATATCGCTTCCCGCGAAAAGACGATGGCCGATCCGAACCTGTTTTCCAAGGACGCCGCAGCCTTCAATCGTATCGCTGCGGAACTGGAGAAGCTGCGGGAACAGCTAGCGAAAATGGAAGAGGAATGGCTGGAGCTTGAGATGCTGCGCGAGGAGCTCGAAGGCTGATCTTAAGCTATTCTTAAGTTTAACAAAGTCTTAGCGTCGAGATTTGTCGTCAGATCCCGGAACATTTCCCAAAACGGCACGTTCGATGGGTGCAAGGCCTTAACCAAAGCCAAGCGCCTCGAGTACCCGTCAACAGAGGAATGTACCATGTCGGCATCTGTAGTGCGTCGTCGGCTGGCCAGTGCAGCCATGAAACAAAGAGTGATGATCGTCGAGGACGAGTTTCTGATTGCCCTCGACATGGCAGATACGATCGAGAGCATGGGCCTGACCGTCAGCGGCTTTGCAAGCGGCCGCGACCACGCCATGGACCTTGCCCCTTACGTCGATATTGCGCTCGTGGACGTCAACCTGTCTGATGGCGCAACCGGTCCATCGATTGGGCGCGAATTGTCCGAGCGCTACGGCATAACCGTGATCTTCATGACCGCCAATCCGGAACAGCTGCGCTGCGACATCGGCCGCTCGCTCGGCGTGCTCACCAAACCGGTCATGCCGCATGTGATGGAGCAGTCGGTGGATTATGCCATTGCCAATCGCCTGGGCGCCATTGCCGCCGTGCCGCGCGAGCTGCAGGTGTTTCCCCGCGCGACGGCCTGAGCTTTCACGCCTGATCTCCCGGTGGCTTGCCAAGCCACCATCCTACCGATACATCTTCGCCTGCTCTAACGGGGTGCAATGGCCGCAAGGCCATCGCTGAGAGACGGTCACGTCAACCCGCGGAACCTGATCCGGCTAACACCGGCGGAGGGATTAGACGGCTTGCATCCAGCGCCTGTTCCCCCTGTGTTGATCAACGAAGGAGGCCTCGATGCGCATATTCCTGTCCACTGCCTGTGCAGCGCTTGCGGCGCTCACCCTGTCGCTGCCGGCTTCGGCCGCGGAGAAAAAGACGCTGACCGTATATACCTATGAAAGCTTCATTTCCGACTGGGGCCCGGGGCCCAAGGTCAAGGAAGCCTTTGAAAAGACCTGCGCGTGCACGGTGAACTTCGTTGCCGTGGCAGACGGCGTGGCGCTTCTCACCCGCCTGAAGCTCGAAGGCTCCTCTTCCGAAGCAGACGTGGCGCTTGGCCTTGACACCAACCTCATCCAGGAAGCCAAGGATACCGGTCTTTTCGCCCCCCACGGCATCGACACCGCTTCCGCAGCTGTGCCGGGCGGCTTTTCCGATGATGTGTTCGTGCCTTACGATTACGGTCACTTTGCCGTCATCTACGACACGCAGACTATCAAGACGCCGCCGACGAGCCTGAAAGACCTGGTCGAAGGCGACGCGTCGCAGAAGATTGCCATCGAGGATCCGCGCACGTCCACGCCGGGGCTTGGCCTGCTCCTCTGGGTACGGTCCGTCTACGGGGACAAGGCACCGGAAGCCTGGGCAAAGCTGAAGAACCGCGTTCTGACCGTCACGCCCGGCTGGTCTGAGGCCTATGGCCTGTTTACCAAGGGCGAGGCACCGATGGTCTTTTCCTATGTCACCTCGCCCGCCTACCACATGATGGAGGAAAAGACCGATCGCTATCAGGCGGCATCCTTTTCCGAAGGGCATTACATCCAGATCGAGGTTTCGGGCCGCCTGAAGGCTTCCAAAAACCCGGAGCTTGCGCAGAAATTCCTCGCCTTTACGCTCTCGCCGGAGTTCCAGACTGTCATTCCGACCACCAACTGGATGATGCCCGCCGCAAAGCCCGTAGAGCCGCTGCCGGATGTGTTTTCCAAGCTGGTGCAGCCGGCAAAGACCTTCCTGATGAGCCCGCAGGAGGTCGCCAAGAACCGGGATGCCTGGATACGCGAATGGCTCGCCGCCATGAGCATGAACTGATCCATGCTGAGCGAGGCGCAACGGAAGCGGGGGTTGGCGGCCGGTGCGGCAAGCCTTTCAGCCGTTGCGCTCTTCGTTCTGGCACCGGTCACGGCCCTTTTGGCAATAGCCCCGGCCTCGTCATCGCAAGCTGCGCTCTTTGATGGCTACACGGCAAGCCTTCTGCGCTTCACGCTTCTGCAGGCGGGCCTCTCCACGGTTCTGTCCATCCTTCTCGCCATACCGGTAACGCTGGCGCTCGCCAGAAGGTCCTCCTTTCCGTTGCGGGTCTGGATCATCAGGCTGATGGCGGTGCCGATGGGGCTGCCGGTGCTGATCGGCGCGCTCGGCCTCATCGGCATCTTCGGCCGCCAGGGCCTGTTCAACCGGTTGCTGGCGTTTGGCGGTGTCGATCAACCGGTCAGCATCTACGGTCTCTCCGGCATCCTGATTGCCCATGTCTTCTTCAACCTGCCGCTTGCCTGCCGGCTGATGCTGGCCGGGCTGGAGCGCCTGCCCGCAGAATATTGGCGGCTTTCGGCAAGCCTTGGCATGCGCCCGCTTTCCGTCTTCCGCTTCATCGAAGGCCCGGCCCTTGCCCGCGTCGCGCCGGGGGCCGCGGGCCTTGTCTTCATGCTCTGCGCCACCAGCTTTACGCTCGTTCTGGTGCTAGGCGGCGGGCCGGCGGCGACGACGCTGGAGGTGGCGATCTATCAGTCGCTGCGTTTCGATTTCAATCCGACGCGCGCCGTTGCCCTGTCTCTCCTGCAGATCGGCTTGACGGCCGTGGTGCTCCTCATCATCAGCCGACTTCCGCCCACGGAGAGTGCAGGCGTCGGCGAAGGCCGCGCCAACCGACGATTTGATGGGCGGAGCCTCCCGGCAAGGCTTTACGATGCAGGCATCATCGGCGTGGCAACGCTTTTCCTTCTGTTGCCGCTCGGCTCCATCGTCGTGGCGGGCCTGAAGACCGATCTGCTAAAACTTGTCACCATGCCGGCCTTCCACCAAGCAGCGGCCACCAGCCTAGCCATCGCCTTCTCGGCCGGGCTTTTATCCATCCTCGTCTCGCTCGGCATTATCGCCGCACGCGCCGCCATTGCCGATCTGAGGCATCCGCCCCGCCCTCTCAAGGCCTTTTCGGCAGCCCTCTCGGGCATGTCCTCGCTGGTCCTGCTGGTGCCGCCGGTCGTCCTCGGCACCGGCTGGTTCCTGCTGATCCGACCGCATGCGGATGTAAGCCGCGTCGCGCCCGCGCTGGTTGCAACCGTCAACATGCTGATGGCTCTGCCCTTCGTGATGCGGGTGCTGGCGCCCGCCTTCGAGACGCATGCGGCACGCACGGGCCGGCTTGCGGCGAGCCTTGGCTTGTCGGGTTTTTCACGGATGCGGCTCATAGACTGGCCGGTTCTGGCGCGCCCGCTGATGATGGCACTGTCCTTTGCCATGGCGCTGTCGCTTGGCGATCTCGGCGCCGTTGCCCTGTTCGGCTCGCAGGACCTCACCACCCTGCCCTACCTGGTCTATAGCCGGCTTGGCAGCTACAGGACAAACGATGCCGACGGGCTGGCGCTGATCCTTGGCGCGATCTGCCTTGCGCTCACCGCCCTTGGCACCGCCGGTCCCCGGAGGCAATCGTGATGGCAAATGACGCGCCGGCCACGGCCGTGGAACTCCTCGACGTCCGACTGGTGCTGGGTTCTGCCCATTTTCACTTCGACTGCCGGCTGGAGGAGGGTGTGATTACCGCCATCACCGGCCCGTCGGGGTCGGGAAAATCGACCCTTCTCAACCTTGTGGCCGGCTTCGAGACGCCGGACAGCGGCCGTGTGCGTCTGTCGGGCAGGGACATGACCGGGGTGCATCCGGGGCAACGGCCCCTATCGCTGGTCTTTCAGGACAACAACCTGTTTGCCCATCTCGATCTCTTGACCAATGTCGGCCTTGGCATTCACCCCGCGCTGAAACTGTCGCCGGCGGATCGGCGCGCGGTGTCGGACGCGCTCTCCCGCGTGGGCCTTGCCGGATACGAAAAACGTATGCCCGGCACGCTCTCCGGCGGTGAGCGGCAAAGGGCAGCCTTTGCGCGCGCCCTTGTGCGCAAGCGCCCGCTCCTTCTCCTCGACGAGCCGTTTGCAGCCCTCGACCCTGCCCTTCGCGTATCGATGGCCGAATTGCTGCTCAATCTGCACCGCGAAAGCGGCAATACGGTTGTCATCGTGACCCATGACCGTGACGAGGTTACGCGGCTGGCGGACCGGGTGCTTGGCGTGGAAAACGGCACTGTTCGTCCGTAGCGAAGGCAAGGTTTCTCTCGCCTCGGTGAACGGCGCCGTATCAGGAAATTTGACGATCCGTCATAAAGCGTCAACGAATTCGCCACATTTTAGACGTGCGCAGGTGCGATGCCGCATTGCGAAAGAGGGCTGGAAGATTACGCGTGAGTGCTTGTGTTCTGTCTGAAGAGAGGACAAAACGGCAGTTACGCGCAGTTGCGCCACCCGCAGCGAACGCAGACCAGAGCGGCAGGGGCAGAGGCCGCACGATGCGCCGGATGGCGGGCTTGGACGAATGACGGTTCCAACTGAACGGACGACGATGACAGCGCTGAACCGGGTTTGCAGGATAGCTGCAGGCCAAGGATCACGTGGCCGCGGCGTCCGGGCGCTGTCTGCACTGTTTGCTGCCGCAACGCTTCTCGCCAGCTGCCAATCGGTCATGGACCAAAGCTATCAGGCCGATGTGAAGCCCTCGGCCAATCCGCAGATTGTCGATGAGGTGCAGAAGAACGATCCGCGCGCCCAGATGGGCGCCCGCGAGCATCCGCGCATCGTGGCAAGTTATGGCGGCCAGTATCATGACGCAAAGACCGAACGGCTGGTTGCCCGCATTGCCGGTGCGTTGACTGCGGTTTCGGAAAACCCCAACCAGTCCTACCGCATCACCATCTTGAACTCTCCGGCGATCAACGCCTTTGCGCTGCCGGGCGGCTATCTCTACGTGACGCGCGGCCTTTTAGCACTTGCCAATGACGCCTCGGAAGTGGCGGCCGTCCTCAGCCACGAGATGGCCCATGTGACGGCCAATCACGGCATCGAGCGCCAGAAGCGAGAGGAAGCCGAAGTGATCGCCAGCCGGGTGGTGGCCGAGGTCCTGTCCAGCGATCTGGCCGGCAAGCAGGCGCTGGCGCGCGGAAAGCTGCGGCTTGCGGCCTTCTCCCGCCAGCAGGAACTGCAGGCCGACGTGATCGGCGTACGCATGCTGGGCGAAGCCGGCTACGACCCCTATGCGGCAGCCCGGTTCCTCGATTCCATGTCCGCCTATGCTCGCTATTCGTCCGCCGACCCGGATACGGACCAGAGCCTCGACTTCCTTTCCAGCCATCCCAGCGCACCGCAGCGGGTGGAGCTTGCCCGCCAGCATGCCCGCGCATTCGGCCAGGAAGGCACCGTCGGGGACCGCGGACGCGATTATTACCTGACCGGCATCGATGGCCTCCTCTACGGCGACAGCCCGGACGAAGGCTATGTGCGCAACGAAACCTTCCTGCATGCGGGGCTTGGTATCCGGTTCGATGTGCCGGAAGGTTTTCGCATCGACAACAAGGTGGAAGCGGTCCTTGCGACCGGACCGGACGAGACCGCCATACGCTTCGACGGCGTACAGGCAACGGATACCAACCAGAGCCTGTCGAACTACCTGACCAGTGGCTGGGTCGCAGGGCTGCAGCCGGACACTGTGCGGGAAACTACGATCAACGGACTGCCGGCGGCAACGGCCCGCGCATCAGCCGAGCGCTGGGATTTCGACGTCACCGTCATTCGCCTCGACAAGCAACTGTTCCGTTTCCTCACGGCGGTACCGAAGGGCAGCACATCGCTTGAAGCGACGGCAGATACCATGCGGCGTACGTTCCGGCGCATGACGCCGCAGGAGGCGGCGGAGCTGCGGCCGCTTCGCGTGCGTGTCGTCACCGTTCAACCGGGTGATAACATCACGACCATGGCCGCCCGCATGATGGGGACGGACCGCAAGCTCGACATGTTCAAGATGATCAACGCACTCCCCACGGGCGCGTCGCTTCAGCCCGGCCAGCGGGTCAAGATCATTTCCGAATAGCAGGCGGGCCTGCGTTCAGCAGGCCTCCGCCATCTGCGGGTTGGTGGTTACCAGCGCCGATTTCAGCTTCTCGATGGCCCGGCTTTCGATCTGTCGCACGCGCTCCTTGGAAATTCCAAGTTCGGCACCCAGCGCTTCCAGGGTCGCGCCGTCATCGGTCAGGCGGCGGGCGCGAATGATCTTCTTTTCGCGATCATTGAGCTTGGTGAGAGCTGCCTGCAGCCATTTCAGGCGACGTTCACCATCGATCATGAAAGAGACCTGCTCGTCCGGCAGCGGCTCGGCGCTTTCCAGCATGTCGAGCCGCTCACCGCTATCGCTGTCGCCGGCAATCGAGGGCGCCTGCAACGAGGCATCGTTGCCGGAAAGGCGGGCATCCATGGTTTGCACGTCCGCCAGGCTGACCCCCAGGGCCGTTGCGATCTCTTCATGGATGGCCTGGGCCGTCTTGGTATTGCCACCGCGCGCAAGCTTGGCGCGCAGGCGGCGCAGGTTGAAGAACAGCGCCTTCTGGGCAGAACTCGTGCCGCCGCGCACGATCGACCAGTTGCGCAGGATATAGTCCTGCATGGAGGCGCGGATCCACCAACTCGCATAGGTCGAAAAACGCACGTCACGCGATGGCTCAAACCTTGCCGCCGCTTCCAACAGCCCTACATAACCTTCTTGTACAAGGTCGCTCATGGGCAGGCCGAAGCCACGGAACTTGGAGGCCATGGCGATGACGAGACGCATATGGGCAAGCGCGATCTGGTTGCGGGCATCGCGATCCTGCCCGTCCTTCCACCGCACGGCAAGATTGCGCTCTTCCTCGCGCGCCAGATAGGGCGCGGCCATCGCGATCTTGATCATATTGCGGTCTGCGGACATGGCGTTCATTGCGCTCTCCATGAAACTGTTTGACCAGACAAAGGCGCATGAGCCCCAGAACCCCCACCTGCCGTGGCCGGCAGGGCCGGTCGGACAGATCGTGCCTGAGGCATGCCTCTTTGCTCCCCTCGTTCACGTCAGGCGGTCAGGGCTTTTGCCCTCCCCTGCGCGGACACGGCAAAGGCAGTTTCACAGACTGCATTCCTCGCCGCACCGGCGGGTCAACGCGCGTCATGTCAAAAAGTTCCAATAAAAAACCCGGCTTTCGCCGGGCTTTTTCAGGTGAGTGCGGATAAAAGAGGCTTAGGCCGCTTCTTCGTGCGAATCTTCCTCGTCCAGAACCTTGCTGCGCTTCGGTCCCTTGGCAAGGTTTGCCTCGATGAGACGAACCGATTCCGTATCGGACATCTTGTTGACGGCTGCGATTTCGCGCGCCATGCGATCAAGGGCAGCCTCATAGAGCTGACGCTCGGAATAGGATTGCTCCGGCTGGTTTTCGGCGCGGTAGAGATCACGCACCACTTCAGCGATCGAAATCAGGTCGCCCGAATTGATTTTCGCATCATATTCCTGCGCCCGACGCGACCACATGGTGCGCTTGACGCGGGCCTTGCCCTGGACAACCTTCAAGGCGCGTTCGACGAAATCGGTTTCGGACAGCTTGCGCATGCCGATGCTGACGGCCTTGGCAACCGGCACCTTGAGGCGCATCTTGTCCTTCTCGAAATCGATCACGAACAGTTCGAGCTTCATGCCAGCCACTTCCTGTTCTTCGATGGCTGTGATTGTGCCCACTCCATGCGCCGGATAAACGATCGCTTCACCGGTCTTGAAACCATGGCGCGCTGAAGATTTTTTCTGCTGGGTCGTCATTCGTTTAACAAACTCCCTGTTACGCACCCGGCCTTCCGGGACCGGGGCCGGGTCAGTCAGGCCCGGATGAGACGGGGGAACCGTCGGTGACTCCATACTGGTCCGTTGAACGCGCGCGAAAACAACACCTGATCGCGGACGGCGACGACAAATCCAAAGCTGGCTATGTCACGGGAACCGCGGCGGGTGCTCTGTTGCTTTCGTGATGTTTTTGGGCACGCAAGTGCCGCCTTGTGGAACAGTTCTGGATGTCTACCACAAATATGGGAGGAAATCAATGATTTGCTTTCGCAGATGCACAGACGCAACGGTCGCGTCCGTGCCTAATCGTTAAGCAATCCCAAACAGGACAGCGCAAAGCTCAATCGCCTTTGCCGGGCTCCGGCGAGAAATACTGCTCGAATTTGTTGGCAACGCCGTCCATTTCCTTGGCGTCATCCATGGCATCGCGCTTGACCGTGATGTTGGGCCAGACCTGCGCATATTCCGCATTGATCTTCAGCCACTTATCGAGACCCGGCTCGGTATCCGGCTTGATGGCTTCGGCCGGACATTCCGGCTCGCAGACGCCGCAATCGATGCACTCGTCCGGATGGATGACCAGGAAATTCTCACCTTCGTAGAAGCAATCGACCGGGCAGACTTCCACGCAGTCGGTGTATTTGCAGCGGATGCAATTGTCGGTCACGACATACGTCATGAGGCACTCCAGTGATATCACGGTTGGTCAACATCGGCGGTGGGAGACGCCTGCCGACCGGGCGGAGCCAGATGATGGCCGGGCACACGAAAACGCGTGGCGTCTCCTCGCATGCGGCCCCAGCTTTTCCCCTGTGACTAAAGGCTTTGAGGCGGCTTAGCAAGAATAAACAATCGCTCAAACGCCGCCAAAGGAGATGGATTATCCAATGACCCCGCAGCGCGCGGAAGAGCTGTCACATTTTACGGCAGGATCTGAAAACGGCCCCGGCATGCGATGCGCTCGGCCGGCGGTGGCTTTTACGGCTTCCGAAGCGCCCGCTCGAACGCCGTCAGAGGCGCCTGCTGCGGCGTCACATCCTCATAGAGCAGGCGAGCGACAGGGGCAGGCCCGCGCCGGTCAGCGCAGTCGCGCACGATCAGCATCACGTCCCGGCGTTCAAGCCGGATCTCGATGCGGTCCCCCGCCTTCACCTGGCGGCCGGATTGGACAATCACATGGCCATTGATTGTCACAAAGCCCGCCTCGACCAGATCCTGCGCGAGGCTGCGCGACTTTGCCAGCCGCGCAAAGAAAAGCCACTTGTCGATACGCTGACGCTGCTCTTCAAGTGGCTTTTCCGGCATGGCTACTTCTTCATCTGCTCCTTGAGAGCAGCGAGCTTGGCAAAGGGCGAATCCGGATCGATCGGCTTCTCCTTGCGCGGGGGCTTGGCTTCGAAGCGGGCAGGCTGCGCCGATTTGCCGCGGTCGTTGCGGTCACCCCGGTCCTGACGATCGGGACGGTCGCCCCGCGGCGGACGATCGCCCTTGCTGTCCGGCCGGCGGTCGCCACGGTTTGCGCCGCCACGGTTCGGCTGGCCGCCCTCCCGGTTCGGGCGGGCACCCTGTTCCGGACGCTCATCGCTGCGGCGGTTGTCGCGACGGCCTTCGCCGGTGCGCGCTTCGCCGGCATTGCCGGCATTGGCGCCGTGGCGATTACCCTGCTGGCGGCGATCGCCTTGCGGGCGGCCACCGGAGCGCTGGTTATCGCTGCGGCCGCCACCCGGACGCCACAGGAGAACGGGCTTAGCCTCTTCGACAGCAACAGGCTCACCGGCCGTCTCGGCCGTGAGGCCGGCATCGGCGGCAGACGCGCCGGTTTCATCAGCGGAGGCTGCCGCTTCCGGGGCAGCGGTTTCGGCAACGGCCGGCTCGTCAGCCGGGCTGGTCGCCGCTGCTGTCTCGCCTGATACCTCGGCAGGGGCTGCCGCCTCTGGCGCGGACGCATCGGCGTCGTCGCCTTCGGAGGCAGCATCAGGGCCGGCCTGCTCGGTGGCTGCGGCCGTTGCCGGCTGCTGGCTTGCGAGATAGGCCTGCGCCTCTTCCGGCTTTACCGCATCAGCGCGGTAACCGAGGCCCTTCAGGATTTCTTCCATGTCGTCGGGCGTGGCCCCCAGAATGGAGAGCATGGCGGTCGTCGTGGTGAAGCGGCGACCATCATAGGCGCCTTCCGGACGCGCGGTTGAACCCGGCTTCCACTGCAGAAGCGGACGGATGAGATCCGCCAGGCGCTCCAGGATATCGACACGCACGGCGCGCTTGCCGAGGAAACGGAAACCGGCCAGCTTGTAGAAATTGCGCTCGAATGTCGGATCGGTGACGACCGAGGTGCGGCCGGCAGCCAGAGCGGGAATGAGATCGCCATAGCCGGGCTTGTCGAGGCCGTCATTCTTCAGCGCCCAGAGCAGCGTGATCAGTTCGGCCGGCGCCGGCTTCAGAAGTGCGGGCATGAAAATGTGATAGGCGCCAAACCGGATGCCATAGCGGCGCATCGAGGCGCGCGCATCCTGGTCGAGCGTCTTGACCTCGTCGGCCACATCGCGACGGAACAGCACGCCGAGGTTTTCGACCAGCTGGAAAGCGAGCCCCTTGGCCAGCCCCTGCAGATCTTCGGCCCGCGACAGGTCATCCAGCGGCTTCAGCACCGTTGCGATATGGTGATTGACGTAGCGTTCCAGGCGCGCAGCGACATGATCGCGCGCATTGCCGGTCAGCTGTTCGTCGGCCAGAAGAATGAGGCGCGGATGCATGATGTGATCGGTAGCCGCGAGACGGGCAACGGGATCGCCGAGCCAGCGCACAGTACCATCCGAGCCGACCGCCAGATCGCTGTTGCCGCAAGCATAAAGACGCGCCGCGCGCGCTTCGAATTCCAGCGCCAGCGCCTTCTGCGCTGCCCCCTGCACCGCCTTCGCATCCGGACCTTCTGTCCCGGATACGGGCGTAAACCGGAAACCGGCTAGTTGACCGACGTGGTGTCCCTCGACGAAGACATCCCCATTTACACTGATTTCAGCTTCCAGCATCGCATTCTCTCTCAGGCGCTTCATGAGCACAGATGTCCTGCGATCAACAAAGCGTTTCGTCAACCTTTCATGTAGCGCGTCCGACAACCTGTCCTCGATTTCTCGTGTCTTTTCTTGCCAGTGTGTCGGATGCGCCAGCCAACCCGGACGGTTGGATACATAGGTCCAAGTTCTGATTTGGGCGATACGCGCAGAAAGCGTATCGATTTCCCCGTCGGTCCGATCGGCGCGCTGCACCTGCTCGGCCATAAAGTTCTCGTTGACCGTGCCATAGCGCACCAGATCTGAAAACAGGGTCGAGATCAGATCGGCATGCTGGGCCGGTGTAATGCGGCGATAATCGGGAAGCGCACAGGCCTCCCACAAAATCTCCACTCGCTCAGGCGTTGTGGCAACATCCCGAATTTCCGGGTATCGGGCAAGATAATCCAGCGCCTGCATGTCGGTTGCCGGTAGCGCGCGGGTAAGCCCGGCAATGGCCGGCGCCATGTCGAGGCTCGCGCGCAAGTCGCGCAGCGAGGAAAAATCCAGCTGCTTGGAGCGCCACTGCAGCACCTTCACCTGGTCGAAATGGTGCCCCTCGATCCGCTCCACCAATTCGTCATCGAAGGGTTGCACCTGGCCCGTCACGCCAAATGTTCCATCCTTAAGGTGGCGGCCGGCACGACCGGCGATCTGCCCGAGTTCGCCCGGATTGAGGTTGCGGAACTGGTAGCCGTCGAACTTGCGATCCTGCGCAAAGGCCACGTGATCGACGTCGAGGTTGAGGCCCATGCCGATCGCATCGGTCGCCACCAGATATTCCACATCGCCGGCCTGATAGAGGCCGACCTGCGCATTGCGCGTGCGGGGGCTGAGGGCGCCGAGCACAACGGCGGCCCCGCCGCGCTGGCGCCGGATGAGTTCGGCGATCGCATAAACCTCGTCGGCGGAAAAGGCGACGATGGCGGAGCGCTGCGGCAGGCGCGTGATCTTTTTCTGGCCGGCATAGAACAAGGTCGACAGGCGCGGGCGCTCGACGACGGTAATGCCGGGCAGCAGCTTTTCCAGAATGGGGCGCATGGTCCCGGCACCCAGAAGAAGCGTTTCCTCCCGGCCGCGCAAATGCAGGATACGATCGGTAAAAATGTGGCCCCGTTCCAGATCGCCCGCCAGCTGCACCTCGTCGATGGCGACAAAGGCGGCTTTCGTCTCGCGCGGCATGGCTTCCACGGTGCAGACGGAAAAACGGGCATTTGGGGGAGAAATCTTCTCCTCGCCGGTCACGAGCGCCACATGCTTTGCGCCGACCTTTTCCACCACGCGCGTATAGACCTCGCGCGCCAAAAGGCGAAGCGGCAGGCCGATCACGCCGGATCCATGCGCCACCATCCGTTCGATGGCGAAATGCGTCTTGCCGGTGTTTGTCGGGCCGAGGACCGCGGTGACGCCGCGACCGCTCAAGATCATGGGCTGAGAATTCAAAGCATTATCCGCGCATCGTGTCCGGCTGCACCACGATCGCGCACAGCCCCCGAACACATGGCGATCCGTAGCCGATAAGGCAAGCCGCAAGAGGCCGGACGGCGCGTTTTGGATCGAAATTCCGCAAACAGGCGCCATTTGCCGCGCCAAACTGCCATTGGCATGCGGGAACACGCTGCGAACGAATCAGCGACGAATCGGCATCCATCGCGTTTCATGTTTCGTTCTGCACTTGACTGATGCCGGCAGGCGGTTTGCCGCACCATAGCTTTCGCTTGACAAAAGCCAGGCATCGACCGGAAGGTATCCCCGCCTCTACCAGGCATGCATTAGCTGCCTGCCACACCGTTGGAGTTTTCCCATGATGGCGATCTTTCGGATTCTCCTCACCGTGCTCGGCGTTCTGGCAACTGTGATGGGCCTGATCTGGATGGCGCAGGGGAGCGGGCTCTTTCCCTATCCCGCGTCGAGCTTCATGATCAACCAGACGCCATGGATCCTGCGCGGCGGGCTTCTGGCGCTGGCCGGTCTTGCCGTAATCTGGGCGGCCCGTCGGTTTATCCGATAGAACCGATCGTGCCGCAACCGAACCGCAGGCGCACCAGCGGACGCCTGTGATGCAGGTTCGCCAGCCGCAATTCTTCTTTGTTTCGGCACCCTTGCAGTTCGGTGGAACAAAAATCGGGGCATGGCGTTTCCGTCGCACAACAAATTGATGTGTGCATCGGAGATCACCAACATGCTCGGGACAGTCCTGCTCGTTATCCTCGTCCTTCTTCTTCTCGGCGCGCTTCCCAACTGGGGCTACAGCCGGAGCTGGGGCTACGGGCCTTCCGGCGGTCTTGGCCTTGTCGTGGTGATTCTGCTCATCCTGCTTCTGATGGGCAGGATCTAAATTTCAAAACCAGTCGAACCGAATAAGGGAAGGAACTACTCCATGAAAAAGATCCTGGCCGTCGCAGCCGTTATGGGCCTGCTTGCATCCTGCACCTCCACAGAGCGTGGCACCGCCATCGGCGCCGGCTCGGGCGCCGTCATCGGCGGTGTCGTCACCAACAGCTGGGGTGGTGCAGCGGTCGGCGCCGTGGCCGGCGGCCTGGTCGGTGCGGCCATCGGCGAATCGCAGAAGCACAAGGGCTACTGCGTCTATCGCGACCGCTACGGCCGTACCTACGAGGCACGCTGCCGCTAACGTCTTCACCCCGTCCAAATACGAAACCGGCGCGGACACCCGCGCCGGTTTTGTTTTATCAGGCTGGCTTAGTCGTGATCGGAGGAGGCTTGCGCCCTACATCCCGGGTGATCAGCTGAAATACTGGCCGCCATTGGCCGAAATCGTCGATCCGGTGATGAAGCCTGCATCGTCTGAGGCGAGGAAGACCACGCAGCGGGCGACTTCCTCCGGCTCCCCCAGCCGTCCGACAGGGATCTGCGGCAGGATACGCTCATTCATGACGCGCTCCGGCACGGCACGCACCATCTCGGTTCCGATATAACCGGGGCAGATAGCGTTGACGGTGACGTTCTTGGCCGCCCCCTCCTGCGCCAGCGCCCGGGTAAAGCCGATATCGCCGGCCTTTGCCGCCGAATAATTGGCCTGCCCCATCTGACCCTTCTGGCCATTGATCGACGAGATGTTGATGACGCGACCAAAGCCACGGTCCCGCATGCCGCTCCACACTGGATGCGTCATATTGAAGAGTCCTGTGAGATTGGTGCTGATCACCTCGTTCCACTGGCCGGGCGTCATCTTGTGGAACATGGCATCGCGGGTGATGCCGGCATTGTTCACCAGGACGTCTATCGGACCAAGGGCTGCCTCAACCGCGGCGATGCCGGCAACGCAGGCCTCATAGGAGGAGACATCCCATTTGAAGACGGGAATGCCTGTTTCCGCCTCGAAGGCCTTTGCACGTTCGTCATTGCCCGCGTAATTGGCGGCAACGGCATAGCCCGCCGCCTTCAGGGCAATCGCGATGGCCGCGCCAATGCCGCGCGTGCCGCCGGAGACCAATGCAACTCTCGTCATGCAATTCCCCCCTTCAATGAAAAATGTCCGGCCCTTCTTCGTGGTCGGAATGGCTTAAGTCATCACATCGCTTCGAAGCACATCGCAACGCCCATGCCGCCACCGATGCACAGCGTGGCGAGGCCCTTCTTGGCACCCCGGCGCTTCATCTCGAACACCAGCGTGTTGAGCACACGGGCGCCGGATGCGCCGATCGGGTGGCCGATGGCGATGGCGCCGCCGTTGACGTTGACGATCGACGGATCCCAGCCCATGTCCTTGTTGACGGCGCAGGCCTGCGCGGCAAAGGCTTCGTTGGCCTCGACAAGATCAAGATCGCCGACCGACCAGCCGGCCTTTTCGAGCGCCTTGCGCGAGGCCGGGATGGGGCCCGTGCCCATGATCTGCGGGTCGACACCCGCCGTGGCCCAGGACACGATACGCACCAGCGGCGTGATGCCGCGACGCGCGGCTTCGGCCTCGGTCATCAGCACGGTTGCAGCTGCACCATCATTGATGCCCGATGCATTGCCGGCCGTCACAGTGCCTTCCTTGTCAAAGGCCGGGCGCAGCTTGGTCATGCTATCGAGCGTGGCACCGGCACGGATATATTCGTCGGCATCGACGGTAACGTCGCCCTTGCGACCCTTGATGACGAAAGGAATGATTTCATCGGCAAAGCGACCGGCCTTCTGGGCTGCTTCGGCCTTGTTCTGCGAGCCGACCGCGAACTGGTCCTGCTCGTCGCGCGTCAACTGCCACTGGCGGGCAACGTTTTCGGCCGTGATGCCCATGTGATAGCCATAGAAGGCATCGGTCAGGCCGTCCTTGATCATGGTGTCGATCATCTTCATGTCGCCCATCTTGGTGCCGGCGCGCAGGTGCGCGCAGTGCGGCGCCATGGACATGGATTCCTGACCGCCGGCGACGATGATCTTGGCATCGCCGAGCGCAATCTGCTGCATGCCAAGGGCGACCGCGCGCAGGCCCGAGCCGCACAGCTGGTTGATGCCCCAGGCGGTGGTTTCCTGCGGGGCACCGGCCTTCATGGCGGCCTGGCGTGCCGGGTTCTGGCCTTCACCGGCCGGCAGAACCTGGCCGAGGATCACCTCGTCCACTTCCTTTGCATCAACGCCCGCCCGTTCCAGCGCACCCTTGATTGCGGCCGCGCCCAGTTCATGGGCGGCAACATTGGCAAACGCGCCATTGAACGATCCAACGGCCGTTCTCGCTGCGGATGCAATTACAATCGAAGGCTGGCTCATGGGACGTCTCCTCAATTCCTTGGTTGTTGAATGTGAGACTGGCAAAGCTTCCGGTATAAGTCAAAGGGTCGAAGCCATCAATTTGATGCGCTTTGTTAAGAGGTTGCGTTTTGTCGCGATGCACGCGGAAAGGCTGCCGCATCGCACAATTCGTTTGTCAGCCCGGTTTATTTGAGCGTAAGGTTGGGAAGGGAGAGAAATATCGACAAAAAACCATATTGACGGGATCAAGGAGGCAATTATGGCGAAGACTGATGGTGAGATTGTCATTAAGAAATATGCCAATCGCCGCCTCTACAACACAGGCACCAGCACCTATGTGACGCTGGAAGATCTGGCGACCATGGTGAAGAAGGGCGAGGATTTCGTGGTGCAGGACGCCAAGAGCGGCGACGACATCACCCATTCCGTGCTGACCCAGATCATCTTCGAGCAGGAATCCAAGACCGGCAACACGCTTCTGCCGATCTCCTTCCTGCGCCAGCTGATCTCCTATTACGGCGACCAGATGCAGATGGTGGTGCCGACCTTCCTCGAGCATTCGATGAAGACCTTTGCCGACCAGCAGACGCAGATGCGCGAGCAGATGACGCGGGCATTCGGCGAGACGCCGCTCACCAAGAACCTGCAGATGCCGATCCAGATGATGGAAGAACAGGTGCGCCGCAATACGGACCTGTTCCGCCAGGCCATGCAGATGTTCTCGCCCTTCGGTCCGCAGGGTGCGCCCGCAGAACGCGAGCCGAAAAAGGCGCCCGACGCCAAGGATCTCGACGAGCTGAAGGATCAGCTGCGGACCCTGCAGACGCGCCTGGACAGCCTGGGCTCCTGAGGCGTCACGGGGCTTGGCCCGCAAGATCATAAATGGACGGAAAGGGCTGCAGGTGACTGCGGCCCTTTTTTTGGATCGGATGCATTCGGCAAATTCCGGGCAACAAAAAAGGCCGGCGAAAACCGGCCTTCTGCAGCACGATCTCAAGAAGAGATTATGCGTTTTCCTTCGGCGTCAGAACCTGGCGACCACGGTACATGCCCGTCTTCAGGTCGATGTGGTGCGGACGACGCAGTTCGCCGGAGTTCTTGTCTTCGACGTAGGTGGGGTTCTGCAGCGCGTCAGCGGAGCGGCGCATACCGCGCTTCGACGGGCTCGTTTTTCTCTTCGGTACAGCCATTTTCGTTACTCCAAATTGTCAGGCAAAACATGCTCGGCGGCCCGAAGGAGGCCGAACTCCACATGTCTCGATCTCGGAAATTTGCCGGGCTTATACATGGCAATCCCCCTCTTGACCAGTCCCTGCAGGCAAAATTTGAAAAGAAGCCTTGTGCCCGCGCCGGATGATGAAGAGTAGCCCGCCTGATATCACAGGCGACACGCCAGAGTCCCGCTCAATCGGCAACACCTGATGTGCCGCCTTGCGCACCGAGAGAGCTTCCCCGGCAAGGCGGCGCGGGCGGGTCAGGCCTCGTCGGCGGGCACGATCCAGGGTTCGGCAAGCGCTGCCTCCTGCCACGCAAGCCAGGCCGGATGGGCCATTACGGCGTCCATATAGGCGGCCGTCTCCGCGTCCACCGCAATGTCATAGACGTCCAGGCGGTTGACGACGGGCGCAAACATCGCGTCAGCCGCGCCAAAGGCGCCGAACAGGAAGGGCCCGCCGGATTTCGCCCGCAGCGTCTTCCAGATCTCGGTAATGCGCGCCACATCGCCGGCCACGCCGTCCGGGAGCGGAATGGCGCGCTTCTGGCGGCGCATGTTCATGGGGCAGGCATTGCGCAAGGCCCTAAAACCCGAGAGCATTTCCATCGAGACCGCGCGCGCCACCGCCCGGTCACCCCGGTCTTGCGGCCAAAGGCCTGCATCCGGAAAAAGGTCGGCGACATATTCGATGATGGCGAGCGATTCCCAGACGAACAGATCGCCATGCTGCAGCACCGGCACCTTTCCGGTTGGCGAGAACCGCCGAAATTCCGGATTGCCGCCCTGATCATCAAAGGGGGTGAGCACTTCCTCAAACTTAATGCCCGCTGCCGTCAGGGCAATCCAGGGCCGGAAGGACCAGGACGAGTAATTCTTGTTGGCGATATAGAGAACCAGTCCGTCCATGCAAAAACCTCCGGCCGTTATCGTGGCCGCACCATAAAAGCCGCCGAAGCATGCGGCCAACGACTTTTGCTTCTGTCAATCATAAAGGCATTTGATGTATTCGCCCGCTGCCCGCGCGCGGCGCTCCACGACGGAGGACAGGCGCTGCATGCCGCGCCCCGGCTTGCTCGCCACCCGCGTGAACGGATTGGGCAGGGCAACGGCCAGCAGGCCCGCCTGCCTCTGGCTGAGATTGGCCGCAGACACCCCGAAATGATAGCGGGCAGCCGCCTCGATGCCGTAAATGCCCGGACCCCATTCGGCGACGTTCAGATAGATTTCCATCATCCGGCGCTTGGACCAGACAAGATCGGCCCACATAGCCAGCGGCACTTCCAGCACCTTGCGGATGATATTGCGGCCATTCCAGAGGAAAAGGTTCTTGGCGGTCTGCATGGGAATGGTGCTGGCGCCGCGCGTTGCCTCGCCATCCAGCGCATCCTGCACGACACCGCGCATCTGCACCCAGTCGACGCCGTCATGGGCGCAGAATTGTCCGTCCTCCGACATCATCACCGATCGTGTCAGCACCGGCGCGATCTTGTCGAACGGCACCCAGCGGCGGTCATAGCCCTGAAACGTCACCAGATCGGCGACCATCAGCGTCGAGACGGGATGAATGAACGGAAGCGCGTAAACGATGACCAGCGCATAAGGCAGGAGAAGAAGGCCGCCAAGCGCGATCACCACCAGTCTCACCCGGTCAGTCAGCGCAAGCCTGCGCCCCGATTTCGGCAAGGGCGCCTCCTCTTCGGACTGCCGCTCGGGTGTGAGGTCCAAATTCTGCCACTCGTTTTCGTCTCGCTCTGGCTACATAACGGCAGATGGCCGCAAAGGCCAGTTGCAGAGGCCACTATGACGGCATTTTCACCAAAACTCCGTTGCCAGCCGCCGGCCATCATGCCAATGAACCGCCATGATCGATCCTGCCGCCTTTGACACCTATCTGCGCCAGCGCGCCGCGGAAACGGAAAGCCTGCTCTCCGGGCTCCTTGCCATCCTGCCGCTGGCAGACGAGATCGCGCGCCCGGACACGCTGGTTGCGGCCATGCGCCATGGCACGCTGAATGGCGGCAAGCGGCTGCGTCCCTTCCTCGTCTCTGAATCAACGGCGCTGTTTTCCGGCGACAGGGCAGTGGCGGCCCGCGTCGGCGCAGCGCTGGAATGCCTGCACAGCTATTCCCTCATCCATGACGACCTGCCGGCCATGGACGATGACGACCTGCGCCGCGGCCAACCGACCGTTCACAAGGCCTTCGACGAGGCAACGGCGATCCTCGCCGGCGATAGCCTGCTCACCTATGCCTTCGACGTGATTGCGGCGCCGGAGACGGCATTGCCGGACGATCGCAAGGTGCAACTGGTGCTGGCGCTGTCCCGGGCGGCAGGGCTTGGCGGCATGGCCGGCGGCCAGGCGCTGGACCTGGAGGCGGAAACCACGGCGCCGAGCGAAGACGGCATCGTGATGCTGCAGGCGATGAAAACCGGCGCGCTGCTGCGCTTTGCCTGCGAGGCGGGGCCAATCATTGCCGGGGCTCCCGCCGAAGATCGGCTTAGGCTGCGGCGGTTCGGCGAAATCATCGGCCTTGCCTTCCAGCTCGCCGACGACGTGCTCGATGTGACCGCCGACGCGCAGACCATGGGCAAGGCCACCGGCAAGGATGCCGGTCGCGGCAAGGCAACGCTGGTCGGCCGCCACGGGCTTGACTGGGCCGAGCAGCGACTGGATGCGCTTGTGGCGGAGGCCATTGCGCTGCTTGCCCCCTATGGCGACAAGGCCGACATGCTGATTGCCACGGCCCGCTTTGTGGCCGACCGGCAGAGCTGACACGACATCGCAGGACCGCCCATCATCGAATGTGACGGATCCGATCAAAACTCTTGGTGTGTCAGTGCGTAGAAACCAGCCTATAGTCGGGTTTTCCGCCGCTGGAGAGACTGCGCGTGTCCGATATCCTTGACAGCCTGCCGCACGTGGCGACGGCCTTTACCATCTATCTGGTTGCCGTTGTCAGCCCGGGGCCGGCCAACATCGCGATCATCAGCACGGCAATCAACCAGGGCCGCAAGAGAGCCATTCTCTTCGCGCTTGGGGTCTTTGCCGGCTCCTTCACATGGGCCATGTCCGCAGCGCTTGGCTTGTCCGCCATTCTTGCGCGCTACGGAGAGGTTCTTTACGTCATCAAGATCCTCGGCGGCCTCTACCTCCTCTATCTCGCCCTCAAATGCTGCCGCGGGGCCCTCAAAGGCCAGACGGCACCGCCGAAGGCACAGAGGGTGCTGCGATCGAGGGGCCGGACGTTCCTCTCCGGTTACGGCCTCCACCTGACGAACCCCAAGGCGATTTTCGGCTGGATCGCGACGATTTCGGTCGGCCTTCCGCCGCAGGCCTCGCCCGGCACCGTCGCCCTCGTCGTGACAGGATGCCTCAGCATCGGCTTTGTCGTTTTCCTGGGCTATGCGCTCATGTTTTCCACCAATCGCGCCGCCCGGTTATACCAGAGCGCTCGTCGGCCGCTGGATGCGCTGCTTGCACTGCTGTTCGGCGCTGCCGGCATCAAGATGATGACCAGCAGCCTGTAACCCGCTTGCCGTAACCGATGCCCAGGCGGCACTGAGCGGACGGCTTTAGTCTCCATAAAAAAGGCGCCGCTTGCGCGACGCCTTCTGGTATCCGGCAGGATCGAAGAGATTACCCTTGGGTGATCGGCGCGATCTGGATTTCGACGCGGCGGTTCTGGGCGCGGCCATCAGGCGTTGCGTTGGACGCGACCGGCTGAGATGGACCAAAGCCCATGGTGGAGATGCGGCGCTGATCGACGCCACGGCCGCCGATATAGTTGGCAACGGAGGCAGCGCGACGTTCCGACAGCTGCTGGTTATGCGCAAGGCTGCCGGTGGAATCGGTGTGACCGTTGATATCGATAAAGGTGCGGTTGAACTTGTTGAGAACGATCGCCACCGAATCGAGCGTCGGATAGAAGCCCGGCAGCACCTGATCCTGATCGGTCGGGAAGGTGATGTTGGAAGGCATATTGAGGATGATGCGGTCGCCGGCGCGGGTGACCGAAATGCCGGTGCCCTGCAGCTGCGCGCGCAGTTCCGATTCCTGCTGGTCCATGTAATTGCCGATGGCGCCACCGGCGAGCGCGCCGACACCGGCACCGATCAGCGCGGCATTGCGGCGCCCAACGGGCGAACCGCCCACGGCAAGGCCGGCCAAGGCACCAAGGCCCGCACCGATGGCGGCGCCGCCGGTGGTATTGGAAACCTTCTGCTGGCCCGTATAGGGATCGGTTGTGGTGCAGGCAGAAAGATATGTCGCGCAGAGCGCGACAAGTGCAAGCTTCTTCATCATGGAATCAAAACCCCGTCTCGTCTCACACGTCATTTACCCTGAATTACGGCAATAACGAGGACATAGACAGTCGGCAAGAGCCGCTATTCCGCGGCGGTTTTCTGGCCGAAGCGTTTTTCGATGTAGTCAGCCACCAGAGCCTCGAAATCGGACGCGATATTGGGGCCGCGCAAGGTCAGCGCCTTCTGTCCGTCGATGAACACCGGGGCGGCCGGCGTCTCGCCGGTGCCGGGCAGCGAAATGCCGATATCGGCATGTTTGCTTTCGCCGGGACCGTTGACGATGCAACCCATCACCGCGACATTCAGCGCCTCGACGCCCGGATATTTTTCACGCCAGACCGGCATGTTCTTGCGGATGTCGTTCTGGATGTTCTGGGCCAGTTCCTGAAACACGGTGGACGTGGTGCGCCCGCAGCCCGGACAGGCCGCAACGACCGGAATGAACTGGCGAAAGCCCATGACCTGCAGCAGTTCCTGCGCCACCTGCACCTCGCGGGTGCGGTCGCCATTCGGCTCCGGCGTGAGCGACACGCGGATCGTATCGCCGATACCGTGTTGCAGAACATAGCCCATGGCAGCCGAGGAGGCGACGATGCCCTTCGAGCCCATGCCGGCCTCGGTGAGGCCCAGATGCAGCGCATGGTCTGACCGTTCAGACAGCATGGAATAGACGGCAATCAGGTCCTGCACCTGGCTGACCTTGGCCGAGAGAATGATGCGATTGCGCGGCAGCCCGATATTTTCCGCCAGTTCCGCCGAAATCAGCGCCGACTGGACGATCGCCTCATGCATCACCTGCCGCGCCGACAGAGGCGAGCCTGCCTCTGCGTTGCGGTCCATCAGCGTCGTCAGCAGGTCCTGGTCGAGCGAGCCCCAGTTGACGCCGATGCGCACCGGCTTGTTATAGCGGATCGCCATCTCAACGATATCGGCGAACTGCTTGTCCTTCTTGTCCTTGAAGCCGACATTGCCGGGGTTGATGCGGTATTTCGCCAGCGCTTCTGCGCAATCCGGATGATCGGCGAGCAGCCGGTGGCCGATATAATGGAAATCGCCGACCAGCGGCACGTCCATCCCAAGCCGCAGCAGGCGGTCGCGGATTCTTGGCACGGCAGCCGCGCTTTCATCGCGGTCGACGGTGATGCGCACGATTTCGGAGCCGGCCTTGTAGAGCGCGGCAACCTGGGCAACGGTGGCATCGATATCGGCCGTGTCGGTATTGGTCATCGACTGGACGACGACGGGGGCGCCGCCGCCGACAATCACGCCGCCGATATCGACGGCAACCGAAGCACGACGCGGTTTCGGATCATAATCGGCAGGCATCGCTGTCTCGCATCTCTTAAGGAATGGCTTTCAGGTGGCGCAAGCGACAGGGCTTGTCAACACCCGTCCACTATCACTTTTCAACCGCTACCCCTGCCGGCCGGTCGGCATGGCGGGCGAGATGCGACAGGCAAAGCACCACCAGATGCAGAAGCGGCAGGCCAGCGAAGATAGCGGCAAGCCCGACATGTTCGGCGATGAAGCCGATGGCGGAGGGCGCAACCAGAATGCCGGAATAGCCCATGGTGGTGACAACCGACAGGCCGATGCCCTGGGCCATGCCCGGTAGGTTGCCGGCTGCAGAAAAGGCAATCGGCACCATGTTCGATATGCCGATGCCGGCAATTGCAAAGCCGATGATTGCCATTGTCGAATTGACCGCAAAACCTGCCGTCAGCAAGCCGACGATCGAGGCAAGCGTGCAGAAACGCAGCGTGCGCACGGCGCCGAACCGGTCGCGCACGAGATCACCGCCAAATCGCATGATGGCCATGGTGAGCGAAAAGGCGCCGAAGGCAAGGCCCGAAAGCTGCATGGAAGCGCCGAGTTCATTGCGCAGATAAAGCGCACCCCAGTCCAGGATGGCACCTTCCGGGATCATCGAAAACAGCGCCACAAGACCGATCAGCCAAGGGAGTGCCGAGCGCGGCAGACGCACCCGGGCGCCTGCTTCCTCCGGATGCGGCTTGTCCGCAAGCAAGAGCGGCCAGGCGGCAAGAACCATCAGGGCCGCAAGCAGCGTCACGAGGCCTGCATGACCAAGAACGCCGAGCCAGGCCATGACGAGGCCGCCGCTTGCCGAGCCGAACAGGCCGCCAAGGCTCCAGAAGGCATGGCAGGACGACATGATGGAGCGGCGCATCTGTTTTTCCACCGCAACGGCATTGGCGTTCATGGCCACATCCATCGCGCCGATGAGCCCCCCGAAGAGAAAGATGGCAATGGCGCCCGTCCAGAGGCTGCCGACAAGAGAGAGGAAAATCAGCGTCGGCAGAACAAGAATGGCCGTGACGCGCGTCACGCGCGCCGAACCAAAGCGGGCAATCTGCATGCCGGCCACCGGCATCATCACGATGGAGCCGATACCGAAAACGAGAATCATCAGGCCGAGCGTGCTTTCGCTCAACGACAGGCGGGCTGCAAATTCCGGAATCTTTGGCGCCCAGGCACCGACCAGAAAGCCATTCATCAGGAACATCAGCGCAACGGCTGCCCGTTCCCGTGTGATGGCCGGGCTGCGGCGATGGGTGGCGGCCGCAAGGGTGTCATTCATCTCAAAGCTCTCCTCAAGCGGCCGATGCCGCTCCTCTTGCGGCAACGATGATATCGCAGCCCTCATTGCGAATGATCTGAAGCCTGGCGGGATCGGCATCGTCCTCCACGACCAGACAGTGATATTGCGCAGCTTTTGCCACCGCATAGGGTGCAGCGATGCTGAATTTTTCAGTGGTGGCGGCCACCAGAACCCGGCTGCTGCGGGCCATCGCGAACTGCTTGAGCGCCGCATCCTCGTAGCCGAAGGCGGAAAGACCACCTTCCCCGTCGATCCCGCAGGTCCCGACAAGGCAGAGGTCGAACCGCATGCCGGAGATCGCCTCGATGGCCCTTGCCCCGACAGCACCGCCCGCGACACGATCAATGAGACCACCGACGAGAACCGTGTCCACCCGCGGCTTTTCGGCAAGGGCCACGGCAATGGCCGGCGCATTGGTCACGGCCGTCAGCGCCAGATCATCCGGCAGCGCCTCGGCTATGGCCAGATGCGTGCTTCCCGCGTCGAAGAACACGACGGAGCGGGGCACGATCTGCCGGACGGCCACCTGCGCCAGGACGCGCTTGCGCTCCATCGCGACACTCATGCGCTGCCTAAGGCTGGTATTGCCAAGGCCAACGGGCAGCGCACCACCGTAAACCCGCTCACACAGGCCGGCGGCCGCCATCTCGCGCAGGTCGCGGCGGATCGTATCCTCCGAAACGGAAAATTCGCTCGCAAGGTCTGCTGCCAGAACGCGCCCCTCCTGCGCAAGTCGCGCGCGGATGCGGTTCTGTCTTTCGGGAAGCATCAGTTCGGTCATGAGATCTAGAATCGTGCAGGATTACGCTTAAACGTGCATAACCCGGCAATTGACCCGGCCGCAAGAGCTTTCGTCGGCGATATGGCCGGGAAAGGCGGCTCTTTGAAAAGATTTTCGCCTTTTTGGCCATTCCGCGCGGTTTTCTCTCCTGCCCTTCTGCCCCATTTCTGCGATTGAATGCTCAACAACAAAAACACCAAGGAAACACTCGATGTCACTGTTCAAGTCCCTTACGGCCGCCGCCCTCATCCAGGCAGCCCTGCTCCTTCCCGCCGCAGCAGGCGACAACCTCAACGCCATCCAGTCGGCCGGCACGATCAAGATCGGCACGGAAGGCACCTATGCGCCGTTTACCTTCCATGATGCCTCGGGCAAGCTCGTCGGCTTCGACGTGGAAATCGGCGAGGCGGTTGCCAAGAAGCTCGGGGTGAAGCCGCAGTTTATCGAAGGCAAGTGGGACGGCCTGATCGCCGGCCTGGACGCCAAGCGCTATGACGTGGTGATCAACCAGGTCGGTATCACGGAAGCACGCAAGCAGAAGTATGATTTCTCCGATCCCTACATTGCCTCCAAGGCCGTGCTGATCGTGCGCGACGGCAATGACGAGATCAAATCCTTCGCGGACCTCAAGGGCAAGAAGGCCGCCCAGTCGCTGTCGAGCAATTTTGGCAAGATCGCCCAGACGGCAGGCGCCGAACTGGTGGGGACAGATGGCTTCGACCAGTCGATCCAGCTGGTGCTGACGCGCCGCGCGGACGCCACCGTCAATGACAGCCTCTCCTTCCTCGATTTCAAGAAGCAGAAGCCCGATGCGCCGGTGAAAGTGGTTGCCGAACAGGCCGACGCCGACTTCTCCGGCATCATCATCCGCAAGGGCGAACCGGAACTGGTGGCCGCGATCAACAAGGCGCTTGCCGATATCAAGGCTGACGGCACCTACAAGAAGATCGCCGACACCTATTTCGGCCAGGACGTCTCGAAATAATCATTCGCTTCGTTCCCGTCGGGAACGGATGCCCCATATGAGGTGAAAAGGCGGAGCTTTGAGCGGCCGCCTTTTCCGCTTTATACCTTTGACCGAAACCCTGTTGGAGATCACTCACCGTGCCGCACTGGCTGCAACTGATGGCGGATGCGCTGCCTTCCCTTCTCTGGGCGGGGCTGATCTTCACCATTCCGCTCACCCTTCTCTCCTTCACCTTCGGGCTGGCGCTGGGGCTTCTCACCGCGCTGACGCGGCTGTTTGCGGCAAAACCGCTGGTCGCCGTGGCGCGCTTTTATGTCTGGGTGATTCGGGGAACGCCGCTTCTGGTGCAATTGTTTGTCATCTTCTACGGCCTGCCGAGCGTCGGCATCCTGCTCGATGCGTTTCCGGCAGCTCTCATCGGCTTTACGCTTAATATCGGCGCCTACAGTTCGGAAATCATCCGCGCCGTCATTTCCTCGGTTCCGAAGGGACAGTGGGAGGCCGCCTATTCCATCGGCATGTCCTGGCGTCAGGCGATGATCCGCACGATCCTGCCGCAGGCCTCGCGGGTGGCCGTGCCGCCGCTCTCCAACACCTTCATTTCGCTGGTAAAAGACACCTCGCTTGCCGCAGCCATTACCGTGCCGGAACTCTTTCAGGCCGCACAGCGGATCGTTGCCACCACCTATGAGCCACTGATCCTCTATATCCTCGCCGCCATCCTCTATCTTGCCCTCAGCACGGTTCTTTCCACGCTGCAGGTTCATCTCGAAAAGCGCTTCGCCCGCTATGGCGGCATGCTGGAGGCCTATGCATGATCAGGCTGTCCCACATCGAAAAGCGGTTTGGCGAGGCCGTCATCCTGAAGGATATCAACCTTGCCATGGAAGAAGGCAGTGTGACGGCGCTGGTCGGCCCCTCCGGCGGCGGCAAGAGCACACTTCTGCGCTGCATCAACCTTCTGGAGATCCCGAGCAAGGGCTCACTCACGCTTGGCGACCACAGCATCACGTTTGCGCCGGACAAGAAACTTGGCTGGCCGGATATCCAGCGCATCCGCCGCCAGACCGGCATGGTGTTCCAGAATTTTCAGCTGTTCCCGCATCGCACGGCGCTGGAAAACGTCATGGAAAGCCTGCTCACCGTCCTGAAATGGCCGAAGGAAAAGGCCCGCGCCCATGCCATGGAACTGCTGACAAAGGTCGGCATGGCGCACAAGGCCGATGCGTGGCCGGCAACGCTGTCGGGTGGCCAGCAGCAGCGCGTGGCGATTGCCCGGGCGCTGGCGCCCTCGCCGCGCGTTCTTCTCTGCGACGAGCCGACCTCGGCGCTCGATCCGGAACTTGCCGCAGAAGTGGTGGACGTGCTGGCAAAGCTTGCCGCCGAAGGAACGACCATGGTAATGGCAACCCACGACCTCAGGCTTGCCTCGCGCATCGCCAACCATGTCGTGTTTCTCGAAGCGGGCCAGGTGATCGAGACCGGCCCCGCGCGCGACGTCTTCGACCATCCGCGCGAGGAGCGCACCCGCCAGTTCGTCGCCACGGTGACAGCCGCCCAGACCCACGAAGGTTGAGCGGCCGTCATTTTCTCAAGCGTCAGGCGGCGTAGACGAGCAGCAGGTCCTTGGCGTCGATCTGGTCGCCGGCCTTTACCAGCACTTCGGTAATGGTGCCGTCCTTTTCCGCATGCAGCGCCGTTTCCATCTTCATCGCCTCGATGGAGAGGAGCACGTCGCCGGCTTTCACCGTCTGGCCGGAGGAAACGAAGACGCGGGAAATGACACCCGGCATCGGGGCGCCGAGCTGGGCCGCATTGCCGGCTTCCGCCTTGCGACGCACCAGCGCGCCCGAGGCGCCGAAAGCACGGTCCGGCACCTTGATGCGGCGCGGCTGGCCGTTCAGTTCGAAGAAGACCGTGACAAGCCCTTGCGCATCCGGCGCACTGGCTGCCTGGTTGACGATGACAAGCGTCTTGCCCTTCTCGATATCGGCAAACAGTTCCTCACCATCGGCCATGCCGTAGAAGTAGGCAGGCGTCGGCAGCACCGAGACGGGGCCATAGGTATCCGAAGCCAGCGCGAAATCGGTAAATACCTTCGGATACATCAGGTAGGAGGCGAATTCGAAATCGCTGACCGGCCGCTCAAGCTTGTCCTCGATCACCTTGCGCTCGGCATCGAGGTCGGCATCGGCCAGCAGCGAGCCGGGGCGCACCGTATAGGGTTCCTCACCCTTCAGCGCCTTCTTCTGCAGCGCCTGCGGCCATCCGCCGGGCGGCTGGCCGAGATCACCCTTCAGCATGGACACGACCGAATCGGGAAACGCGATATCGCGCTCGGGATTCTGGACGTCGGCAACGGTCAGATCCTGGCTCACCATCATCAGCGCCATGTCGCCGACCACTTTGGAGGAGGGCGTTACCTTGACGATATCGCCGAACATCTGGTTCACGTCGGCATAGGTCTGCGCGACCTGATGCCAGCGCGTATCGAGCCCCAAGGAACGGGCCTGTTCCTTCAGATTGGTGAACTGCCCCCCCGGCATTTCGTGCAGATAGACTTCCGATGCCGGCCCCTTCAGATCGCTTTCGAAGGCCGCATACTGGTTGCGCACTGCTTCCCAGTAGAACGAGATGCGGCGGATCCAGGCCGGATCGAGGCCGGACGAACGCTCGGTGCCGGAGAGCGCCTCGACGATCGAACCCAGGCAGGGCTGCGAGGTATTGCCGGAAAACGCATCCATCGCCGCATCCACCGCATCGACGCCGGCATCGATGGCGGCAAGCACGGTGGCGGCAGAAATGCCCGATGTATCATGCGTGTGAAAATGGATCGGCAGGCTGGTTGCCTCGCGCAGCGCCTTGAACAGGACGCGGGCGGCCGCAGGCTTCAAAAGCCCCGCCATGTCCTTCAGCGCAATGATATGCGCGCCGGCCTTTTCCAGTTCGACGGCAAGGTCGGTATAGTATTTCAGGTCGTATTTGGGCCGTGCGCTGTTGAGGAGATCACCCGTGTAGCAGATCGCCGCCTCGCAGAGCTTGTTCTCTTCCTGCACCGCATCCATCGAGACGCGCATGTTGTCGACCCAGTTCAGGCAGTCGAAGACGCGGAAGAGATCGATGCCACCCTTTGCCGCCTGGCGGACGAAATATTTGACGACGTTATCGGGATAGTTCGTGTAGCCGACGCCGTTTGCACCGCGCAGCAGCATCTGCAGGAGAAGGTTCGGCGCGCCCTCGCGCACCAGCGCCAGCCGCTCCCACGGATCTTCGGTGAGGAAGCGCATGGAAACGTCAAAGGTGGCGCCGCCCCAGCATTCGAGCGACAGGAGGCCCGGCAGCGCCCGGGCATAGACGCCGGCAATGCTTGCGATGTCATGGGTGCGCATGCGGGTGGCAAGCAGCGACTGGTGGCCATCGCGCATGGTCGTATCGGTGAGCAGCACGCGCGTTTCGGCGCGCATCCATTCGGCAAAGCCTTTCGGGCCGAGCGCGTCGAGCTTCTGCTTGGTGCCGTCGAGAACCGGCGCCTCGATATAGGGCACCACCGGCTTTGGCGCCGTCTCGGCCGGCTTCGGGCGGCCCTTGGTTTCCGGATGGCCGTTGACGGTCACGTCTGCCAGATAGGTCAGAAGCTTGGTGGCACGGTCCTGGCGCTTCACCTGCTGGAAGAGTTCCGGCGTCGTATCGATGAAGCGGGTCGTATAGGTGTTGTCGCGGAAACTCGGGTGGCCGATGATCGCTTCGAGGAAGGTGAGGTTAGTAGCGACGCCACGGATCCGGAACTCCCGGAGCGCCCGGTCCATGCGGCTGATCGCTTCCTGCGGCGTGCCGCCGGAGGCCGTGACCTTGACCAGAAGCGGATCGTAGTAGCGGGTGATGATGGCGCCGGTATAGGCGGTGCCGCCGTCAAGCCGGATGCCGAAGCCGGCAGCCGAGCGGTAGGCGGTGATGCGCCCGTAATCAGGGATAAAATTCTGCTCGGGATCTTCGGTCGTGATGCGGCACTGCAGGGCATGGCCGTTGAGGCGGATATTGTCCTGGGTCGGCACACCCGATTCCGGCGTGCCGATGGCAAAGCCTTCCAGCGCATGGATCTGCGCCTTGACGATATCGATGCCGGTGACGACCTCGGTCACCGTATGCTCCACCTGGATACGCGGATTGACCTCGATGAAGTAGAATTTGCCCGTATCGGCATCCATCAGATATTCGACGGTGCCGGCTCCCACGTAGTTGGTGGCAGAGGCGATCTTCAGCGAATAGGAGGCCAGTTCCTGGCGCTGGGCTTCCGAAAGATAAGGGGCCGGCGCGCGCTCGACGACCTTCTGGTTGCGTCGCTGGATCGAGCAGTCGCGCTCGAAGAGGTGGACGACATTGCCGTGCGTGTCGCCCAAAATCTGGCTTTCGACGTGACGGGCGCGCTCGACGAGCTTTTCGAGATAGACTTCGTCCTTGCCGAAGGCGGCCATGGCCTCGCGCTTGGCTTCGGTAACCTCCTTGGCCAGATCCTTCGGGTCGCGGATGGCGCGCATGCCGCGACCGCCACCGCCCCATGAGGCTTTAAGCATCACCGGATAGCCGATCTCCTCCGCCATGCGGGCAACTTCGGTCATGTCATCCGGCAGCGGTTCGGTCGCCGGAACGACCGGCACGCCGACGGAAATGGCAAGATTGCGGGCGGCCACCTTGTTGCCCAGCCGCCGCATCGTGTCGGCCCGCGGGCCGATGAAGATCAGGCCGGCGGCATCGCAGGCTTCGACGAATTCCGGGCTTTCCGACAGAAGTCCGTAACCGGGATGGATGGCATCGGCGCCGGAGAGCTTTGCCACCCGGATGACTTCCGAAATCGACAGGTAGCTTTCGATCGGCCCCATGTCCTTGGCAAGATGCGGACCCCGGCCGACCTGATAGCTCTCGTCGGCCTTGAAGCGATGCAGGGAAAGCTTGTCTTCCTCCGCCCATATGGCGACGGTCTTGATCCCGAGTTCGTTTGCAGCGCGAAAGACGCGAATGGCAATTTCCGAGCGGTTCGCAACGAGAATCTTCGAAATCTTCAAGACAGTCTCCCCATGTCCATCACGGGGCATGCTGCACCCGCGAAAGAAATCATTACCGCCTTTTCACGGAAGTTCAATTTGCCGTGGTCAAAAATCTGTCAGCTTGCCGTCAGCTAACCAGTCCCAAACGAAATGCCATGGCAATCACATGCTGCCTGTTCTTCGCTCCGAACTTTTCCTGGATGACGTTGATGTACCAATCGACCGTGTGGCTGGAAATCTGCAATTCGCGGGCAATTTCATTCGACGTCAGCCCATCGGCCAGAAGCGAGAGAACCTCCATCTGCCGCTTGGTGAGTTCCGTGTCGAGAACAGCCAGCTTCTCCAGTTCCGCGGCCGTGCCCCGCAGTTCCAGAAATCGCCAGAACAACCGACGCATGGTCGATTCAAACAGCGAAAGTTCTGCCGGCGACAGGTCGACCGGCTGCCCACCGAAAGACACATAGCCCAGAAGACCGGTGCGGCCATGGACCGGAAACGTGTAACCATCGACCAGCCTGTATTTCGCGGCATCCTGCAGCAGGCGGAGCATGCGCTTGCGATAGGGATCGTTCTTGTAATTGTTGATCGCATCGCGCCAGCGATAGGGACGCTGGGCCACCATCAGCATCCGGCGCACCGGATCAATCATCGCGTATTTCTTGGACGTATAGGCCTTGCGCCAACCTTCCGGCCAATGGCCGGCCACCATAAAATCGGAAAGATCGGCATTCGCCTTGTGGTTGATCCATATGCCGTAAAAATCGAAACCATAGGCGGACAGAAGATTTTCAAGCTCTCGCGCAAGTTCTTCGGGCGCCTTGATCTCGTTAATCAATATCAAAACTTGCAGAATTGAGTGAATTTTCACTCATACCCCCTGCCATGGATTGCCATGGACATTTATTGTTAGAACTACTTGACCGCAAATCCTCTGCACCAGCCCCTTCTACTCGTGTCAGCGCGAACTGAAGAACGATAGCGATTTCCATAGTGGGCTCTATTCTCGCGGCGATTGCAAGGGGGATCTTGTGAACCAGCAGCGATCGCCATATTGCTCCACAAGGCAGGGTGGCAGCGCCGTTCACCCTCCATACAGGTCCGATGCGCTATGAGCGGACCGATGCAGTCAGTACCGAGGTAACATCTTTGAGCTTGTTTCAGGTCTATGCGAGAGCGCTGAAATACCTGGGTTCCAGCAAGGTCCGGGTCTCTCTCGTCGTCGTGGCGAACATTGTTCTGGCCATTATCACGATTGCCGAACCAATCCTGTTCGGCCGGATCATCGATGCGATCTCCGGCGGCGGCGATGTCACGCCCATCCTGATCATCTGGGGCGGTTTCGGCGTGTTCAACACCGTGGCCTATGTGCTCGTTGCCCGCGAGGCGGACAGGCTTGCGCATGGACGCCGCGCCACGCTCCTGACCGAGGCTTTCGGCCGTATCATTTCCATGCCGCTCTCCTGGCATCACCAGCGCGGAACGTCCAACGCACTCCATACGCTGCTTCGCGCCAGCGAGACACTGTTTGGCCTGTGGCTGGAATTCATGCGCACGCATCTGGCAACCGCCGTGGCGCTGGTGCTTCTGGTGCCGACCGCGCTTTCCATGGACTGGCGCCTCAGCTGCGTCCTGATCGTGCTGGGCATTCTCTACTGGATCATCGGCCGCACGGTGATGAACCGCACGAAGGAAGGTCAGGCTTCCGTCGAGGGGCACTATCACACGGTCTTTTCGCATGTCAGCGATTCAATCAGCAACGTCACCGTGTTGCACAGCTATAACCGCATCGAGGCGGAAACCCGGGCGCTGAAAAGCTACACGGAAAACCTTCTTTCGGTCCAGTATCCGGTTCTTGACTGGTGGGCGCTTGCCAGCGCGCTCAATCGGATGGCTTCCACCATCTCGATGCTGATCATCCTTGTCATCGGCGTTATCCTGGTGCGGAACGGGGAGATCAAGGTGGGCGACGTGATCGCCTTTATCGGCTTTGCCAACCTTCTCATCGGCCGTCTCGACCAGATGCGCCAGTTCGCCACGCAGATCTTCGAAGCGCGCTCCAAGCTTGAGGAGTTCTTCACGCTGGAAGATGCGGTCAAGGATCGCGAAGAGCCGGCGGGTGCCCGCGAGCTTGCCGACGTGCGCGGCGAGGTGGAATTCCGCAATGTCTCGTTTGATTTCGCCAGCACCACGCAAGGTGTTCGCGACGTCTCCTTCACCGCAAAGGCGGGCCAGACCGTTGCCATTGTCGGCCCGACCGGGGCGGGCAAGACAACGCTTGTCAACCTCCTCCAGCGCGTCTACGAGCCGCAGAATGGCGCCATCCTCATCGACGGTACGGATATTTCCAACGTGACCCGCAAGTCGCTGCGCCATTGCATCGCCACCGTCTTTCAGGATGCCGGCCTGTTGAACCGCTCGATCAGCGACAATATCCGGCTCGGCCGGGAGGGCGCGTCCGACGCCGAAGTCACCGCGGCCGCCGAGGCTGCCGCCGCGACGGACTTCATCGAGAGCCGCCTTGCCGGCTACGATACGCATGTCGGCGAGCGCGGCAACCGCCTGTCCGGTGGCGAGCGCCAGCGCATCGCGATTGCCCGTGCCATCCTGAAGAATGCGCCGATCCTGGTTCTCGACGAAGCGACCAGCGCGCTCGACGTGGAAACCGAAGCCCGCGTCAAGGAAGCCATCGACCGCCTGCGCCAGAACCGCACGACTTTCATCATCGCCCACCGGCTTTCGACCGTTCGCGATGCGGACGTGGTGCTGTTTCTGGATCATGGCCGAATCATCGAACAAGGCACCTTCGATGAGCTGAGCGCCATGGGCGGCCGGTTTGCCTCGCTCCTGAAGACCAGCGGCATTCTGGCGGACGATACCAAGACGGCCGAGACGCTCGCCCTGCCGCAACCGGCCTGACGCCACGCCGCCCGGCAGGCGCGCCCATGAGCGCCACACGTCGGCACACTGATCAACCGATGGACCGGCTATACCTTCCGTATAGCCGGTTTTTTTGTGTGCGGTAGCGAGACATCTGGCCGTCAATGCTGTGGCGTTTGGAGCGACCTTTTATCGGCGACAGCATCTCCATTTTTGACGGGCGGGAGGATACCGCAACTCCTCTGAGACCGCAGGGCCGGCCCTCTCGGGCATCCGGCGGGAAAGCTGCTTCACATCCTTGTCGATCTTGAAGCTGAAACGGGCGAGCGACAGCGTGCGAGGCAAGGCTCTGTCACCGAGCACCGCAGTGCAAGGAGACCGGCAAGGGACCTTCTCTGTCCATGAGATCGCGGATGCGGGTCATCCTGGGTCCGCAGGAATGCTTCCTTATCACCGGCAGATTCTCAGCGGCGTTTTCTCTCTCGTCACTGCCGCAGAGGACGAGTGATCTTCATCAAGCGGGCTCATCGCAGGATATGCCCCTTCACCCTACAAAAAAGCCCGGCCTGCTGATGGGCAGGCCGGGCCATTTCAATTCTGTCCGACAGACGGCTTGCCGAGCCCGCCTTGTCAGGCGAGCAACAGGCCTTCGTCTGCGGCAACCAGGATACCGTCCACGGTCACAGTCACCGATGCAGCACCGGCTTCTTTCTCGACCACGATACGACGGCTCTTGCCGGCAAGCTGCAGATCGGCGGTGAAGCCGGTCCAGTCGCTCGGCAGGACCGGGCGCACGAAGAGGCGGTTTCCTTCGCGGCGAATGCCCAAAATGCCCTCGACGGCAGCACGGTACAGCCAGCCGGCAGAGCCCGTATACCAGGTCCAGCCGCCACGGCCGGTCAGATCACCGACGCCATAGACGTCGGCTGCCACCACATAGGGCTCGACGCGGTAGGTTTCGGCAGAGGCCTGATCCAGCGCGTGGTTGATCGGGTTCAACAGCTGGAAGGCCTTCCAGGCGTCGTCGCCGCGCTTGAGGCCAGCCAGCGCCAGCACCACCCAGATCGCCGCATGCGTATACTGGCCACCGTTTTCGCGCACGCCCGGCGGATAGGCCTTGATATAGCCCGGGTCCTTCGGCGTGTTGGCAAAGGCGGGCGTGAAGAGGCGAATGATGCCGTCCTTCTCGTCGACCAGCTTGTCCATCACCGCATTCATCGCCTGTTCCTGGCGGGCCGGATCGCCCTCGCCCGACAGGACGCTCCACGACTGGCCAAGCGAATCGATGGCGCATTCGAGGTTGCCGTTGGCGCCAAGCGGGCCGCCATCGTCAAAATAGCCGCGACGATAATAGGTGCCGTCCCAGCCGGCCGTTTCCAGCGCCTGCTTGAGCGATGCGAGGTGCGCGGTCCAGCGGCTGACGCGACCGTCATCGTTGCGCGCTTCTGCATAGGGCAGGAAACGACGCAATGCGGCGGCCAGGAACCAGCCGAGCCAGACGCTAGTGCCGCGTCCGCCCACGCCGACGCGGTTCATGCCGTCGTTCCAGTCGCCACCGAGGATGAGCGGCAGACCATTGGAGCCGGTACGGACAATCGCCAGATCCAGCGCGCGGGCGGCATGTTCATAGAGCGACGCCGTCTCGTTAGAAATTTCCGGCTTGTAGAAGGCATCGTGCTGGCCGGGCGTCAGGGCCGTACCCTGCAGGAAGGGCAGTTGCTCCTCCAGCACGGCGGCGTCACCGGTCGTATGGATATATTCGTGCGTCGCATAGGCAAGCCACACCACGTCATCGGAAATCGTGGTGCGCACGCCGGCCCCGGTGCCCGGAAGCCACCAATGCTGCACGTCGCCTTCCTTGAACTGGCGGCTTGCGGCATTGACGATCTGGCGGCGGGCCAGATCCGGCTGGTGCAACAGGAAGGCCAGCGTATCCTGCAGCTGGTCGCGGAAGCCGAAGGCACCGGACGACTGGTAGAAGGCCGTGCGCGACAGGATGCGGCAGCCGAGCGCCTGATAGGGCAGCCAGGTGTTGACCATGTGATCGAGCGCCTTGTCCGGCGTCTGGATCTTGAGGCGACCGGTGAAGTCCTGCCAGAAACCGTTGGTGGTTTCGAGCACGGTCTCAAACGCAGAGGCCTTCACTTCGGCGGCAAGCGCTGCGGCTTCGGCGCGCGTGCCGCAATCGCCCATGAAGAAGGTCACGACCTTCTCCTCGCCCGGGGCAAGCTCGATATCACAGGCAAGGGCGGCGCAGGGCGCACCATCCGGCTCTAGCGCACCGTTAAGACCGGAGGCTGCGATAACGGCCGCAGGGGCTGCGATCGAGCCGAACCGGCCGATGAATTCACGCCGGCTGGTGGTAAAGCCGCTGGCCGTGACATCCGAGCCGAAAAAGGCGGTGCGGTGATAATCGATGCTGTAGGGGTTGGTGGCAAACAGCGCGCCTGTTGCGTCGTCGCGGCCGCTCAGAATAAACGGCTGCGTGCGCTGCGGGTTGTTGCCGAGGATCCATTCGGCATAGCCGTAGACGCGCAGGCGGCGGGTCTCGTCGCTGGTGTTGGCAATGGTGATCTTCGAGAACTTCACCGGGCGCGTGCGATCAACCGTTTGCGTCAAGGTGAGGGAAAGGCCCTCTTCCTTGGCGGTAAAGGTTGAATAGCCAAGGCCATGGCGGGTTTCAAAGGCGACCGATGGCCGGCGCGACAGCGATGCAAACGGTGTCGAGACCTGCAGGCTATCGAGATCGGCCACATAGAAGGCCTCGCCCGGACGGTTGATGACCGGATCGTTCGACCATGGCGTCAGCTGGTAATCGCGCGAGTTCTGGCTCCAGGTGAAGCCGGCGCCTTCCGCCGAGATGTGGAAGCCGAAGTTCTCGTTGGAGATCACGTTGATCCACGGCTGCGGCGTGGCGCCGCCGCCGGCAAGGCGCACGACATATTCCGTGCCATCGCCGGAAAAGCCGCCGTAACCGTTCCAGAAGTCGAGATCGGTGGCGGGCGTTGCAACCGGCGCGCCGAAATTGTCGGCAGACAGAAGCACGCGGCGATCCGTTTCCACCTCGACGCCGCGCGGCGACGAGAAGAGCGAGACGGCGCGGTTCACCTGATCCTCGATCTTGCCGTTGCGGGCGTGAAGAACGACACGCGAGGCGGCAATCAGGGCGGCCCAGGTTGCCTCGTCCATAAGGTCGCGGCGCAGCGCAAACACCTGCTGGCGGCCTTCCGACTGGCCAAGACGGCGCACGCTTTCGCTGATGTGGTCGATGGCGTGCTGCATATCCTGCGCATAGGAGGCAGGCTTTTCGTTGACGACGGCAAGATCCGCCATGACGCCGCGCGAGCGCAGATATTCCTGCGCCGACAGCGCCTCCTTCACCACATCCATGTCGATTTCGTCATTGATGCGTAGCGTGAAGATCGGCAGGTCGCCGGAGATCGAAAGGCCCCAGAGCTGGCGCTGCGAGGCAAGACCGGCTTCCACCGTTGCAGCATCGGCGCGCAGATACATGTCCGGATAGACAAGGTAACGGCCAAGATGCTGGAAGGCCGCTGCCTGCTGGGAGCTGATGCCGATATGGCGCATCTGCACCTGCACGCGGGTCCAGGCCTGCGTCAGTTCCGAGCCAAACGCATCCGGGTGACGATAGCGCTCGATGGCGCCGTCCAGTTCCTCGCGGCTCGGGGCAGCGATCGTCCAGAAGATGACGCTCACCTTCTTGCCGGCCGGCACGCGCACTACGCGACGCAGCGACAGGATCGGATCAAGCGTAAAGCCATCGGTGCCGGAGAGCGTCGCATCCTGATCGAAGGCGGCAGCTTCGGCAAGCGTGCGGCCACGGCCGATAAAGCGGCGACGGTCCGTTTCGAACTCGGTCGGGCGTGACGAGCCGGCATTGTCGGCCGCCAGATGCGCGATATGCATCGACGGTTCGTTCGGGTTGCGCTTGTTGCGCCAGGCACGGATCACATCGCCGCGACGGCCGATCTCGGTGCGCACGAACATGCGCGAGAACACCGGATGGGCGTTATCGTCATCCTCATTGGCGATCACCGGCTCCAGATAGGAGGTTACTTCAATGAAGCGATCTTCGGTGCCCGTGTTGAGGAGCGTCAGGCGACGGCCTTCCGCATCGTGTTCGGTTGCCACGATGCATTCGACGGTGCTGGTCAGCGTGCCGACTGTCTTGACGAATTCGGCCTTTTCATCGCCGAACACGGTTTTTACCTTTTCGCCTTCCGCCCGACGCGGCTCGGCGGTGGTCGACCACCACTGGCCCGTTGCCGTATCGCGCAGGAAGAGGAAATTGCCCCAGCGATCCTCCACCGGATCTGCCTTCCAGCGGGTAACCGCCATGCCGTTCCAGCGAGAGTAGCCGGTGCCGGTTGCCGTCAGCATCGTGGAATAGTGACCGTTGGACAGGAAGACAAGTTCGCGGTCGCGGCCGGCCGGGTCCTGAATGGTGCGGATTTCCGAGCGCAAGAGATCGGCCTGCCCCTTGCCGGGGGTTTCCGGTTCGTACTTGGAGCCCATGACGGGCACTTCGCGCGGCGCCTTTTCCTGCAGCAGCAGTTCGGCCGCTTCCACCACCGGATCGGCGTGGAAAAGCTCACGCAGCTTGCCGTTGTTGACGACGTTGGCGATGGCTGCAATCGACATGCCATGGTGGTGGGCATAATAGTTGAACACCACGGCGCATTTTTTGCCTTCCGGCACGCGGGTCGGCGTGTAGTCGACGGCATCATGGAAGCCGTATTTGCCAAGAGCCCCTACGGCGCGCAGCTTTTGCAGGTTTTCCAGCGCTGCCAGCGGATTGTACTGGCTGGCAAGGATCGATGCATAGGGGGCGACGACGGCGTTCTGGCCGAGACCGCGCTTCAGGCCAAGCGTCGGCACACCAAAGTTCGTGTACTGGTAGTTGAGGTTATGGTCGCGGGCATTAAACGCGGCCTCCGAAATCCCCCAGGGGATGTTCAGCCGGCGGCCGTGGTTCATCTGCTCCTCGACGATCAGATTGTTCGTCTGGTTCAGAATGCCGCCCTGACGCTCCTGCATGACGAGCGGCGGCATCAGGTATTCGAACATCGAGCCCGACCAGGAGATCAGCGCGCCGCGCGCACCGATCGGCACGACCTGACGGCCGAGGCGATACCAGTGCTCGGTCGGCAGATCGCCCTTGGCAATCGCAAACAGGCTGGTCAGGCGGCATTCAGATGCCAGAAGGTCGTAGCAGGCCTCATCGAGATCATTGCTCTCGACGCGGTAACCGATCGACAGAAGGCGGCGATCCTTGCGGTAGAGGAAGGTGAAGTCCATCGAGAAGGCGAGCGTGCGGGCACGGTCGCGCAGCTGCGTCAGGCGCTGGCGCAGCGGCTCGATATTGGTCATGTCGAACGTGGTGTCGGCAATATGCGCCTCGCAGGCACCGACGAGCGATTCGGCCCAGCGGGTGACTTCCGTGCTCTGCGCGGAACTCACCTCATGGTCGAGATTGGAGGCGAGCTTCTGGATGTCGCGGGCAAGAACCGCAAGGTTGATGATGCGGATCGAGGCAAACTCGTGCTCGCGCTTGACGGCGGCGAGCGCATTGCCGAAGCCGATGATGCGCTCTTCCAGGCGCCGGCGCAGCGGGCGAACGGTCTTGCGGTCGTCCGGCAGTTCGTTCAGCACTTCCGAAAGGATGCCGGCCACGTCGCCAATGCCATCGAGCGAGGCCTGCAGATGCGCAGACGGCGCTTCCGCCCATTCGCGGCAGGCCGACGAGACGGCGATCAGGTGCCCGGCGAGGTTGCCGCTATCGACGGTTGAGACGTAACGGGGGCCGAGCGTCAAAAGGCTGTCGGTGTGATACCAGTTGAACAGGTGGCCGCGGAACTTGTCCATCTTCTCCACGGTCGCAACCGTGGCTTCGATGCGCTCCAGCGTATCCTGGAAGCTGATCCAGCCGAAATGACGGGCCGAGACGACGGAGAGTAGGTAGACGCCGATATTGGTGGGCGAGGTGCGCTTGGCAACGATCGGCTCGGGCTTTTCCTGGAAATTGTCCGGCGGCAGGAAATGCTGGTCTTCGGTGACGAAGGATTCGTAATAGCGCCACGTCCGGCGCGAGATCTTGCGCAACTCGACCGAGACGGATTCCGGCACGAACAGGCGATCTTCGGTTTCCGCCGACTGGCTCACATACCAGGCAACCAGCGGGGAGACGACCCAGAGGATGACAAAGGGAATGCCGACGAGGAAGGCATTGTCATCCGGCAGGGCGGCAATCATCAGGGCCAGGACGGCGGCCACCGGCGCATGCCACATGGAGCGGTAGTAATCCTGCGGGCTGCCCTGTGCGGAGGACTGGATGCTGGCGGCGGTACGCCATTCCAGCATCTGCTTGCGGCTGACGAACAGGCGGTAGATCGAGCGCACGATGGCATCGATCATGCGGAAGGCGGAATCGGCGATGAAGACGATGCGCAACGCAACCTGCGCGTTCGCCGAGCGAATATCCGACCAGACCGAATAGAAATGGGCGCTGGGCACGATATCGGTCGAGCGCGGCACGATGCCGGTGATGAGCGAGAGGGTGGGCGCGACAAACAGCGAGAAGATGAGGAGGATTTGCCAGACGAGTGCGCCGAGCGGATCCATGAAATACCAGCCCAACACCGAGGCGAAGAACCAGGCGATCGGGGTGAGCGAACGGCGCAGATTATCGACCATCTTCCACCGGCCAAGCGCGGTGACGCCGCGCAGCGGATCGAGGATGTAGGGCAGGAGCTGCCAGTCGCCACGCGCCCAGCGATGCTGACGCGACACTTCCACCTCGTAGCGGGTGGGGAAATCCTCGACCAGTTCCACGTCGGTAATGAGGGCGCAGCGGGCAAACGAGCCTTCCAGAAGGTCGTGGCTCAGCACCGCATTTTCCTCGATGCGGCCGCGAAGGGCCGTCTCGAACGCATCGACGTGGTAGAGGCCCTTGCCGGTGAACGAGCCTTCGCCGGTCAGGTCCTGATAGACGTCGGATACGGTGAAGACATAGGGGTCGATGCCGCGGCTGACGGAATAGACCCGCTGGAAAACCGACGCATCCTTGCCCGTGGTGAGCGACGGCGTGACGCGCGGCTGCAGAAGCGCATAACCGTGAATGACGCGGCCCGTTTTCGGATCATGCACCGGCCGGTTGATCGGATGGTGCAGCTTGCCGACCAGCTTGGTTGCCGCATCGCGCATCAGGCGCGTATCGGCATCGAGCGTCATAACGTACTGGACGTTTTCGGGAACCGTATTGGCGCCCTGCAGATAGGTCGTGTCCTTGTCGCCACGCAGCAAAAGGTTCAACTCGTGCAGCTTGCCGCGCTTGCGCTCCCAGCCCATCCACACCCCTTCGGAGGGGTTGTAGAGGCGGCGGCGGTGCAGGAGGTAGAACCGCGTCCGGCCATCGAAGGCATAGCGATTGCTGAGCAGCGTAATCTCGCGGCGGGCATATTCCAGCACTTCCAGATCGGCATCGGTCTGCTCGACGGCGGAATCCTTCCAGTCGCTGAGCAGCGCGAAATAGATCTCGCCATGCGGGTTTGCGAGGTAGTGAACCTCGAGGTTACGCACCAGCTCATCCACCGTATCGCGGTTGTTGATGATGCACGGCACGGCCACCAGCGTGCGGGCATCCTCCGGGATGCCGTTCTTGAACTCGTAGCCGACAAGGCGCGAAGGCTTCACTACATAGGTGACCAGCGTATTGAAAAGGCCGGTTGCCCCTTCCGAAGCCGGAAGCGAGAACATCAGGAGGAACAAAGCGATCACCGGCCAGGACATGCCGGCATGGGCCAAGAACCCGCCTACGATGGCCAGCGCCAGGAAGGTCAGCAACAGAACCGGCACGGCAACCGACAGCCAGTTCATCGACTGGATGGTGCGGGTGATGCGCTGACCAAGGGTTGGCGTATAGCCGACGGCCTTTTCCAGCTCCGGACGATACATGCCGGTGAGGAAAGCGCCGACATTGGCCTTGTGCGGATCGGGAACGGGGGCGCTGCGCGCCTCGTCGGCGAGCGCAATGGCGGCGCGCGCCACCTCGATCTCGCTCTTGCCGCAATAGCGGGCAAGCTTCTCGATGCGGTTGCGGTAGGAATTGCGCGAGCCGAAGTCGAGTTCGTTATAATCGCTCTGCGCCCGCAGAACCTGGTCGACAAGGCAGACCTCCTCGAACCAGACGCTCCATTCGGTATCGTCGATCTCGCGCAGGCTCTTGATGATGTTGCCCATCGTCACGTTGCCGGAGGAGAGGCGGTTGTGTTCCGCCATCATCACTTCTTCGGTGTCGGTGCCGGCCTTTTCCAGTCGAGCTTCCAGCCAGGAGATGGCAAAGCCGGAGGATTGCGAGGCATTGCGCAGGCGATAGAGGAACTGCGTGGCGAAGGTATTGTCGCTCGTCAGCGGCGCGATGCGCGCAAAAAGCTCGCTGCAGGCCGCCTCGTCGTTGAGGCGGATCACTTCGTCGGCAGCTTCGTTCGCCTTCTGGCGCATATGACGCGAGCGCTCGACGCGGATGGAAATGCGGCGCAGATTTTCAATCAGCACAAAGCGCATGAAGGACGGCAGCGCCCACAGCTCGCCGATTTCCAGCGACTGATGGACCTGAAACCCTTCCGTCATCGCCGTCAGATTGTCACGCGACAGGCTGCTATGAGTGTGGGCGACATAAAGCCAGGCGAGCGCCAGAACGCGCGGGATCTCGATCGACCCGATCCGCATCGTCGGCAGCTGTTTGTAGAACTTGCGCGGGAAGTCACGGCGCACTTCCTGGATCGCTTCCTCGACGATGTAGTGGTTGTCGAGCAGCCATTCGGCCGCAGGCGTGATCGTCGCGCCGGCCTCCACATCCTTGGCCGTCGAGCGGTAGACCCTCAGGATCTCCTTCTCGTTTTCCTTGTGCCGTTCGCGAAAATCGAACGCCATGAAGCCCGGCAGCGACTGCACGCCGTCGCGTGCCAGAGCCTCGCCACAGGCGCGCAGATCCTCTGCGTTGAAATAGGTCGCGCGGATCGCCTCGTTATGGTCGATCTGCTTGCCTTCGGTTTCACGCGGGGTCGCGGCAGGCGTATTATGAAATGACATCGGGGCGGCTTCTAAGAATGAGTGGCACTGACTGGGGAGAAAGGCTTGGTCGGTCGAAACCGTCAAGCTTCGATCCGGTCCGGCTTGAGACGTGCGGAAAACAGGAGAGAGAAAGGCACCTGCCGCGCGCGTGCGGGGTGGCCTGAAACGCGAACGCAAGGGTAGAACCTGTTCACATGCTTCTCCAAAACTATCACCGCCCGGCTCTACCCCGCCAGGTCTGAATGAAACCTGAACGTAAACAGCCGGTTGGAAGACTAAAGGCGATGTATGATGCGCGCCACTCCACAAGACGCGATACATGCTGACGGCGTTAAGTCCGCAGGATGCAGTTGGTTCCATGACATCAACACTTGATGCTTTCAAGCATCATTGCGTCGCAAGGCCACCACGCGGTCCAAAACCTTCATATGTGAGAGTCTGTCGGCGAAAAGGCGCGGATTGTGGCCGTAAAGACCGGCCTATCCGTGCGGCCCTCACCGCATACGAAAAGGCCCCTTGCGCGCCTGAAATTTCAGGAGCGCAAGGGGCCGTGGCAAGGCGGGAGGAAACCGTGTTTAGTTGAAGAGGCCGAGAATACCGGCGGAAACGAAGATGAAGGCGGCGATGACGAGGGCACCGTTCAAATGCCGCAGAAGACGCTGGCGGCCTGCGGAAACGCCTGCGGTTTCGAGGCGGGGGCGGAAGGATACCGGATGATCAACATGGCTCATGCGTGTCTCTCCCTTGAACATCGTTGTTCATATCCTGTTAATGTATCTTAACTCTACGCGATTGGTAGAGATAATCTTCCCCGGCGGGCCAACGTGGCGAAATATCCTTCCAACGCCTGCCACTACGGTCCAGCCACCCATGAACGCCAGGAACTTCAGGCTCGGACCCAAGCAAAAGAGGAGAGACACTTGGCGGATATCGATGCGATTGTGGTGGGAGCCGGCGTGATCGGGCTTGCCGTCGCCCGTCAGCTTTCGAAAACCGGTCGATCGGTCCTGGTTCTGGAAGCCGAAGGCGCGATTGGAACAGGCACCTCCTCGCGCAACAGCGAGGTGATCCATGCCGGGCTTTATTATCCGCCGGGTAGCCTCAAGGCGAGCCTCTGTGTTCAGGGGAGACAGCAGCTTTACGACTTTTGCCTCTCGCATGGCGTGGAGCATCGCCGCTGCGGCAAGCTGATCGTCGCGGCAGACGACCCGGAAATTCCGCTTCTCGAAGGGTTGGCCCAGAAGGGCATCGCGAATGGCTGCAGCGACCTTCGCCTCCTGACGGCACGCCAGGCGCAGGAGCTGGAACCGGCGCTTGCCTGCCGGGGCGCCCTCCACTCCCCTTCGACCGGCATCATAGACAGTCATGGCTATATGCTGGCGTTGCAAGGCGATGCGGAAGATGCCGGCGCCGCATTTGCCTTCCATGCACCGCTTGTTTCAGCCCGGATCACGGCTCAAGGGTTTGTGGTTGGCGTCGGTGGGGCAGATCCGATGGAGATCTCGTGCGCCATGCTGGTCAATGCAGCCGGCCTTGCCGCCTCGAATGTTGCCGGCAGCATCGCGGGGCTTGCCGCCTCGGCCGTGCCGCCGACGCGGTTTGCCAAGGGCAATTACTTCATGCTGGCCGGACGGGCGCCGTTTCGCCACCTCATCTATCCGGCGCCGCATACCCATGGGCTCGGCGTCCACCTGACGCTGGATCTCGCCGGACAGGCACGGTTTGGCCCGGATGTGGAATGGATCGATGCGGTGGATTATGCCGTCGATCCTCAACGCCTGGAAGGCTTTGACGCGGCCATCCGGCGCTATTGGCCGGATCTGCCGGACGGGGCTCTCGCTCCCGGCTATGCCGGCATCCGCCCGAAAATCAGCGGGCCGGACGATCCGGCGCAGGATTTCCGGATTGACGGTCCCGAAGTGCATGGCGTGCCGGGACTGGTCAACCTCTTCGGCATCGAAAGCCCGGGGCTCACCGCATCGCTTGCCATTGCAGCCGAGGTGGGAAAGCGGCTGATGCCGGAGCATGCACCCATCAACTGAGGGCCGTCAGGCCGGCGCGGCGTGACGCACCAGTGCCTTGATCGGCAGATGATCGGAGGCCGTGCGGGCAAGCGCCGTGTCATGCACGCGCACGCGCTCGATGAGGCCAGGACGGTTGCTCATGATGCGGTCGAGCGCAAGCACCGGCAGGCGCGACGGAAAGCTTGGCACGGCGGCCGGCATGCCGCGAAAAATCGCGGACAGCGAGTTGAGCGAGGATCGATCCCCCAGCCGCCATTCGTTGAGATCACCCATCAGGATCGTTGCCTGCTCGTCCCGGGCCGACAGAAGATCAAGGATCATGCGGGCCTGCTGCTGGCGCGAGCGGTTGAGCAGGCCAAGATGGGCTGCAATGACGCGCAGCACATGGCCATCCTTCATCTCCAGTTCGGTCATCAGCGCACCGCGCGGCTCAAGTCCCGGCAGCTTCACCTGATGCACGTCACGGACGACACCTTCACGAAAGAACAGCACATTGCCGTGCCAGCCATGGGCCTTGGAGACGCCGGACAGGGGCACGGGGACAAGTCCTGTCTCACGCTCCATCCAGTTGAGATCGAGAAGCCCGCGCCGTTCGCCAAACCGCGTATCGGCCTCCTGCAGCGCCAGCACATCCGGACCGATCTCGCGGATGACATGGGCGATGCGGGCCGGATCGAATTTCCCGTCGACGCCAACGCATTTGTGGACATTGTAAGAGGCGACCAGCAGGCCGCCCTCGTCGCGCGCCGGCAGCTCCTCCTCACGCAGCTGATCGCGCTGCTTGCGATTGCGCAAGGAGGCAACGAGATTTGCCCGCAGGTTGGGATTGCCGGACTGTTTCATGCGCGGGCGGATGGTTTCTGCAATCGTGTCATAAGACCAGTATAGCGCCCGGACCGACTGCTTCCAGTGGCCTTGTCAAAGATAGGGCGAACCGAGCCAGAGGATGCGATCGAACAGGCGCCCGAGGAAGGGCCGCGCCTTCCATTGTTCCAGCGTCACCGGTTCGGCCGCCACCAGCAACCGCTCTATCCGTTCCTCGAGAGCGCCGGCGAAGGCGAGATCGAAAATTTCAAGATCAACCTCGAAATTGAGGCGCAGGGAGCGGGGGTCGATGTTGGACGAGCCGACATAGGCCCAGCGCCCATCCACCACCATCAGCTTGGAATGGTTGAACGGGCCGCTCGACCGCCAGAGCCGGCAATCGCCCTTGAGGATCTGGTCGAACTGCGCCGTCATCGCCCGATCCACCAGCGTCAGATTGTTGGCGGCAGGCACGACGATATCGACGGCCACGCCCCGGCGGGCAGCGGTGGCAAGCGATGCGATGAGCTCGCGGTCGGGCAGGAAATAGGGCGAGACGATGCGGATCGACGACCGGGCGACGGAAAAGGCACCCATCAGCATCTTGTGATTGGTCTCCACGCTGCGGTCCGGACCAGAGGCGACAGTGCGCACATGGACAGCGCTGCCGGGTTCGCTCACCGGCGCCTCGATCCGCCAGGCTTCGCCGGAGAGGCGCTCGCCATTGGCAAAGCGCCAGTCTTCGCCTGCCACCGACAGAAGATCGGCAACAACAGGGCCCGTCAGGCGGAAATGCGTATCCATGGCATGGTCATCGCCGGAAATCTCCTGAGAGAAGGCCTCGCGGATGTTCATGCCACCGGTAAAGGCAACCGCGCCATCCACCACCATGATCTTGCGGTGGGTGCGAAGGTTCGCATAGGGCAACCGCAGGCCCATGATGACATTGCCGTTGAACACATCGACCGTCACGCCGCCATCGCGCAACATGCCGAGGACGCTCGGCACCGAATAGCGTGCGCCGACCGCATCGATCAGGACCCGTACGCTCACGCCGCGCTTGACCGCATCGATCAATGCTTGCGCAAACCGCCGGCCAATGCGGTCGCGATCGAAAATATAGGTTTCGAGGATGACGCTGCGACGCGCCGTTTCAACGGCTGCCAGCATCGCGCCATAGGCCGCATCCCCCCCATCCAGCATCTCGATGCTGTTGCCGGTCGTCAGGAAATAGCGGGTGACGCGGTCGCCCAGCGTCTTCATGGCGAGAAAGCGACGACCGAATTGCTCGGCGACCTTTGCATCGGTCGCATCATAGGATTCCAGATGGTCGAGAAACGCGTCTCCCAGCTTGGAGCGCTGGTGTCCGATGGCGCTGCGGCGAATGCGGTTGATGCCGGCAATCAGATAGAGAAACGCACCGATGATCGGCGACAGGAGGATGACGCCGACCCAGCCGATGGCCGAGCGCACCTCTTCCTTGGTCATGGTCACGTGGATTGCAGCCGTCGCCCCCATCACGACCGACAGGGTAAAGACGATATGCGGCCAATAGGTTGAAAGAAGATCCAGCATGGCGCCAGATATAGGCCTCTCCATCGCCGGTGCAATCACCCGCGATGGAGAGAAGTCGGGGCATCACTGTGCGTCGAGCTGCGCCTTGAACTGGTCGAGTGACTTCTCGAGGATATCGAACATCTCGCCCACCTGCTCCTGCGTGATGATCATCGGCGGGCAGAGCGCCATGCTGTCGCCGATGGCGCGCAGGAAAAGTCCGTTTTCCTGCAGGACGGCCGCAAACTTCGGCCCGAGCTGGCCGGCGGCAAATCCTTCGCGCGGTGCAAGCTCCAGCGCGCCGAGCAGCCCGATGCCCCGCGCCTCGACGGCGAGCGGATGGGCTTCCAGCGCCTTCAGCCGCTTGAGGAAGAGCGGGCTCAGCGCCCGGACATTGCCGACCAGATCGCGCTCTTCGATGATGGCGAGATTTTCCAGCGCCACGGCTGCGGCAACCGGGTGGCCGGAGCCGGTATAGCCATGGCCGAAGGTGCCGATCCGGCCGGATTCCTCGGCGATCGGGGCATAGACGCGCTCGTTGATGAGGAGGGCCGAAATCGGCTGGTAGGACGAGGAGAGCTGCTTGGAAAGCGTGATAAAATCCGGCTGGAGGTCAAAGGTGGTGGTGCCGAACATGTTGCCGGTGCGCCCGAACCCGCAGATGACTTCATCGGCGATGAACAGGATATCATGCTTCTTCAGCACGGCCTGGATGGCTTCCCAGTAGCCCGGTGGCGGCACGATGACGCCCCCGGCACCCATCACGGGCTCGCCAATGAACGCGGCGACCGTCTCCGGACCCTCGTGCTGGATAAGCGCCTCCAGATCGGCAGCGCAGCGTGCAACGAAGGCCGCCTCATCCTCGCCTTCGGCGGCAAAGACGCGGAAATGCGGGCAGGTGGTGTGCAGGATGCCGGAGAGCGGCAGATCGAAGGAGCGGTGATTGTTGGGCAGGCCCGTCAGGCTGGCGCTGGCGACCGTCACACCGTGATAGCCCTTGACCCGCGAGATGATCTTCTTCTTTTCCGGCTTGCCGAGCGCGTTCGAGCGATACCAGATCATCTTGATCGCGGTATCGTTCGCTTCGGATCCGGAATTGGTAAAATAGGCTTTCGACATCGGCACCGGCGCCATCTGGATCAGCTTTTCGGCAAGATCGACGGAGGGTCCATGGGTGCGGGCGGTGAACGTGTGGTAGTAGGGCAGCTTCTCCATCTGCCGGGCCGCCGCATCGACCAGCCGCTGTTCGCCAAAGCCGACCGCGACGCTCCAGAGCCCCGCCATGCCCTCGATATAGCGCTTGCCATTGGCATCGAAGACGTGGATGCCCTCGCCGCGTTCGATGACCAGCGCACCATCGCGCTCCAAGGCCTTGGCATTGGTATAGGAATGCAGCTGATAGGCCTTGTCACGGCCTTCGATGGAATTCGGCTGGATGCTCATGCTCGGTCCCCGCGCTGGTAAAACAGAAAATTCTGCGATCTGCGATCGCAAATATCACTGATGGCGCGCCAAGGAAAGACGCCTGCTGCGCCGGCTGTACAAGAATTCCCACGCGAAGTGGTGGCGGAGTGGAGGCCGCGGTGGACGCCGTGCCCGCATGCAAGCACGGCGCTCAGCAACAGCGGTAAAAAAGCTCAGAGCCTGCCGCCCATGGCGACAACCGGCGGCTCGGCTTCCGGCGGAATGGGGCTGCGATAGGACTGGCCCTTCAGCCGGCGCTTGAGGTCGGCTGCGGCGGCTTCGCGCAGCTGCTCGCTCTCGAGCGCCGCAAGTCCGGTCGCGGCCATCACCTTGGCGGTCGTGACCATGGCCTTATGGGCGAGCGGGCTCTTGCCCTGCGCCACCACCTGCCAGGTGTGCAGCTGGGTGCCGATGGCAAGCGAGGGACCATAGGCCTGCACCGTCGGCACGACCCAGCTCACATCCGCCACATCGGTGGAACCGCCCATCTGGCGCACCTCGTTGTGCCGCGGCAGGATGAAATCGGCGAGCGGCACGTCGCGCTCGTCCAGCCGTTCCTGCGCCCAGCTTGCGGAAATGTCCTCCGGCGTCAGCGTCGCGCGGATCTGTTCGGCAAAGGCGCGATCCGCGTCGTCGAAGTCCGGAGCGCCGATGCTTTCCCAGACATCCTGCATGGTCTCCATCAGCGGCGTGTTGACGATGAGGTTGGAGACTCCGGACAGGATGGCACTTTCCACCTTCGTCTCGGTCATCAGGGCGGCCCCTTCGGCCACTTTCTTCACCCGCTCGATCAGCGAGAAGAGCCCTGCCAGTTCCGGTGCGCGCACCACGTAGCGTACCTTGGCATGCGCCTGCACGACGTTCGGGGAAATGCCGCCGGCATCCAGAAGCGCATAATGGATGCGGCAATCCTGCTGCATGTGTTCGCGCAGATAGTTGACGCCGACGCTCATCAGCTCCACCGCATCGAGCGCGCTGCGGCCAAGCTCCGGGCTTGCGGCGGCATGGGAGGCGCGGCCGGTGAAGGTGAAATCGATCCGGCAATTGGCAAGCGAGGTTTCCCGCTGGACACCGGCAAAATTGCTCGGATGCCAGCAGATGGCGATATCGACATCGGCAAATGCCCCGGCGCGCACCATGAAGGCCTTGGCGGCACCACCTTCTTCGGCCGGGCAGCCGTAATAGCGCACCCGCCCGGGCGTGCCGGTCGCCTCCAGCCAGTCCTTGAGCGCCGTTGCCGCCAGAAGCGATGCGGAGCCCAAGAGGTTATGACCGCAGCCATGGCCGTTGGCGCCGGCCTCCAGCGGATCGTGATGCGTCACGCCCGCCTTCTGGCTGAGGCCGGCCAGTGCGTCGAATTCTCCGAGAAAGGCGATCACCGGACCGCCCGTTCCCGCCTCGCCGATCAGCGCCGTCGGAATGCCGGCAATGTTTTCGGTAATGGCAAACCCTTGCGCCTCCAGCATTTCCCGGTGCGCGGCGGCGGATTCAACTTCCATGTAGCAGGTTTCAGGCGTTGCCCAAATCCGGTCGCTCAGCTCCGTGAACACCTCCCTCTTTCTGTCGATGGCCTCGAAGATGTGCGGGAGATTGCTGTTCATGGACATGGAATTCACCTGACTGCGATACGAATTGGGCAAAGCCTACCGCAGCGCCGAAAGAATGCAAACCCTTGGCCTTGGCCTCAATCGCGCCAGCTCTTCGTCTCAAGGGCCTTTTCCAGTCGTTTCCACGCGCCGTCCTCCGGCAGGCCGATGCGCAGGCAATCCGGCCGTGCGGCAAAGGCACGAACGAGAATGCCGCTACCTCCCAGATGCGCAAAGATCGCCGGCGCCTTGGCATGCTTCAGATAGCGAAACAGCGTGGTGCCACCGCAGACAGGAAGGTCAGCCGCCGCAAGCAGCGCATCAAGGCGCGCAGCATCCGCAGCAAGTCGGGCCCGCATGGCGCGCTGCCAGCCCCCATCCGCCAGCGCCTGAAGCCCGATGGAAAGCGTTGGCCCCGGAATGGCCCAGGGACCCAGACGGGCTGCGAGTTTTTGCGCGATGGCAACCGGGGCGACGGCAAAGCCCAGCCGCACGCCCGCCAGACCATAGAATTTGCCGAAGGAGCGCAAAACGACAAGCCCGTCATGCACGGCACCGGCCACGCTTTCCTCCGGCTCGATCACCTCCATGAAGGCTTCGTCCACCACCAGAAGCCCGCCCTTTGCCGCCATGTGGCGGGAGAGCGCCAGAAGATCGGCCGCGCCGACAAGCCGTCCATCCGGATTGTTGGGATTGACGACCACGGCGAGATCGGCGTCGAACAGCGCTTCGAAAGCCTGGACCTCCAAGGTTTCGAAACCGGACAGCCTGGCCATGCGCGCATGTTCGCCATAGGTGGGCGAAAGGATCGCCGCCCGACGGCCTGCCCCGGACAGCGTGCCGAAAACTGCCTCGATGACCAGCGGCAGCAGGATATGCGTGCCGGGTGCCGCCGCCAGATGCTCCGCCGAAGGCGCGCCATAGGCGGTGGCGGCAAGATGCTTCAGGCGCGCCAGATCGTCGGGCTCCGGCAGGCGGGAGAAAGCGGTGGCGGGGATGGGCGAATAGGCATATGGGTGCGGGTTGATGCCGGTGGACAGATCGATCCACGGCTTTGGCGCCTGCGGAAACTGCAAACCGGCGCGCGCCAGATTGCCGCCATGATCGATCGCCTGCCGTGCCTCGACATCGTCCATCTGCGGCTGCACTTTCGTCTGCCCCTCTTGCCGATCCTGGTCCATGGCTTTTTCTCTCGCCTTCCTCGCTCTGCTTATTGAACGGCTTGTCGGCTATCCGCAATGGCTGGTGGATCGAATAGGCCATCCGGTCATCTGGATCGGCGCCCTGATCAGCCGGCTGGAAAAGCGGCTGAACGATCTGCAATTGCCCTTCGCCACGCGCAAGCGCAACGGCGTTTTCGCCGTCCTGATCCTGCTTGCCGCAGCCGTCGTGCCGGCCTTTCTCATGGAAAGCGCGCTGGCGTGGCTTCCGCTCGGCATCCTCGTCACGGCCCTCCTCTCCTCCAGCCTGCTCGCCCAGAAAAGCCTGGAAGACCATGTTCGGGCCGTGGCCGAAGCGCTGGAAACCGGCGGTCTCGACAAAGGTCGCAAGGCCGTCTCGATGATCGTCGGGCGCGATCCCGATCAGCTTGACGAGGCCGCCGTCTGCCGCGCGGCCATCGAAAGCCTTGCCGAAAACTTTTCCGATGGCGTGACGGCACCCGCCGTCTGGCTCGGCGTCGGCGGGCTGCCCGGCGCTTGCGCCTACAAGGCCACCAACACCGCCGACAGCATGATCGGCCATCTCAATGCCCGCTACAGCGCCTATGGCTGGGCGGCCGCCCGGTTCGACGATCTCATCAACCTGCCCGCCTCGCGCCTGACGGCGATGCTGTTTATCGCAGCCGCAGCCCTTCTGCCGGATGCTTCGGCGAAAGCGGCCTGGGCGGCGGTGCGGCGTGATGCGCGCCACCACAAATCGCCCAATGCCGGCTGGCCTGAGGCGGCGATGGCAGGGGCTTTGGGCCTTGCCCTGGCCGGCCCCCGCGTCTATGGCGGCGTCCTCGTCGAGGATCACGTGATGGGAGAGGGCGGACGGCGCGAGGCAACCAGTAGCGATATCCGCAATGCGCTGTCGCTGGCGCGCATCGCGGACCTGTTGCTGATCATCCTCTTCGGCCTGATCGCCGTTGCCCTTACCGTGCAAGGCTGATGAGGAGATCAAGATCGAGATGCCGCTCGAGATGGGCGGCAAGGCGATCGAGCACATCCTCGACACCCTGTTCGTAATCAAGCCGCGTTTCGGTGCCGCCAAGCCGCGTCAGCCATGACGAGCGCTGGCGGTCATCGGCAAACAGGCCGTGGACATAGGTGCCGCGGACCAGGCCATCGGCCGAGGAAGCCCCCTCCGGCACGCCGCCAATCAGGGCAAACGGGCGGGCGCGATCAGCTCCGCTTGTCTCGCCCACATGCATTTCATAGCCGGCAAAGGAGTGACCGTCCGCCGTCTTGCCCGAAACGGCAGTGAGATGCTTTTGCCCGGTGAGCCGGGTTTTCACGTCAAGAAGCCCGAGCCCCTGTTCGACGGCACCGGCCGGACCTTCGATGCCATCGGGATCAGCCACCGCTTTGCCCAGCATCTGATATCCGCCGCAGAGCCCGAGCACCGGCTTGCCCTGCCTTCGATGCGCGGCAATGTCCGTATCCAATCCCGCCTGCTTCAGCACCTGAAGATCGGCAATCGTCGCCTTGGAGCCAAGCAGCAGCACGAGATCGGCATCGGCCGGCAGCACTTCTCCGGGTCTTATCCGCACAAGCTCTACTTCCGGCTCGGCGTCCAGCGGATCGAGATCGTCGAAATTGGAAACATGCGGCAGGATCGGCACGGCAATGCGGAGTTTGGCGCCGGCCTTTGCGGCAGGTTTAGATTGAAGCGCCAGCGCATCCTCGGCCGGAAGCCTTATGGCTTCGGCAAAATGCGGCAGGAGGCCGATGGGCGCCCAGCCGGTAAAGCCCTCGATCATCGTCATGCCCTCGGCAAACAGCGCCGGATCGCCGCGAAATCGATTGACGATGAAGGCGCGGATCATCGCCGCATCATCGGGCTCCAGCACCAGTTTCGTGCCGGCAAGGCTTGCGATGACACCGCCGCGATCGATATCGCCGATCAGAACGACCGGCACATCTGCTGCCCGCGCAAAGCCCATATTGGCAATATCGTTGCGCCGCAGATTGACCTCCGAGGCGCTGCCGGCCCCTTCCACCAGAACCAGATCGGCTTGCTGCTTCAGGCGGGAAAAACTGTCGAGCACCCGCGGCATCAGGCCCGCCTTGATCTCCTGGTATTCGGCAGCCCTGGCATTGCCGACCACCTTTCCCTGCACCACCAGCTGGGCGCCGACTTCGCTCTGGGGTTTGAGCAGCACCGGGTTCATGTGGACCGACAAAGGCGCCCGCGCCGCCCGCGCCTGCAGCGCCTGCGCCCGGCCGATTTCACCGCCATCGGCCGTCACGGCAGCATTGTTCGACATGTTCTGCGGCTTGAACGGCAGGACGCGAAGCCCGCGCAGCGTAAAGGCGCGCGCAAGACCTGCCACCACCAGCGACTTGCCGACATCAGACCCGGTGCCCTGAAACATCAATGCCCTGGCAGGCGGCTTCTGCGTCATCAGAACTCGATCCCGGCCTGCGCCTTCACGCCGGCCTTGAAATGATGTTTCACCAGCGTCATTTCCGTTACCATGTCGGCCGCCTCGATCAGCGCCGGCTTGGCATTGCGGCCGGTGACGATGACATGCAGATCCGGCCGGCGCGCGACAAGATCCGCGATCACCCGTTCAAGATCGAGATAGTCGTAGCGCAGCGCGATGTTCAGCTCGTCGAGGATCAGCAAGCCGACATCCGGCTCGCCCATCATCTCCAGCGCCTTCTCCCAGGCCCGTTCGGCAGCAGCCACATCCCGCTTCAGATCCTGCGTGTCCCAGGTAAAGCCCTCGCCCATCGTGTGCCAGATCATCTGATCCCCAAATGCCTGCAGCGCCACACGCTCACCCGTATCCCAGGCGCCCTTGATGAACTGCACGACGGCGACCTTGCGGCCATGGCCGAGCATGCGCAGCGCAAGCCCGAAGGCGGCCGTCGATTTGCCCTTGCCCGGACCGGTATTGACGATCAGCAACCCCTTCTCGATCGTCTTTTCCGCCACTTCCGCATCCTGCACGGCCTTACGGTTTTCCATCTTGCGGCGGTGGCGCTCGGCCTCGTTTTCGTCGATTTCCTTCATCGGGCACTCCTCGCGCTTTCCTGGGGAGCGGGACTATAGTCGAACCGCGCCCCCCGGCAATGCCTTGCCTGCCGCCATTGACACACAAGCGGCTAAGCGCATAGTGACAGGGACAACGGTCTTTTCCCGGCAACGGGGAAAGCTAAGAGGGAACGTGGTGCGGCAGTTCTTGCCTAAACCACGGCTGCCCCCGCAACTGTAAGCGGGTAGTCCGGCGCATCAGGCCACTGAAGACATCTTCGGGAAGGCGGCGCACGGGCGACGATCCGCGAGCCAGGAGACCTGCCGTTGACGATGTGACGATCCAGCCGGGCGGGGTGCTCCGGCACGGATGATCTGTTGACGAGCATGCCGGATACGCCGCGCAGGCTTGCACCCCGTTACGGTTTGCACGCGCGGGGTTACCAGGTGGATTTATCGAGACAGACGGACGACAAGACAACCGAAGCGCCGGTGGCCAACGCTTGCCCCGTTGTCGTCTTCGTCTGCGAAACCTGCCGCAGCGCCACGCAGGACCCGATGGCGCCCCGCGAGGGTGCCGTTCTGGCGCAAAGCATCAGTGACCATCACGAGCCTGGTATCGAAGTGAAGAGCGTTGCCTGCCTTGCCAATTGCAAGCGGGGCTTGAGCGCCACGATCCAGAGCAGCAGTGGCTGGAGCTATGTGTTCGGCGATCTGACGACCGAAAGCGGAGACGATCTTCTCCTCGGCGCGCGCCTGCTTGCCGGTTCAGTCGATGGGCTGATGCCGTGGAAAGGGCGCCCCGACAGCCTGAAGCGCGGCATGATTGCCCGCATTCCCCCCTTTGCGCACCCGCAATCCCAGGACCAGAAGCCTTGAAGGACAAACACATGACCTCTTCCCTCGCCCGCATTCCCTGCACGGTTGTCACCGGCTTTCTCGGCGCCGGCAAGACGACGCTGCTGTCTCAGGCCCTGCAGAACATCAAGGGCAAGCGGCTTGCCATCATCGTCAACGAGTTCGGCGATGTCGGCATCGATGGCGAGATCCTGAAAAGCTGCGGCATCGAAAATTGCCCCGAAGACAATATCATCGAGCTGGCAAACGGCTGCATCTGCTGCACGGTGGCCGATGATTTCGTGCCGGCCATCGACCGCATTCTGGCGATGGAACCCAAGGTGGATCATATCCTCATCGAAACCTCCGGCCTTGCGCTGCCGAAGCCTCTAATCCAGGCTTTCCAGTGGCCGAGCGTGAAAAGCCGCGTGACCGTGGATGGCGTGATCGCCGTGGTGGACGGGCTGGCGCTGGCGGAAGGCCGCGTAGCCGACGACATGGAGGCGCTCGCCGCCCAGCGGGTGAGTGACGAGGCACTCGACCATGACGATCCTGTCGAGGAAGTGTTTGAAGACCAGATCGCCTGCGCCGATCTCGTCATCCTCACCAAGGCCGACCTTCTGTCGCCTGCCGATCTGGAAAAGGCCCGCGCCCATGTGAGCGCTCACCTGCCGCGCGCCGTGCATATCGTCAATTCCGAGAAGGGCGCGGTCGATCCGGCCGTCTTCATCGGCCTTGGCCTTGCCGTCGAGGACGACATCGAAAACCGCAAGACGCATCACGACGACGAACTCGACCACGAGCACGACGATTTCGACAGCTTCGTTCTCGACATTCCCGCCATTGCGGATGCCGAAAGCCTCAGCCAGCGCATTGCCGATGTGACGGCGGCCGAAAAGGTGCTGCGCATCAAGGGATATGTGGAAGTTGAGGGCAAGCCGATGCGGCTTCTGGTGCAGGCCGTCGGCCCGCGCGTGAACCATTATTTCGACCGCGCCTGGACGGTCGGCGAAGATCGCCGCTCGCGCCTCGTCGTTATCGGCGAAAAGGGCATTGATGCCGCCCGCATCGAAAAGATCCTGGCCGCCTGATGCACATCCTTGCCACCACATCCTCGTCGCTCGACGATCTGATCGAACCGGTCGATCTCAACCAGACGCCGGGCGATGTGGTGGTGCTGTCCTTTTCCGACAGCGACCTGAACGGCATGGCATCGGCCTGGGACCGGCTGTCGCGCAATGACCTTACCTTGCGCCTTGCTCCGCTTTCGGACCTGCGCCACCCGATGTCGGTCGATCTGTGGATCGACAAGGTGGCCCGCCACGCCCGTGTGCTGATGGTGCGCATTCTGGGCGGCTATGACCGCTGGCGCTACGGGGTGGAAGAACTGTCGCATCTGGCGCGCCGGATGAACATTCCCCTCATTCTGTTGCCCGGCGAATGCAGCGAGACCGACGACCGTCTGACCGCCGCCTCCACACTTTCCCCGGACGAGATTGCAGGCTTCCTTTCGTTTTTCCGCGAAGGCGGGCCGGACAATCTCGACCGGCTGGCCACAAGTCTTTTCGCCCTGGCGAATGGTCAACGGGATGTACGGCCAGTGGCCGAGGCCGTGCCAAGACTTGGCTTTTACCGGCCCGGCCACGGTGTCGTCTCCCTTCCAGAGGCACTGGAGGGTTTTGCGGGCAAAAAGGTCCTGCCGCTGCTGTTTTATCGCTCGATGCTGCTGTCGGGTGATGTCGCGCCCATCGATGCGCTCGCTGCGGCGCTTGCCGCACGCGGTTTTGCGCCACTGCCGGTGTTCGTGCCGGGCTTGAAGGACTTTGCAACCCTCTCCTTCCTCGAAAAGCAGTTCGCTGCCCTTCACCCGCCGGCCCTCATCACCACGACAGCCTTTGCGAGCCAGGCGGAACTGGCGGGCGAAACGCTGTTCGACCGGCTGGGCGTGCCGGTCTTTCAGGCCGTCATCGCCACGACAAAACGCGAAGCCTGGGAAACAAGCCGGCGCGGGCTTGGCCCCTCGGATCTTGCCATGCATGTCGTGCTGCCGGAACTCGATGGCCGCATCCTTGCCGGCACCCTGTCGTTCAAGGCGGAACGCAGCGGCGATAAGGCCTATGGTTTTGCAGGCTTTGCCAATCGGCCCGAACCAAACCGGGTGGAGGCGGTGGCAGACCGGATCGCCCGGCATCTGGCACTCCAGGAAACGCCCCGTGCCGAGCGCCGGATCACCATCCTGATGCCGGATTATCCCGGCGCTGCCGGCCGCACCGGCTATGCCGTCGGCCTCGATGTGCCCGAAAGCGTGCGGCAGATTCTTGTTCAGTTAGCCGAGCAAGGATATGGCGTCACCGGTATTCCGGACACGGCAAAGGCGCTGATGGACCGGGTCCTGACAGGCGCGCACCATTTTGCCGGCGCCGAGTATGCAGACTATCTCGCCCGCCTGCCGGAAGGTGCCCAAAATGCCGTTGCCACCACCTGGGGTGAGCCACAGGCGGATGAGGCGTTTGGCCCGAACGGTTTTTCCTTCCGCGCCGCCCGTTTCGGCAATGTCACGGTGGCGCTTGCGCCGGATCGTGGCCGGGAAGCCGACCGGCGCACCGATTACCATGATCCCGCCCGTCCGCCCCGTCACGCGCTGATGGCCTTTGGCGCATGGATGCAGCGGGAATGCCATGCCATCCTGCATATGGGCGCCCATGGCACGCTGGAATGGCTGCCCGGCAAGACCGTGGCGCTGACGGAAAGCTGCTTTCCCGAGCTCCTCACGGGCCAGTTGCCGGTGATCTATCCCTTCATCGTCTCCAATCCAGGCGAAGCCGCCATTGCAAAGCGGCGCATTGCCGCCGTCACGCTTGGCCATCTGCCGCCGATGCTCACCGAGGCTGGACTGTCGGAGGCGCAGCAGAGGCTGGAGCTTCTGGTCGATGAATATGCGCAGGCCGACGGGCTCGACCGCCGCCGCCGCGACCGGCTGGCAAAGCTGATCCTCGAAGCGGCGAAGGAATCGGGCCTGGCCGGCGAAGCAGGCGTGTCCGAGGTCGACGATCCCGATACGGCGCTGTCGCGCATCGACGCCTTTCTCTGCGATCTGAAGGATTTTGCCATCAAGGATGGCCAGCATGTCTTCGGCCACAGCGATGACCGGGAGACAGACCCTGCGCGGCTCGAAAGTGCCCGATGCGAACGCGAGAGCCTGATCGCCGCGCTGGATGGTCGCCACATTCGCCCCGGCCCTTCCGGCGCGCCGGCGCGGGGACGCCGCGACGTGCTGCCGACCGGCCGCAATCTCTACGCCTCCGACCCGCGCACCATGCCGACGCCGACGGCCTTCGAGCTTGGCCGGCTTGCCGCCGACGAGGTGATCCGCCGCTACATGCAGGACCATGGCGACTGGCCGAAAAATATCATCATCGATCTCTGGGGCAGCGCCACGCTTCGAAGTGGCGGCGAAGAGGTGGCGCAGGGTCTGGCGCTGATGGGCGCACGCCCGGTGCAGGACCCGGCGACGGGGCGCGTCACCGGCATCGAAGTTCTGCCGCCGGCAAGCCTCGGACGGCCGCGGGTCGACGTTACCTTCCGCATTTCCGGTCTTTTCCGGGATATGTTTCCCGCCCTCATCGCGCTGGTCGATGCAGCGGTCAGGGCCATTGCCGGGCGCTCCGATGAGGCGGACGGCGACAATCCACTGGCGGAAGCAAGTCTGGCGGACGGTGCGGCCCCTGTCCGCATTTTTGGCTCCGCCCCCGGCACCTATGGTTCAGGCATCGAAGAACAGCTTTCCGCAGGCGATTGGGAGACACGCGAGGATCTCGGCCGCGCCTATCTTGCCATGGCAAGCCACACCTTTGGCGGGCCTGATGGCGAAGAACGGGAAGCCGGCGCGCTGTTTGAAGAGCGTGTCCGGCACGCCGATCTTCTCGTCCACACCGGCGACGATCCCGGCCGCGACCTGCTCGACGGCTCCGGCGATGTTGCCTTTATCGGCGGCTTTGCAGCAGCCGTGGCAGCACTTGGCGGCAAGGCGGATGTGATTGCGCTCGATACCACGGATCCCGAGCGGCCCCGCGCCCGCTCGGTAACGGAAGCGGTCACCCGCGTGGTGCGCGCGCGTGCCATCAATCCGCGCTTCATTGCCGGCCAGATGCGCCACGGCCCGCGCGGCGCTGCCGAATTTGCCGAGACGGTGGACCGGCTTGTGGGCTTTGCCGAAATGACGCAGGCCATTCCGCAGGGCCTGATCGAAGCCGTTTATGATGCCTACGTGGCCGACGAGCAGGTGCGCGATTTCGTGCTCGACCAGAACCCGGAAGCCGCCTGCGCAATTGCCGACCGGCTGATGTCTGCGCGCCGCCGCGGCCTCTGGCAGCCGCGCCGCAATTCGGTCGATCGCGAACTGGAAGCTCTGCGTGGTTTTGCCCGGGAAAGGCAGCGCCGATGACGACGGTACCGGCCACCTCCCTTCCTCTTTCGTCCGTCGTTGCGCCGCTCTCTCCCCTGGCACGCGGCGCCTGCCCGGCGCTGTCGGCCCCGATGCCGACCGGCGACGGGCTGTTGACCCGCGTGGCGCTGGCAGCCCCGATAGGCCCCGGCGACCTCTCAAGCCTTTGCGATCTCTCCCGCCGCCACGGAAACGGTATCCTCGATGTGACCGCGCGTGGAAACCTGCAGATCCGCGGGCTGGACCATCAATCCGCCGTCGATCTGGAACGGGCGGTGCGCGATCTGCCGCTGCCGCTTCGCGAGGGGCTGGCGGTGGAATGGTCGCCGCTTGCCGGAGAGGATGGCAGCGAGATTGCCGATCCGCGTCCGCTCGGAGAGGCCATCATTGCCCGTGCCCGGCTGCTCTCCGGACAGCTTGCACCGAAACTGTCCGTCGTGATCGAGGGTGGCGGGGCGATCCGGCTCGATCATCTGCTGGCCGATATCCGGCTGACGGCAGATCGTCAGCATGGCACCCTCTTCTGGGGCCTGACGCTGGGTGGCACGGCAGGCAGCGGCCGCAGGCTGGGGTTGGTGGCCGACGATGAAGCCGCAGACCTTGTCGAAGATCTTCTGCAGCATCTGGCCCGGCTTGGCCCGAAGACCCGCGGCCGCGATCTCGATCCTGCGCATCTGCCCCAACTGGACCGTTTGCGACCGGCATCCGAAACCGCATCCGCGGTACCGGCGCCGACCGCCCCGTTCGGGCTTTTTGCTCTTTCCGAAGGGCTCTCTGCCCTGCGCATCGCGCTGCCCTTCGGGCAGGTGGAGGCGGCGCGGCTTGCGGCCTTGTCGGAGGTTGCCGCCAAGGCGGGCATCCTGTGGCTCAAACCTGCGCCGGACCACGCTCTCGTCTTTGCTGGACCGCAACAGGCTTGCGCCGACGTTCTCGCCCATGCGGAAAAATCGGGTTTCATCAGCGGCGGCGGCGATCCGCTTGCAGAAATTTCCGCCTGCCCCGGCCAGCCCTCCTGCCGCTCCGGCCGCTATGCCACGCATGAGACCGGACGCTTTGCCGCAAGCAATGCCGCCGCGTCTCTGGATGGCTCCATTCGCCTGCATCTGTCCGGCTGCGCCAAAGGCTGCGCCCATCCCGGGGTCGCCACCCTGACATTCGTGGGCTCCGATGCGGGCACGCATCTTGTCTTTGAGGGCAAAACCTCCGATACCCCGCTCAAAACCCTTGTCCCGCACACGGAAACTGCAGCCCTTGCCATGCTCGACCGGCTGGTGCGTCTCAAGCGCCAGCCCACCGAGACGAGCCGCGACTGTCTGGCCCGCCTGGGTCCGCGAGCGATTGCGGCGGCGCTTTCTGAAGGTAGATGATGACCGACTACGACTACATTCGCGATGGCGATGCGATCTACGCCAAATCCTTCGCCATTATCCGCGAGGAAGCCGATCTTTCGCCCTTCTCGCCAGACGAGGCAGACGTCGCGATCCGCATGATCCATGCCTGCGGGCTGGTGGAGGCGGCACAGCACTTCCGTTTTTCACCGACCTTCGTTGAGGCAGCGCGCGGCGCTCTTTCTGCCGGACGTCCGATCTTCTGCGATGCGCAGATGGTGGCCCACGGCGTGACGCGAGCCCGCCTTGCCAACAGGAACGAGGTGATCTGCACGCTGCGCGATCCGCAAACGCCCGAAATTGCAAAGCGAATCGGCAATACGCGCTCGGCGGCGGCACTGGAACTCTGGGTAGACCAGCTGGAGGGCGCGATCGTTGCCATCGGCAATGCCCCGACGGCACTCTTCTATCTGCTGGAAATGCTGGATCGCGGCTGCCCGCGCCCGGCCGCCATCATCGGCATGCCGGTCGGCTTCGTCGGTGCTGCCGAAAGCAAGGATGCCCTTGCCGAACACAAGCTCGGCATCCCTTATGCCATCGTGAAGGGCCGTATGGGCGGCTCGGCCATGACGGCTGCTGCCGTCAATGCTCTGGCGAGGGCCGGGCTTTGAGCGAGATACAAAGCGGAAAACTGATCGGCGTCGGCACCGGACCCGGTGACCCGGACCTGTTGACCCTGAAAGCGGTAAAGGCGCTCGCGGCGGCCGACGTGGTCGCCTTCTTTGCCAAGCGCGGCGCCCGGGGCAATGGCCGCACCATCGTCGATGCGCATATGCGCCCCGGCATCATCGAACTGCCGCTCGTCTACCCGGTGACCGTGGAAGAGCACAAGGACAGCGATGTCTACAAGAGCGCCATCGACGGCTTCTTTGACGAATCGGCCGCCCGGATTGCTGTCCACCTTGAGGCTGGGCGGACGGTTGCGGTGCTGAGCGAAGGCGATCCGCTGTTTTACGGCTCCTACATGCATCTGCACCTGCGCCTTGCGCCGCATTTTCCGGCCGAAGTCATTCCCGGCGTTACCGCCATGTCCGGCTGCTGGTCGATGGCCAACCTGCCGCTGGTGCAGGGCGACGACATTTTGAGCGTGCTGCCCGGCACCCTTTCGGAAGAGGTGCTGGCACAAAGGCTTGGCGGCACCGATGGCGCAGTCATCATGAAGGTCGGCCGCAACCTGCCCAAGATCCGCCGCGCGCTCTCCCTGGTCGGCAAGCTCGATGGTGCGGTCTATGTGGAGCGTGGCACCATGGCAAACGGCGCCGTTATCCCGCTTGTCGCGCGCGACGAAAGCCCGGCCCCGTATTTTTCGCTGGTGCTGGTGCCCGGCTGGAAGGGACGGCCATGAGCGATACGCCTGCTTTGGACATGACCGGCCGGCTCACCGTCGTCGGCCTTGGGCCGGGAAGCCCGTTGCAGGTGAGCCCGGAGGCCCTGTCTGCCGTTGAACAGGCAACCGATTTTTTCGGTTACGGCCCCTATGTCGAACGCCTTGCGCTGAAAGCCCACCAGCGCCGCCACGCCTCCGACAATCGCGAGGAGATTTCGCGCGCGGCAGCCGCGCTTCAGCTTGCCGCACGCGGCGGACAGGTTTGCGTCGTCTCCGGCGGCGATGCCGGCGTGTTTGCCATGGCAGCCGCCGTCTGCGAGGCCATGGAAACGGGGCCTGAGAGCTGGCGACAGGTGGATTTTTCCGTCGTACCCGGCATAACGGCCATGCTGGCGGTTGCGGCAAAAGCCGGCGCGCCGCTTGGCCATGATTTTTGCGCCATCTCGCTGTCCGACAACCTGAAGCCCTGGAGCATCATCGAAAAGCGGCTGGTTGCCGCTGCAGAAGCCGGCTTCGTGATGGCCTTCTACAATCCCGTCAGCAAGGCGCGGCCGCACCAGCTCGGTGACGCATTCGATATTTTGCGGGCCCATCTGCCGGGCACTGTGCCGGTCATCTTTGGCCGCGCGGCGGGAAGACCCGACGAAAGAATCCGGATCGAGACGCTGGCCGATGCGCGATCCGACATGGCAGACATGGCCACCTGCATCATTGTCGGATCGGTGGAAACCCGTCTGATTGCTCGCGAAGGCAAGGCGCCGCTTGTCTATTCGCCGCGCAGCTGGTCGGCGGGAAAGGCCTGAGCGACATGGTCGACAAGCGTCTCCACCGTCTGGAAGGAACAGCTATCCGGCAGAGTCGGACGGCGGATCATGATGACGTCGAGGCCAAGCGCTCGCGCTGCCGCGATCTTGCCATAGCTTGCCGACCCGCCGGAATTCTTCGACACGATCACCTCGATCCCGTTGTCGCGCAACAGGGCAACCTCCTCGTCCAGGGCAAACGGACCGCGGGCGGTGATGTAGCGCACATCGGCAAGCGCAAGTGGCGGCTCGACCGGATCGACGCTGCGCACCAGATAGTGGTGCCAAGGGGCGGCCTCGAAGGGCAAAAGCTCCTGCCGGCCGAGCGCCAGGAACACGAGACGCGGCGTATCCCCAAGGTTCGCCACCGCCTGCTCCACGCTCTCCACCTCCTGCCAGCGATCGCCGGGCACCCTGTCCCAGCCGGGCCGGCGCAGCGCCACCAGCGGAATGTCGGCCCTGCGGGCGGCCGTAGCGGCGTTGGCGGAGATCTGCGCCGCATAAGGATGCGTGGCATCGATCATCAGGTCGATCCGCTGGTGCTCAAGATAATGCGCGAGCCCGTCTGCGCCGCCAAAGCCACCGGTGCGCACTGGAACGGGCTGCTCGACCGGCGTTTTGGTGCGCCCGGCCAGCGACAGCTCCAGCCGGAAGCGGTGGAGTGCGGCAAGGCGCCCGGCAATCTGGCGCGCTTCCGTGGTGCCGCCAAGAATGAGAATGGAGTGCAAGACCTTGGCTCCTGAACAGGAAAAAGCCCTTGTAGCGCACGCACCCTGGTTGTCCATCGTCGGCATTGGCGAGGATGGTGTGCGCGGCATCGGCGAAGAGGCACGTCGTGCCATAGCAGAGGCCGAAACCGTCTTCGGCGGTCGCCGTCATCTGGACCTGGCGCGCGATGCCATCACCGGCAAAGCCCGCCCCTGGCCGCAGCCCTTCGATGCGGCCATGACGGATGTGCTTGCCCTTGCCGGGACCAGAACCTGCGTGCTGGCCTCCGGCGACCCGTTCTTCTTCGGCGTCGGTGTCACGCTCGCGCGGCATGTAGCACCGGGCGAGTTTCGCGCCTATCCCGCCTCGTCGGCCTTTTCGCTGGCGGCATCCCGGCTGGGTTGGGCGCTTCAGGATGTGGATACGGTGTCGCTCCATGGCCGCCCGCTCGACCTGATCCGCCCGCTTCTCCATCCGGGCCGACAGGTTCTTGCGCTCACCTCCGATGCCACTGGGCCGGAAGCGATTGCCCGCCTGCTGTGTGACAGCGGCTTTGGGAGAAGCCGGCTAAAGATACTGGAGGCGTTGGGCGGCCCCCAGGAGAAAATCCGCTCTGCGGAGGCCGCGGACTTTGCCCTGACCGACGTCGATCCGCTCAATCTCGTGGCAATCGAGGTCAAAGCCGAGGCGGCGGCAAGAATTCTGCCGCTCGGCTTCGGGCTTGCCGACGATCTGTTCGAGCATGACGGCCAGATCACCAAGCGCGAAATCCGCGCTGTGACGCTGTCGGCGCTGTCACCGCAACGGGGACAGTTGTTGTGGGATATCGGTGCCGGCTCCGGCTCCATCGGCATTGAGTGGATGCTGGCGCATCCCTCGCTTCATGCCATTGCCATCGAGCAGCACCGCGAGCGGGCTGCCCGCATTCGCCGCAATGCGCAGAATTTCGGTGTGCCGGGACTTCAACTGGTGGAAGGCAAGGCGCCCGATGCGCTGGCCGGCCTGCCGCAGCCGGATGCCATTTTCATCGGTGGTGGCGGCAGCGGCGATGGCGTGCTGGAAGCGGCCCTTTCTACCCTCAAGATCGGCGGGCGGCTGGTCGCCAATGCGGTGACGCTGGAAATGGAGCAGGTTCTGCTGGCAGCCCATGCGGCGCATGGCGGCACGTTGACGCGGCTCTCGATCGACCGGGCCGAGCCTGTCGGCCGCATGACCGGCTGGCGTGCGGCCATGCCGGTAACCCAATGGATTTTCATCAAGAAGGAGCTTAGCACATGATCACTGCTGGTATCGGATGCCGCAAGGGAACGACCGCCGAAACGGTTCTGGCCGTTTTGAATGAAGCGCTTGAGGCGTGCGGCCGGGCTGGCGAACGCCCGCAGCGGCTTGCCACCGGCGCGCTGAAAGCGGACGAGGCTGGACTTCTTGAAGCCGCCGAGCGTCTGGGCGTGTCGCTCACCATCATCTCCGATCCGGAGATGGAAGACGTATCGCCACGCACGCTGACGCTCTCCACCCACAGCATGGCGCATGTCGGCATTCCGAGCTTCTGCGAGGCTGCAGCCCTTGCCGCTGCCGGAAAGAGCGGCCGCCTCGTGGGCCCGCGCCACGTTGCACAGGGGGTCACCTGCGCCATCGCGATTGCCGAGGAGGCGGCATGACGGTCCATTTCATCGGCGCCGGACCCGGTGCTGCGGACCTGATCACGGTGCGCGGGCGCGATATCATCGCCCGCTCTCCGGTCTGCCTCTATGCCGGCTCGATCGTTCCGCGTGAGCTTCTGGCCTACTGCCCGCCGAATGCCCGCATCGTCGATACGGCCTCGCTGTCGCTCGAAGACATCGAGGCAGAATATCTGCGCGCCCATGAGGCGGGCGAGGATGTCGCGCGGCTGCATTCGGGCGATCTCTCCGTCTGGAGTGCGGTGGCCGAGCAGATGCGAAGGCTCGACCGGCTGGGCATCGACTATACGCTGACCCCGGGCGTTCCCTCCTTTGCCGCCGCTGCCGCCGCGCTGAAGCGCGAACTGACCATTCCCGAAGTCGCCCAGAGCCTGATCCTCACCCGCATTTCCGGTCGCGCGTCAAAGATGCCGGAGGGCGAAACGCTGGCGAATTTTGCCGCAACGGGCGCAACGCTTGCCATTCACCTGGCAATCCACGCGCTGGAACGGGTGGTGGCGGAACTCACGCCCTTCTACGGCGCCGATTGCCCGGTGGCGATCGTGGTGAAGGCCAGCTGGCCGGACGAAAAAATCCTGCGCGGTACGCTGTCAGATATTGCGGCACAGGTGGCGAAAGATCCCATTGAGCGCACGGCGCTGATCCTTGTCGGCCCGGGTCTGAGGGCGGAAGATTTTCGCGAGAGCGCGCTTTACAGCACCGATTACGTGCGCCGGTTCCGCTCGGCCGAGACCATTGCCAGCGGCAAGGACGAGGCATGATCGGACGGCGTGAATGGCGCTTGCCCCATCAGCCTGCCATCCCGGTCGAACACCAGGATTTCAAGCGCGATGGCCGGGTTGACGAGGGCAGAGGCCGCCGTTTTCCAGGCAAGGGCAGCAATGCGGTCGCCGAGCGGCAGGTTTTCGCCTTCCGCCAGCTGAAAAGCTTCGGCCACGGTATTGGCCGCACGGATGCTGTCCGAAAGCGCTTCGCTGCCGCCAGCCTCGCGCGCAAGGCTGGCCAGCGCTTCGAGATCGGCAAGACCGCGCTTGGAATGCACGTCGAGCATGCCCTGCGCGAGCTTTGTCATCTTGGCAACGCCGCCGGCAACCGTGACCCGTTCGACCGGATGCTTCTTCAGGTATTTGAGCATGCCGCCGACGAAATCGCCCATGTCGAGAAGCGCCGTTTCCGGCAACTGGTGATGCGCCTGCACGGCGTTTTCAGACGTCATGCCGGTGGCGCCGGCCACATGGGTCAGGCCCGCTGCGCGCGCCACATCGATGCCGCGCCAGATGGAATGGATCCAGGCCGAGCAGGAAAAGGGAATGACGATGCCGGTGGTGCCGAGAATGGAGAGCCCGCCGACAATGCCGAGCCGCCCGTTCAACGTCTTTTCCGCCAGAACGTCCCCGCCCGGCACGGAAATCTCCACGTCGAAATCGCAGGCTTCGCCGGCCACTTCAGCAAGGGCCGCCGCAATCATCTGGCGCGGCACGGGGTTGATCGCGGGTTCGCCGGGCGGAATGGCAAGGCCCGCACGGGTGACCATGCCGACACCTTCCCCGGCAAAGAACCGCAGTCCCCCGCCCTTTTCGCCATGGCGCAGCGTGCAGACGATGAGGGCGCCATGGGTGACATCCGGATCGTCGCCGGCATCCTTGATGATGCCGGCCCGGGCAAAGCCATCGCCGGCCTCCTCGAGCGCCAGCGTAAAGCCGGGCCTCTGGCCGCCGGGCAGCGTCACCTCCACCAGATCCGGAAATCCCTTGCCCATCAATGCCAGACAGGCCGCCTTGGCGGCGGCTGCCGCGCAGGTTCCCGTGGTCCAGCCACGGCGCAGGTGTTTGGGATCGGCTTCCATCCTTCCGTCTATAGCGGTGACACCGCGTTCCGTCACCGCCAAAAGGTTTCCCGATGACGATTGCAAGAGCCCTGCAGCAGCTGGAAAGCCGGCTTCCGGCGTTTGAACCGGGCCATGTCTGGCTTGCCGGCGCCGGCCCCGGCGATCCGCGTTTCCTGACGCTCGAGGTGATCGACGCGCTCTCCAAGGCCGACGTGATCGTGCATGATGCCCTCGTTTCCGATGCCGTTTTATCCTTCGCGGGTGGGGCCGAGGTGATCTATGCCGGAAAGCGCGGGGGAAAACCGTCGACCGCACAGGAGGATATCACGCTCTCGCTGATCCGGCTCGCCCGCGAAGGAAAGCGGGTTCTGCGGCTGAAGGGTGGCGATCCATTCATCTTCGGGCGCGGCGGCGAAGAGGCGGAGGCGCTGGTGAAGGCCGGCATATCCTGCCGCATCCTGCCCGGCATGACGTCGGCGCTGGCAGGCCTTGCCCTTTCGCGCATTCCCGCCACCATGCGCGGCATGAGCCGGGCCATCACGCTTGTCACCGGCCATGCGGCGGGCGAGGACGGCGATCTCGACTGGGCAGCGCTTGCCCGCACCGGCGAGCCGCTCGTCATCTACATGGGCCTCAAAAATCTCGGCATCATCAGCCGCCTGCTGATCGAGGGTGGCCGGGCACCGGAAACGCCCGCCGCCGTCATCATGGCGGCAACAACCGGCGAGGAACGCCTGCTGACGGCCACGCTGTCGACGATTGCCGAAGAGGCGGCGGCTGAGGGATTTGCAGCGCCGGCATTGATCGTCGTCGGAGAGATCGTCACCATGCGCGACCTGCTGACCCTTGAAGAGAAAACACCATGACGCGCGCACTCATCATCGGCGCCCCGCGCTCCGGTTCCGGCAAGACCAGCGTCACCATCGGCCTGCTCCGGGCATTCGCGCGGCGCGGTCTTCGAGTGCGTGGCGTCAAATCCGGGCCGGATTATATCGATCCGGGCTTCCATCAGGCCGCAACCGGGCTTTCCGGTCTCAACCTCGACAGTTGGGCGATGGAACCGGATCTCGTCGCGCATCTTCTCGCAGAAGCGGGCGAGGACACCGACCTGCTGCTCATCGAAAGCGCCATGGGCCTGTTCGACGGCATTGCCGGTGGTGCGGGGCGCACCGGGTCTGCCGCCGATCTGTCGCGTCTTCTCGGCATTCCGGTGCTGCTGGTGCTCGATGTGTCCGGCCAGAGCCAGACGGCCGCCGCCGTTGCCGTCGGCTTCAAGCATTATGATCCGGCGGTGAAAATGGCAGGTGTGGTGCTGAACCGCGCCGGCAGCGAGAGGCACGTGCGGCTCTCGAAGACCGCGATCGAAGACAAGGGACTGGCCGTTGTCGGCGCGGTAATGCGGGATGGCACGCTGTCGCTGCCGGAACGGCATCTCGGACTCGTGCAGGCAAGCGAACATCCGGCCATCCAGCATCATATCGACCGGCTGGCGGATGTGATGGAGACCTCGCTCGATCTCGATGCGATCCTTGCACTGGCGGTGGAGATTGCGCCGCCGTCAGGCTCGACATCTGCCCACCTGCCGCCGCCCGGCCAGCGCATCGCGATCGCCTCCGATGCCGCCTTTACCTTTCTCTATCCGCATCTTGGCCGCCATTGGCGGGCGGCCGGGGCCGAACTTCTGCCATTCTCGCCGCTGGTAAACGAAGGTCCTTCCGCCGATGCCGATGCCTGCTGGCTGCCCGGCGGTTATCCCGAACTTCATGCAGGTATCCTCTCCAGCGCCTCCGGGTTCCGCGAAGGGCTCGCAAGGTTTGCAGAGAGCCGGCCCGTCCATGGCGAGTGCGGCGGCTACATGGTTCTCGGCGAGCGTCTGGAGGATGCCGAGGGCGCAACCCACGCGATGACCGGCCTGCTGTCGCATTCCACCAGTTTTGCCAAACGCAAGATGAACCTCGGTTACCGGCAGGCACGGCTGCTCAGCGATGGACCGCTTGGCGCGGCCGGCCAGACGATCCGCGGGCACGAGTTTCACTATGCAAGTGTCACCGATCCCGGCACGGATGAGGCGTTTGCAGAAATTGCCGATGGCACCGGCACGCCGATCGGTCTTTCCGGCGGCCGGCGCGGCTTCGTCACCGGCACATTCTTTCACGCGATTGCCCGGACGACGCTGTAGACGCCGCCCCTACTCGACAAACACCCTGACGGTCGCTGCCCGTCCCATGGCGTCGATCACCGTCAGCGTCGAATAACCGGCGCCATCCGGCAACCATTCGGAGGTGCGCTTGCGCGACAGCGCCTCCAGCGGCCGGCCATTGGCAAGCCAGCGGAACGGTGCGCGTCCCCCCTGCAGTTTCAGCACCAGTGGCGAGAGATTCTGGCCACCGCGGGCGCCGAGATCCACCCGCGCGCCCTCCGGCGGATAGACGATCTGCGGGGCCGGCTCGCGCGAACTCATGCGCATCAGCCCATTTGCCGTCGTGGAAAACCGTCGAAGGCCCGGCGGCAGGTCGCCAAGCGCCATGCGTCGGGCACCGGGCGGAGGAGACGGATGCGGCGTGATGGCAATCCCGGATTTCTCGAAGGCCTCGAAGAGGATGGGTGCGGCCGTGCCATAGCCGGTAATGCCGGGCACGGCCCCATTGTCCGGCCGCCCCACCCAGACCCCCAGCACATAGCGCCCGTCATAGCCCACCGACCAGGCATCGCGGTAACCGTAGCTGGTGCCGGTCTTGTAGGCGATCCCAAACTTCCGGCTGCCCTGTGGCGGCAGCACGCCGGAGAGGATGTCGGTGACGTTCCACACCGCGACCGGATCAAGCAGCGGCTGGGCGATATCGCGCGCCGGCTGATCATGCACGCCATCGCCCAGATGCACCGCAAATCCGTCATTGGCGAGGCCCGCATAAAGCTGCACCAGATCCTTCAGCGTCAGGCCGACGCCGCCAAGGCCGATGGCAAGGCCGGGCGCCTCACCCGCCGGCAGGATCGGGCGCACATCGGCGCGCCGAAACCGCACCATCAACCGGCTCGGCCCGACCGCCTCCAGAAGCCTGACTGCCGGCACGTTGAGCGACAGTTGCAGCGCCTGGCGAATGCTGACATCGCCCTGATAGCTCATGTCGAAATTGCGCGGACGATAGCCGGAAAAATCGGAGGGGCGATCCTCGATGATGGTTTCCTGCGCTACCACGCCCTCTTCGAAGGCAAGGCCATAGATGAAGGGTTTGAGCGTCGAACCCGGCGAACGGATCGCCCTTGTCATATCGATCCAGCCGGATCGAGCCGCATCGAAGGCACCGGCGGAACCGATCTCGGCGACGATCTCACCCGTTGTCGAATCCGCCATCAGCATGGAAAGCGAGGTTTTGGGGGGCAGATGCGCCGCAGCCGATTGGGCGACCGCTTCCAGCCCCTGCTGGATGGGAAGGCGAAGCGTGGTGGACAGCCGGACCGTCTCCGGCGCCTTGCGGCGGGCTGCCTCGGCAAGATGCGCCGCAAGGGCCGGCAAGGGGCGGCGGATGCGGGGGACGGCAGAGAGAGCGGCCCGGTCGGCCTCGCCGTCCCCCACCACCGCCGCCACGCCGTCGCGCTCCAGCACTTTTGTCCGTGCGGCTCTGGCCGCCTCGGGAAAACGGTCGGGACGGCGGGCTTCCGGCGATTGCGGAAGCGCCACCAGAAGTGCCGCCTCAGCCACCGAAAGCCGGCGCGGCTCCTTGCCGAAATAGGCAAGGCTTGCTGCCCGCACACCTTCCAGGTTGCCGCCATAGGGCGCACGGGTAAGGTAGAGATCCACAATCTGCGCCTTGGTGAGCCGCCGCTCGATCTGCACGGCCCGCGCCATCTGGCGCAGCTTTGCCGCAAGCGAGCGGCCATCGCGCGGCTCGATCAGCCGGGCAACCTGCATGGAGAGGGTGGAGGCGCCCGAGACGATGCGGCCATGGGTGACAAGCTGCAGGGCGGCGCGGGCCAGCGCATAAGGATCAATGCCGGAATGAGCGTAGAACCGCCGGTCCTCATAGGCGACCAGCATGCGCAGGAATTGCGGATCGGCATCACCGGCCGTCGTCTTTAGCCGCCAGAGCCCGTCGGCCGTCGCAAAGGCACGCAGCAACTGACCATCGGCATCGACCACTTCGGTCGAAACGAGCGCTGCCGCCTCAAGCGGTGGCGGAAATGCCCGGTCGGCGGCCACCAGCGCAAAGGCGGCGCCGGTGGCCAGAACCACCGTTGCCGTAACGCCCGCCAAAACCCAGCGCCAGCGCCGCCGCATCTGCCCTTACCGCGCCTGCTCGACCGTCATGCGCCCGGCCGCCGTGCGGGCGGAAAATTGCGGACGATACATGTCTTCCACCACGGCTGCCGGATGGTCATAGGTGCCGGGTGTGACGGCGCGCACCACATAGGCGAGCGTGATCTCGCGGGCATCGCCCTGGGCACGATCGAAGGCCGCCACAAAGCGATCGTTGCGGAATTCCGTATGAGCCGGCTGGACCTCGCCGATCCACTCGAAATTCGTCAACTGGGCGCTGTCGACAAGGCTCGGATTGTCGATCTCGAAGCCGGCCGGCAGAAGATCCTGGATGAGGATGCGCGACGGCCAGTCGTTCTCCTCGTTGACCGTCAGCACCACCACGTAACGCTGGTTCTGCTGGACGTCGCTGACGCTGACCTCTTCGCCGTCCAGTGTGTAATAGCTGCGGGCAATGGTAAAGCCCGCGCCGCCGGCGGCGGGCGGCTGGCGCGGTGAGGCAATCGTCGTCACCACGGCAGAGACAGGATCCGCAGAGCGGTTGGCGAGGACGACGGGGGCAGACAGAAGCGCCTCGCCGGTCAGGCGCGTACTGTAGCTGCCGGATTTCGCTTCTCCGTTGACTGCAAGTTTCAACCCGTCGTCGCCCTTTTGCAGGGCGCGTGCCGCAAGCAGCATCCAGGCCTGTTCCTGGGTGCTGACATATTTCTTGGTCCGCCATTCCTTGGCAACGATCTGCGACAGCTGGGGCACGATCGGCGGCACCGGCCGGCTTTCGGCGGCAAGCGCCAGCACGGCCGCCCCATCGCGCAGCTGCGATCCATAATCGGAGCGCGACAGGCTGACTTTCGTAACCGAGGCCTTCTCCGCCATCTGGAAAGCGGAGGCGAACACGGTTTTTGCCCGCTGCGCATCGCCATAGAGCGCAAGCGCGGACGCCAGATGCGCCTTCGACAAGGGTGTGGGGAAATCTCCGAGCATCGTATCGGCATAATAGCGCAGGTCGCTGATCGCCGCCTTGCGGTTGCGCGCCAACACATAGAGCACGTAAGCGATCTCGCTGCCCTGGTCGCGGATATTGACGTCATAGGCGAGCGCGTTCTGCAGGTTATCCAGCGCCTGCACGAGCGCCTTTTCCGGCACGTCAAAACCCTGTTCGCGCGCGCGGGTAAGGAAATCGCTGACATAGGCATCCAGCCAGCGATCACCGCCACCGGGACCCCAGAGACCAAAGCTTCCCGAGGAAGACTGGTAGGACAGCACGCGGTAGATGGCGTCCTGCACCCGCTTCTTCACCGCCGCATCGTCATCGATGCCGTTCTGGCGGTTGAGTTCCGACAGGTAAAGCAACGGGATGGCCCGGCTCGTCGTCTGTTCCGCACAACCATAGGGATAGCGGTCGAGCGCCATCAACAGGGCCGGCACATCGAATTCTGCCGAGCGCGTGACATTGAGTGCGACTGACGCGCCGGCAAGTTCGGCATCGGCCAGAAGATTGCCGTCGACCGTCAGGCTTTGACCGGGCGCCAGCGCCAGAACCCGTCGCTCCGTCACCGGCAGAACGCCCGGGCGCACCGGAAGATCGAGCCCCTGCGTCAGCTTCGGCAATCCCTCCCCGTCGAGCGTCAGCGTCACCTTGCCGTCGCCCGGCTTTTCGCCCTTCACCTGCAACGTCACGGTCTGCTTGGCGCCGGCGTCCAGCCGCACCGCAGTTGCTGGCGTATCGATGCTGACCGCCTCATTGGACGTCACGGACAGGCGATATTTGCCTGCCGGCGCATCGGTATTGGCAATGTCGAGCCTGAGGTTTGCCGTGTCCCCCGGCGCCAGGAAGCGCGGCAGGCTCGCCGTCACCACCAGCGGATCACGGATCACCACGTCCTTCGTCCCGTGGCCGATGCCGGATTTCGTCCAGGCAACCGCCATGACACGCGCCGTGCCGTTGAACTGGGGAATGTCGAAGCTGACCTTCGCCTTGCCTTCCGCATCCAGCTTCACCGGGCCCGAGAAGAAGGCGACAAGCTTTTCCTTCGGCGGACTGCCCTGCAGCGCAACGCTTCCACCATCGCCACCGGTTCTGAGACGCCCGGTGGCGCCCAGGGATCCATCGATCAGGCGACCATAGAGATCGCGGATTTCCAACCCCAGCTGCCGCTGGCCAAAATACCAGATATCCGGCGCCGGCGGCTCATAGCGGGTGAGATTGAGAATACCGACATCGACGGCGGCCACCGTCACATAGGCCTCTTCGGAGGCGCCCGCACCGGCAACCGCGATGTCGATATCGAGCGGCTGGCGTGGCAGGGTCTTGTCCGGGCCTGCGAGCGTCACGGTCAGATCGCGATCCTCCGGATCGACCGTCAGCCAGGTAATGCCGATGGCGCGCATCGGCATACGGCTTTCCTGCGCATCGCCGGGCCGGTAAAGCGTTGCCGTCACATAAGCGCCCGCCCCCCAGGCGGCCGTGACCGGAATATCCACCTCGCCACCGGTGTCGCCGATTTCGACATTCTGAACAGAAACGAGATTTTCCGCGCCGCTGGTGATCATCAGCTGGCCGGCATAGCGGCTGGAGACTTTCAGCTTCGCCGTCTCGCCCACCTTGTAGGACGCCTTGTCGAGAGCGATTTCCAGCGCATCCGGCGTCTCGCTGGAGCTTGCCGTCACGAACCAGCCGGCATTGAATTCGACGCTGCTGGCCGGTCCATCCGCCTCGGTGCTCTGGATTTCGAGGCGATAGCGCCCCCATTCCACCGGCACCGCGACCTTGCCGCCATCGGCTGCGGCCACGTTTACCGTGCCGTTTGCGACGAGCTTGGTGCGGTTGACCGGCTCGTAACGCCAGGAGCTTCCCTCGCGATACCACTGATAATCCCGCTCGATGCGCACAAGCTTCCAGGCAAGGCCGCTGGCGGCCTTTTTCTGCCCGTCCTCACCGACCATGATGACATTGAAATTGCCGACGGAATTTTCCGTGAGATCGCCCGAAAATTCCGGCTTGATGCCGATGCGTGGACCATCGGGGCGCACCGGAAGCGTCAGACGGCGCTCCACCGCCCGTCCGCCGCCTTCCTTGAGGCGCACGACGATCTCGGCGTCGGTGAGCTGCGTCGTATAGGCAAGCTCGGTGAGGCCGGCATCAAAGCTCGCCTTCCCCTCGTCATCGAGAACATCAAGACCGTCCAGCGGCAGACGTTCGGCTTCGCTTGCCTCTTCATCTGCAAGACCGAAGAGATAGCCCTTGTAGGCTTCGCGCGCGCGTGTTTGCTTCAGAACGATCTCGCCTTCCAGCGACAGGCCGGCGGCCGGCGCACCGTAGAGGTAGCGGCCATCGACATCGACGGGCACTTCGCTGCCCAGCGTGATGTCCTTGGCCGTGCTCGTGAGGTCGAATTCGATGCGATCGGGCACGAAATCATCGACCAGGAAGCGTTTTTCCGAAATCGGCGATCCCTTGGGATCGGTAAACACCTGCATGGTCCAGGTGCCGCGCATGGCGGTTTCCCCAACCGGCAGATCCAGCGCATAGCCGCCAAGCTTGCCGGTGTCGGTCATCCGCCGGTCTTCCACGCCATCCGGGCGCAGGAAGACGAAGGTGAGCGGCAGGTTGTCGATCGATCGTGCCTCGACATCGCGCGCCAGGACAGCGGCATGCACGGTTTCACCGGGGCGGTAGATGCCGCGCTCCGTATAGGCATAGAGATCGATGGCGCCGGGTGCCGGACGACCCGTCACGCCACGGTCGGAGAGATCGAAGCCGGCACGGGTCATGTCGAGAAAGACGTAATCCCCGCCCGCTTTCATGGCGGTCAGCACGGCCGGCACCATGGCGGATGTGCCGCGGATGAGGCCGGCGCTGAAGGTAGCGCGGCCGTTGTCATCCGTCTTCGCCGTGCCCAGAACCTCGTTGTTCTTCGCAAGCAGCTGCAGATCCACGCCGGCGACCGGCTTGGCGCTGGCAAGCGACCGCACGAACACGTTGAGCCCGTCGGTGCCGGCATAGGTGGACAGGCCAAGATCAGAGACGACGAACCACTGGGTTGCCCGGTTGTCCCATTCACTGCTGGTCCCGGTGCCGGCAGTGGCTGTCAGCACATAGACGCCCGGCTTGCGCTCAGGTAGCGCCTCGTCCACCGGAAAGCTCGTCACGACATCCTTGTTGATATCCTGGGCGATCTCAATGCTGCCCTGCCAGACGAGCTGGCCGCTGCTCGCCTCGATCTGCTCGGTCGAATAGCCGTCCATCTGAGTAAGGAACTGCGAATTGGCCAGAAGCGGCGCGATGTTGCGGTCGCCGATGCGGTAAAGCTTCAGATTGGCGCTCGGCGTGTTGACCGACACCAGCGGAATGCCGCGCCGGGCCGTTGATGGCAGAACAAAACTGTCGCCGGTAAAGCGCACCGAGGGTGAGCGATCCTTGACGTAGAGATCGAGATCCACCGCCGCCTCGAGATTTTCGCCGACGGACGAGGGAAGACCGCGCCGCAGCACCAGCTTGTAGCGCTCACCATGCGCAAGTCCCTCGACGCAGATCTGGCTGTCCTTGGCCTCCAGCGCCTTGGGCGCAGCGCCATTCAGGGTCACGAAGGGCGCATAGTCAGTGCCAGCCTTTACCAGCGGCTCGGAAAAGGTGACGCAGGCGCGCGGACTTGCGCTATCGGCATCGATCGTATGCTCGGTCACGCGGAAGCCGAAGCGAGTGCGCAGATCAGTGAGCCGCGCCTGGACAGTGCGCGCCGGCACGAGCGCCACGCTTTCTTTCAGCGCCGTGATGGCGGCACGGTGGTTTTCCTGCCGCTCCAGCGCCTCGGCGAGAAGCGCCAGCGCCTGCGCACGCGTCTGGGCCGTGCTCGACACGGAATAGGCGTTGACGGCGGCAAGCACCGCCTTGGCCGTCATGTCGGACTTGTCCTTGACTGAAATGGCCGCCCGCGCCGCCTCGCTCCATAGGGATGAATCGTCCGGCTCGATGGCAAGGGCTGCAAGATAGGCCGACACCGCAGCCTGCGCATCGCCGCCGACAAACTCCACCTGGGCGAGCGCCTTCAGGCTTTCGAGCCCCTGGCCCTCAAGCTCGGAGGGGACTTCAAGCTGATCGCGAAGGGCTGCCGCCTCCTGAAGGGTCTCCGGTGTCAGGAAGGAGAGTTTTGCGGCAGCGCCGATATCTGGATCTGTGGCATCCGTCACGACCTTGCCCGCCACGGCACCGGCAAAATCGTTGCGCTGGCTGTAATCGGATTTGAGGAAACACCATTTGGCTTTCACGTTGTAGGTGAAGGCACGGCAGGATTTGTCGGCGAGACAGGCGGTCTCACACTGGTCAAGCGGCACGTTCTTGACGGTGCGCAGGTCGAAACCGACATAATCGGCATCCTCCACCGTCTCGATCCGGCGTTCGCTTTGCTGGGAAAAGACCGGCACTGCCAGCAAGAGGCCTGCGACAAGAGCGGATAGGCCCAGTGAAACGCGCTTAGACATGAAGGTCCTCCCCGGCACGTGGCGTTCGACGGGCTGAAGTCTTCTTTCGTCAGAAGATGCTTGTCAATGCGATACTTACTTTCATTCCACATGCGCGCGGGCATTTCAGACAAGCGCGCTGGTCTGGCGCCGGCAGGCTTGATAAACCATTGTCGGCTCCGCAGGAGAGAGCGCAAGGACCGCCGGATCATGCAGCACGACGTCAGCAATGCCCCGAAGATCATCCTGCGGCTGGATTTTCCGCCGGCAGACCGGCTGGGGCGCGGCAAGATCGAGCTTCTGGAGCATATCCGCGAGACCGGCTCGATTTCCGCCGCGGGGCGGGCAATGGACATGTCCTATCGCCGCGCCTGGCTTCTGGTCGACGCGCTGAACCACATGTTCGATCAGCCCGCCGTGGAACCGCAGCGGGGTGGCAAACAGGGCGGTGGAGCCCAATTGACGGCCTTCGGCGAGGAGCTGATCATCCGCTTCCGCACCATGCAGCAAAAAGCCGAGGCCGCCATGGCAGACGACCTCGACTGGTTCATGAGCCGGACAATCGCTCCGGCGGGCGGGGCGCCTGCGCAAACATCCTCACGCTGAGACTGTTTGCGCAGATGTCCAGGCGAGGACACTTCAGTTGACGGCTGCCTGCTCGTCATTTGCCGATGCTGCAGTGCCCAGCTGCAGGCGGATCAGCATGGCAAGATCGCCCGAGAGCGCATCCACCTTGGCATGCAGATTGGCGATCTCGGCTTCCGAGCGCAGGTTGGTTTCATAATCCAGCCGTGCAGCCAGCCGATCCTTGGCGGCCTGGCGGTTCTGGCTCATCATGATGACCGGGGCCTGCAAAGCGGCCACCATGGACAGCATCAGGTTGAGGAAGATGTAGGGGAACGGGTCGAAGGCATTGGCGGCCAGAACCACCGAATTCAGAATTGCCCAGGCAATCAGGAAAATGCTGAAGCCGATGATGAAGCTCCACGAACCGCCGATGGCGGCGACGCGGTCAGCCAGACGGTCGCCGAAGGTCGAGCGTTCGGCAAAGATTTCGTTCGGGTCCTTGCTGACGCCCGGACGACGCAGATGGGCTGCGAAAAAACGGATGGTTGCGTTCATGCTCACCTCCTTGGACGACCGGCCGTTTGCGGCGGTCGCAGGAGGCTGACACCAATCAGCTCAATGCGGCAGCCACAAACGGCGCGGTCAATCGACTATGATCGTTGCTAGGCATGATCCCCTCGGGGGTCGGTTCTAAAGGAAAGACGCACGAAGCGTGCGCCAGATCGAGGTAGTCCTGCCGGCGACATTCGTCAAATGGAAAATCACGAGCCTTGTGCACTGCGGCAGAGCCTCAAATTCACATTTTCGAGATCAATGCGGATCAAGGGCTACGGTCTTGATGATGGCATGCACGCTGCGTCCGGGCATCAGGTTGAGCCGGGCGACGGACTGCGTCGTAATGCGCGACTGGATGCGTTCCTCGCCACAGGCAAGCTCGATATCGGCAGCCCCCTCGCCAGCCGGCACGATGGACAGGATCCGCCCCTCCAGCACGTTGAGCGCACTGATGCCCTCCGGCCGCTGCGTTGCCAGCAGCACTTCCCGCGCCGGAATATGGACGCGCAGCGGACGCCCCGTTTCGAGCCCGCCGCGCGGCACCACCAGCTCGACACCGGCAAAGCCGATGACCGCAAGGCCCGATACGGCATCAATGGAGAGGACCCGGCCCGACAGCACGCTGCCCGCCTCGCGCCCGGTCGCCTCGAAGGCACCCTTCAGCATCTCGGACGCGCTGCCGCTTGCCGCCACACGACCCTCGGCCAGCACCACCACGCGGTCCGCCAGGCGCGCCACTTCAGACACCGAGTGGCTGACATAGAGAATGGGAAGGTCGAGTTCGTCGCGCAGGCGCTCGAGATAGGGCAGGATTTCGGCCTTGCGCGCCTCATCGAGTGCCGACAGAGGCTCATCCATCAGCAGCATGCGCGGGGCAGACAACAGCGCGCGGCCAATCGCCACCCGCTGCTTTTCGCCGCCGGAAAGATTGCCCGGCCAGCGATCGAGAAGAGCGCCGATGCCCAGCATGTCGAGCACCCGGTCCATGCCGTCACGCCTTGCACCCGCGCCTGCAAACCAGCGGCCATAGGCGAGGTTCTGGCGCACGCTCAAATGCGGAAAGAGGCGCGGCTCCTGAAACACATAACCGAAGCGACGCCGATGCGCCGGCACCGCCACGCGGGCATCCGTATCGACCAGCACCTCGCCATCGAGCACCACGCGCCCGCTGTCAGGCGCGACCAGCCCGCCCACGATGCGCAGCACCGACGTCTTGCCCGAGCCGGACCGGCCGAACAGGGCCGTCACGCCCCGCGCGGAGGAAAACGACACATCGAGTGAAAACGTCCCTTGCCGATGGCGAATGTCGACGGACAGCGTCATTGCGCATGGATCCTTTTGCCGATCACCCGCGAGAGCGCCTCCGATGCCAGAAGGGCGGCCATGGAAAGCACGATGGCAACCAGCGTCAGCCTCAGGGCGCCCGCATCGCCGCCCGGCACCTGGGTAAAGGTATAGATGGCGGCAGACAGCGTCTGCGTCTCCCCGGGAATGTTGGAGACAAAGGTGATCGTCGCACCGAACTCACCCATGGCCTTGGCAAAGGCGAGGATCATGCCGGCCACGACGCCCGGCAGCATCAGCGGCAGCGTGACGGTTAAGAACACGAAGAGCGGCGAGGCGCCAAGCGTGCCGGCGGCTTCCTCCAGCTTGCCATCGACTGCCTCGATCGACAGGCGGATGGAGCGTACCATCAGCGGAAAGCCCATGACGGCGCAGGCCAGGGCCGCCCCTGTCCAACGGAAGGAGAGCACGATACCGAAGTGGTCTGCGAGAAAGGCGCCGATCGGTCCGCGCCGGCCAAACAGGATGAGCAGGATATAACCGGTCACCACCGGCGGCAGGATGAGCGGAAGGTGGACCAGCCCGTTCAGCAGCGACTTTCCCCAGAAACGGCCGCGCGCCAGCACATAGGCTGTGAGAACGCCGAACGGCAGGCTGGCGACCATGGCGACAACCGACACCTGAAGACTGAGGCGAATGGCCGCCCATTCCTCGGCGCTTAATGAAAATGCGTCCAAATCCGGCACCTGCAACACATCAGGCAATGACAATGGCACGTCGCCTGCAGCTTCACCCTACTTCAGAAGGGCAAAGCCCTGCGACTGGAAAAATGGCGCAGCCTTTGGTGATTTGAGGAAATCGAGATAGGCGGCGACGGAGGGGTTATTCGACTCGCTGAGTGCTGCGACCGGATAGATGATCGGCGGATGCGTATCCTGCGGAAAAGTGCCGACGATTGAAACGCCCGGATCGGCCGCCGCATCCGTCTGGTAGACGATGCCATAGGCCGCTTCCCCGCGCGACACCAGCGCCAGCGCGCCGCGGACATTTTCAGCGCCCGCAACCTTTGACGCGACGGTGCTCCAGACGCCAAGCCTTTCCAGCGCCGCCTTGCCATATTTGCCGGCCGGCACGCTTTCGACAGACCCCATGGCCAGGCGACTGTTGCCCAGCAGTCCGGCAAGATCGAAGCCGGGCCCGATAGCGACCGGCTTTGCCTTGTCGTTCGGCGCCACGAGAACGATGCGGTTGCCGACAAGGTTGCTGCGTGTGTCGGGTGCGATCAATTGCTTGCCGGCGAGATAGTCCATCCAGTCGAGATCGGCTGAAATGAACACATCGGCCGGCGCACCCGCTTCGATCTGTTTGGCAAGCGCCGAACTTGCCGCATAGGAAGTGGTCACCTCGACGCCCTTGTCCGCGCGGTAAGCGGCATTGGCCGCATCCAGCGCGTTCTTCATGCTGGCGGCGGCAAAGACGGTGATCTTTTCCGCGGCCAAAGCCGGAGCGGTCGCCGAAAGGCAGGTGAAGCCGAGAGCGGCAAAGGCTGAAAGGAGGCTGGCAAGGCACTGGCGGCGGGTCGGCATGGCGTCTCCTCTGGATATATTTGTCAAAACATATCGCATTCGCCGCAAATCGCCAGCGTTATATTTCTGGAAATATAGCCATTCGCGTTGCTCTCTCTTCGACTGGACAGCCGTTCCGGGAGCGGGCACATTCACGCCGCGTGTCCGAAGGTCAACCCGGAACGATCGGCAAAGGCCACCGTTTTCTGGACACAACAGAGACAAGGATCACCCCCATGGCGGACGAGACGTCAGACCCGCAAGCCACGAAGCTGACGAATACCAAGCGCAAATGGGCCGCAGAAGGGCGGTTTCTGACTGGGCGCATCAGCCGGCCGGAGACCGACCGCCTGCCGCCCGGCCAGCATCTCGTCAAAAACTGGCCCGTGCTGGATCTTGGCCAGCAACCGCAGATTTCCGAACTGCAATGGCGGCTGGATGTGCGCGGCGCGGTGGAAAACACCCTGACGCTGGACTGGGCAGGCTTTCTGTCTTTGCCGCAGAGCCAGTCGCTCTCCGACATTCACTGCGTCACCACCTGGTCTCGCTACGACAACCGCTGGCAGGGCGTGATGGTGCGCGACCTGCTCGATCTCGTCCACCCGACGCCGGAGGCAAATGCGGTGATGCTGACGAGTTTCGACGGCTATACGACGAACCTTCTTCTCTCCGATTTCGCCGCCGCCGACGCGCTTCTGGCAACGCACTGGGAGGGAGAGCCGATCAGCCGCGAGCATGGCGGCCCGATGCGGCTTGTGGTGCCGCATCTCTACTTCTGGAAAAGCGCCAAGTGGCTGACACGGATCGAGTTCATCCGCGAGGACAGGCCCGGCTTCTGGGAAAAGAACGGCTATCACCTGCGCGGCGACCCCTGGGCCGAGCAGCGCTACTCCGACGATTGATCGCCGGCATTCCGGCGCGAGCAGAAGCGCCGGAATGGACCTGTCGGCTGACATGCGCTGAAGGCGTCAGGTTTCCGGGAAGATAGGGTCCTTCACGAAATTGCCGCCCTGATAGACATTGAGCGGGGCCGTCGGGTCCTGCTTGCCAAGCTTCGCATCCAGTTCGGCGCGGAAATGCTCGGCATTGTCCTTCGGCTTCCAGCCGAGATAGGCCGCACGGGAATTGTCCCACCAGCGGCTGTCATTGTTGGACACACCCCAGATGATCGGGCAGCCCAGCATGGGCGCGCGGAAGATGCATTCGATCATCGAGCGGAAATCGTCATAGGACATCCAGGTCGCCAGCATGCGGTGGTTGCTGGGTTTTTCCATGCAGCTGCCGATGCGCACCAGCGCGGTTTCCTGGCCGAATTTTTCGAAATACATGCGGGCGAGCGCCTCGCCAAAACATTTCGACACGCCATAAAGCCCGTCAGGCCGCATCGGTGCCGTCGTATCGATATGCTGGTCCTGCCGGTAAAAGCCGACCGTGTGGTTGGAGCTGGCAAACAGAATGCGCGGATGGCCGTTGGCGCGGGCGGCTTCATAGAGGTTGAAGAGCCCGAGCAGATTGGCATTGAGGATCTTGGAAAACTTGTCCTCGACCGAAATGCCACCGAGATGCACGATGCCATCGCAGCCTTCGACCAGCCGGTGGACCGCATCGGCATCGCCCAGATCACACTGCACAAGCTCTTCGTTTTCGCCGGCTGTGCCCAGATCGCTGATGTCGGACAGACGCAGCGTTTCGGCAAGCGGTGCGAGCCGCGTGCGCATGGCCCGGCCAAGCGCCCCGGCCGCGCCGGTGATCAACAGTCGTTTCAATAAAACCTCCCTGGATGGCGCTCGGGACGGACTTGTAACCCTGCCACGAAATTTATCATACATGTTGGCAGCCGGTCGTCAACACGGTACAGATATCTCAGACAGGCAGCACTGCGGGATCACCGGCAATCTCACGAAAGGGGCACGGATGAGCACGACCACCAAGGAAAGAGCCGGCGGCGGCTCCGTCACGCTTGCGGCAAAGCTTGGCGATACGTTGCGCCAGGCCATTCTCGCGGGCCAGTTTGCGCCGGGCAGCAAGCTGCCAAGCGAAGCGCAACTCGGCGAAACGCATGGGGTGAGCCGCACCGTCGTGCGCGAGGCCATCGCGGCCCTTCGCGCCGACAAGCTTGTCGAAGCCCGCCAGGGCGCGGGCGTCTTCGTGCTCGACCCGCCAGGCCCCCTGACGCCAAGCCCGATGTCGATCGAAAACATCGACCATGCCCGGGTTTCCTCGGTTATCGAGTTCCTTGAGCTGCGCACCGCCGTGGAGGTGGAGGCGGCGGGCCTTGCCGCCGTGCGCCGCTCACCGGCACAGGAAGAGATCATCCTCGACTGTCATTACGCAGTACAGGCGGGCCTTGAAGCCGGAAAGCCGACCAGCGACGCGGATTTCGCCCTGCATCTGGCCATTGCCGAGGCCACCAACAATGCCCGCTTCCGGGATTTCCTGTCGATGATCGGCAAGAGCGTCATTCCACGCGCCGCCTTGCGCAACGAGGAGAGCGAGGCGGACCAGGCAGCCTATATCAAGCTTATCACGGATGAGCACAGCGCGATCGTCATTGCGATCTCGGCAGGCGATGAAGAAGCCGCCCGCGAGGCGATGCGCCGCCATTTGCGCGGCAGCCAGGCCCGCTATCGGGCGCTTCTGCGCGAACAAAGGCAATTCGTCAGATAAATTATTGACACATGTATACCCAACATGTACGACAAATAACGGAGGAACGTCCACAGAGGAAATACCATCATGACGCCACAAGAGATCAAGGCGGCGCTCGGCGCTGGCCTTCTGTCCTTCCCCGTGACCCATTTTGATGCGGAAGGCCAGTTCCAGCCGGAAAGCTATCGCCGCCATGTCGAGTGGCTGTCGGGGTATGATGCCCCCGTTCTGTTTGCCGCAGGCGGCACCGGCGAGTTCTTCTCGCTGTCTCCCGATGAAATTCCCGGCATCGTCGCCGCCGCCAAGGAAGCCGCCGGCGATACCGCGATCGTATCCGGCTGCGGCTTCGGCAGCCATGTCGGTGTGGAGCTGGCAAAGTCCGTCGAAAAGGCAGGCGCCGATGGCATCCTGCTTCTGCCGCATTATCTCATCGATGCGCCGCAGGAAGGCCTTTACCAGCACGTCAAAAAGATCTGCCAGTCCGTCGGCATCGGCGTCATGGTCTATAACCGCGACAATTCCGTTCTCTCCGTCGACACCCTGAAGCGCCTGTGTGACGAATGCCCGAACCTTGTCGGCTTCAAGGACGGCACCGGCGATATCGGCCTCGTGCGCCAGGTCACCGCCACCATGGGCGATCGACTGACCTATCTCGGCGGCATGCCGACGGCCGAACTCTTTGCCGAAGCCTATCTCGGCGCCGGCTTCACCACCTATTCGTCTGCCGTGTTCAACTTCGTGCCCGGTCTTGCGGTGGAATTCTACAAGGCACTGCGCGCCGGCAACCGCGAGCGGTGCGAAGAGATCCTGCGCGATTTCTTCTATCCCTTCATGGCCATTCGCAATCGCCGCAAGGGCTATGCGGTGGCCGCCATCAAGGCCGGCGTGCGTCTGCAGGGCTTTGATGCAGGTAAAGTTCGCCCGCCGCTCGATGACCTGACCCGCGAGGAAGAAGACATGCTGCTCGACCTCATCGGCCCCTGGAAGCGCTAGGATGAAAATCGTCGCGGTTCGCACACATCTTCTAGAACACAGGCTCGATGTCGCCTTTGAAAGCGCCTCCATGCGCTTTGACCGGCGTGCGCATGTTCTGGTGGAAATCGAATGCGCCGACGGAACGACCGGCTGGGGCGAATGCCTCGGGCCGGCGCGTCCGAACGCTGCCGTTGTGGCGGCCTATGCCAACTGGCTGATCGGCGAAAACCCGCTCGAAACCGAAAAGATCTGGGCACGGCTTTACAATGCCCTGCGCGACCAGGGCCAGCGCGGCCTCACAGTGACCGCCCTTTCCGGCATCGACATGGCGCTGTGGGATATCAAGGGCAAGCATTTTGGCGCGCCGATTTCCATCCTGCTTGGCGGTCGCGTTCGCGAAAGCGTCAAGGCCTATGCCACAGGCAGCTTCAAGCGGGATGGCGTCGACCGCGTCGAGGACAATGCGCGCGATGTGGCGCGCTACTGGTCGGAAGGCTTTCACGCCACCAAGATCAAGATCGGCTTTGGCGTCGAAGAGGATCTGCGCGTGGTGCGCGCCGCCCGCGAAGCGGTGGGTTCCGACATGCGCATCATGGTCGATGCCAATCACGGCTATGATGCGGTGGAGGCCATTCGCTTCGGCCAGGCAGCTGCCGAACTCAACCTCGACTGGTTCGAGGAACCGGTGGTGCCGGAACAGCTGGCCGCCTATCGCGAAGTGCGCGCCCGCCAGCCGATCCCGGTTGCCGGCGGCGAAACCTGGCACACGCGCTGGGGCATGCGGGAGCCGATCGAGAGCCGCTGCGTCGATATTCTGCAGCCGGATCTGGCCGGCGTCGGAGGCTTTACCGAAGCCAAGCGCGTGGCGGATCTGGCGGCACTTCACGGCGTGCGCGTCGTACCGCACGTCTGGGGAACGGCGGTACACATTGCCGCTGCCCTGCAGTTCATGGCGGCAATGGTGCCAAGCCCGGTACGCGTCAATCCGATCGAGCCCATCCTGGAATTCGACCGCACCGACAACCCGTTCCGGCAGGCGATCGTGAAGACGCCGATCGAGCATGTGAACGGCGTGGTGACCATTCCGGATGGCCCCGGCCTCGGCATCGAGATCAACCGCGCGGCGCTCGCCGAGTTCAAGATGGGAGACGCCTGATGCTGGTGCGCCCGCTGTCTGGACGAGAACCGGCCATCTCCCTGCCGCGGGGCAGCGTCGACGCGCAAATGCATATGTATCTGCCTGGCTATCCGGCGCTGCCGGGCGGCCCGGGGCTTCCCGCCGGCGATCTGCCGACGCCTGCGCAGTATCGCCAGCTGATGGCCTGGCTCGGCATCGACCGCGTCATCATCACGCAAGGCAATGCCCAGCAGCGCGACAATTCCAACATCGTCGCCTGCCTTGCCGAGATGGGGGATGTGGCCAGCGGCGTGGCAGCCGTGGGCGCCGATGTTTCCGATGCGGAGCTGGACCAGTTGCAACAGGCTGGCGTCGTCGGCCTTCGCATCATGGACCTGCCGGGTGGCGCAACCGATCTTTCCGCCCTCGAAACGCTGGATGCGAAGGCATATGCCCGCGGCCTGATGCTCGCCATCCAGTTCGACGGCAGCAAAATCCTGGAGCACGAAACGCGCCTGGCGGCGCTCAAATCCCGCTGGGTCTTCGACCATCACGGCAAGTTCTTCGCCGGCGTGACGCCCGACAGCCCGCAGGTGGCCGCCACGCGCCGGCTGATCGATGCCGGAAATTGCTGGTTCAAGTTTGCCGGCGTCTATGAAAGTTCAAAGAGCGGCGGCCCTGCCTATGAAGACGTGGCAGCCATTGCCCGGCTGCTTGCCGCCCATGCGCCGGAGCGCATCGTCTGGGGCACCAACTGGCCGCACAACCTGGCGCGCGAGCAGAAGGATTATCCCGACGACGCCGCGCTGCTGGAGACCGTTCTGAGCTGGCTTCCCGACGAGGCGGCGCTTCAGCGCGCCCTTGTCGACAACCCGGAGGAGTTGTTCGCCCTGCCCGCATTCCGGGAGGCGACTGCATAAAGACTGCCGCCGGAGCAGGAGGCTCGGGCGTTTCACCAAGCGGAGGATAACATGAAACTGACGAAGATCCTGGGGCTCGCCCTCGGCCTTGCCTTCAGCACTACCCTTGCTGCCCAGGCGCAGGAAATCAGCCTGCGTTCCGCCGACATCCACCCCGACGGTTATCCGACGGTCGAGGCGGTCAAATTCATGGGGCAGCTGATTTCCGAGCGCACCAATGGCCGCATCAAGGTGCAGGTCATGCCAAGCGCCGTACTCGGCTCCGAAAAGGATACGATCGAACAGACCCGCTTCGGCGTCATCGATCTCAACCGCGTCAATGCGGCCCCTTTCAACAATCTCGTCAAGGAAACCGTTGTTCTGGGCATGCCCTTCCTGTTCCGTTCGACGGAACACATGCACAAGACGGTCGACGGTCCGATCGGCGACGAAATCCTTGCCGCCTTCGAACAGCACGGCTTGATCGGCCTGACCTATTACGATTCCGGCGCGCGCTCCTTCTACACCACCAAAAAGCCGATCGGAAAGCTTGCCGACCTCAAGGGCATGAAGATCCGCGTCCAGCAATCCGACCTCTGGATCGCCATGATGCAGGCCTTTGGCGCCAACCCGACGCCGATGCCCATGGGCGAAGTCTATTCCTCGCTGGAAACCGGCGTGGTCGATGGCGCTGAAAACAACTGGCCGTCTTACGAATCGGCGCGTCACTTCGAAGTGGCCAAGAACTACACGCTGACGGAACATTCGCTGAATCCGGAAATCCTCGTCATGTCCAAGATCAGCTGGGACAAGCTGAAGCCGGAAGACCAGAAGATCGTCCGCCAGGCCGCCAAGGAATCCACCGTCAAGATGCGTGAACTCTGGACGGCGCGTGAAAAGACGTCCGAAGAGAAGGTTCGGGCTGCCGGCGTCAACGTCATCAAGGTGGACAAGTCGGAGTTTTCTGCCGCCATGAAGCCGGTCTACGACAAGTTCGTCACCGACGAAAAGCTGAAGGGCCTGCTCGAGCGCATCCAGGCCGTGCACTAGCAGAAATCGGGGCCGGCAGGGAAAAACCTGCCGGCCCTTTTTCATGCACGCCTGTCCAAGGGGACAGGCCGAGAAGGATCCGCGGGACATGAGAAAACTGATGCAGGCCATTCGGCCAAGCCTGACGGCGCTGAGCCGTTCATCCCTCTATATCGCCGGCGCCGGCATCATTGCCATGACGGTGATCGTCGGCTGGCAGGTGTTTGCCCGCTATGTGCTCAATGATTCGCCGAGCTGGTCGGAGCCGCTGTCACTCTACCTGATGTCCTGGTTCATCATGCTGGGCGCTGCAGTCGGCGTGCGCGAAAGCGTGCATCTGGGGCTCGATATCCTGCGCTACTCCATGCCCGTCTCCGTGCAGAAGACCATGGATCTCGTCAGCCTCGGCCTGGTGACCCTGTTCGGCATCGCCATGGCCTATTATGGCGTCCTGCTGGCAAAAGGCACCTGGACGGCCACCATTCCGGTTCTCGGCTGGCCGGGCGGCGTAGACTTTTTCCCGCTGATCGTCGGCGGCGCGATGATTGCGCTGTTTGCCGCCGAGCGTTTCATCGACGTGGCGCTGGGCGAAGAAATCGCGGCCCATACCGACGTGGCGGAGGTTGTCTGATGGCTTACACGATCCTGTTCGGTTCCTTCACCATCCTGATGCTGATCGGCATGCCGATCGCCTTCTGCCTCGGCATCGCCTCGGTCGCCACGATCCTTTACATGGGCCTGCCGCCCATCGTCGTGTTCCAGCAGCTGAATTCCGGCATGAACGTGTTTGCCATGATGGCCATCCCGTTCTTCATCTTTGCCGGCGACCTCATGGTGCGCGGCGGCATTGCCACCCGTCTCATCCGCTTTGCAGCCGGCATTGTCGGGCATCTGCGCGGCGGGCTCGGCCAGGTCAACATCGTCGCCTCCACGCTCTTCGGCGGCATTTCGGGCTCGGCCGTCGCCGATGCCTCGGCTGTCGGCGGCCTGATGATCCCGCAGATGGCAGCCCGCGGCTATGACCGTGGCTACGCCGTCAACGTCACGGTCAATTCGGCCATCATCGCGCTGATGATCCCGCCTTCGCACAACATGATCCTCTATTCGATCGCGGCTGGCGGCAATGTCTCCGTGGCGGACCTGTTTACCGCCGGCATCCTGCCCGGCATCCTGCTCGCGGCTGCCCTGATGGTGACGGCCTATGTCGTGGCGCGCCGCCGTGGCTATCCGTCGGAACCCTTTCCGGGCTTTGCCAGGGTCGGCTACTATCTGCTGTCGGCCTTTCCGGGCATTCTGCTCATCGGCATCATCTTCGGCGGCGTGCGCTCGGGCGTGTTTACGGCAACGGAAAGCTCGTGCATTGCGGTTCTCTATGCGTTCCTGGTGGCCATGCTGGTCTATCGCGAACTCGACTGGCACGGTTTCGTCGAGGCGGTGATGGGAGCGGTGCGCACCACCGCGATGGTGCTGCTCGTCATCGGCACCGCGGCCGCCTTTGCCTGGCTGATGGCGTTCCTGCAGGTGCAGCAGCTGATGATCGGCGCCATCGGGGCGATTTCCGACAATCCGATCATCGTGTTGCTTGTCATCAACGTGATCCTGCTTCTTCTCGGCACCTTCATGGACATGGCGCCAATGGTGATCATCTCGACACCAGTGCTGCTGCCGGTGGTAAAGGCTTTCGGCGTCGATCCCGTGCATTTCGGGGTTGTCATGATCCTGAACGCCGGCATCGGCCTCAACACGCCGCCGGTCGGCACGGTGCTTTTTGTCGGCTGCGCGGTGGGAGGCATCAGCATTCGCGAAGCCATGCGCACGATCTGGCCCTTCTTCGGCGCCAGCATCGCGGTGCTGATGCTCGTCACCTACATCCCGGCGCTCTCGCTCTGGCTGCCGAGCCTGTTCCGTTAAGCATTATAGGGCCGCATCAACAGCAAGGCCGGCGGATCGCTCCGCCGGCCTTGTTCTATTTCGGACATGTCGGGAGGTTTTTACGACCTACCAGCTCTTGCTGAGCTTGACGGTCACCGTGCGCGCGTCGCCATAGCCGCAGGTGTCGGCACCGGCGCAGCCGCTGACATAGACCTTGTCGAACAGGTTGGTGACGTTGATCGAGCCTTCCCAGCCATTCTTCTTGTAGCGCAGTGCTGCGTCGAAGACGGTGGCATCCGGCACCTTCAGCGTGTTTTCCCGGTCCGCCCAGCTTTCGCCGCGATAGCGTACACCACCGCCGATGCTCAAGCCCTCGAGCGCCGGCACTGGCACTGCGTAATCCAGCCACAGCGAGGCCTGAGTCGCCGGCACCAGATAGGGGCTCTTGCCGACAGAGGCGGCCATGATATCCTTCTTCACCTCGAGATCGGCATAGGTGAAGGAGCCGAGCAGCTTCCAGTTGTCATTGAGGTTCACCTTGCCTTCCAGCTCCACACCGCGCGACTGCACCTCGCCAATCTGGCTGGAGAGGGTGCTGCCCGGGACCGTCACCACCACATTGCGCTTGGTAAGATCGAACAGCGAGGCCGTGAACAGGCCGTCGATAAAGTGCGGCTCGTATTTGACGCCGACTTCGTATTGCTCGCCCTCTTCCGGCTTGTTGTCCGGTGTGCTGCTGACGGCGATCACCGGATTGAAGAAGCTCGCCACGCTGACATAGGGCGTCAGCCCGTTGTCGAACTCATAGGCAAGGCCGGCGCGACCGCTGGCGGCGCTCTTGCTGTAGCTGTAGGTGAAGTCCTGCGTCGGCGCCCAGTAGGTCGGGCCGTTGTCGGTGGTGGTTTCCACGTGGTCGTAGCGGCCGTTCAGCGTCACCAGCCATCCGCCGCCGAAGCGGATCTGATCCTGCGCATAGATGCCGACCTGCTTCTGGGTGATCAGCTGGTTGCTGTAGGAATAGTTGGCCGGCTGCGGCAGGCCATAGACCGGATCGGTGGCGCTGATCGGATTGATTGTGTTCGCGGCCTGGTCGTTGGACAGCTGGTAATATTTGTAGTCGAGGCCGAACAGCAGGCTGTGCTCCAGCGGCCCGGTGTCGACCGTGCCCTCCAGGCGATTATCGATCAGGAAGGTATTCACCTTGGAGGTCTGCTCAAAGCCGATGCGGTTCAGCCGCAAGGTATTGATATCGTACCAGCCGTAGAGATAGGGGGCGTTCTCGTGCTTGTAGAGATGGCCGTAGCGGGCGTTCTGCGAGACCTTCCAGCCGCTGTCGAATTCGTGCTCCACCTCATAGCCAACCATTTCCTGGTTGTAGACGCCGGTGTCGACATCCGGCTCGCCGTAGTAGGCGTCGCGGGGAATGCGGAAGCCATTGGTCGACGAGGTATCGACCGTGCCCTCATAGGGAAAAAATCCGCCGCCCACATGCAGCTCGTCGAGGGCTGCGAACGAGCCCCAGACGGTCAGCTTGGTGGCCTCGTCAGGGGAAATCGTCAGCTGCGGCATCACAAACCCGCGCAGGTCATGCGAGAAGTCGGAATAATTGTCGCCGCCGGCAATCTTGCCGGTCAGGCGATAGGTCATGGTGTCGCTGGAGCCGAGTTTGTCGGAGAAATCGAAGCCGAAGAAGGCATTGCCGTTCGAGTTGATGCCGGTCTCGGTCTCGTAGAGCGGTTCATCGGTCGGCCGCTTGCGCACCAGATTGACCATGCCGCCGGCATTGGCGCCGCCATAGAGAACCGAGGCCGGCCCCTTCAGCACCTCGATCCGCTCCAGCATGTAAGGGTCGGTCTGGAAGCCGCCGAAACCATAGGCATAGAGATTGAGACCGTCGTAGAACACGCCGGTCTGCGTGGCATCGAAGCCGCGGATATAGACCCAGTCCGTATCGGCATCCGCACCGAAGGGTGCCGACAGCACGCCCGCCGTATAGGCCAGCGCCTCGTCCACCTTGTTGGTGATGCCGCGATCGTTCAATTCGTCGCGTCCGACGACGGAGACCGACTGGGGAATGGCGGAAATATCACCGGCGGTCTTCGCACCGGTCGCGGATTTTTTCGCCACGTAACCCTGAACCGGGCCGTTGGCCCCAGTCCCCTCCGCCGACTGGCCCTGCACCAGCACCGGGTCCAGCTCGATTGCCGGCTCGGCCAGCGCCGGCATGGCGGCGAAGAGGCTGCCTGCCGCAATCCCGGCCAGCAGCGTGGCGTAACCGTGCCTGTTCCTCGTTGTCATCATTGTCGCGCGCGCCCCCACGTCTCGTTCCGGGGTCCGACAACCCCACTTGATAAGATGAGCGCGTAACTCAAATTATAGACCGATGCTTGCCTGCAGGACGAAAAATTGAACATTCTTGGGCAAACATCGCCGGCACGTCCGGCAGAGCCCCCGCAGCCCGTCAACTGTGTGCTTTTCGCCACTTCGCCGGCGTGGTGCCGAGATACTGGCGGAAGACGCGCGTGAAATGCGCCTGATCGGCAAAACCGATTTCCACCGCAACCGCATTGAGGGGAAGATCCTTTTCCGCAAGCATCGCCTTGGCGCGCGCCAGCCGCTCGCGCATCTGCCACTGGTGCGGTGCGAGCCCGGTGGATGCCTTGAAGGAATGGGAAAACTGCGAGGCGGACAGGCCCGTCAGATCCGCCAGTTCATCGAGCCGCACCGTGCGCAGGCAATGGGCGTCGAGATAATCGGTGGCGCGCCGCAGCTGCCAGGGAGCCAATGCGCTGCGCTTGCGCCGCTCCACCTTGTCGAGGTTCAGCACCGCAATGATCAGCGAGAGCGCCAGCCCATCGCCATAGAGATCATGCAGCGGCTGCGGATTGAGGCATTCGGCGGCGATCAGCCGCGCAAGGCTCATGGCGCGCTCATCGAAGAACAGCAGCTTCGGATCATCCAGCCGGCGCGGGTCGAGATCATCCGTCAGCCGGCGGCAGATGGTTTCGGCATCGAAGTGAATGTCGAGGTGGCGAAGGGTGCGGATGCCGGTGAAATCCACCCACAGATCCATGCCGGCCGGCACGTAGGAGATCGGCGAGCTTTGCGGGTTCTGCAACTCGCCCTTCCGGCCTTTACCGCTGCGCACCACTGGCCGACCCGTGCCCTGCAGATCGAGCAGGATGAAGAGGCGGGGATCGGAGGCGACATAATGGCCGCCGGCATAAGGCGCGCACTCCACATCCCAGACATCGGCGACCAGCCCGTTCCAGACGCGACGGGCAACGCCCTTGCCGAGCGAAAAGCCCTCGATCGTGTTGGACATCCGGGGTTGGAAGGTCATGGGCGGCGGCTGAAAAGTTGAGTGTTATACTCCCCTATCAGACTTCCGCCGCACTGGCAATTTCACGGGAAGCCAACGCGCCCTCCCAAGAGTCCGGCATTTGCCGCTTGCATCTCGGGGGCGCTGCTGCCGGTCCGCCAGTGCAGCAGCGCCTCCCCCGCCCTCATGGATAGATGACGCCCTTGCGCAGGATGACATTGGCATAAAGGCGCGGCTCGCTGGTCTGCACCACCGTATGCGCCGCCTTCACCCGCGGATAAAAATCAGGCCCGAGGAGCGGCACCACCGGCTGCTTCGGCTCATGCCGCTTGCAGCAGGCAATGAGTTCCTCATGGACCGGGTCGAGTGCATCGCGATCCTTGCCGACCGTCGAGCGGAAGATTGCTTCGGACACGAAATCATCGATCGGCAGAACGCAGAGAACGGCATCGAGAACGGCAATCAGCCCATGGCCATCCAGACGGACCAGCCGCTTTGCATGCTCCAGTCCCGGATAGTTTCCGTCAACGATGGCAATCTCATCGCCGTGACCCATGGCCCGAAGCGTCGCCAGAAGATCGGGGCTGAGAATCGGATTGATGCCTTTCAGCATGTTAGGAAAGCTCCTTGAACAATATGCTTTGATCGGTGAGGTAACGGGCAAAGATCGGCAGGCTTGCGCCGCCAATGGCACGCGCCTGCGCGCCGACTGCGCCTTCGATGATATCGGGAATGATGACGCCCTGCAGATCGAGCCTGGCGACGGCTGCCACCGTAGCCTTGACGATGCGGGCGCGCACCCAGGGCGGAAAGCCGCCATCGATGACGGCCGCTCCGAAATCGATGACGGAGGCGGCCGCGACGATGGCCTGCGCCAGCGCATCGGCCGTATCGCGGATCCAGATGTCGAGCGGCTCGCCGAAGTCGATCCATTCATCGGCCGAATACCACAGCGGCTGCGGATCGATACCGCGCTCCAGCAGCAGTTTTTCGAGGACGAAGATCGAGGCAATGTCGAGAAGCTGGCGGTTTTCGCCCTGCCCGCCGCGCACAGGCAATGGCCCGAGCGCCCCGGCCGTGCCGCTGCGGCCGGAGAATACCTCGGAATTCAGCACGATACCGCCTCCGATGAAGGAGCCGATGAAGAAATAGACGAAATCCGGATAGGACGGGCCGACGCCGAAGACGAGTTCTGCACCGCAGGCGCTGGTGGCATCGTTCTGCAGATAGACAGGATGACGGATCTTTGCGGAAGCCTGCGCATGCAGGTCGAACTGGCGCCAGGCGTCCATGGCGCCCGGCGGAGCGCCGACTTCCTCGGCCCAGTTCCACAATTCGAAGGGGGCTGCGATGCCGACGCCGGCAATCTGCGCCCGCTCGGCCTCGCTCATCTGCGCCTCGATACTGTCGATGCCGGTGAGGATGATGGACATGATTTCATCGGGGCGCGGATAGGCATAGGTCTGGCGCACACGTCGGCGGATCTTGCCGACGAAATCCATGAGCACGACATCGGCGCTGCGCCGGCCGATCTTGACCCCGAAGGAAAAGACCGCATCCGGGTTGAGCCGCATCGGGATGGACGGCTGGCCCACCCTGCCGCGTATAGGATCCCCGCGCAGAAGCAGGCCTTCCTTTTCGAGCGCCCGCATGATGACCGACACGGTCTGTGCCGAAAGGCCCGTGCGACGGGTAATGTCTGCCTTCGACATGGAGCCGTGCAGGCGCACGAGCGAGAGCACGAGCCGCTCATTGTGGGCACGCACGCGGACCTGATTGGATCCCCCCGCAAACGGAACGGACGGTGGCGATCCCGGAGGCTGATATTCATGATTTGTCATGGCTACCCCTCCCTAAGGTACCCAGTCTCCTCGCACAAGAAAGTAGCAGCGCGAATTAATAAATCAATCGGAATTAATTATTGACAGGCACATCGGGTTTTGATCTTAATGCGGCTGTGAAGGCACGGGCGACTTGGAGGAGGCGTCTGGTCACTCGATCTGGTCCGGTGCCTTGGCCATCAGCGCTTACACTCTGGGAGGAGCCCCAATGAAAAAGAGCATCATTACCGCCGCTTTCGCAACGCTTGCCATGGGCGTCGTCTTCGCCGCTCCGGCATCGGCTGCCGGCGTTTCGGCCTGCCTGATCACCAAGACGGATACCAACCCCTTCTTCGTCAAGATGAAGGAAGGTGCCACAGCCAAGGCCAAGGAACTCGGCGTGACGCTGAAGTCCTATGCCGGCAAGATCGACGGTGATTCCGAAAGCCAGGTCGCAGCGATCGAAACCTGCATCGCAGACGGCGCAAAGGGCATTCTGCTGACCGCCTCCGATACCGCCGGCATCGTTCCTGCCGTCAAGCAGGCCCGTGACGCCGGCGTTCTCGTCATCGCCCTCGACACGCCCCTCGACCCGATCACCGCAGCCGATGCAACCTTTGCCACCGACAACCTGCTCGCCGGCAAGCTGATCGGCCAGTGGGCCGCCGCAACGCTTGGCGCCAAGGCCAAGGATGCCAAGGTTGCCTTCCTTGACCTGACGCCGGCCCAGCCGTCCGTCGATGTCATGCGCGACCAGGGCTTCATGATCGGCTTCGGCATCGATCCCAAGGATCCGAACAAGATCGGCGATGAAAGCGACCCGCGCATCGTGGGCCATGACATCACCAACGGCAATGAAGAAGGCGGCCGCACGGCCATGGAAAACCTTCTCCAGAAGAACCCCAACATCAACGTGGTGCACACCATCAACGAACCGGCCGCTGCCGGCGCATATGAAGCGCTGAAAGCTGTCGGCAAGCAGAAGGACGTGCTGATCGTCTCCGTCGACGGTGGCTGCCCGGGCGTCAAGAACGTCAAGGAAGGCATCATCGGCGCGACATCGCAGCAGTATCCGCTGCTGATGGCAGCCCTCGGCATCGAAGCCATCAAGAAGTTCGCCGACAGCGGTGAAAAACCGAAGCCGACCGCCGGCAAGAACTTCTTCGACACCGGCGTTTCGCTCGTGACCGACAAGCCGGCCACCGGCGTTCCTTCGATCGACACCAAGGAAGGCACGGCCAAGTGCTGGGGTTGATCCTGAACCACTCTTGATTGCCAAAGAGGAAGGGCGGCGACAGGCCGCCCTTCTGACAAGCCGCCAACCGCGCAAACGCGGCCCGGTCGCTTCGCTGACGATTGAAAGTATCCATTTCATCGCCGACATGCCGCAGGATGTCATTCCTCCGGTCGGCCCTCGCATCCTCGGGAGAGGCAATAGGGAGGAAAATCAATGAGCGAGCCACAAGCCGCCAGCAAGAAACCCCATCTCGAATACGAAACCGTATTGTCCGGAAGCGCCACCCAAGTTGCGCAGTTCGACGGCAACGACAAGACGCCGCTGCAGAAGTTCCAGCACTTCCTGCATTCCAGCCCGGCCGCCGTGCCGCTGATCGTTCTTCTTCTGTCGGTGGCGGTCTTCGGTTCGATCCTCGGCTCGAAATTCTTTTCGGCCTTCACCCTGACGCTCATCCTGCAGCAGGTGGCCATTACCGGCATTATCGGGGCCGCCCAGACGCTGATCATCCTGACCGCCGGCATCGACCTGTCGGTCGGCGCCATCATGGTGCTGTCGTCAGTGATCATGGGGCAGTTTGCCGTCAACTACGGCATCCCGACACCGCTTGCGATCCTGGCCGGCTTTGCCACGGGCGCGATCTGCGGCTTCATCAACGGCGTTCTGGTGGCGCGGGTGAAACTGCCGCCCTTCATCGTCACGCTCGGCATGTGGCAGATCGTTCTGGCCACCAACTTCCTCTATTCCGCCAACGAGACGATCCGCTCGCAGGACCTCGAAGCGAAAGCGCCGCTCCTGCAGTTCTTCGGCCAGAACCTGCGCCTCGGCGGCGCCGTGTTCACCTATGGCGTGCTCGCGCTCGTCGTGCTGGTTGCCATTCTCTGGTATGTGCTGAACCGCACCGCCTGGGGCCGGCATCTTTATGCCGTGGGTGACGATCCGGATGCAGCAGAGCTTGCAGGCGTCAACGTCAAGAAGATGCTGGTCTCCGTCTACACGCTGTCCGGCCTCATCTGTGCGCTTGGAGGCTGGGCGCTGATCGGCCGCATCGGCTCCGTTTCGCCCACCGCTGGCCAGTTTGCCAACATCGAATCCATCACGGCCGTGGTCATCGGCGGCCTCTCCCTGTTCGGCGGACGCGGCTCGATCATGGGCATGCTGTTCGGCGCTCTCATCGTCGGCGTCTTTGCGCTTGGCCTTCGCCTCATCGGCACCGACCCGCAGTGGACCTATCTCATGATCGGCGTGCTGATCATTGCAGCTGTCGCCATCGACCAGTGGATCAGAAAGGTAGCAGGCTAATGGCTCTCGAACCCATTCTTTCGGCCCGTGGCCTCGTCAAGCGCTACGGCAAGGTAACGGCCCTCGACCGGGCGGATTTCGACCTCTATCCCGGCGAAATCCTGGCGGTCATCGGCGACAACGGCGCGGGCAAATCCTCGCTGATCAAGGCGATTTCCGGTGCCATCCATCCCGATGACGGCGAAATCACGCTTGAGGGCAAGACGGTCAATTTCCGCTCGCCGATCGAGGCGCGCAAGTCCGGCATCGAGACCGTCTACCAGAACCTGGCACTCTCGCCGGCACTGTCGATCGCCGACAACATGTTTCTCGGGCGCGAGATCCGCAAGCCTGGCATCATGGGCAGCGTCTTCCGCTCGCTTGACCGCCCGGCCATGGAAAAGTTCGCCCGCGAAAAGCTCTCCGAACTCGGCCTGATGACCATCCAGAACATCAACCAGGCGGTGGAAACGCTGTCCGGCGGCCAGCGTCAGGGCGTCGCCGTGGCGCGCGCGGCGGCCTTCGGCTCGAAAGTCATTATCCTTGATGAACCGACGGCCGCACTCGGCGTGAAGGAAAGCCGGCGCGTGCTGGAATTGATCCTCGACGTGCGCTCGCGCGGCATCCCGATCGTGCTCATTTCGCACAACATGCCGCATGTCTTTGAAGTAGCGGACCGGATTCACATCCACCGCCTCGGCCGTCGCCTCACAGTCATCGATCCAAAGGATTACACGATGTCGGATGCGGTCGCCTTCATGACCGGAGCAAAGTCTCCGGAACAGCTGGCCGCCTGATAGCGCGCCGCCAGCCAATTGGGCCGCCCCGGTTGACGGACCGGGGCGGCCTTTTCGCATCCTGCAGACGGGTGACCGAGCACTATCCCGGCAGGTGCAGTCCCTTGCATAGCCGCCGCCGCGGCCGTCCCTGCACACACCATCATCGATAAGATTGTAACAAAGTAACGACATGACCAAAACGACTGTATCGCCCGAAGGACTAAACCTTCAGAAGGAAAATTATAAAGATAGTTATTGTCATGTTTTCGAGGCTTGTCGTCGAAATTATGACTAAATCGTTACTCTATACAATATCTCATCGTTGATTAAATCGGATTGCGAGCGTTTCCATCTCCATGCCATATACTGGTCGTGAACTATACACGGGGCCGCCATGACAACCGCGGCGTGAATGGCATTGCGGAGGGAAAAGGCATGTCCAACACAGTCATCGAGCTTTATGGCGCGGTCCGTCGTGATCCGTTGACGATGTCGCAGCTTGCCAGCGCCCCGGACCTGCCGACCTTCATGTCGATGTTCATCCAGGAAGGTTCCCGCCGCGGCTTCGACCTGACCGAGGAAATGATCGAGCAGGTGGTTGGCCAGATCGCCCGGCGACCGCGCGCCGTCAACGACAACTGAGGGCCTCCAGGACCCTTATTGATCACAGCATGGCCTTCCGAACGGGCATGACTTCAGACCGCTAGGGAAAATTCCGGTTTCCGCATCCCCGGCGGCTTTCAGGGACTTGAAGCAGGCCTTCGGGCATGCGAACGGCAACCGCAATATCCGCACGCCTTTTCGGCGTGCCAAGCTGCGGGCCGTCATGGTGACATTCTTCAGAACGCTTTTGTCCGGGCGCCAGGCGCTCTCCCGCCTCCTGCGCCAGCATCTGTTGCTCGTGTGCCTGCTACCTATGGCGCTGCTGGCAAGCCTTGCAGCACCGGGCGGGGCCATAGCTGCCGAATTGCCCGGTGGCGTTCCCTTTCTCCTTGAAAATTTTGACGACTGGGTTGTCGCCTGCCGCGCGCAGAACGGCGTGACCGGCTGCGTGGTTCGCCAGGTTCAGACCAAGGGAGACAAAAGCCAGCAGATGCTGACGGCGGAACTGCGCAACGTCGGCCGGGGCCGTTTGGATGGCGCCTTGCTGGTGCCTTTCGGCCTTGCGCTGTCGCGCGGTGTGGCGGTCACGGTGGATGAGGCAGCCCAGACAACGCAGTTCGAGTTTTCAACCTGCCTTCCCGGCGGCTGCCTCGTTCCGGTCAAGTTCGATGCGCATGCGGTCGAGACGATGAAATCGGGCACGGCCCTTCGGCTTGCCGCGACCAATCTTGCTACCGGCGATGCCGTTGCGATGCGGATTTCCCTCAAAGGGCTCTCGGCAGCGCTGTCGCGCGCTGCCGAGCTTGCGCCATAGCGCGTCAGCGCGCCATCCAGCCGCCATCGACGGCCAGAACCTGGCCGGTCACATAGCCACTGGCAGGCGCGGTCAGGAACAGCACGGCCGTATCGAGATCCGACGGGTTGCCCCAGCGGCCGACGGGGATACGCTCGAGGATCGAGCGACTGCGGTCCGGATCGTTGCGCAGGGCCTCGGTATTGTCGGTTTCCATGTAGCCCGGCGCAATGGCGTTGACGGTGATGCCCTTCGCCGCCAGTTCGTTGGCCATCAGCTTGGTGAGACCTGCCACCGCATGCTTGCTCGATGTGTAGGAGGCCACCCGGATGCCGCCCTGGAAGGACAGAAGCGAGGCGATGTTGACGATGCGCCCGGCAAGCCCCTCGTCCAGCATGTGACGCACCACCGCCTGTGATAGCAGGAAGGTGCTTTTCAGGTTGATGTTCATCACATCATCCCAGTCCTGTTCGGAAAAGGCGGTGAAATCGGCGCGGCGGATCTGCCCGGCATTGTTGACGAGAATATCGATATTCCCCTGCGCGGTCAGTGCGGTCACCACATCGTCAAGGCCTGAAGGATCGGCAAGATCGTGGACGACCTCTTCGAAGCGACGCCCCAGCGCCTCCACCTTCTGCTGCGTCTCCGGCATCGGGCGCGAGCCGATCGCCACGATATCGGCGCCGGCCCGCGCGAGCGCCAGCGCAAGTCCCTGGCCAAGGCCGGTGCGCGCGCCGGTCACCAGCGCACGCTTTCCGGAAAGATCAAACAGGTTCATGGCATAGCCCTCACTTCAGGTCCTTCATCGGCACGAAATCCATGTCGGTGAAGGACTGGTTGTCACCCGCCATGCTCCAGATGAAGGCGTAAGATGCCGTGCCGGACCCGCAATGGATCGACCATGGCGGCGACAGAACCGCCTGCTCGTTACGGATGATCAGATGGCCGGTGGCCTGGGGGCGGCCCATCAGGTGCACGACGAATGCCTCTTCCGGAATTTCGAAATAGACATAGGCTTCCATGCGCCGGTCATGCAGGTGGGCCGGCATGGTGTTCCACACGCTGCCGGGCTCCAGGCGCGTGAGGCCCATCAGCAGCTGGCAGGTGGGCAGGACCTTGGGGTGGATATACTGGTAGAGCTTGCGCTTGTTGCAGGTGGCCTGGTCGCCGAGATTGTTCTCGATCGCATCGGTCTTTGCGATGACGCGCGAGGGAAAGGCCGCATGGGCCGGCACGCTGTTGACGTAGAATTTGGCCGGCGCTGCGGCATCGGCGCTTTCGAAGGAGATCTCGCGCACGCCCATGCCGAGATAGAGGCCGTCCTGGAAATCCAGCTCATAGACCGTGCCGTCGGCAATTACCCGACCCTTGGCCCCGATATTGATGAGGCCGAGTTCTCGACGCTCCAGAAGGTAATCCGTTCCCACGGTCTTGGCGATCTCGGCACCGAAGGAGAGGGGTGCTGCCGTCGGCATGACGCCGGCAATCAGCATACGGTCATAATGGGTATAGGCAGCATTGACCGCGCCTGCGGCGAACAGGGTCTCGATCATGAAATTGTCGCGCAGCTGCGCACCCGTCATGGCTTCGGACTGGGTGTAATGCACCGCATGGCGGGTTTCTATCGTCGTGGTCATCTGTGTCTCCTACTCCCTGGTATTGCTTATTCGAAAAGGTCCGGATGCTCCGCCTCAAGCCGTGGCAGGTCGTGCAGCAGTTCGGACAGGTGGGTGGTCATGGCGGCACGGGCCGCGGCCTCATCGCGCTGATCGATGGCCGCAACAATGGCGCGGTGCTCGTCGATGAGCTTGGAAAGCGTGTCGGGCGCATGCAGCGACAGGCAACAGGCGCGGTCGATATGGGCCTTCAGGTCTTCCACCACCGCCCAGGCCATGGGCAGCCCGGCGCCCTCTGCGAGCGTCTTGTGGAAGAGGTCGTCATAGCGGCGAAATTCGGTGCGGTTGCCACGCTCTGCGGCGCGCGCCTGCTCCTTCAGGCAATCGTCCAGCCGCTGGCGGGCGTGAAAATGGAAGGCATTGCAGGCCGCCTTGACGATCGCGGTCTCGATGGTTTCCCGCAGGAACGCCGCCTGCATCAGCTTGGCTACAGAAATCCTGGCGACCACGGCGCCGCGCTGCGGCAGGATTTCGACAAGCCGGCTTTTGGCCAATGCAATCAACGCCTCGCGGCCCGGCTGACGGGAGGAACCATAGCGTTCGCCGATTTCCTGCTCGGAAATCCGCGCGCCGGGCTGCAGCACGAGCGTGAGAATATCGCCGCGCAATTGTCGCTCCACCTTGTGCGCCATGCTTTCCGAAGCCGATTTGACCGTCATGACTGAACCCGAACCAGTATTGCATCCACTTCCATACAATAGCATACGAACAAGCACAAGCGATGCCGCAGCTCGATCAGGAGAAGCAGGTCAGAGGGAGTCGTGGTCGATCACGGCGTGATGAAAGGCATCGGGCACAGCGCCATCGCGCAGAAAGGAGAGCGCCAGCGGCCAGAGCGTGGCCCGAAAGCGGTCATGGAAGAAGGCGAAATGACCGATCTCCGCATGACCAATATCGCTCGGCGCAAGATGCAGGTGCCGGCGCTTGGCGGCCGCAAAATAGGCAAGCAGCCGGCGCACCGCCGGAACGGTGCCATGGGGATCGTCCGTCAGGCTGATCGCAAGGATCGATGCGGTCACCTGCCGCAATCTCTGGCGCAGCACCTGCGGATTGCGCCCCGTGCCGCCTTTGCCGAAGCGGCAGACGGTGTCTTCGAAGCGAGCCCCCATGCGGCTCCAGTTGCGCACGACGCCTTTCGGCGTGTCCTCCATCCACCCCAGCCTCTTGGCCGGAAAATAACCGAACAAGGCGGTGAGAAGCGGCATGACCACGTGCCATTTCCACAGCATGCGGCGCCTCTTTGCCGGTGCATAATCGCGCCAGTAGGCATATTGGGCGCCGACGGTGACGATGCGGCGCAGACGGTGGCTTGAGGGCGCAAGACCGATGGCAAGGCCGCCGATGGAATGGGCAACGACATCGACCGGACGGCCCGGGAATCGCAGGGCCAGAAAGGCAAGCGCCGCCTCCACGTCCTTTTCGCCCCAGTCCACCCAGTCCGCGTCAAGGCACCGCATCCGCTGCGGCCGAGACTGGTCGATCCCGCGATAATCGAACGTCAGAACGTCGAAGCCATGGTCGAAGAGATAGCTGGCAAAGCGCGAATAATAGCGGCAGCGCACGGAGGTGGCGCAGGCGATGAGGACGACGGACCGGTCCGGCCGCGTCTCGCCAGTCTGCCAGAGAAAGCCGGCCAGGCAGTAGCCATCGGCAGCTTCAAAGCGAACCGGAATGCCTGCCTGCACACCAACAGCCTCTACCCCGGCACCGCCCTTCGCTTCGATCGTCTGCAAATCCCACCCGCCGAAGATGTCATTATGTCACCTCTTAGGTATCAGGGTAGAGAAGCGCAGATGCAAGGCCAAGTTGAGCAAAAGTCTAAGAGGGTTCTCCTCAGGGCCAGGCGGCATAGCTTGTATCGGTCGCCAGCCGCTTCTGCCTTGGCCCGGCGCGATGAGTGCGCGGCGAAACGCCTGCGACACGCTTGAAGAAGCGGCTGAAATAGGCGGCATCCGTAAAGCCCAGCGCATCGGCGATTTCTGCGATCTGGAGAGAAGACCCCTCGAGCAGGATGACCGCCTCCGCGACGAGGCGTCCGTGGATGAAATCCAGCGGCGTCCGGCCCGTGGCACGTTTGATGGCCGTATTCAGCCTGTCGGGCGTCACCCCGAGCGCTACGGCATAATCCGGCACCGTCCAGTGATCGCGCACATGCAGATCGACAAGCTGGACAAAGCTCCGGACGATGACGCGCGGCGAGGGCTTGGGCGCGTCACCAACGGGGGCCGCCAGGCGCCAGAGGGCAATCAGTAGCAATGACAGGTGATGACGAATGACCTCTTCACCACCCGGCAGGACGCCTGAAATTTCCTCCGCAATGAGCCGCACCGTGGCGAGGATCTGGCGCGAAGCGGCAAGGCTCAGACGCTGGCCGAGGATCGGCCGGGAAATGGTATCGCGCACCTGCGCAAACACGGCACCGGCCGGCATGGCGGCACCCAGGATCTGGTCGGGTATGGCCAGCATTCCGCCATCGGCCCCGGCCTCCAGCGCAAGCGTGGCACTTTCGCCCGCCGGAAGCCAGATGATGAGCGGTGCCGCCAGCGGCTGGCGTCGGCGCGCGGTCACAAGATCCCCCGTCCCGGATGACAGCACGAACAGACGGCTGCGGGTCCCCCGCAAGGTCCATTCGTTACGTGACAGCGAGCCGCCGAACAGTTGCGCATCGGTGGCGGAGGGTGGCTGTGGGTGCAAAATGGCACCCCCTCCCGAATTCTTGATCGTCTCCGGCATGAATAGATGACCTCCCGCGTGAAAAGTACAAGTTTCTCCTCTAATTGTCTATTTGGTGTCGGATCGCCTCGCGCTACTGTCAGCCTGCCAACAAGCGGACGCACAGGAGGAGATGTGAGGCCGCGCCTTTTGAGAGGTAACCGATCAAGGGTTGGCAAGGGAGGTTCGTCAGCACCGCTACCATACCAAAGAGGGCAAAATGCCTGATGGCAGGACAGCCGGGCGAATGCATCGCCGGCGCCTTGCGTCTGGTGATTGTGCCCCTGGCGACGGGGTCCGGCAGAATCGTCCGATGGCGGTGATGGCGGCGAGAACGCGAAACAATTTTGGGAAGAGAAAGGGAAGAACACCATGACCATTCTGGGTTTCAAGATCAACAATGCCGAAGTCGAGGCCATTGACGGGCGCAGCTTCAAGCGCCTGAACCCGATTTCCGGCGATGTGGCGACCGAAGTTTCGGCAGCCTCCGTGGAAGATGCGCGCGCAGCCGCCAATGCGGCGGCGAAGGCCTTTCCCGCCTGGTCTGCCACCAACCCGGCCACCCGCCGCAAGGTGCTGATGGCCGCGGCCGACCGGCTGCAGGAAAAGGCGCCGCAGTTCGTGGAGGCCATGGCGGCCGAAACCGGCGCAACGGCCGGCTGGTCGATGTTCAACGTGATGCTAGCCGCCGACATGCTGCGCGAAGCCGCTTCCATGACCACGCAGATCGGCGGCGAAGTCATTCCGTCCAACCGTCCGGGCACGCTTGCCATGGCCGTGCGCCAGCCGGCGGGCGTCATCCTGTCGATGGCGCCGTGGAATGCGCCGGTCATTCTCGGCGTCCGCTCGCTCGCGCTGCCGCTTGCCTGCGGCAATACGGTCGTGCTGAAGACTTCTGAAATCTGCCCGCGCACCCATCGCCTGATCGTCGATGCCCTGCATGAGGCCGGCCTGCCGGAGGGCGTGTTGAACGCCATTTCGAACGCGCCCGAAGATGCCGGCGAGATCGTCGAAGCGCTGATTGCGCATCCGGCCGTGCGCCGTGTCAACTTCACCGGCTCCACCCGCGTCGGCCGCATCATTGCCGAAGTGGCCGGACGCCACCTGAAGCCGGCACTCCTCGAACTCGGTGGCAAGGCGCCTTTCGTCGTGCTCGACGATGCCGATCTGGAGGAGGCCGTCGCTGCCGCGGCCTTCGGCGCCTACATGAACCAGGGCCAGATCTGCATGTCCACCGAACGCGTCATCGTCGACGACAAGATCGCCGACCAGTTCGTCGCCGCGCTTTCCGCCAAGGTCGCAACCCTGAAAGCCGGCGATCCGGGCAAGGGCGAAACCCCGCTCGGCTCCGTGGTCGATGCCCATGCCGCCCAGCGCCTCGACATGCTGGTGCGCGATGCCGTGTCGAAGGGTGCCGTGCTTGCCGCCGGCGGCACGTTCAACGGCACCATCGTCGATGCCATCCTGCTCGACCGCGTGACCCCTGCCATGCGCATCTATGGCGAGGAAAGCTTTGGGCCGGTCGCCAGCATCGTGCGCGTCGGCTCGGTGGATGAGGCCATACGCGTGGCAAACGACACCGAATACGGCCTCTCGGCCGCCGTCTTCGGCAAGGATGTCAACCGCGCCATGGCGGTTGCCCGCCGGATCGAATCGGGCATTTGCCACATCAATGGCCCGACCGTTCACGATGAGGCACAGATGCCGTTCGGCGGCACCAAAGCCTCCGGTTATGGCCGTTTCGGTGGCAAGGCCGGCATCAACGAGTTCACGGAACTCCGCTGGCTGACGATCCAGGACGGCCACCTGCACTACCCGATCTGATCAGCCTTTGACCTTCACCCTTGCGCGATCCCCACCACGCAAGGGTGGGCTGGGCAGAAGGGTCGGGATCAACGGAAGGAGCCGGTTTGTCCCAGCAATCCGGCTCTTTTCATACAGGCTTTCTGGTCGCTTCTACGCCAACCGGCAGATGCGCGCCCACAACTGCGGATGCAAGCGCCGTCAGCTGGCGAAAATGCGCAGCGCGCGCGCTGGTGCGGCGCCAGAAGAAGCCGATCTCACGCCGGGCCGGCCAATCTTCGATCGAAAGCAGCGCGATATTGGCGCCCCGTGCAAATTCCGAGCGCACATACAACTCGGGAAACAGCGACAGCCCCATCTCGATCGACACCATCTGGCGCAGTGCATCCAGACTGGTGCCTTCGTAATCTTCAAGCATGATCGCGCCCGAAAGAGCCGCCAGTTCCCGCACATTCTCCAGAAGCCGGTGACCGCGGCCAAGCGTCAGCAATTGTTCTCCCTTCAGATCCTTCAGTCTCACCGAAGTGCGATCCGCCAGGCGATGATTGCGCGCCACACCGAGAAAGATCTGTTCGACACAGATCCCCTCGAAGGCAAATGCTGCCTCGTCCTGCGGCCGCTGGCCAAGGGCGCAATCGATGGCACCGCTGCGCACCTGCTCCTCCAGAAGAGCCGGCCGGTCTTCGCGCACATGCAGGCGAAGTGCTGGATAGCGCCCGTGCAGGCTCGGCAGAAAGGACGGCAGGAAATAAGGCCCGAAGGTCGGCACCACGCCAAGCCGGATGAGGGAGCCCAGATTGTCACGCCCGGCCGAGGCAAGTGTGACGATGTCATCCAGCGTCGCCAGCACCGATTTGGCCGCAGCCGCCACCTCCAGCCCGATGGCAGAGAGCACGATGGCGCCGGGTGTGCGTTCAACCAGGCTGACACCCAACTGCTTTTCGAGAAGCGCGATCTGCACCGACAGCGTCGGCTGGGTGACATGGCAAAGCTCGGCTGCTCGGCCGAAGTGGCGGCAGGTATCGAGGGCGACCAGATATTCGAGCTGGCGATGGGTGGGTCGGAAAGCCATGACGATAGAGATGCTCTATCGCTTTCATATTGTCAATGAATTGGATCTATCGACCATTCTTCCTCATAGTCGTCTTCAGAAAGGAGACGACCTCATGAACCCCTTGTTGAAGGCGCTGCATTCGCGCCACCGGATCCTCGAAGACCGCATCCAGTCGGAGCAGAAATCGCCGGCACCGGACAGCCTGCGCATCATGGCGCTGAAGAAGATCAAGCTGCGCATGCGCGAGCAGATCGAATTCCTGCAGCGCACCGGCAGCAATGGAAAGACGATGACGCCTGCACGACGTCCGGGCCCCTCTTTCCTCTAAGGCCGCTGCGATTTGCGAACATCTTTTTGAAAATTGTGACGGTGCGAGCGCCGTAACGCTCCCCCGTCCTTGAAGGGCGAGACGATCCCATCGTCTCGCCTTTTTTGACGCCTCAACTCAGGAATCACTTTCATGGATGTGTTTTTTTCCATTGCGCAGCAGAACATTCTGTCTGCCCCGATCCTCTTCTTCGTGCTGGGTTTTGCCGCGACCCTTGCCGGCGGTCATCTGAGCCTGCCGGATGCGGTGTCGCGCATGCTGGCGCTCTATCTGATGCTGGCCATCGGCTTCAAGGGCGGTGCTGCGCTGACCGAAACGACCGCGCATGGGGAGTTTGCCGTGCTTCTTGTCGCCGGCATTGCGCTTTCGGCACTGACGCCGCTTCTCGGCTATGGCCTGCTTGGCCGCATCAGCGCTTTGCCGCCGATAGAACGGGCAGCCGTGGCGGCCCATTACGGTTCGATTTCCGTCGTCACCTTTGCAGCCGCCACTGACGCGCTGACACGGCTTGGCATCACCTCTGATGGTTTCATGGTCGCCGTTGCCGCTGCCATGGAAACGCCGGCGATCTTCTGCGCCCTGCTGCTGATCTTCCGGCGCAGCCCGACGGATGCAGGGGAGGTCACCCATCGGAAATCGGCGCTCGTCGAAGTGTTTCTCAATGTCACCATCGTCATCCTCCTCGGCTCCTTCCTGATCGGCTTTCTGACCGGCAAGCGGGGCATGACGGAAATGTCCGGCTTCATCGTCGATCCCTATCGGGGGGCGCTCTGCCTGTTCCTGCTCGATCTCGGCACCAAGGCCGCCGCCGGCCTGCGCAAGAGCTGGCATGACATGAAGCCGCCGCTGCTGCTCTTTGCCCTTGCCATGCCGCTTGCAGGCGCCTTGCTTGCAGCAGCCATTGCCTGGATTGGGGGCGCTTCCCCCGGCAACACGGCGCTGCTGATCACCCTTGCAGCCAGCTCTTCCTATATCGCCGCCCCTGCCGCCATGCGCATTGCAGCGCCGGAGGCACGCCCGGCAATCTATCTCGGCCTCTCGCTCGGCATCACCTTTCCATTCAACCTGATCATCGGCCTGCCGATCTACTTTTCCATCGCCGGGGTCTGATCAAGAATGCGGAAGGGCCGCCCGCAACACCGGCGGCCCTTCCCGTGATGAGGATGTCTAAATCGACCGATCGTCGACAGCCCCGGTCCAGGACTGCGGCAGATCAATCGTGATCCGGGAACGGATATCGCCGGCATGGGCCGCGATAAGAAGATCATAGCGCCCGGGTTCTGCGTAAAAGGCTTTCCGCTCCACATCGAAATAGCTGAGGTCACGCGGAAAAATGGTGAGCCGCGCGGTTCCGGTCTCTCCGGTATCCAGCGTCAGCTTGGCAAAGGCGCGCAATTCCTTGTGCGGTCTTGGAAGGGTGGGCTCCGTGGGAGACACGTAAAGCTGCACCACGTCCGACCCCCGGGTCGAACCGATATTCCTGAGCTCCACCGTCACGGTGACGCCGTCGCTCCCGATCTCCTGCGCTGAAGCCACAGCATCTGCCCAGGCAAAGCGGGTGTAGCCAAGGCCAAAGCCGAATGGGAAAAGCGGCGCGATATCGTGCGTGTCGTGATGGCGGTAACCGACGAACACGCCTTCCGCATAGCGCACATGGCCATCCCTGCCGGGATAGATGGCACTGTCACCAGTCATGGCGCAATTGTCTCCAAGGCTCCTCGGAAATGTCTGCGGCAGCCGCCCACCCGGCTCGACCTTGCCGAACAGCATATCGGCCACCGCATTGCCCAGTTCCTGCCCCGGATACCAGACCTGCAGCACGCCGCGCACCTGCGAGAGCCACGGCATTTCCACCGGCCCGCCGGTCTGCAGCACCACGATCGTGTTGGGGTTTGCGGCAGAGACGCGCTCGATCAGTTCATCCTGCCGTCCCGGAAGACGCATGTCCGGCAGGTCGAGGCCCTCGGTATCCCATTCCCCGTCACGCCCGACAAACAGCACGGCGACATCGCAGGCCCGAGCCTGTTGTACCGCCTCCTCCAGCGCGGCGTCGCCCAGTGGCTTTTCGAGGCCAAAGCGGATAGCGGTGATGTTGATGCCTTCTTCCGCCGGCGGCGGCGAGAGGTATTCAACGGTCAGGCGATAGGTCTTGCCGGCGTCGAGCGCGAAGGTCTTGCGCAGCTCACTGTTGGCGGTGCCAAAATAGTTCTCGCCGCGTTTCCAGCCGTCATAGCCGTTCACCACCAGTTCGCCATCGACGTAAAGCTTGGCCAGGCCCGCATTGGTCATGCCGAACACATGCTCGCCGCTTTCCCCGACGCTGAAATCGCCTGTGATGCGCACCGAAAAATCCCTGAGCGACAGCGTCGGATCCGGCAGATCGAACCAGAAGAATTCCCCCTTCTGCGCGGTTTCCGTCACCACCGGCGAACCCTTGCAGCCCTTGCCGGCAAAATAGTCCACCGTGAGTTCGCCCGTCATGACGCTGGTCAGCCGATTGTTGCGGCAGCCCACCGCGTGGCGGATGCTGTTGGCGTTGGACAGAGCGTTGCGAATGCCCTCAAGCGGGGTCACGATGTAATGCGCATTGATCTGCGCGCTGCCGCCGCCCATCACGCGCGCCGCCGCTGCATTGGGGCCGATGACGGCAATGTGCTGCAGCGAGGCCTTCTGCAGCGGCAGGATGCCGTCATTTTTCAGAAGAACCGCGCCCTCCGCGCCAAGGCGACGGATCAGCGCGCGGTCTTGTGGCAGATCGAGCGCCTGCTCGGACAGATCGGGCGCCGTCTCGAATGCGCCGACGCGCTGCAGCAGTTGAAGAATGCGGCGGGCCGCCTGACGCACGGTTTCTGCCGAAACCGCCCCGTCGTTGACTGCCTGAACCAGTTTTTCGCCGCGATCCCGGCTTGGGCCGGGCATTTCGAGGTCCAGCCCGGCATTGACGGTCTCCGCCGTCGAATGCGAGCCGAACCAGTCGGACATGACGATGCCGTCAAATCCCCATTCCCGGCGCAGAACCTCGGTGAGCAGCCAGCCATGCTCGCTGGTATAGGTGCCGTTCAGCCGGTTGTAGGAGGACATCACCGCCATGACGCCGGCCCGCTTCACCGCCTTTTCGAACGGCAGAAGGTAGATCTCGCGCAGCGACCGCTCGTTGATATCCGAGGACATGGTCTGGCGTTCGATTTCCGATTCGTTGCCGACAAAGTGCTTGATGGTTGCGGCAATGCCCTGGCTCTGCACACCCTGGATATAGGCGACCGCCAATTCGGCCGTCAGCAGAGGATCCTCCGAATAGCACTCAAAATTTCGTCCGTTGAGACCGGAGCGATGAATATTGACGGTCGGCGCCAGAAGGACCGATGCCCCCTTGCTTTTGGCCTGGCCGGCAAGCGCGACCCCCATGCGTTCAACCAGCTCGGGGTTCCAGCTTGCGCCAAGGGCGATGGCGACGGGAAAGCAGGCAGCCTTGACGCCGCCGACCAGGGAGCCCGCACCGCGGGCGCCATTCGGGCCGTCCGTCACCTTGATCTTCGGCACGCCCAGACGCTCTACCGGCACCGTCGTCCAGAAATCGGCACCGGATAGAAGCGAAACCTGTTCCTCCAGCGTCATGGCGTTCAGGATGTCATCAATCATGGTGTCCTCCGGGGTCTGGGAATGATGTGATCGTGTTCAGGCGCGGCGGCCACTTGGTGTGACGCCCGATCGACGCAGGCTTGCGTGCAGGTGACGGCGGATTTGGCGCCTGCCGAGAACGGCGAAACCTGCTGCCGGCTCCTCGTCATGGTCCGCCCTCCCGACATTAAACCTACCGTTCAATCGGTAATGAAAAAGCTTCCCGGAAGCAATGGTTCGCAAGGCCGGCTTGAACTTTCGCGGACCATGGCCGGTTACGGTTGCCGTGGCCGCAATTCGGAATAAAAGAGCAGGCTATGGAGAAGGAGAACCAGATGAAGGGCCGCAGCAATTCGCGCAACGAAGATCCGGCCGAAGCGTCTGCGTTAAGACGCCGCCGCTCGCCCAAGGGGGACGAGCGGCGCGAGCAAATTCTGCTTGCCGCCATGAAACACTTTGCCGATGACGGCTACCAGAGCGCCTCGTTTGCCGCGATCGCGCAGGAGGTCGGGCTGTCCCTGCCGGGGCTTATTCACTACTTCCCGTCCAAGGTCGATCTGCTCCTGGCCATCCTAGCGCGGCGCGACGCGGAAAGCGGCAAGGTTATCGGCCCTTCCAACCCGTCCTGGCGTGCCCTGCTGCAGGGGCTGGTGGATGTGGTGAAGGCCAATACGAAGTCGGCCGGCGTGGTGCGCACCTTCGCCATTCTGAACGCCGAAAGCCTCACACGCGATCACCCTGCCGCGACCTGGTTTGCCGAGCGCGCCCGCGCGGTTTCCCGGATGGCGGCCCAATGCTTTTCCGAAGGCATTGCGAAGGGGGAGATCCGTTCTGATGTGCGGCCGGACCAGCTGGCGGCAGAACTGATTTCCATGATGGACGGGCTGCAGATGTTGTGGCTGCGCACCCCGGGCGAGATCGACATGGTGGCGATCTTCAACAGCTATATCGACCGCCTGATCGCCGGCATCGAGATCCGCTGACGAGTATTTCAGTGTTTCATGGAAACAACGAAATACTCCAACGCTTTGTTTTAACGCATTTCGGGACGGAAAACCGTTTCACACTTTTCCTGGAAATGCTCTAGGCCCTCACCTTGCCGTGCCCCGGACGCGGCAGGTGCAGGACGCAGCGCAGTCCCTCCGGATCAAAGTGAAGTTCGGCCGTGCCGCCGCCCGGCGCAAGCGCTGCCGTGATCAGCCGCGAACCGAACCCCTTGCGCGTCGGGGGCGAAACGGCAGGTCCACCCTCCTCACGCCAGACGATCTCGATCATGTCCGGCAGCAGTTCCCACTCCACCCGCACGATGCCCTGGCCGACAGAGAGCGCGCCGTATTTGGCGGCGTTCGTCGCCAGTTCATGAATGACGAGCGCGAGACGCGGCGACGTTTCGACATCCAGCGCAAGCGACCCGCCCTTCAGGCGCAACCGCTCCTGATCATAGGCCGACAACAGGATGCGCAATAGCGTTTCCACGTCGTTCGGCATGGACTGGTGGCCGGACGACAAGCGATGTGCTTCAGACAGTGCCCGCAGGCGTCCTTCGAAGCGCGGCATGAATTCGGCAAGGTCACCGCTGGCGCGCGCCGTCATCTGCGCGATTGCCTGCACCAGCTGCATGATGTTGCCGACCCGATGGCGCATCTCGCGGGCCAGCACCTCCGCCTCGTTTTCCGCCTGTTCGAGTGCCGTCATCAGGCTCTGCATGGCATGCATGATCGCAACCGTCAGCGCACCGAAACTCGTGAACACCGTGGACGACAACAGGGCGCTGGCACAGCTCACCGGGCGAACATAGACCCAGATCACGACGGCAAACACGAGGCCGCACAGCATCAATGTCGTGCCGCCCGCGCGCCCGCCCCAGGCGGTTGCCAGCACGATGAACGGGAAAAACGTAATGAAGGGCGCACCCAGAAGGATCTGGTTCAGCGCCAGCCAAAGACCGACGGAAACTGCCGCACAGGCGAGCGCAACCAGTTGACCGACAAGAAATGACGGCCGCCTGCGCGGTACCAGATACATCCACCAGGCGTCCCTCACCTGGATTTTATGCTCGCCCATCCTCGACTCCGAACTGCATCAGAATATTCGAACTCACGCGAATTCATAGTCACGCCTTACGCAAAAATTTCTATGCAAATTCGGTGACTTGAGGCTGACGCAAGGCCAGATTGCAGAGCGGAGACGATCAGGCGCGCGGCGTGCGCCAGAAGGTGCCGGCAGCCAGGAGAAGCCAGCCGGCGATCATGCCTATGCCGCCGGCTGGCGCTGCCATGGGAAACAGGCCGGCATGGCCGAAATGGCGCATCACGAGATCCGTGGCGAAAAGAAGCGTGCCGAATGCAAGAACCAGCCCGGAGAGCGTGGCCGTGCGAATCTGGCCGTTTGCAAGATAAAGACCAAGCAGAACCGGCGCGTGGGCAAGACACATGGTAGACGCCGATCCGAGCAGATGCGCATCGCCGCCGTGGCTTGCCGCAGCGGCCAGAACCACGCCGCAAGCCCCCATGAAGCCTGAAAGCATCAGGATGAGCGGACGAAACTGTTGAAGCCCGCGCATCACGCCTGCTCCTCACGGTTTTGCATATGGTGCGCAAGCCGCTCGATCGGCGGCCAGATGATCTCGCGCAATTTCGGATTGGTGACCGTGTCGGTGAGCGCGCGCGAAAAGCACAAAAGCCATTCGTCGCGTTCGGCCACACCGATCGCCGCGCCAAAGTGCCGCGATCGCAACCGCGGATGACCGTATTTTTCAATGTAGATCGGAGGGCCGCCAAGATACCCGGTCAGATATTCGTAAAGCTTGTGCTCGCTGCCCGAAAGGTCGGCGGGGTGGATGGCGCGGCAATTGCGCGCCTCCGGCAATTCGTCCATCAGCTGATAGAACCGGCGCACCAGCGCCCGGATCGTCTGATCGCCGCCGATTGCCTCGTAAAGGGTGATTGTTTCGCCACTCATGTGCCCGGTCCGTGTCGCCTGTCACAGGGGTGTTAGCCCTTCCCCTGCCACGCGGCAAGCGGGCAAGGCGCCGCAGCTGAACCGGGCTGCGTCTGTGCGGACTTACTCGGAACCCGGATCGACATCCTGAGCGTCGGTCGCCGGAAGCGCACCGGTTCCCGGCGTCTTCTCGTGATTTTCCACCTTCGACCGTGCCTTGGGGCCAGCCGGCAGCGTTGCGCTATAGGCGCCGTCCGACTTGTTTTCGCCTTCAACCGACTTCTTGGCTTCGCTATTCTCGTCCATCATCATCTCCTTGGTTTTCGGGGAGAAGAACGGGGCCTGAGCGAGATGGTTCCGTCCGACGGACGGGTCGGTCAGGTCTGGCCGCGATCCGTCGCCTCTTCCACGACGGTGTCTGGAATATCGTCGAACGAGGCGTAGTTCAGATTGTAGAGCCTGGAATAGAGCTTTCCGTTGCGCATCAGTTCGGCATGATTGCCGTTTTCCACCAGTTCGCCGTTCTGCAGCACGATGATGCGGTCCGCTTCCCGGATAGTGGCCAGCCGGTGCGCAATGACAAGACCCGTGCGGCCTTTCAGCAGCTTGACGAGCGCCTTCTGGATCAACATTTCCGTATAACTGTCGATATTGGCGGTGGCCTCGTCCAGAACCAGGATCTTGGCATCCGCCACCAGCGCCCGGGCAAAGCTGATCAACTGGCGCTGGCCGAGCGACAGGTTGCCACCGCGCTGGCCCAGAATGCTGTCATAGCCTTCCGGCATACGCAGGATGAACTCGTGGGCTCCAACCGTCTGCGCTGCGGCGATCACCTCTTCGCGCGTGGCGTCGGTCTTGTGATAGCGGATATTGTCGAGAACCGAGCCGGTAAACAGGAACGGCTCCTGCAGCACCATGGCGATCTGGCGGCCGAGCGAATCCTGCGTGAGGTCGCGAACATCATGGCCACCCACCAGCACGGCACCCTGCTGCACCTCATAGAAGCGGTGGATGAGCGACATGCAGCTCGATTTGCCCGAGCCCGTCGGCCCGACCAGGGCCACCGTCTCGCCGGGGTTCACGCGGAAGCTGACATGCTTCAGCACCGGATGTTTCGGGTTATAGCCAAAGACGACATCCCGGAATTCCACCGAACCATCCATGTCCGGCGGCAGCACCACCGCATCCGGCTTGTCCTTGATGTCGATGCGAACATCGAGAACATCGGTCAGGCGCTGGCCGGATGCCATGGCACGCTGCATGACCGAATATTGCAGTGTCAGCGACCGGATGGGATCGAAGAATCGCTGGATATAGAAGAGGAACGCCACCATCACGCCGACATCGAGCGCCTGGTTCAGCACCCGTGCGCCGCCGACCACGATGACGAGCGCCATGGCGACACCGGTGAGCGTATCGACGATCGGCACCATGACCTGGGCAAAGCGGGCGGCCGTCAGATGCGTCCTGAGATTGGCACTCGCCTTGTCATCAAACAGGTTGAAGTTGACCGACTGGCGATCCATGCCCTGCACGGCGCGCACGCCGTGAATGGCTTCGGCCAGCGCACCGCTTGCCACCGAATTCGTCTCATGCGCTGCCATGAAGGATTTTCGCGCCCGCGGCAGCCAGAAGATGCGCACGATGAACAGAACCGGAAGCGCCGACAGGGTCAGAAGGCCGAGCCCGAAATCGAGATAAAGCATCACGACGACAATGCCGATGAGGAGCGTGATGTCGCCGACTGAAAGAACGGAGGTTTCCAGAAATTCCTGCATCGAATTGACGTCGCCCTGCAGGCGCGACATCAGGCGGCCGACTTCCGTCTTGTCCATGAAAGACAGCGAGACATATTGCAGATGGGAAAACATGGCGCGGCGGATATCGAAGAGCACGTCTTCGGCGACATTGCCGACCAGCGTTTCCTGCGCATAGCTCGCAGCGAAATTGATGAGGATGGCTCCGGCAAAGGCTAAAATTGCGAAGACGAGCGCCGTTCGGCCGGCACCCGGCTGCATGCCGTGGTCGATCGCGTAGCGGATGATCAACGGGATGGCGAGCTGCATGGCGGTAAACACAAGGACCGCCACCACCGCGAGCGCCACCTTGCCACGATAAGGCGCAACGAAGGCCCAGATGCGGGCAACGATGTTCTTGTCGAACACCTTGCCGAAAATTTCCTCCTCGATGCGATGGGACCCCACCACGGCGCGGGGCGGCCGGCGGCCATCCTCGCGCACATCGGCCCGTTCGGTTTCCAGCTCTTCCGCCATGTTGGTCTCCTCCCGCCTCAGCCGGTCAATGCATCGTCGCCAGGGCGGACCTGGAGATCATACAAGGCGCGGTAGCGTCCGTTCCGCGCCAGAAGCTCCTCATGGCTTCCCTCTTCGACGATGCGGCCATCCTCCATGAACAGGATGTGATCGGCATGCATCAGGGAACTCAGGCGATGGGCAACGATGATCGTGACGCGCTCGGAAGCATAGCGGCGCATGGCATGACGAATGCGCTGTTCGGTTGCCGCATCGATGGCCGCCGTCGAATCGTCAAACACCATGACGGCGGGTTTCAGCATGACGGCGCGCGCAATCGACAACCGCTGCCGCTGGCCGCCCGATAGCGACACGCCCCGCTCGCCGACGACCGTGCCATAGCTTGCGGGTAGGCCAAGGACGTAATTGTGCAGCTGAGCACTTTCCGCCGCGCGCGAGATCTGGTTTTCCTTCGCCCAGGGATCGCCATAGGCAATGTTGTTCTCGATCGTGGTGGTGAAGAGGAAGCTGTCCTGCTGCACGACCACGACGGAGCGGCGCAGCGACTTCAGCGTCACGGAGCGAATGTCCTGCCCATCGAGCGTGATGCGTCCGCCACTGACATCGTAGAAACGCGCAATCAGATGGGCAAGCGTCGACTTCCCGCTGCCCGGCGGCCCGACAATGCCGATCGTCTGGCCCCGTCTTGCCTCGAAGGACACGCCGTCGAGGGCGGGCGTGTCCGGACTTGCCGGATAGGCAAAGGCCACGTTCTCAAAGCGCAACGTGCCCTCGGTCAACTGCAGGGGACGCGCGTCCGGCGCGTCTTTCACCGCAACGTCGAGATCGAGCAGGCCAAACAGGCGGGCGCCGCAGGTGGAGGCACGGGCAAAGGCGTTCACCATCAGGCCAAGCTGACGCACCGGCATCTGCAGGATGGTCATGAAGGTGAGGAACGAGGCGAGTGTGCCAACCGTGATCTCGCCCGCCATGACCTTGCCGCCGCCGACATACAGCACGAGGCCCATGGCCGCGAAGAAGGACAGCGTCATAGCACTGGTATTGGCGACCCGAATGCCCACCCGCTGATGGGCAAGTTCCAGCGCGCTTTTGGACGCCGCATCGAACTTTTCCAGCTCGTGCTGTTGTGCCGCAAAGGCCCGGACGACGCGAATGCCGCCGAGATTTTCCTCCATCACCCTTGTCAGCACCTGCAGCCGTTCCTGCAGATCAAGCCAGGTCGCCCGCAGGCGAAGCTGCGTGACCGAAGAGCGCCAGCCGACAAAAGGCACGAAGCTCAGGGCCAGAAGCCCCAGCACCACATCCGTTGACAGGAGCAGGTAAGCGCCGAGCCCGATCAGCACTGACAGAAAGATCATCCGCACCAGCGCTGTGGAAAAATACATCCGCACGCCTTCCAGATCGAGAAGGCCGATCGTGATGAGATCGCCCGAATGGACGCTGTCATGAAAACTGAAGGAGAGGCGCTGGATCTTTTCATAGCAGGCGAGCCGCAGCTCATAGCCGATATGGTGGCCGACGGCCTCGCTGTAATAGTTCTGCACCATGGTAAAGAGCCCGCGCAGGATGCTCGCAGCCAGAAGCAGAAGTGCGGTGACCAGCAGCGCGTCCTGTGCCGCGGTACCGACAGAACCGCCGGCGCCAATGCCCTGCGCCTCATCGATGGCGCGACCGAGAAGCTTCGGGATCATCAGCTGGAACCCGGAGGCAATCAAGGTCGCGCCGATCGCGAGCGCCGACTGGAAGGGATGGCGAAGCGCCATGACGGTGATGCGCGTCAGGATCGAAAGCCCCTTGCCCCATCCTGCAGCCTTCACATGCCCCCGCGAAGCTGACTGCCCGCCGGAGCCGTTCCTGGTCTCGGTCTTCACGATCTCATTCCAATAGCTGGCCGCCGAACGGCCCAAGGGGCATTCCGGTTAGCCGGAACGATAGATAAGGGGTGATTTAGGCAGGCGCTCAAAGAAGGGAAGCACGATAGGAGACCGATTCGCCAAAAAACAAAAGCACCTGTTGTTTTCCGACAGGCCGCGCCTATCAGCCGCCTTGGACGTGTCACCTTATGGCAACGTTAGTGCTTGGTGGCAGGTGCGTAACGCGTGTTCAACGCACAACGGGCAAACCAGACGGAGCGCATCCATGTCACTCCTCACCTGATCAGCATGCCCTCCGCTTGCTCCGAGTCGCCCGCCATATTCAGCCGCCGGTTCAGCAGCGGAGAGACCTCTTTAGCAACCCCTTGCTTCAGCACAGCTTAAAGGGCAATTTCTGGCTTCGCGAGCGGCTCAACGCCAAAACCCCCACGGAGGGGGCTTTTGGGATCGCATGGATATTTGGTTGCGGGGGCAGGATTTGAACCTGCGGCCTTCAGGTTATGAGCCTGACGAGCTACCGGGCTGCTCCACCCCGCGTTATTTTTTCCGGGTTCGTGCCCGGGAGCGAAGTCAGGCGTAGCCTGATGAGGTGAGACCGTCAAGAGATCGATCCGGTGGATCGATCTTAGGTCGAACGGGCTGCTCCACCCCGCGTTATTTTTTCCGGGTTAGTTCCCGGGAGGGATGTCAGGCTTGGCCTGAGTTTGTCGGT
>NZ_JBHFFP010000042.1:0-623 GCF_042611105.1 Neorhizobium fuzhouense | reverse complement strand
TAGGGGTTGTGGGGATTCACAAATCAGCGCGAATGTGATTCACACTTTGGATGGATCGTTTTGTACTGACAGACGCCCAATGGGCGAAGATAGAACCGCATTGTCTGGGAAAAGCTATGGATCCCGGTCGCAGCGGAAGAAACAACCGGCTGTTCATTGAAGCCGTGCTTTGGATTGTACGCACGGGCAGCCCATGGCGCGACCTGCCCGCTGTGTTCGGCAACTGGAGCACGGCATTCCGTCGGTTTCGCGACTGGCGTGAAGCCGATATTTTCAAACGCATATTCGATGCCCTCTCTGAAGAACCGGACATGGAATACGCTATGGTGGATGCCACCATCGTCAAGGTCCACCGACACGGTCAGGGCGCAAAAGGGGGACTCAGAGCCAGGCCATTGGTCGCTCAAAAGGTGGAATGACAACCAAAATCCTGGCGCTGACCGATGCTTTGGGCAATCTGGTCCGGTTCGAATTACTGCCGGGCCATCGCTTCGATACCGTCGGCGTCGCGCCGCTCATCAACGGCATCGAGTTCGGTGCGCTACTCGCCGACAAGGCTTTCGATAGCAACACCATTGTGGCCGATCTCAACGAGCGTGGCGCGAAAATTGTCATCTCGCAAC
>NZ_JBHFFP010000041.1:0-638 GCF_042611105.1 Neorhizobium fuzhouense | reverse complement strand
GCGATCGGAACGATCAGTTCAACGGCAACCGTGACGTTGTCGCCCGGCATAACCATTTCCGTGCCTTCCGGAAGCGACACGATGCCGGTCACGTCCGTCGTGCGGAAGTAGAACTGCGGACGGTAGTTGGTGAAGAACGGCGTATGACGGCCGCCTTCTTCCTTCGTCAGGATGTAGGCTTCAGCCATGAACTTCTTGTGCGGCTTGACAGAGCCCGGCTTGCACAGGATCTGGCCACGCTCGACGCCGTCACGCTGAACGCCACGGATCAGAGCGCCGATGTTGTCGCCGGCCTGGCCCTGGTCGAGCAGCTTGCGGAACATTTCAACGCCGGTCACCGTCGTCTTGGTCGTGGCGCGGATGCCGACGATTTCGACTTCTTCGCCAACCTTGACGATACCACGCTCGACGCGCCCCGTCACAACCGTACCACGGCCAGAGATCGAGAACACGTCTTCGATCGGCAGCAGGAAGGGCTGGTCGATCGGACGCTCAGGCGTCGGGATGTAGGCGTCGACCTGAGCCATCAGCTCGCGGATCGCGTCTTCACCGATCTTCTTGTCCGAATCTTCAAGAGCAGCCAGAGCCGAACCCTTGACGATCGGGATATCGTCGCCCGGGAAGTCGTAGGACGACAG
>NZ_JBHFFP010000040.1:0-664 GCF_042611105.1 Neorhizobium fuzhouense | reverse complement strand
CACATGTGGTGGTGTCAAAAGGCTACGCGCTCATCCCTATAAAGCCAACCGATGAAGTGATCGAGGCGATTTGCCAAGAACATACTCGCTGCCACTGGCCTGATGATTTTGACCGAACTGCTCAAGCCATACGCAGGCAGGATGCGCGAGACGGCTACGAAATCGCCATCAAGGTCGCCGCCCTCGCCACCACGGATGGCAAGCCATGACCAAAGATCCTTTCCACAAGGCGCAGATGGATGGCGTCGTCATCACGAAGCTCGGCAAGCTCCCCGGCAACGAGGAGTACACCGGCAAGTGCAGCCATTGCAAAACTGAGGTCAAGTTCAAGCGCGAGGCTGCGAAATACCACGACGACCAGCGGGACGGCGATTATTTGGAAGTGCCTTGCCCCCTCTGCGACAAACCCATCACGACCAACGTTCGCGGAGGACGCCAGCCATGACCGATATTGCCCTGATCCGCGAGGCCCTGACTGACCCGGAAATCGCCAGCTACCCGGATTTTGTCGGGGCAGTTAGCACTGCGCTGGACGAGATTGAAACGCTTCGCGCTGCTTTGCGTGAGTATGTCTGCGACTGCGCCGGACCATGCCATGCCGAGACTTACGGCGGCCCATGCAGGCGGGCAGCCTTTGCCGCGCTCAACCAAACTCCCCCATCGA
>NZ_JBHFFP010000004.1:319321-378831 GCF_042611105.1 Neorhizobium fuzhouense | reverse complement strand
GAAATTCGATTTGCTCATGATGCTCTTCCTGCCTCAAAATTAGGAAAGAAGGCGTCTACAAATCTCGGGGCTATTCAGCCTTCATCGTCTTCCGTTCCTTTCCCAGCCAGGAAAATGCACCGGAAAACTCTAGCCAAAAATGGTCCAGTTTGAAGGGTTCAGATCAGGTTCAGATCACGGAGAGGTCGCTACCAATGCACAGGCCATGAAGTCGTTCATGAGAGCCTGCCTTGAGGCGCTTGGTCTTCAACGCAACATCAACGCCCAGAAACAGCCGAGCCCCTAACGGTTGGACTTGTAGCGTTAGGGATTTCGTTAGGTGTAAATTCACCCAAAACGAAAAAAGCCCGCAAATGCGGGCTTTTCGACTGGTCGGAGTGGAGTGATTCGAACACTCGACCCCCACGTCCCGAACGTGGTGCGCTACCAGACTGCGCTACACTCCGTGACCAGTGGCGCCCGTATAGACGAGGCGATTTTATTACACAAGCACCTTTGGCAAATTTTTTATCGGATTTATCCGGGCGCTGCGCCCATGGCAGTTGATTGGCTTTAACCAGCGTCGCAGCAGTTGCGTTGCGATGCAACATCAAGTCTTCCCATGGTCATAAGAAATAAATATGCTTCATGCATATGAGTTCGTGACCCCTACGGGGTTGATTTGCCAATGGATCGAACAGTGTTTTGCTCTGCGGAAAATCCTGTCGCCCCTGCATTTGTGGATATGACAAGCGCCATGCTCGAAGAACTTACCCAGGCCCAGGATAAACTCGAACACTGGCTGCATGCCGACGCCCTGCCGCTCTGGCGTGCGAAAGGTTTTCAGGGAGAGGCAGGAGGGTTTGTCGAAACCATCGATCTTTCCGGCTTAGCGACAAACGTTCCACGCCGCTCCCGCGTCCAGCCACGTCAGGTTTATTGTTTTGCCGAGGCCGGTTGCCGGGGCTGGGATGGGGACTGGCAGGCGCCGACTGAGCAGGGCCTTAAGTTCTTTGATCGTGTCTACCTGCTGGAGAATGGCTTCTACGGCGCCCTTACCACCGCCGAGGGGGAGATGACCGACGACAGCTTTGATCTCTATAACCAGGCGTTTGCGATCCTCTCCTTCGTCTACACGGCCAAGGCATTTCCGGACACGACAACTGCGATGGCGCAGCGCGCCTCTCAGATGCTTGCCCGGCTGAAGGCCGGCTATGCACATGCGGAAGCGGGCTTTGAAGAGGCCGTTCCGCGCCGCCTGCCCTTATGCTCCAATCCGCATATGCACCTCTTTGAGGCAAGCCTTGCCTGCGAGGCACAGGCGGGCTTTGACGAAGCCGCCTGGCGCGCGCTCTCGGATGAAATTGCCGGGCTTTGCATGCGCCGCTTCATCGATGCGACAAGCGGGGGGTTGCGGGAATTCTTCAATGGCGAATGGGCCCCGTTCGAGGGCGCGAAAGGCCGCATCATGGAGCCCGGCCACCAGTTCGAATGGGCCTGGCTTTTGGCGCGCTGGGCAGAACGGCGCGGCGACACGGACGCCCTTGCCAAGGCGCGTCGGCTGTTCGAGATCGGCGAGCAGTACGGCATCTGTGCCACCCGCAAGGTGGCAATCATGGCCTTGAACGATGATTTTTCCGTCGCCGATCCGCTGGCGCGGCTGTGGCCGCAGACGGAATGGATCAAGAGCGCGGCAAAGCTTGCGGTTCTTTCGAGCGGCGCCGAGCGGGAGCGGTATCTCGCCTCGGTGCTTGCGGCTTGCGCAGCGCTCGATGTTTTTCTGAAGGTGCCCCTCCCCGGCCTCTGGCGCGACAAACTGAGCGCCGATGGTCAGTTTGTAGAGGAGCCTGCTCCGGCCAGTTCCTTTTACCATATCCTTTGCGCTATCTATGAACTGAGGGACTGCCTTCAGACACTTTCGGAGCAAACATCCAAAGCAGCCTGATGGCCTCGCCGGACGCTCTGCCCGCCAGAGGATGCGTTTAGCCCCTTTCCCGCCAATATGCCCCAAGACCTTGGGCGCGCTCCTTTCCCGACAAGGATCGCGGCCCTTCATGGAAGGAACGATGATGAAGTTTGGAACCAGCGGCCTGCGCGGCCTTGTGACGGAACTGGAAGGGCGCGCATCGGCGCTCTATGCAACGGCCTATGCGCAGTATCTGCTGGAAAGCGGCAAGGCAAAGCCCGGCGCGCGGATTTTCGTGGCCGGCGATTTTCGCCCCTCCTCGCCCGATATCATGGCAACCTGCATCGGCGCGCTTAAGCGCGCGGGGCTTGCGCCGATCGATTGCGGCGCCATCCCGACGCCGGCGCTTGCGCTTTATGCGATGACGCATGGCGCCGCTTCCTTGATGATCACTGGATCGCATATTCCCGCCGATCGCAACGGCATCAAGTTCTACCGGCCCGATGGCGAGATCGACAAGCGGGACGAACTGGCCATCACGGCGCTCGCCGAGCAGATGGCGGACAAAAACCTGGAGCTGACGCCGGGCACGGCGCCGAGCGAAGCGGCCGAGGCCGAGGCGATGTTTCGCGCCCGCAATGAACATATCCTGCCGGCCGGTGCCTTGGCTGGTCTTACCATCGGTGTCTATCAGCACAGCACGGTGGCGCGCGATTGGCTTGTCTCGATCCTTGAATTTTATGGCGCCAAAGTCCTGGCCCTCGGCCGGTCGGATCACTTCATTCCGGTCGATACGGAGGCGGTCGCCGAAGATTCGATCGCTCTCTTCAAGGCCTGGACTGCCGAACATGCGCTCGATGCCGTGGTTTCCGCCGATGGTGACGGTGACCGGCCGCTGGTGACCGATGAGACGGGCCTGCCGCTGCGCGGCGATCTGCTTGGCCTGATTGCGGCGGGGTTTCTCGGCGCAAAGGTCGTGGTAACGCCGGTTACCTCCAATTCGGGCATCGAGGCGACCGGGGATTTCCGCGTCATCCGCACGCGCGTCGGCTCGCCCTTCGTGATCGAGGGCATGCAGCAGGCGCTGGATGCCGGTGAGACGGCGGTCATGGGTTTTGAAGCCAATGGCGGCCTGCTCACGGCCTCGAGCTTCGACAAGAACGGGAAGGCGCTGACGGCGCTTCCGACACGCGACAGTTTCCTGCCGGTGCTGGCAACGCTTTATCTCGCGAAGAGCCGAGGCAAATCCCTTTCGGCTCTCGCGGGGGACTTCCGGCTCCCGGTTGCCGCCGCCGACCGGCTGGAAAACTTTCCTGTCGAGACGAGCGCTGCCCTGATGGCACGTCTGCGCGCCTCGCCGGACAATCTGGCGCTGTTCCTGAAGCCGTTGGGCGGCGTGCGTTCGGTAAGCGATGTGGATGGTTTGCGCGTCACGCTCGAGGATGGCCGCATCATCCACTTGCGCCCCTCCGGCAATGCGCCGGAAATGCGGTGCTACGTGGAAGCCGAGAGTGAGGAAGCCGCACTTGCGCTGCTGCAGGAGGGGCTTGCGCTCATTCGCGCCGCCGCCTGAGGCTGCTCTTCCGGGTCGGTTTTTCAACCCATCAAAGGAACCAAGCGGGGGCAGCCCCGTTTGGCTCCTTCGCTTGGAATGGAGTGAAATCGTCTCCCATGACTGTCAGTGACCGTTCCATCAAAGACGCAGAGGAGGCAGGTGAGCGCCTGCTTGCGGAACATCTTTCCGACGATCCCTTTGCCGCCGCCTTCAAGGCGACCCGCATGCCGATGATCATTACCGATCCGCGGCAGGCGGACAATCCGATCATCTTTTCCAATGCCGCCTTTTCGACGCTGACCGGCTATGCGCGAGAAGAACTAATCGGTCGCAATTGCCGACTGCTGCAGGGGCCGCAAACAGACAAGGCCGTGGTTGCGCAGATCAGAGCGGCTGTCGAGGACGAACGGAGCCTTGCCGTCGACGTTCTGAACTATCGCAAGGATGGCACGCCGTTCTGGAATGCGTTGTTCCTCAGCCCGGTTCGCAGCCAGGCGGGCGACGTGATCTATTTCTTTGCCTCGCAGCTGGATTTCACCCGGATGAAAGAAAGGCAGTCGGAGCTTGCCGCTGCCCGCAGTCTTGCCGAAGAGGAAGTGGCCCGGCGCACGAAGGATCTGAGGGATGCGCTTGAGGCAAAGACGCTTCTGGTTCACGAAGTGGACCACCGCGTCAAAAACAACCTGCTGACCATTGCCTCGATCCTGAAGCTGCAGGCGCGCCTCACCCGGGATGATACGGTTCGCAGAACCCTGCACTCGGTGCTTGGCCGGGTCGAGGCACTGAGCACCGTGCAGAGGAAACTGTTTACCACCGCCGATGTGGAACATTTCGACGGGGCAGACTTTGCCCGCGATCTGGCAACCGACATGATTGGCGCCGTGCGGCGCGATGATATCGAGCTGACGTTCAACCTGTCACCGGTCCTCATTCCGGCCACCAAGGCCTCCCCGCTGGCGTTTATTCTCCACGAACTGGTGGCGGACGCGGTGCGCCGGGGCCTCGGCGACGGTGGCGGCAAGCTTCACCTTTGCGTGGAACGGCTGAATGGCCAATTTCATATCGAGATGCGCGATACGGCCGGTGCGCGGGATGCAGGCGGCGAAGAGAAAGATTTTAGCCGAATGATCCTGGAGACATCTGCGAGACAGGTCGGCGCGACGATCACGCGCGAAATCAATGGAAGTGAGACGGTGGTGGATGTGCTTCTGCCGGTAGACAGCCATGGGGAGGGCAAGACATCGTGAATATACTGATCGTGGAAGACGAGGCACTGCTGGCGCTGGAGCTGGAAAGCGAGCTGCAGGCGGCGGGCCATGCGGTCATCGGTCAGGCCATGTCGAGTGAAGAGGCAAAGGTGCTTGCCGATCATCAGGCGCTGGACTTCGCCTTTGTCGATATCCAGCTTCTCGATGGGCCGAGCGGCATCGAGGTTGGCTATCACCTGCGCGAAAAGGGTGTGCCTTACGTCTTCATGACCGGCAACCTGAAGCGCATCCCGGAGGATTTTGCCGGTGCGCTGGGCGCGATTGAAAAACCCTATACGATGAACGGGCTGGAACACGCGCTGGCCTTTATCGAACGGTTTGTGGAGGGCGAAAGACGTGGTGCCTTTCCTCCCAGCCTCGTGCCGGCGCCATGGCTCAAGATGGCGCACTAAAGTAGGAAGACGTTGTGTAGAAGTGATTGATAGAGTGCCTCTGTTGACGCTAAATGGTTCGCGCAATCGCCAATGGATGACCGGCCATGACAGTCGTCGCCGTGGCGTCAGTGGCAAAAGCATGGATGGCGAATGGCAGCGGACGGAACGGTAACGGCCAATATCCCCTTCCCCGTTGGCGGTGGCCAGCTGGGTGCCCTTATTCGCGCCTTCGACTGGTCAAAGACCCGTCTCGGCCCCCTGGAGGAATGGCCCCAGAGCCTGAAATCCGTCACTAGCATGCTTCTTGGCTCGTCCGTCCCCATCGTGCTGTTGTGGGGCGAAGACGGCATTATGATCTATAACGACGCCTATTCGGTCTTTGCAGGCAATCGCCACCCGCAGCTTCTCGGCTCCAAGGTGCGCGAAGGCTGGGCAGAAATTGCCGATTTCAACGATAATGTGATGCGAGTTGGTCTTTCCGGCTCGACGCTGCACTACCGCGACCAGGAACTGACGCTCGTGCGCAATGGCGTGCCCGAGTCGGTGTGGATGAACCTCGATTATTCGCCTGTCATGGACGAAAGCGGCAAACCCGCCGGCGTCATCGCCATTGTGGTGGAAACGACGCAGATGGTTCTTAGCCAGAGACGGTTGCGCGAAAGCGAGGAGCAGTTCCGGGCGCTGACGCTTGCAACCTCTGATGCGATTTTCCGTGTCAGCCCGGATTGGATCGAGATGCGCCAGCTCGATGGACGGGGATTTCTGGAAAATCTCGACCGCCCCAGTTCTCGCTGGATCGAGGATTATCTGCCCGCCGAAGACCAGCCGCCGATCGGGGCTGCTATCGGACGGGCGATCCGCACCAAGCGGCCTTTCCAGATGGAACATCGTATCCGCAAGGCCGACCGGTCGATCGGCTGGGTCTTTTCCCGTGCCGTGCCGGTTCTCGATGCAAAGGGCGAGATTACCGAATGGTTCGGCGCGGCAAGCGATGTGACCGAACGTCGCCGATCCGATTCGCGGCGCGATGCTCTGGTGCGTCTCACGCGGGAGATCCAGTCGTTGTGGAATGTCGACGCGATTGCTCTTTCTGCGTCCCGCATCCTCGGTGAAACGCTGGAGGCCGACCGTGTGGGTTACGGCATGGTCGCACCGGACCTCACCGCCTTTACCATCCTGCAGGCCTGGAATGCCCGGGGGGTTGTCGATATCCGCGCCGATATGGATCTTCGCCCGCTTCCCGACCTTGTCGCAGACGTGCTGCGTGACAAGGTGGTTGCGGTCTCGGATGTCACGCTCGATCCGCGCGTGAGCGCAGCTGCAGACGCGCTGATTGCCCGCAGTGCCCGCTCCTTTGTCAATGTCGGCGTCGTGGAAAAGAACGAGATCGTTGCGGCCTTCTTCGTCAACTGTGCCAAGGTTCGTACCTGGGCCGAGGATGACGTCGATTTCATCCGGGAGGTCGCCTCACGCGCCCACACCGCCATCGAACGCATCAAGGCCGAACAGGCGCTGCAGCAGCTCGCAAGTTCGCTTGAAGCCGAAGTCGAGCAGCGCACACGCGAACGCGACCAGATCTGGCGCAACACGCAGGATATCAACGTCGTTATCGACCAGATGGGCAGGTTTCGCGCCGTCAATCCCGCCGTCACCAAGATCCTCGGCTGGCGGGAGGACGAGATGCTCAATCGCTCCGTTCTGGACTTCATCGTCGCCGAGGACGTCGCCGCCACAAAGGCCACGTTCGCGCGGAACCTGTCCGGCACATTCCCCCCGTTTGAAAACCGCTACCGCTGCTCGAATGGCGGCTACCGCTGGATTTCCTGGGTTGCGGCGGCCGATGGCGCGCTGATCTATGGCAGCGGTCGCGACATCACTGCGGAAAAGAAAGCCGCAGCCGCGCTTGCGGCCTCCGAGGAGGCCTTGCGCCAGGCGCAGAAGATGGAGGCCGTCGGCCAACTGACTGGCGGGCTCGCGCATGATTTCAACAATATTCTCGCCGGCATCAGCGGCAGCCTCGAGCTGATCAACCTCAGGCTCGGCCAGGGGCGTATTGCGGACGCCGAAAAATATGTCGGTGCCGCGCAAGGGGCAACGAAGCGGGCCGCCGCCCTCACCCACCGTCTGCTGGCCTTTTCCCGTCGCCAGACGCTCGATCCGCGCACCACTGACGCTAACGCCCTGGTGCTTGGCATGGAGGAACTGATCCGTCGCTCGGTCGGTCCGGAAATTTCCATCGAGACCTCGCTCGATCCTGAACTATGGTCGGTTCTTGTCGATCCGGGCCAGCTGGAAAACGCGTTGCTGAACCTTGCCATCAACGCGCGCGACGCGATGGTGAATGGCGGGCGGCTGACCATCCGCACCTTCAAGCAGCCGTATTCCGACGATCTTGCGGCGGAAAGGAACCTGAGCCCCGGCGATTACGTGGTGCTTTCGGTGCGCGACACGGGAACAGGCATGACGCCTGATGTGGCAAGCCGCGCTTTCGATCCGTTCTTCACCACCAAACCGATTGGCCAGGGCACCGGTCTTGGCCTTTCGATGATCTATGGTTTTGCCCGCCAATCGGGGGGACGGGCGGTGATCGTGACGGCCCCCGGCGCCGGCACGGAAGTTCTTCTCTACCTGCCGCGCCACGCTGGACAGGAAGCGCCTGCAGAACCCCTGCCCGCTGCCGCAAACAGCATGGTGCAGGGTGCTGGCGAGACTGTTCTTGTGGTGGATGACGAGCCGCTGGTGCGCGTTCTCATCGTCGAGGTGCTGGAGGAACTGGGCTACCGCGCGCTGGAAGCCGAGGATGCCGCAAGCGCCCTGCCCTTCCTCGAAGCCAGCGATCGCATCGACCTGATGGTGACCGATGTCGGGCTGCCGAACGGCATCAACGGGCGTCAGCTTGCCGATGCGGCGCGGGCGCGGCGTCCGGGGCTGAAAATCCTGTTCATCACGGGCTATGCCGAAAATGCCGTGCTCAACCAGAACAATCTGGAGCCTGGCATGCATGTGATGACCAAGCCTTTTGCCATGGAGGCCATGGCCACCCGCATCCGCCAGCTGATTGCCGAGCCCTGACAGCTCAAGATTTTTCAGACACGGCCGGAAAATTCGCCCCGCACGATGCCGTGGCGCTGCAGCTTGTCGTAGAATGTCTTGCGCGGAATGCCGAGGGCTTCCAGCGTCAGGCGCACATCCCCGCCGTTCTTGGCCAGCGTTTCGCGGATGATCTCCGCTTCCAGACGGGCCAGCCGGTCGGGCAGGGATTGCCCGCTGTCGATGATGCGCGGCGCGTCACGGGGCGTTGCCGCTTCCAGCGATGGCTCAAGCCCCAGCACGAAACGCTCGGCGTAATGGGTCAGTTCACGCACATTGCCCGGCCAGTCATGGCTCGCCAGATGGTGTGAAACGGCAGGCGTCAACGCAGGCAGCGCCCGCGAGAAGCGATTGGCAGCACGCTGAGTAAAATAGCGGAACAGAAGCGGCACGTCGGCCCGGCGCTCGCGAAGCGGCGGAATGGACAGCGTCACGACGTTCAGCCGATAATAGAGGTCTTCGCGAAAATCCCGCCGCTCGGCTGGATCGCCGAGATCCACCTTGGCCGCGGCAACGACGCGCAAATCCACCGGGCGGACTTCATTGGTACCGAGCGGAGTGACTTCGCGCATTTCCAGCACGCGCAGCATCTGCACCTGCGTGCCCGTCGGCATGCTTTCGATTTCATCGAGAAACAGCGTGCCGCCGCTCGAGTGCTCGATGCGCCCGACGCGGCGCTTCTGCGCGCCGGTGAAGGCCCCCTGTTCATGGCCGAACAACTCGCTTTCCATGATCTGTTCCGGCAGGGCGCCGCAGTTCAGCGCGACGAAATTTCCCGATGCCCGCCGGCTCCAGCGGTGCAGCAGGCTTGCCACCACCTCCTTGCCGGTGCCGGTTTCGCCGGTCAGCAGCACATCCACATCCGTATCGGCGATCTGGCGCAGCGTGTGGCGCAGGCGCTGCATGACCGGCGTCTGGCCGATCAGCGGCAGGCCGTCGTCATCGCCCGATCGCACTTCGCGCAAGGCCCGGTTTTCGAGGATCAAGGCCCGCTTTTCGCCGGCCCGTTCCACGCATTGAACCAACCTGTCGGCTGCATAGGGCTTTGCGATGAAATCATAGGCGCCGTCCTTGATGGCGTCGACGGCCATCGGGATATCGCCATGGCCGGTTACCAGCACGACGGGAATATCGGAATCGATGGCCTGCACCCGCGCAAACAGTTCCAGCCCGTCGATGCGCGGCATGCGGATATCCGAGATGACGACGCCGGCAAAATCCGCCGAAATCATCGGCAAGGCCTCACCGGCAGACGAGAAAGCCGAAACGGAAAAGCCGGCGAGATCGAGTGTCTGGGCCGTGGCGCGCAACAGGTCGCGGTCGTCGTCGATAAGGATGACGGGAAGTGGCCGGCTCATGGCTCTGCTCTTTTCAGTTCGATCGTGAAACGGGTGCCTTTAGAGCTGCTGTCGACGCGGATGTGACCGCCATAGTCGCTGACGATATCCTTGGCAATTACGAGGCCGAGGCCGAGACCGCCTTCCTTCGACGTGTTGAAGGGCGAGAAAAGCTGATCGAGAATGGCCGGCGCAATGCCTGGACCCGTATCCACCACATGGATCAGCACCGTGGTCGGCCCCTCGTCCACGTCGACATGCACCAGCCCTTCCGGATGCTGCTCGATGGCCTCGAGCGCGTTCTGCAAAAGGTTGATCATCACCTGCTCCAGCCGCAGCTGGTTGCCGAGCACACGCAGATCCTCCCGCGGCATCGTGATCTTCAGGAGATCGAGGCGGCCGGAAAAGCGGGTTTTGAGGAGCATCACGGCGCCGTTCAACACGTCCTTCAGGCTGACCGGTTCGGCCGCGGAACGGCCTTTCCGCGCCAACGCCTTCAGATCCTCGGTAATGGTGCCGATGCGTTCGGTCAGGCTTGCGATCTCGTTCAGGTTTTCTTCGGCCGGTGCGAGCTGGCTTCGGGACAGAAAGGTGCGCGCATTGTCGGCATAGGCACGGATGGTCGCGACAGGCTGGTTGATTTCATGCGCCACGCCTGCAGCGACCTGGCCGAGAATGGCCAGCCGGTTTGCCTGCACCAGTTCCTGCTGCACGCCCTGGAGCCGTGCCTCCGTGACACGGTGATCGGTGATTTCGGCTTCCAGCCGATCGCGGGCGCGGGTGAGGTCTGCCGTGCGCTCGCGGACCCTGCGCTCCAGTTCCGTGCGCGCCGCCTGCTCCATGGAAATGCGCGCAAGCGTGGCCTGTCGCCGCCATATCCAGAGCGCCGCCAGCGCCAGCAAGGGAATGAGGATGAGGAGAACGGACAGTTGCGCCTGCCGGACGGCGGCCGACAGCGCTGGCTCTACCGGCGACAGGTAATGCAGCCTCCATGCGGTGGAACCGACCGGCACAGCCACTTCGAGATAAAGGGCCTGCCGTTCTCCCGGCAGCACCGTCTCGATAAGCCTCGTATCCTCGTCCGGCGCGTCCAGCACGTTGACCGGCAAGGGCAGAAGCGGCGTATCGCCGAACTGCAGGCTTTCATGCAGCGCTTTCAGTTTCGGCGCCGGCAAGGGGGCAAGCGTCATGAAGCGCCAGGAGGCAATGCTGGTGATCAGCACCACACCATTGGGGTCGGTGACGAAAGAGGGGCGCACCGCATTTCGCCAGTCCTCCTCCAACTGATCGAACTCCGCCTTCACCACCACCACGCCCAGCGGATTATCCGCCGGACCGACCCTTTGGGAGATATAAAGGCCCGGCCTGTTGCTGACGCTGCCGAGCGCGAAATGCTCTGCGGCGCCATCGGTGATCGCGCGGGAGAAATAGGCGCGAAAAGCATAGTCGCTGCCGACAAAGCTTGAAGGTTCGCGCCAGTTGCTGGAGGCAATGGCGCGGCCGTTGTGATTGATGACATAAAGAACCGAGGCGTTCGTGTCGGTGATCAGGGCTTCCAGCTTGCGGTTCAGCGCATCGAGCCGCGCCGGTGCGGGGGCAGACAGCGCCTCCTCAACATCCCGGTCTTGCGCCAGGATCAGGGGCAGCGAGCGTGGACGCTCCAGCACCGCGCGCAGCAATGCCACCTTCAAGCCCGCATCCACCCTGCCCTGCCGCTGCAGATCCGCAATCACGGAGCCGCTGACATGGTGGTGGACCAAAGACAGCGCGACAGCAAGACAGGCCGTCGCGAGCGCCGTGAAGATCAGCCACGGCCGGCGTGCCGCCCGAGGGCGTGGCGCGCGATCCGGAGTTTCGGAGAGTGCAGGTTCCATCAGCTGATTTGTGCATAAAGCCGCCCGAACCACAAGGCGGTGTGTGCGAAGTTCCGCACATTCTTCGCTGTATCTGCAGCGGCAAGAGAAAATTCCCCTTCAACCTCAGCTAGTTGCATGCTGACCGGAGAGTGGCACGGCCCTTGCTATCGTTGAATATCGTCAAAAATATCGCCCCGGGAGAGCCATAGTGGTTGGGGCGCGATGGAGGATCTATCGCATGGACATGACACATGATGCTGCGACTTCGCGCGGCAAAATTCCCCTGTACCGGCAGCTGTATGTGCAGGTTCTGGTGGCCATTGCCGCCGGCATCACGCTCGGGCACTTTTACCCGGAATTCGGCGCTGCGCTGAAGCCGCTGGGAGACGCCTTCATTCGCCTCGTCAAGATGATCATCGCCCCGGTGATCTTCCTGACGGTCGCAACCGGCATTGCCGGCATGTCTGACCTCAAGAAGGTCGGGCGCGTGGCCGGCAAGGCGATGCTCTACTTCCTCATCTTCTCGACACTGGCGCTTGCCGTCGGCATGCTGGTGGCCAATGTGGTGCAGCCCGGCTCCGGCATGCACATCGATCCGGCCTCGCTCGATGCCAAGGCTGTTTCGACCTATGCGACCAAGGCGCATGAAACCTCGGTCGTCGGCTTCCTGATGAACATCATCCCGGAAACCATCGTCGGCGCCTTCGCGCAGGGCGATATCCTGCAGGTGCTGTTCTTCTCGGTTCTGTTCGGCATTTCGCTCGCCATGGTCGGCGATCGCGCCAAGCCGGTCACCGATTTCCTGCACGCCGTAACCGCTCCGATCTTCAAGCTGGTGGCGATCCTGATGAAGGCGGCACCCCTCGGTGCCTTCGGCGCCATGGCCTTTACCATCGGCAAATACGGTATCGGCTCGATTGCCAATCTCGCCTTCCTGATCGGCACCTTCTACCTGACCTCGTTCCTCTTCGTCTTCATCGTTCTGGGGGCGGTTGCCCGCTATAACGGCTTCTCGATCCTCGCCCTGATCCGCTACATCAAGGAAGAGCTGCTGCTGGTTCTCGGCACGTCCTCGTCGGAAGCCGCACTTCCCGGCCTGATGCAGAAGATGGAACGCGCCGGCTGCAAGCGCTCGGTCGTGGGCCTCGTCATTCCGACCGGCTACTCGTTCAACCTCGACGGCACCAACATCTACATGACGCTGGCGGCCCTGTTCATCGCCCAGGCGACGGACATTCATCTGTCCTTCGGCGACCAGATCCTGCTGCTGCTCGTGGCCATGCTGAGTTCGAAGGGTGCGGCCGGCATCACCGGTGCAGGCTTCATCACGCTTGCCGCCACGCTTTCGGTCGTCCCCGCCGTTCCGGTTGCCGGCATGGCGCTGATCCTCGGCATCGACCGCTTCATGTCGGAATGCCGGGCGCTCACCAATTTCGTCGGCAATGCGGTGGCAACCATCGTCGTTGCCCGTTGGGAGAACGAACTGGATACGGCAAAGCTTGCCGAAGCCATGGCCGGGCGCCTGCCGGCGGAGCCGTCGGTTCCGGCAAGCCTGCAGCCCGCCGAATAGGTTTCCTCCCAAGGAAAGAGACCGCATGCGTCTCATCGGAAGGCCCGCCGGATTGTCCGGCGGGCCTTTCAGTTTGGCGCCGCAGCGCAGGATATCAGGGACCGTTGACCAGCGACAGGATCAGCTGGTGGACATTGCCGCCGGGGTTCAGCTCCACCCGGTCGAACTCGACATTCTTTGCCCGCTCGGCCTTCGACAGCTCGCCGAGACGGGCCGTCAGCACCTGGCGGATTTTCTGGCAGTCCGGGTCGTTCTCGACACGAAGGCCGAGGCTGAAGTCCTGGATCTGCTGGACGAGGTCCTTGATGAAGGTTCCATGAACCCGTTCATGCTTTTCGACACCGGAGATGAAGCGGGTCCAGCTGGCCGCCACATCCGGCGAAAGACGGCTTGAGGGTTTGGGCAGAGTGTAGGTGATGATGAGCCTGGGCTTTGCGACCGTGATCGCACAGGCCGTTCCCTGCGGCTCGTAGGTCCGTGTCCAGGTCAGCTTGAAGGCGGTATGGGCAATGGCAAGTCCGCCGCCTGCCTGCGGCGCCCGCTTGCCGATGGCTTCATAGAGCGCGGCCCCTGTCGTGCCCGAGATGGCATAGGTCTTGACCTGCTCGACCGGCTGCCAATCGGCAGCCCCAGCGGCCGCCGGGGCCATCATGAGAACGGCCGCCAGACCGCGGGCGACATGGAACCTGTAATTCAAAACCTGCACTTTCGAACACCCTGTGACACCGCCGGTGAAACCGACCGGCGGCGCATCATACGGTCCGATGATCCCGGAGCAAGCCTCAGCCGATCGACATCAGGCTGGCATTGCCACCGGCGGCTGCCGTGTTGATCGAGGTGGAGACCTCTTCCAGCAGCCAGTTGAGGCAATAGGCATCGGCACGCCCGGCATCCTGTGGCGAGGCGGCCTGCGCGAGAACCAGCGGGCCGGCAAGATCGGCGATGCGCGTGAGCGCGGCGGTGACCGTGTCGCTCTCCCCTTCGATCAACGCGCCAGCGAATGGGCCCGCCGATTCCCAGTCGCCGGTAAAGCGGACGCGTGGCGAAAGGCTTGCCGGCAAAGCCTGCAATTGCGGGCCAAGGCCGGCAGCCGTATCAATGACGGCACTGTTGCCGGTCGCGAGCACGCAGGCAAGTTGCGTCAGAAGCCCCTGGAAGCTCTCTGCCACGAGAAGGATCTGGCCGCGGGGATGAAGGGCATAGAGATTTCGTTCGCCAACCGGCCCCGCCAGCTGCAGCTCAATCCCCAGTGCCGACTGGCGACCGATGGTGCGCGCCCGTTCCGCCGCCTCCGGCATCTGCCGATCATCCAGATACCGCGCAAAATCGGTGAGTGCCGGATCAAGATGAACCGAACTGAGCTGCGGCGGCTCTGGCGGCACGTCCACGAGGCGGCCAAGATAGAGCGGGCCGCCCGCCTTCGGGCCGGTGCCGGACAGGCCGCGCCCGCCAAACGGCTGCACGCCGACAACGGCGCCGATGACATTGCGGTTGATATAGCGGTTGCCGGTGAGGATGCGGCTCATCACATGGGCGATGGTTTCGTCGAGGCGAGTATGGAGGCCAAAGGTCAGGCCATAGCCGGTGGCATTGATATCATCGATCAGCCGGTCGAGATCGGCGCGCCGATAGCGGATGACATGCAGGACCGGGCCGAACACCTCGCGCTGAAGCTCGCCAAGCGATGAAAGCTCGATGATCGTCGGCGCGACGAATGTGCCTGCGGCGGCCGATTGCGGCAGGTCCGCGCGGTGAATGGAACGCCCAAGCGAGGCCATGTGGCGCACATGCGCCTCGATGGTTTCCTGTGCTTCCGGCGTGATCACCGGCCCGATATCGATGCTCAACCGATCAGTGCGGCCGATGGACAGTTCGGCAAGCGCGCCCTTCAGCATCACCAGAATGCGGTCCGCGACCTCCTCCTGCAGGCAGAGAACCCGCAGCGCCGAACATCTCTGGCCAGCGCTATCGAAGGCAGAGGCGATGACATCGCCGACCACCTGTTCGGCAAGCGCCGAGGAATCGACGATCATGGCGTTCTGTCCGCCGGTCTCGGCAATCAGCGGGATCGGCTTGCCTGAGGAAGACAGCCGTCCGGCCAGCTGTTTCTGGATGAGCCGGGCGACCTCCGTCGAACCGGTAAACATGACGGCTGCCGTTTGCGGGGCTGCGACAAGTGCCGCGCCGATCTGTCCGCCGCCCGGCAGCAATTGCAGGGCGGTGGCCGGAATGCCCGCCTCGTGCAGGATGCGCACGGCTTCGGCGGCAATCAGGGGCGTTTCCTCGGCCGGCTTTGCCAGCACGGGATTGCCGGCCACAAGCGCTGCGGCCACCTGCCCCGTGAAGATGGCAAGCGGGAAATTCCACGGACTGATGCAGATGACAGGTCCAAGCGGCCTATGGGCAGGCCCCAGCGTGCGCTTGGCCTGCTCGGCGTAATAGCGCAGGAAATCCACCGCTTCGCGCACTTCGGCGATGGCGTTGAAGACGGATTTTCCAGCCTCCCGCATGATGAGCCCGAGAAGCTCTACCATGCGCTCCTCCAGCCGGTTTGCGGCGCGCTCGAGGCAGGCAGCCCGCTCGCCGGGCGCCGTGGCGGCCCAGGAGATGCCCTGCGTTGCGGCCATCGCCACCGCCTGTTGCGCCATGTCTTCGGTTGCGTCCCGGACGTGGCCAACGGTATCGCCATGGTCGGCGGGGTTCAGCACCGGCTGTGCGTCTGCTGCCGTCGCCTCGAAGGCAATCAGCGGCGTGGCCATCCAAGGGATGACGGCGCTTGCCGTCAGAGTGCGGGACAGATCAGCCAGCACCGTCTCGTTCGACAGATCGAGGCCCTTTGAGTTGCGACGACCCTTGCCAAAGATACCGGAGGGAAGCTCGATGCGGTCGTGACGCGCGCCGGGCTCTGCCATCGTGCGCACCGCATCGACCGGATCGGCTATCATTTCCTCGACCGTGATCGTCTCATCGGCAATGCGGTTGACGAAGGAGGAGTTGGCGCCGTTTTCCAGAAGGCGGCGCACGAGATAGGCCAGCAGCGTTTCATGCGTACCGACCGGCGCATAGATGCGGCATGGTCGCGCCAGCTTGTCCTGCCCAACGACCTCCTCATACAGCGGCTCACCCATGCCGTGCAGACATTGGAACTCGTAGGATCCAATGGAAAATTCCGGCCCGGCCATGTGATAGACGCTCGCCAGCGTCTGGGCATTGTGGGTGGCAAACTGCGGGAAGACGGCATCGCGCGCGTCAAGAAGCTTTTTCGCGCAGGCGAGATAAGAGACGTCGGTGTGAACCTTGCGCGTATAGACGGGGAAATCGCTCAGGCCGTCCAGCTGGGCGCGCTTGATTTCGGCGTCCCAATAGGCGCCCTTGACGAGACGCAGCATGATGCGATGGCCGGAGCGACGGGCCAGATCGATGATGAAATCGAGCACGAAGGGGCAGCGCTTGCCATAGGCCTGGACGACAAAGCCAATGCCGTTCCAGCCGGACAGGTCGGCATCCAGGCAGAGGCTTTCCAGAAGATCGAGCGACAGCTCCAGCCGGTCCGCCTCCTCCGCATCGATATTGAGACCGATGTCATAGGTCTTGGCGAGAAGCGCCAGCGCCTTCACACGCGGCAGAAGCTCTTCCATGACGCGCGCGGCTTGCGTGCGGGCGTAGCGCGGATGGAGCGCCGACAGCTTGATGGAAATGCCTGGCCCCGCATAGACGCCGCGGCCGGCAGCCGCCTTTCCAATCGCATGGATGGCGGTTTCGTAGTCCCGATAGTAGCGTTCGGCATCGGCCATGGTGGTGGCCGCTTCGCCGAGCATGTCGTAGGAATAGCCAAAGCCCCTGTCTTCCATCGTGCGGGCGCGGCGCAGTGCCTCATCAATGGTTTCGCCGGTGACGAACTGCTCCCCCATCATGCGCATGGCCATGTCGACGCCGCGCCGGATAACCGGTTCGCCGCAACGGGCAATCAGCCGCGTGAGAGCGGCAGACAGGCTGCGATCGTTGACGGTGGCTGTCAGCTTGCCGGTGACCACAAGCCCCCAGGTGGCGGCATTGACGAAGAGCGAACGCCCGCCGCCCATATGGGATTTCCAGTCGCCGGCGGAAATCTTGTCACGGATCAGCGCATCGCGGGTGGCCGTATCGGGAATGCGCAGCAGCGCTTCGGCAAGGCACATCAGCGCCACGCCCTCCTGGCTGGAGAGCGAATATTCATGCACCAGCCCCTCGACGCCGCTGCCGCGATGTTTTGCCCGAAGGGCTGTGACCAGCGCACGCGCCGTTTCCCGGATCTTCAGCTTGTCCGTATCGGGCAGGCTTGCCGCCGAGAGCAGCGGCTGAAGGCATTCGGCCTCCGGACGGCGATAGGCGGCGGTAATGGCTTGCCGCAGCTGCGACTGCGCACCGATGGGCGGCGCAAAATCGGCGAACGGTTCGGAGGACGGGACTGCGGTGGATACGGAGGAGGCGCCTTGAAAGGTCATCGGAACGATCTCGATCACGAGGGCTGACATTTACCCGAGTGTACATGAATCCCGATCGGGAGGTGATCTTTAATGATGGCCAATGGAAGTGAATTTTGCTAGAATTAGCGTAATTTTCTGGAGAAAAACACCATGAACTCGCCATTGGAAGACGAACTGGATATGTTTGACATGAAGATAATCGAGGCTGTACGGGAAAACGGCCGCATCTCGGTTACGGATCTCGCGGCCAGCATTGGTCTTTCCAAGACGCCGTGCAATGCACGACTGAAACGCCTCATGGAAACTGGCTACATTCTCGGCTTCCGCGCTGTCATCAACCCGCAGAAACTCGGTCTCGATCACGTGGCCTTTGCGGAGGTCAAACTGTCGGATACGCGGGAAAAGGCGCTGAGCGAATTCAATCAGGCGGTGCGGCGCATCAAGGAGGTAGAGGAGTGCCACATGATTGCCGGCCGCTTTGATTATCTTTTGAAAGTACGCACCCAAAACATCCGCCGCTATCGGGAGGTGCTCGGCGAAAAGATATCAAGCCTGCCGCATGTGGCAAGCACCTCCACATCGGTCGCCATGCAGTCCGTCAAGGAAAGCTGACTTGGCAAAAAACAGGCAAGGGTGCTGTCGTTTTTTCTGCAGATCGTACCGTTTTTGGGCAAGTCGCCCTCGCGAGAACCGCAAAACTCTGTCTGTATGAGGTGCTCGCAACCCAAAGGGCGTGCGAGTTTTTCCCCCAGATTTGCCCTGCCGTTTGGCAGGGCTTTTTTCGTTTGTCGGGTGGTCAAGCGCCTGAGACGCCTGCGTCTGGATTAGAAGACAACGCTGCCTGCCATGAAGGCGAGGACGACAAAAACCAGAAATACGATGATCGCGATGAAGAACAGCACGCGCGCGATCGTGGCGGTTGCGGCCGATACACCGGAAAAACCGAGGAAGCCGGAAATCAGGGAGATGACGAGAAAAATAAGAGCCCACTTCAGCATGATCGTTCCTTAAATATCGTGTGTTCCCCTCAACGCAAAAGCCTCAACCGGGTTCCATGGTGGGTGCGGAGGGAGCCTCCGTCCGCGGCTGCGGCGGGAACTTGGAAAAGATCATGATGACCGGCGCTGCCGGCGTGGCCTTCCCCGAGGGGCCGCTCGTCTAGGAGCTGACGCGTGAAACTATTCCGAAAAGAAAAATTTAAATCCGCTCAATGTTTATATACATTTAAATATATAATGTCTGACGATCACAATTTTCGCGCTTCGAAAAAAACAACTAAACTTCTAATTGACAGTCAGATTACTTTGAACTTTCATAAGGGAATCACCTTCGGGTGGATTATTCCTTACATGGGGCGAACGCCTGCCACGGCGTACTCGTCCGCACTCATAAAGTGTCGATTTGAATTCTCCTAACTGCTGGATGCTGGCAACATGGTGCATCTTGTGAAAATAGATTTTTTCTAACTTATCATGAACGTATGTTTGGATAAGACGCGGTAGAATATTAAATTTCGAATGAGTTGTGGCCTGGTATGAAATCAACGCCGAACTATCACATGATTGGTCTTGCCGTGCTGGCGGCAGTGGGTGTCGCTTACCTGTTTGTAACGGGTAGCCTGCTGTAGCCTCTGCAAGGCCTCAAGCGGTTGCCGCGCAGGCGCGCGCAGCCGGCTTCGCGTCTGAACCAGGCGCCATTCTCTCTTGATCAACGGTTACGGACGGGCAACTGCCATCCGGGGTGACTATCAGCCACCCCGGTCGTTCATCATGGACCGAATTTCCTCGACGCCGCGCAGCGCATCCTTGTTGCCGGTTTCCGCCAGCACCTCGAAGATCTGCCGCGCTCCTGCCGAAATGCCCAGTTCCTGATAGGCATAGGCACGCAGCACCATGAGATCGGTTGTCTCCGTTTTCAGTGCAGCACGCTGGTCAAGATAGACCAAGGCTTCCCTATAGCGTCCGGCCTGGAAAGCCGACAGCGCGCGGTTGCCGAGAATGGAAACCTGAAGCTCGGCGGCGCGGGCGGGCCGCTGGGGTGCCTTGGTGGCGGCAACGGCAGCGTTATCGGTCAGGCCGAGGCGCAGATAGGCCAGCGACTGTCCGTAGGCTGCATCCTCCCTAATGGCCGCTGACGGGCTTTTCAGTGCGGCCTCAAAGGCCTGCACCGCTTCCAGCGGACGGTTGAGATCCATCAGGCACCAGCCATTCGTCAGCGTGGTGTCCTCGACGCGCTGGGACGCGGTGCCGGTGCGCGAAGCGCAGGCGCTGCGACGGGCCGTGGCGGTTCTTGCTGTCGTCGTGGCGGTCATCCGCTGGGGCGCCGCGACGGGCGCGCCGCGGTCAGGCGTGGTGAAGGCCGAGGCGGCGGGCTTGGTGGCCTCCTGGCGCGGCGTTTGGACAGCAAGTGGCGGGGTCTGCGGCGGGCTTTTTTCCCCCGCATCGGCGATGCGCTGTGAGCGCCCTGCCCATTCCTTCTGGATGGCCAGCACACCGCCGCGGTCGTTCAGGCTTTGCCGCACGATCAGGAGGCCATAGGCGGAGGGCTCGTCATCCGGTTTCCATTGCAGGGCGGTCTCGAACCACTGCATCGCCGTCTGTGGCTGACGCAGCGTCTGCGCATACCACCCCAGTTGCTGGGCGGCTGGTACATACTTTGCGGCAATGACTTCCACTGCGATGCGGCGCAGCACCGGTTCGGCCAGCACTGGCGCCGGGTTGAGCGCCAAGAGGTTGGCCGCAGCGGCAAGATAGGTCGCCTTGCTGTCGTCGGACGTGTCGCGCCACTGGTACATGATGTCTTCGGCCTCCATCGGCAGGCCGCGGGCAATCAGGACGAGCGCAAGTCCCTGCGAGGCAGAGGCCGACGGTTCCTTGTCGCGCGAGGCACGGAACCATTTTTCGGCATTGACGAGATCGCCGCGCCGCTGGAACAGCCAGCCGAGCAGAAGGCTGTCCGAGGCGAGCTTGTCGCGCTCGGCCACGGCCTCAAGCCGCTGGACGTCTTCCGGCGCAACATCCATCCGATTATTCTTGTTGGCATCGGCGATGAAGCGGCGGGCCAGATCGTCGCGCAGGGCGGCAAATTCCGGCTGGCCGTCCGCGAGCGGTTTCTCCAGGGAAAGAAGCGCGCGAAGATCTGTCGCCGGCAACAGTTCCGCTGCTTTCTGAATGGTCGCGACGCGTTCCTGCGGGTTTTCGCACTGCCTGAGAATATAGGTATAGGCGTCGACGCCACGCTGCGGGCGATCCGTTCGCACAAAGGCCTCTGCGATACGCCACAGCACATCCACGTCACTGCAGTTCAACAGGTTCGGGTTGCTCGCGCCAAGGGAGATGACGGTGGCATATTGCTTGAGGTTGGAGGCGTTGACGAGACGATTGCGCGCCTCGGCCATCGCGAGCCGGTTCAGCAGATCCGCCGGCGGCGTCCAGTTGGGGTCTGCCGCCTGCCGTTCCGCGATGGCCTGGCGGATTTCCGGATATCGGCCTTCCGCGTAAAGCTTCCACATGGCTTCCAGCTGCGGATCGCCGTTGCGCGGGATGGCCAGTGGATCGTCCGGCGGGGACCAATCGGGATAAAGGCTGCGCAGCCGGGCGATCTCAACCTTCAGCCGTGCGGTATCGCCCCGGCTGGCGAAATATCGCAGAGCACTCAGATCCGGCTCCGGTGCCGCAGCATTCGTCGTTGGTTGAGACGGTGGCACAGACGCTTGCGCCGGGGCCGGTGTTGCGGTCGGCGGCGGATCTCTTTGCACGCGTCCGGCAGGCGCGGGGGCGGACTGGGGGGCAGCGGCGGGCGCTTCGGGAGCCTGTGCGAGACGCGGTCCCGTGGTGACACCCATGGCCTCCTTGGCCAGGCGCAGGCGTCCCTGACGCTCCACCGGCACCAGCGACGGCTCCGTGTCGCCACCCTGGCTGGACGAGGCAGCGTATGAGGTGCCAGCGCCAAGCACGCACAGGCTTACGAAGACGACGGGCCAATAGCGATGCGCCGGTTTCAAAGACATGCCGGGTGTTCCTCCCGAAGAAATGAAAGCGCAAGAAGCTGAAGCGTCGAGGGGTAATACAGTTCAGGTCGAAAGCTTTGCAACTCGGCCGGCACCTGGGTGCCATTCACCACGCAGTCGAGCAGACTGGTGACAATCCGATATCCATTATCGGACAACGGATCGAGCGGTTGACCGGTGATGAGGTTGACTGTTGCCATGGGACGGTCGGCAGGTGCCATCGCGCCCATCAGATGGCGCAGGAACGCGGCATCGCCCAGGCCGGCGCGTGCCAGGTAAAGCGGGATACGGATGGCATTATAGGAAAATTCAGGCGCAAAGCCTGCCGCCGGCTGTGGGCTTCGCTTGAGGCTGACCCATTCGGCGGGCAGCCGCGCCGGCCCGAATTGCAGCGACTGCAGGAGATCGAGCCCGCTATCCGTCAGATTCTGCCATTTCTCCGATGGCGCAAGCACGTTCATCACCGGAAAGGCTTCGAAGATCCAGTAGGACGGATTGATGACAGGACCATCGGCGCGATCCTTGGCCGAAAATCCGGTGGAAGCGGGCATCAGAAGCGTTCGCCCCCCATAGACGACCACGGCATCCTTCAACACTGCCGTTGCCATGCGCGTTGCAGCGGCAATGTAGTCAGGCCTGTTCCAGGTGGTACCTGCAAGGGCCAGTGCATAGGCAATCAGCAGGTCACCGTCCGTCGCGTTGTTGACGTCCGTCACATGCGGTTTGGAGGCCGGGTCCCATTTCCAGACGGCCAGACCATCGTTGCGCAGCAGCATCTCGGCACTTGTAAAGCCCCAGATGAGTTCGAAATCAGCGCGATTTCCGGCAAGGTAGGAGAGCAGCAAGCCATAGCCCTGCCCTTCAGTATGACTGATGCCGCCATTGCCATTGTCGATGATGCGACCACCGCGATCGAGAAAGTGAGCTTTGTAAAGGCTCCATTCGGCTGGGCTGACCGATGTTGCAAGCGCACGCGCCGGTGGCACATAGGCAATAAAGAGCGCTGCAAAGAGAAGAGAAAACCACGTTTTCATGGCCGCCGGCCCATTCTGGAAAGCATGACCATCGTCGCAGTACCCAGGAATGCACAGACGACGACGACAAGACCTGCATAAATTAGAATATTAGTAGAGAACCAATTGGCCGCAATCAATCGGTAGTTGGCAATCGACGGGGTGGTGCTCTGGACAAAGACGACACTGTGCGCCGGTCGATTGGTGATTTCGTCTATCTTGGCGCGGTAGGATGTCATGCGGCCACTCAGGGCCTGCCATTTGTCCTGTTGTGCCAGCCCCGCCAGCCCTTCTCGGAGCTCTGCAGGCGTTGGTGCAATCAGAGCGGTCCAGCGCGCGGAGCGATCGGGGCTCTGCCCCTGCCCGACCAGCAGCGTATCGTTCTGTGAAGGCTCGAAAATCTCGTCGCGCTCCGGCAGCAGGCTCAGCGATTCCAGCGAAATATCGAACCGGCGACCGATCCAGTGTCGTAATCTGGCAAGCCCTTCGGAAATCTCGCCGCCGCTCACCTGCTGGCGCCACTTGATCATTGCGTCGGGGGTGCCGACCGTCTGTGTGGCGGGCGCTCCGATCTGCGGCCGCCAGGTGTTGACAGCGGTGGACGATACCCCAAGCTGCGACAGGACTTTCGGAGGTATCTGGCCGATTGTTCCAACAAAGAGTGCCGGGCGTTCGCCAAGCGCCTGCGCCGCCATCACCATATCAACCTGCTGCAGGCGTCCGAGCGACAAGGCGACCTTGCCGATGAAGGTCGCGGCTGCCGCCAGCGTGTCCGGTTCCAGATGATCGATCGACAGGAGAACAGGTATCGTCGCATCAGCGGAGAATCGGCCAAAGCTTGTCAACGTGGCGAGGTTTGGCACTTGGCCCAGCCGCGCAAAGTTCGGCATCGCCCATTCGGAACTATCGAACAGTGCAAAACGCGGAGTCTGGCCCGCGGGTGTCCCGGGCATGCAGGCCAGATCGGCCTCCGTCTCGAGCAGGACCTCGATGACGATCTCGTTGACCCCGGCCTTGATGTGCCGCAGGGGGACCTTGATGGGCAACTTGTTGAAGATCGCCCCGCTCGTCGTCTTGATCGGCAAGGTCGACGCGATATTCCCATTGATGTAGACATCGATATGGCTGCCAGGCCTCACCTCCGCGGTGAAGGCTGCGTCAATGAGCAGCGTCGCCTCGCCATAGGCATTGGCATAAAAGTCCGGCGGCACGGCAATGTTGAAGCCCGTCCGCAGCCGGCGTCCGCTGAACTCGACAGTGTCGACGCCCATCTGCGACAGCGGAATCTGTTCACCGCCGACGAGAATTGGAGCGTTCGGGGCGCTCCAGCGCTGGGTCTCGATGACATCGCGCGGCACGTTGAGAGGTCGGTCCACGGAGGCCACGAGGCTTTCGATGGCAGGCCCGATACTTTCCCAGGTGGGGCCCGCGATCAGCAGTCTGCGGTTGTTTCCATCCTTGGCGGGCAGGACTGTGGCAACCGCTGCTGCGCGGGCCGTTTCCGGAAGGTCGGCAACGAGCGGGTGCAACTCGCTCCACGTGCCCATGACGATCAACAACTGGCCCGGTCCCGGCGTCAGATCATCGACGGTGGAAAACTGGAAGGATTGGTTGGGCATCGAGCCAAGCAGGGCGATGCCCTGCACGAGGCGAATGGCATTGGTGGCTGCATTGGTCTGGCCAACGCCCGGCATCCAGATCTTGAACTGCGTGCGTCCCGTCTCGTCGACGCCCACGGCACGGATCGCCTCGGCAACCGACAGAGGCGCGATCGAGGCGCTGGCAAACGAAAGATAGGTCTCCTTCGGGTCGATTTCCGTCCACAATTCATAGGTGGAGCGGATGTCGCAGTCGGTCCGGTGACGTTGCGAGGCGATGATCTCGATGCGGTTGGCACCAGCCTGCAGGACGCCCGTCGGAATGTCGAGGAGGAGCGTGCCGGGTGCATCGGCAGCCGCAATCCGCTCCTGCGCAATGGGATGACCGTTGATCAGAACCTGCAGTTCCGACACTTCCGGGGCAATGACAACAGCATTGCGAAAGCTCATCCGCAATTTGGCCGGCGCATTGGCTTCCCCGTCCATCAGGTAGAAGCTCCACCCTTTGCGAGCGTATTCGCCCTCGAGAACCAGACTTGCGCCCGGCACGAGGTAGTGGCGCATGGTCTGGACAGGAGAAGGAGCAGGGGCCGGCGCGGGTGACACGGGCGCTGTCGGGACTGGCGAGGGCGGCGATTGGACAGCCTGGACCGCCGGCTGGGAGGCGGGTGGCACAGGCGCTCTAGCAGGAGCCGGCGTCGGGAGCGGGGGCTTGCGGGTCTCCGTCGCCCCCGGCACCGGCAGGGATGGCGGGATCACGGGACTGGCGGGAGCCGGCGGCCGCTCCGGTGACATGTCGAAGGGCGTCTGCGCCCCTGCCGGTACAGCCAGCGCCAGAAGGCAGTTCATTGCGGCAAAAAGCAGCTTTGGGTGCCCGGTCATTCCGCAGCCCCCTTCAAACCCTTGAAGAGGTAGAGCAAGCCTCGGCTCATCTGATACATGGCCAGACCCAGGAACCAGACGGTGCCGCGGATGAGACCCGGATTGTGGCGCCTTCCGCGCTGGAATTCTTCCCATTGCGCGGAGTTTGCAAAGAGGAGATCGGCAATCGAGCTGCGATCCTTGGCGTTCTGGGGTTGATACTGGCAACCAAGCATGGCGATGTCGCTGGTCGTCTCGATGTTGCGCACCTTGACGGGCAGCACCACCGGCTCCATGGCGCCGCCATGCGGCTGGAAGCGGATCTGCGCAGGTGCATTTTGTTGCAATGCCTTCAGGTCGCGGCCGAAGGCCTGCAGGCGAAGGCCGCCAACGGACACATCCTCGATGGAGGCGGGATACCAGGCGTCGTCGAAACCCAGTTCACAGCGGCGGCGTACCCTGAACCGTCTCGATGATGCCCGATCCTTGCGCTCGGACACCACGCCAAGCGCGCAGCCGGCGATGATCAGGTTGAGCAGGTTCCAGCCGCCGACCACCAGCAGCACGTCGGCATTATAGGGTTCAGTATAGATCCGGTAGCCCGCAATCAGCAGTGTGACCAGGAGGGCGGCGAAGATGACGAAAAACGGCCGGCTGAGTTCCGAAAGACGGTCGGAGGAGACATTTTCGTCCTTGGCCGTCACCTTGAACGTCGGCTTTGTCGGGTTCAGCATGACCGAAATGACCGCCGGCAGCAGGTGAACCGTCTGGATATATTCGTAAAGCTCGGAGATCCAGGGCCAGCGAAACGCACCATAGAGGTAGTTCTGCAGCATCAGGTTCACCACCATATAGGCGCTGGTGTAGGCCAGAAACTCGCCGCCGGAGGCCGTGAATATTTCCAGGTCGAAGAGGATGTAGAACAGGGGCGCAAAGAGAAAGATCACGCGGGTAAAGGGAAACAGCCAGAACAGCGTCGACGACATGTAGCAGAGGCGCTGGGCCGGCGATAAGCCGCGCTTCAGAAGCGGAAAGCGGAACCGCAGGATCTGCATCATCCCCTGTGCCCAGCGGCTGCGTTGTCCGATGAAGCTTGCAAAGGTGGCCGGTTGCAGGCCGGCGATCAGCGGCTTGTCGACATAGACGCTGTTCCAGCCTGTGGAGTGCAGCGCAAGGGCGGTCTCGCAGTCTTCGGTGATGCTGAGACCGCTGAAGCCGTTCGACTGCTTGAGCGCCTCGCGCCGCAGCACGGCCGCCGAGCCGCAGAAGAAGGCGGCATTCCATTTATCCAGCCCGCGCTGGATGATGCCATAGAACATCTCGTTTTCGCTCGGCATCGTCTCGAAGGTCTGCAGATTGCGCTCGAGCGGATCCGGATTGATGAAGAAATGCGGCGTCTGCACCAGGAAAAGCTTCGGATCCTTGTTGAAGTAGCCGACGGTTTGCCGCAGGAAGTCGCGCGCCGGTGCGTGGTCGGCGTCAAATACGGCAACCAGCTGCCCTTGCGAATGCAAGAGGCCGTTGTTGAGGTTGCCGGCCTTGGCGTGCACGTTGCGTTCGCGGCTAAGGTAGTTGATGCCAAGTTCGGCGCACAGCGCGGTAAGGGTATGGTGCCGGGCAATGGCGACTTCGGCCTCGCGGACATCGGTCGAATTCTGCTTCTGCTGCGTGCTGCCATCGTCAAGCAGCCAGATCTGCAGCTTGTCTGCCGGATAATCCATCGCTTTTGCAGCCGCAAGCGTATTGGACAGCAGATCCTCCCCCTCATTGTAGCTCGGCACGAAGACATCGACCGTCGGCAGGTAATCCGGGTCGAGATCGGGTGCCGGCCGCGGCGGCAGCGGCATGGCGACGATGAACAGGCTGAGGCCGAGCATGACCACGCTGTACATTTCGGCTAAATAGACCAGGATGCCGGGAATGAAGTTTTCGAGCTGGCTGACAGGCGGAATGGTTTCGGTGGTGCGCCAGTAGACGTAACGCAGCACGATGGAGGTTCCGAGCGCCAGCGTGATCAGCCGCCAGCGCCCGCCGGCTGCCGTGACCTTCAGGATGCCGAGCATGACGACGACGGTGAGGCTCAGCACGAGCTGCGTCTGCATGCTGACCGGCAGGGTGATGACGACGAGGGTAAGGACCGAGATCAAGGCCCAGAAGACGAAGCTGGAGACCAGGCCCCTGGTGTCCCTTCCAGATGAGGTGTTCATGGTCTGCAACCTCACTTATCGTTGGCGGCGCACGCGCTGCCGTTGGGGGCCGGGGTGGAACCAAGGCATTGCGGCGAAGGGACCAGGAGAGGGGATGATGGCGCCGTTGTCGCCACGGAAGACGGCGCCGATGAGGCCGGTGTGGCGGTGACGGGAGCGATCGTTGCCCCGGGGCCTGGAACGACAACCACGGCCGGACCCGGATCGGGTGCCCTGGCAACGGGCGCAAGCGCCTGTCTGACCGGCGCACGCAGGGCGGCTGGCGCCTGCGGGCGATAGCCGAAGGAATAGTACCCCGGGGTCGTATCGGCGGGCGGCAGAACCTGCGGTCCGGCATAGGCGAGGCTGTCGGATACCGGCGGAGGCGCGCCATAGGGGTTCCAGATCTGCCCCTGGAACGTGCCGGTGATGGTATAGCCATACATGTAATTGAGCAGTTCCCGCTCGCTTGCAGCGTGATCGCAAAGGCGCACCCTCACCTGGATCATGCCGAAATCGCGTCCCATGCCGCTGCCGGTCGAGCGCGAACGGATCTGCTGCCAGCCAAAGAGACAGGTATCGCCGCCGGCGCTTTTGCCGGACGCATAGCCGATCGGCCCGTAGGCATTGCGCAGGAAATTCATGGATGGGGTCAGGCGAATGCCAGGAAGGGCCGCCGCTCTCTCGCTGCGAAGGCTGCTCTCGGTGATCGGACGGTAGGCAACGCTGCCGGTTTCGCCCGAATTGCCGCCGTTGTAGCGGATCTTGAGGTAATTCTGCCCGATGACGGAGGACGATGTGGCAAGCAACACGGTCTGCTCGATGCCGTTGCCATAGGCATGCTCCACCACGCCCACCATGGCAAGCCCGCCCGGGGGCGGCATGATCAGCGCCTTTTCCGGTGCCACGAGTTCTGGTGCGGCCGGTGTCTTGACGGCAGCCGCCGTCTGGCAACCCGCAAGGATTGTAGACGCCAGCACGCCTGCTACGACGTTATATAAGGAGGCCGCCCTCATTATATCGTTTCCCGAAACATTTTCCACGGCCGCTTCGAATCATGAAGCAGTCTTCCATACCCCCACGTAGCGGGATGTTTGGTTAACAATGTCTAAAATTCCCCAGTTTTACTGGATCGCAGTGAGCATCTATCGCGACCGGCGGCGAGTTTGGGATTATGTCGAAAGTCGAAAATCGCGAGCGGTTTGCGCTTATAGGATATAACGGCGCACAGGCATCCTTCACGTGTAAGGCCTCGAACGCGTCCGGTTCCGCGGTGCGGGCCTGGACCAGGATGCCGCCGCCGTTCGGTACCATGGAGCTGTACCTCACCAGCTATCGCCACCCAGAATTTCGTCGGCCTCATCGAGGTCCATCGCAAACACCCGCGCGCCGATGTCGTAGGAAAAACCCTGGCGGGCGAAGGCGGAAAGTTCTCGGGCCTTCTGCTTGTCATCGAGGTCTATCCGGCGAAACGGCCCGAAGGCGCGGCGTCTGGCGTAGATGACGGCGGCGCGCAGGTCGTCGGCGTCTGAGAGGGCCTCTGTGACGATCTGACGGTCGACGCCCTTCTGGGCAAGCGTCTGGGCAATGGCCTTTTTTGATTTGCCGACGCGGGCCGATGATCGGGTCCTAATTTCCGCATAGGCGGTGTCATCCAGCGCTTTCACATCCAGCCCGAAGGCAACCGCGGAGGCTGCAAGCGCCTTGACCTGCGCTTCGCTGATGCCTTCGAATTTCTGCCGCGCCTTGCGGCTGATGGCGTCCGAGAGTTGCCGTCGCGTCATCATGCGCTTGGAAAGCCGGTAGGCGGCGGAATTGCGCGCCCAGGAAAGCATGCGCGGGGTCGGCCGGTCGTTCTCGTCACCGGCATTTTCATGCGGTCCGGTCTTAGTGGGATTGTCCGTCGGTGTCTTGCTGTCGGTCATCGGCAGTCTTCTGGTCCTCGGCTCCCTCATAGAGGCAAACGCAGCGAAGAGCCAGACGCGGCGCGATGTCAGGCCTGCTGGACTGCTTCGATGCGATCCATGCCGCCGACCACCGTGGCAAAATCCTGCCAGACATTTTTTGCGCCGGCTTGCCACGCCTCGAACGCTTCCGGCTGCAGAAGCTTTCCGCCATGGGCCTTTGCCGTTTCCATCGAGCGCGCCTCGTCTTCGACGATCAACTGGTTGAAATAAAGTGCGCCCTCACCGGCTGCCGTCTGCAGCACCGCCTGTTCTTCCGGCGAAAGCATCTTCCAGAAGCCTGCCGCAAAGAACACGATGCCGGAGGCACGGATATGGCCGGTCTCCGTCATCGAGGGGACGACTTCATAGAGCTTGAAGCCGGCATAGGCGGATTTGGTGAGATCCATGGCATCCACCACGCCGGTCGAGAGTGCGTTATAGGTCTCCGTGATGGGAATGCCGACGGGGGCGGCGCCATAGGCGCTCCAGAGTTTTGTGTGGAGCGGGCTCTGGATGACGCGGATGCGCTGGCCTTTGAGCTGCTCCGGCCGCGTGACGGGGGTCTTCGTCAGGAGATGGCGTGCGCCGTAATCGATAAAGCCGCAGGAGATGAAGTTCTGCGCCGCAAGCCTTGCCGAAAGCGCCTCGCCGGTGCTGCCCGTCACCACGCGTCGTAGATGGGCGGCATCCCGATAGAGGAAGGGCAGATCGAGAATCTGCAGCTCCGGCACCCAGCCGGACAGTGCCGAGACGGTGGAAAGGCTTGCCTGGACAGAGCCGAGCCGGGTCGCCTCCGCCACTTCCTTTTCGCCGCCGAGCGCCCCGTTCGCTACCACGTTGAAACGGAACCGGCCGGGCAGTTTCTGCTCCACCTGTTCGGCCACGTGCCGCCAGATTTTTGTCTCCGGTTTGTCTTCGCCGAGAAGCGAGGCGACGGTGATCGTCGTTGTGCGCGCCGCGGCCGGTCGCAGAAGGGCCGGTGCAGCAAAGGCCGCACCCGCGGTCACGGCCATAAAGGAGCGGCGTTTCAACTGGGACATGGGGTTTAGACCTTTCAGACCATCAGTGTTGCAACAGAGAGGATGAAGAGTGCGGTGAGCAGCGCCGCAAGATAGGGCAGCACTGCGCGAAAAAGCTCCGCGGCCGGCACGCGGGTAACGCCCGATACCACAAAGATCAGAATGCCGAGCGGCGGCGTCAGGCCGTGGATCATCAGGTTCACCACCAGGATGACGCCGAAATGGATAGGATCGAGCCCGGCAGACACGGCAACCGGAAGTAGGATCGGCCCGAGCAGCAGGATTGCCGCGCCGATATCCAGCACCAGCCCCGCGACCAGCAGCACGAGGTTTGCCATGAGGAGGACGAGTGCGGGATGATGTCCGAACGCGTTGACGGCGTCAGCGATCAGTCCTGCCACGTCATCCACCGCAAGCAGGAAGGCAAAGGGTCCGGCCGAACCGATCAGCAGCCCGATGGCGCCTGCTTCCGCTGCCGCCTGTCGAAAGGCGGCGGTAAGCGAGGTGACGGAAAGGCGCGCTGCCACTGCAAGGACCAGCGTGTAGGCTGCGGCAAGGGCTGCGGCCTCGGTCGTGGTGACCACGCCGAAGCGGATGCCGGCGACCACGATGACGCCAAGGCCGAAGGCCGGCAACGCAGACAGCGTGGCAGCGATGCGTTCGCTGCCCGAGGCGGGCCGTCCTTCCGGCCGGGCCTTGACCGAGACGTGGATGGCAATGGCGAGGCACACGGCCATCAGTCCGCCGGCGACAAAGCCACCGGCCAGAAGCGAGCCGACCGACAGGTTTGTGGCAGCCGCCAGAAGCAGGAAGGCGATCGAGGGCGGAATGACGTTATCAAGCACCGAAGAGGCCGCGATGATCGCGCCCGCCTGCGCCGGCGGATAACCGTTCTTGACCAGTTGCGGCTGGAAGGTGGAGGCGCCGAAGGCGGCGTTGGCAACCGAGGAGCCCGAGGCGCCGGAAAAGATGACGCTGGTCAGCAGCACCGTTTGCGCAAGCCCCGCCCGGCGATGGCCGACCAGCGTTGCGGCAAAGCGCACGAGGAGCTCGGCAGCACCGGAGGCGGTCAGAAGACCGCCGGCCAGCAGGAAGAAGGGAATGGCCAGCAGCAGGAATTTCGACATGCCATTGACGGCGGTGGCGACGATGGCCGGTTCCGGCAGGCTGCTTCCGAAGGCAAGGCTGAGCGAGGCTGCGGCCAGAAAGGCATGGGACAGCGGTGCCGAGACAAGAAGACCGATGCCGGCGATGATGGCGAGAAAGGCGCTTGGCGGCCAGTTTCCGCTGAGATCCATATGGGTGGCCAGACCATAAAGCCCGCCGCCCAGCAGGAGAGACGCCAGGAGCGACAATCCCCTCGTTTCGGCAAGACGTCGCAAGCCGAGAACCGCCAGCAGCAGAAAGCCGCCGCTGCCGATCAGGGCGAAACGCAGCCATTCCGGAAGCCCAAGCGTCGGCGAGACGCCGCCGAGCATGGCAATTGTTTCGCTCGCACCGAAGATCAAGGTCAGGGCCGCGACGACGCTGACCGCATCCGCCAGCATTTCGGCGACCGCCCGCCCTTTGGACGGCAAAAGCCGCAGGCCGACATCGAACCGCATGGCAAGCGGGCCCGAAAGAGACAGCGGGGCGGCGACCGAAATCAGCGCCAGATGCAGCCAGATGCCGAGATCTTCCGCGCCGATAAAGCCGCTTTGAAAGACATAGCGGAGCGTGACATTGACAAGCACGAGGGCAAGCAGCGCACAAAGCAGCACGGCAGCCAAACCCGCAAGAACGGATTCGAACCCTGCCAGCATGCTTTGAACGCGACGCTTCCCTGCCATCTGCGTCATGCCTGCCACCACCCGTGGAAATGGTGAACCGGTCCCCTGCCCCCGCCAATGGCAAGCTCGCGACCGCCTTCGAGTGCGGCCTGCAGATAGGCCTTTGCCTGGCGTGCGGCTTCAGCCAGAGGCAGGCCCTTAGCAAGGTTTGCAGTCACCGCTGCGGCAAGGGTGCAGCCGGTGCCGTGATCGTTCCGGGTATCGATCCGCGGGGCAGACAAGGGGAGCACCTCATCGGTCGTGACCAGGTAATCGACGCTTTCCGCCCCCTCCCCGTGCCCGCCTTTCATGAGAACCGCCCCAGCGCCGAACCCAAGAATGATGCGGGCCTGCGCGATCATCTCATCCCGGTTCTCTGCGATCGGCTGACTGGTCAGAAGCGCTGCTTCCGGCAGGTTCGGCGTCACCACGTGGGCCAGCGGCAACAGTAGGTGGGTGAGCGCCGCTATGGCATCTTCCTGCAGCAAGCGATCGCCGGAGGTGGCAACCATCACCGGGTCGACCACGATTGGAGCACGGATGGCCTGAAGCCGGTCGGCGATGACCGCGATGGTTTCGCTGCGCGAGACCATGCCGATCTTGACGGCGTTGACGGAAAGATCGCTGAAGACGGCATCCATCTGTGCGCCGATAACGCCGGGTGAAATATCCTCGACGGCCCTGACGCCACGGGTGTTCTGCGCGGTGACGGCGGTGATGACGCTTGCGGCATAGGTGCCGAGCGCCGAAAAGGTCTTGATATCGGCCTGGATCCCGGCGCCGCCGCCGCTGTCGGAACCGGCAATGGTCAGCGCTATGGCGGTCATGCCCCCTCTCCTTTCAGGCTGTTGTCGATGACGGTGCGGAAATCGCGCACGGCAGCGGCGATGTCCGGCGCGCGAAACAGGGCCGAAATGGCAGCAATGCCATCGGCGCCGGCAGCGATGACGGAGGGAGCCGTTTCCAGTGTGATGCCGGCGATGGCACCGACGGGAAGCGCCGGATTGAGCGCCCGGATCGTTGCGCGAAGCGTCCTCAGGCCCTCAAGGCCTACCGGCGGATCCGGGTTGACCTTGGAGAGCGTTTCGAACACGCCGCCGATGCAGGCATAATCGACAGGCGCCGTTCCGGCCCGCTTGGCATCGGCGGGTGTCTTCACGGTGACACCGATGATGGCATCCGGCCCCAGCAGGTGGCGCGCGGTGACGGGATCCATGTCGTCTGCGCCGAGATGCACGCCGTCTGCGCCGGCGGCCAGTGCCACGTCGACGCGGTCGTTGACGACGAAGGGCACGCCGCTTGCGCCAAGCGCCGCCTTGATGGCCTCGGCGCGCTCGATCATCACCCGCGTCGAGGCGGTCTTGTCGCGATACTGGATCAGCGTTGTTCCGTGGTCGGCGGCAAGCTTTGCCAGTACGGCGAGATCCGCCACATCGAGAAGCGAGGCATCCACCAGCGCATTCAGCCGATAATCAAGTCGTCTCATGGTGTATCCTTGCATGGGAAATGAGGTCGCCGGAGCCAAGGGCTGCCAGCGCATCGAGGAATGCCGGCTCGAAACTGCCGGGGCCTCGCGCGGATGAGGCGGCAAGTTCCGCCGAAACGCCGGTGGCGCAGAGGGCGGCGGTCGCGGCCGTCAGCGTATTCTTTTCGACCGCCATGAAGGCGGCGATCACGCCGCCGGAAAGGCAGCCGGTGCCCGTCACCACCGCCATGAAGGCATGACCGTTTTCCACGCGGACGCTTTTCTCCGCATCGCTCAGATGATCGACGGGACCGGTCATGATGCGAAGGCTGGCGCCGGTCTCCCCGATCAGTTCCATCTCCGCCCTGTTGCCGCGCACAATCGTCGGGCCGAGCGTGATGAGCTCGCGGGCAAAGGCAAGCCGCGTCGGGGAGTAATCGCAATGCACGGGATCGAGGATCCAGGGTTTGCCGCCGGCCGTTGCGACATCGACGGCAAGCCGGATCACCTTCTTGCGTTCCGCATCCAGTGTGCCGAGGTTGATCGTCAGCGCATCGGCCTTGGCGACAAAATCGGCGATTTCTTCCATCGACGACGTCATCGAGGGAATGGCCCCGATCGCGCTGATGCCATCGGCGGTGAATTTCTGCACGACGGTGTTCATCAGGCAATGCACGCGGGGGCGCCGAGCGCGCACGCGCGCGATCAAGTCTGCGGCGTCTTCTTTCGTGGGGAGCCTGCTCATGTCTGTCACTTCAGCTCCACGGCCAGATCTTCGACCGGCGGCGCCTTTGCAATAAGCCCGCTTTCGGCCATGAAAGCACCGAAGCGCTGGTAGCGGGCGTGATCGAGGGCTGCCGGGCGCTTGGCAAACCGTGGCAGACTATCGGTAAAGGCCTGCCGGTTCAGCGCGTCGTCAAGGTTCGGATAGGCCTTGATGAACAGTTGCCAGGCATCGTCCGGATGGTTCGTCAGGTAAACTGCGGCCTTTTCCACCGCATGCAGGAAGCGCGGCAGGCGGCTGTCCGACAGAAGCTCCGGCCGCGTCACGAAGATCAGTTCGTCATAGAGCGGCACCCCATGCTCTTCCGGGAAAAAGGCGCGGCCCGCATGGCCCTCGATCCGCATCTGGGTGAGCTCGAAATTTCGGAAGCCGCCAAGCGTCGCATCCACCTGTCCGCCGATCAGTGAGGGCGATAGCGAGAAGTTGACATTGACCAGCTCGACCTCCTTCAGGTCCACTCCTTCGGAGGCCAGCATGCGCTTCAGCATGGCATCCTCGAAGCCGGAGACGGAGAAGCCGACCTTCTTGCCCTTCAGGTCCTTCAGCGTCTTGATCGGGCCATCAGCCAGCACGGTAACGGTGTTGAGCGGCGTTTCGACCAGCGTGCCGAAGCGCACGAGCGGCAGGCCGTTGGCATGGTCGAGATAGAGGTTCGGCTGATAGTGGATGCCGATATCGGCCTGCGCGGTGGAGACGAGGCGCGGCACGGCCGACGGGTCCGATGGCGGGATCAGCTCCACCTCAAGCCCTTCCTCGGCAAAATAGCCCTTCTCTGCGGCAATCACCATGGGAGCGTGATCGGGATTGACGAACCATTCGAGGAGCACGCTCAGCTTGTCGGCCGCCTGCGAGGCGGAGGGAGCAAGGGTCAGGGCAAGAGCGGTGGCGAGCGCTGCTGTTACGCGTTTCATGCGGAGAGTTTCCTTGGTGGGAAGGATGGGTGGCGGGATGTGTCCGTTGCTTCCCGGGCCCAGGGCGCAAGGCCCCTCGTCAGGCGATCGACGGCAAGCCGCAGGAGAACGGTAAACAGGGCAAGGATGACCATGGCGGCAAACAGCATGTCGGTCTGCATGCGGGCATTGGCCTGCACCATGACGAAGCCGAGGCCGCCGGCAGCACCCACCCATTCGCCGACAATGGCGCCAAGCGGCGCAAGCGGTGCGGCAACCCGAAGTCCCGAGACAAGGGCTGGAAGTGCCAGCGGCAGGCGGATGTGGCGCAGGATCTGAAAATGGCTGGCTGGCGTCAGCGAGGCGGCATCGATCAGCACCGGTTCGGTGCGGCGAAGGCCATCGGCAAAGGCGGAGGCGACGGGAAAGAAGATGATGATCACCGTCATCGCCACTTTCGACGCCATGCCGAAGCCCAGCCAGATGACGAGAATGGGCGCCAGCACGAAGACCGGAAAAGCCTGCAGCACCACGACGAGCGGCCAGACGAGCCGGCCTGTCTTCGGGAAAGCCGCAACGCAGAGCGCCGTCAGCGCGCCAAGCCCGCAGCCGACGACAAGACCGATGAGGATTTCACCGGCGGTGATCAGGGCATGGTGCATGAGGAATTGCGGCTGGCGGCCATAGCTCATGGCCACCGCGAGAGGCGACGGCAGGATGTAGCGCGGCGGCGAAAAGGCGAGGATCACAGCCTGCCACGCGCCAAGAAGGAGAAGGAGGGCATAGCCCGTCTGCCTGAAATGCATCGCCGTCAGGTGTCAGCGGCAGGTCGATGGGCAATAAACCGTCTTGGGCAGCGGAAAGCTGCGGTTTTCATCAATGGCATCGCGATCTCCAAACCTTGCAGCAGGGAGATCCAGGTGAAGCGGAGAAGAGAATAGGCGCTGAACATGCGCGTTTTCCGTTCCTACGCCGGCATGACCCGGATCAGGTTCAAGGGTCCGGCTCAGCGCCATCTCAGCATCGTTCGATGCTCCCCTCGGAATGGCGCGACCTTTGTGGAATTTGCTTCGGATGTCAATTGCCTGTCATGAATGTTCGGGCATCTGCGCGGGGGATAGAGTGGCTGGAATGGACCGGCGCCATTGCACGCGGCCCTCAAGGGCGGTAAATCTCGGCCATGGCCTTCAGGTTCGTTCACACCGCCGATCTGCATCTCGACAGCCCGCTGCGGTCGCTCTCGCTCAGAAACGCCGATCTTGCCACCCTTGTCGGCGATGCGACACGACAGGCGCTGGTGCGCATTGTCGATCTCTGCCTTGACGAACAGGTGGACGCGCTGATCATCGCCGGCGATCTTTATGATGGCGACCAGACGTCGATGAAGACGGCCCGCTTTCTGGCGAGCCAGATGCAGCGGCTGCATGAAGCCGGCATTTCCGTCTTCAAGATTCGCGGCAACCATGACGCCCTGTCGAAAATCACCCAGGAACTGGTGCTGCCGCCGTCGGTGAAGGTGTTTTCCGGTCGCGCAGAGGCTATCGAGCTTGCGCGCGGCGGGCTGAATGTTGCCATCCACGGCCTCAGCTTTGCAAAGCCGCAGGCGCCGGAAAGCCTGTTGCCGAAATACAAGGCGCCGATATCCGGGGCCGTCAATCTCGGCATCATGCACACCAGCCTTGCCGGTGCCCCCGGCCATGACCTTTATGCCCCGTGCTCGGTTGCCGATCTCCACGGTTCCGGCTTCGACTACTGGGCGCTTGGCCACATCCATCAGCGCACGCATCATGCGGGCTTGAAAACCGTCATCATGCCCGGCATGCCGCAGGGCCGCGACATCAACGAAGCGGGGGAGAAGACCGTGTCGCTGGTGACTGTCGGCGATGACGGAACGGTCAGCGTCGAGGAGCGGCTGACGAGCCTTGCGCAGTTTGCCCGCGTCACGGTGGATGTTTCGCCGGCCGAAGACTGGCGCGGCCTTGTCGATCTCATCGGCCACGCCGTCGAAGAGGAACGCTTACGCACCCGCTCCGACCATCTGGTGGCGCGATTGCGGCTGGTCGGAATGACGCCGCTTTCCTTTGCCATGCGGCGCGATGCCGATCTTCTCCTTAGCGAAGCCGAGCAGCGGGCGGAACGCACCGGCCGTGCCTGGATCGAAAAACTGGAGCTGGACGTTCAGGCACTATCGGTGCGCCCGCAACAGACGACGAGCGATCCGGTTCATGAGCTTGGCGCGCTGATGCGCGATGACGTGATGCCGGCGCACGGTTACCGCGCGCAGGTGCGTGACATGGTGCAGGGGCTTCTGGACGATCTGCCGCCGGAGAGCCGGCGATTTGCCGGCAGTGACCCGGCAGCCTTCGAGCGCTTTCTGGAAGATCTTATCCGCGAGGGGGGCGAGGACCTTCTGGCGCGGCTTGCCGCCGTACCGGCTGAGGACGGCTGATGCGGCTTCGTCGGCTCGATCTCACCCGCTACGGCAAGTTTACCGACCATACGATCGATTTCGGTGCGGCGAGCGCCGGCAGTCCGGATCTGCACATCGTCTATGGTTTGAACGAGGCCGGCAAGTCGACGGCCTTTTCGGGCTATCTCGATCTGCTGTTCGGCATCCCTGAGCGCAGCAGCTACAATTTCCTGCATGCCTATAATGCCATGCAGGTGGGCGGCATTCTGGAATTCGACGGACGCGACCATGAACTCGTGCGGCTCAAACAGCGGACCAATGCGCTGATTGATGGGCGGGGCCAGCCGGTCAATGAAATCCTGCTGTCATCGGCGCTTGGCGGACTGACGCGTGAGGCCTATCGCACCATGTTCTCGCTCGACGAGCGCTCGCTGCGCGACGGCGGTGCCGCGATTGTCGAAAGCCGCGGCGATCTGGGCGAGATGCTGTTTTCGGCGAGTTCCGGCCTTGCGGATGTCAGCCGGGTGCTGACGACGGCAACCGACGAAGCGCATCAGTTTCACCGCAAGCGCGCCCGCAACACGCAGCTTTCCGAAATGAAGCAGCAATTGGCGGCTCTGAAAGGCGAGCGCGACCGGATCGATACCTATGCCTCCACCTATGCCGGCCTCGTGGCGGCCAAGGCACAGGCCGAAAAGGCCTATGAGGAGACGCTGGCCGAGCTGTCTTCGGCGCGTGCCGAGCAGGCCCGTCTCTCGTCGCTGATGCGGGCACGGCCGCTGGCGCGCGATCTGGCGCGGCTGGAGGGTCAGCTTGCGGCATATGGTGATCTGCCACGTCCGCCGCGCGAATGGGCCGCGCTGCTGGCGGACCTGATGCGCGACGAAACGCGCTTGCAGACGCAAAAGGCCGGGCTTGAGGCGCTGGTCGACCGGCTTCAGGCGGACATCGCGGTGATTGCCGTGGATGAGGATGTGCTGGCGGCGGCAAGCGCGATCGTGGCTCTTGGCGCCGGCCGCGCCCGGTATGTTACGGCCGAAGACGATCTGCCCAAGCGCCGCCTGGCCTTTGTCGAACAGGAGGCCGCTCTCGGCGCGATCCTGAAATCACTTGGGCAGCAGGATCACCAGGACCCATCGGCGCTTGTTCTGCCGGCAGCACTTGGCGCAAAATTGCGGGACCTGATCGAGGCCCGATCCGGCATTGCGGCAAGGATCGAGACCGCGGAGCGCGAACTGGAGCGGGCGCGCCGGGGTGTCGAGGAGATCACCGCGCAGCAACAGGACGGCGATCTGCCCCGGGTGGAAGCCGGGCCGCTCAGCCGGCTGGAGGCGGTCGTCTCCCGGCTGCAGAAGGGCGAGAAACAGACGCTTCTGGCCATCGAAACCCGCACCACCGAGCAGATGGAGGCCGACCTTCTTCGCATGATGGGACGTCTGCAGCCGCCCATTCACAATATTGGGGCTCTGCGGGAGACCATTCTGCCGGGTCATCGCCAGCTGGATCGTTGGCGCGTCGAGGCCGACGAGATCAACCGCCGCCTTCAACGCCACACGGAACGGCATGCGGAACTGGGCGCCCGGCTTGGCGAGCTTCAAGCCCGGTCGAAAGCTCTGTCTGGCGGGGACATCTTTGACGACGAGACGGCGGCAGAAAGCCGCAAGAGCCGTGATGAAGCCTGGCAGGCACATCTTCAGGCGCTGGATCTGCCATCGGCGCAGGCATTCCATGAGCGCCTCGTCCTGGATGATCGGCTTGCCGAGACCCGGCTTGGTCATGCGAGCGAACTTGCCGAACTGCGCCAGCTTCGCCAGGAAGAGCAGGTGGCACATGCAAGTCTCGCGCGCGAAGCGGTAGGTGCCGGCACGGCCGAGCGGGATCTGCAGGCCCTGATCCGAACCGTGGAGGAGGCCGCTCCCCGGTTGGCATCCGGAGTTAAACAGCCGGATATCTATAGCCTGCTGTCTTTGCTCGAAGCCTTCGCCGACAAGCTCACGGAGTGCCTCCTGGCTGCCGATGCACTGGACAAGGCAAAGCTGCGTCGGCAGGCGGTGGAGGCCGAGCTTCAGGATGAGGTGACCGAACTGATGCTGGCGCTTGCCGATCTCGGCTGGTCGGCGGACGAGGAGGCTCCTCTGCGCCAGATGGTCAATCAGGCGGCGGACCGTCTGGCTAAAGCTCGGGACAGGGTGCAGCAGCAGGCAAATCTTGCCGCCAGGCTTGTCGAGCTGCAGCAGGATGTGAACGAGCGGCAACGGGCGCTTGAGGCTGCCAGCCGCAGCGACGGCGCATGGCAGAAGGCTTGGGGCGAGGCACTGTCCGCCACCTGGTTTTCCGAGGAAACGGATCCGGCGGCCGTGCGCGCCATTCTGGATGTGCTTGCCGATCTTCCGGCTGCCCTCAAGGAACGGGACCAGCTTGCCCATCGCATCGATCTGATGGAGCGCGATAGCCGCGTCTTTGCAACCGATGTCGCAAAGCTTGCACTCCAGACGAATCTGGATGCATCCGACCTTCCGGTTCTGGCTCAGGCGGATCAGCTGGTCCGCCGAGTGACCGAGACCGAGCGGCATGCGGCGCAGAAAGCCGCCAAGCAGGCGGATCTCCATGCCGCTCGCGACGATCTCCAGGACCTGGAGCGGCAGATCGAAGACTACGAGGCGCGCAAGGCGACGCTTACGTCCTTCTTTTCTGTCGATACCCTTGCCGAAGTCAGCCAGCGGCTGGAGCAGGCGGCGGAACGCGACCGGATGGAACGGCGGATGGCCGAGCTTCGCGAGCAATTGCTGGCCGAAATGAAGGTTGCCACCGTGGCGGAGGCTGAGCAGCTGTTGCAGCAAACCGATGCCGAAGAGACGGCACGGGCGGCAGAAGAGGTCTCCGGGCGGATCGATAATCTTGCCGAGCGCAGCCGCATCGTCTTTGCCGATCTCACCCGCGCCAAGGACCGGGTCGACGCCGTGGGCGGTGATGATGCTGTGGCCAAGATCGAGGCAGAGCGCACAACGCTTCTCCTGCAGATCGAGGAGCTGGCCATCGGTTATCTGAGGCTTCGCGCCGGAACGCTTGCCGCCGAAAGCGCGCTGTCGCTTTACCGGGAAAAGCATCGAAGCTCGATGATGAAGCGGGCCTCGCAGGCCTTTTCCCAGATCACGCGCGGCGATTATTCCGGCCTTGCCGCGCAACCGGACAAGGATCGCGAAATCCTGATCGGCGTTGCGCGAGACGGTGCGTCCAAGCTGTCGGACGCCATGTCGACCGGGACCCGTTACCAGCTTTATCTGGCGCTGCGTCTGGCGGGCTACGAAGAATTTGCCGCCGTTCGCCCCTCGGTGCCGTTCGTGGCCGACGATATCATGGAAACCTTCGACGAATTCCGCGCCGAGGAAGTGTTTCGGCTGTTCGGCCAGATGGCGGGCCTCGGGCAGGTGATTTACCTCACCCACCACCGTCACCTGTGCGAGATCGCACAGTCCGTGGTGCCCGGCGTGAAGATCCACGCTCTTTAGGATCATCTGAAGCCGGTTCAGAAGTCCCAGGGGTTGGTGAGGGCAAGTCCGGTGGTCAGGAAGTCACCGGTGTTGCGGGTGGCAAACCGGCCGCCGTGGATTTTTGCGACAGCGGCAATCATACCGTCCGGTGCCGACATCGTGCGGCCCTTTTGGGCTGCTTGTCCCATGATCTCGCCATAGGCAAGCGCTGCCTCCTCGTTGAAGGCGAAGATGCGGTCGGCAAATCGGCGGCGCCAATCGGAAAGGCCCTGCTCCAGACGGTCGGCACGCTCGTCCGGCCGGATTTTCTGGATGCCATACGCGATTTCGGCGATCGCAATCGACGACAGGGCGATCTCGGCATCATGGCGCACCAGCCAGGCAATGACGGCAGGGGCCGGCGCCTTCTTCAGCGTTTCGGAGATCACATTCGTATCGATGAAGATCAAAGGTCCAGTCCCGCATGCGGCGTGCGTCCGGCGCGGATGATGTCGTCAAGATCGATGTCGCTGCTGCCTGTCTCGGCCAGTCGAGCATAAAATTGCATGGCCGGTTCGCGGCCTGCCTCGCGCACTTCATAGGATTCGAGCGCCCGTTCGACGATATCGGCAATCGACCGGTTTTCCCGACGGGCCAGCCGATGGGCAAGATCACGCGCCTTGGCACTTCGCACGGAAAGCTGTGGTTCGACCATGGGTTCATCTCCTTGTGCCAAGGAGTATAGGGAGAACAGCATCTGCCATCAAGATGGCAGATGCTGGCTTGATGGCGTATCAGGCAACGGCTGTCTCTTTGGTAAGAGCCATTTTTGTGCCGACAACCTGTTCCGCATAGGCCATCATCAATGGCCCGACGCCCTTGATATCGTCATCACGCTGGACTTCCGACACGTAATAGGCAGGCGTGCCATCCCTGTAATGACCGTCGAACCCGCCAAGACCGGCAACGCAACAGATGTCCTGCAGCACGATCCGGCCTTGCTGATTTGGTCGCAGGGACAATTGTTGAAGAGCATCCAGTGCCTGCAGGCCCACGCCTGCGCCAGCCTGCGTGACCTTGAGCCGTGCAGCCTTCAGAAAGACATAAGCGAACATGGCCGTGGCCGAGCTTTCGGCATAATTGCCTGCAAGGTCCGGCTGGTCGATCACCTGCAGCCAGCGGCCATCTTCGGTGCGCAGCGTCTCAAGCCTTGAAAGGAGGGCATAAAGGCGGGCGGCCAAGTCATCTCTTGCTGGTGCAGGTTCAAGCATGTCCAGCATGTCGATCATGGCCATCGCCATCCATCCGATGGAGCGCGCCCAATGGGCCGGGGAAAGGCCGGTTTCCTTGTCGGCCCAGGATTGCAGGCGGCTTTCATCATAGCCGTGCCGGTAAAGCCCGCTTGCCTCATCGAAGGTGAGGTCGAGCGCCGTCAGAAGCTCCTGCACGGCTTCGTCGGCCAATGCCGGCCGTCGGACGAGGGCTGCATAGTCCAGCTTGAACGGCAGCGCCATGTAAAGCCCGTCCAGCCAGACCTGGTGGGGATAGCGCAGCTTGTGCCAATGCGGCCCGGCTGCGATGCGCGGGTGGGTGTCGAACTGGCGCGCCAGGAGATGTGCAGCCTTGCGATACCGTTCGTCGCCTGTCTGGCGTGCCAGAGCGACCAGCGCGCGACCGGGCAGGATGTTGTCGATATTGTATTCTTCGACCGTGTAGCCGGCAAGTTCACCTGAGGCGTTGACCTGCTTGTCGATCAGCCGCTTCAGGTGATCGAACCAGCGCTGTTCGCCGGTCGCCTCGAACAGCGCAATCAGCCCGCGATAGAGGCAGCCATCCTCGTAGCACCAGGCGCCGCCCTTGTAAGGTGCGTAGTCTGCCGCATAGGCGTCGAAATAGTCGGTGAGGCGTGCAGTCATACGGCAATACTCTGATCGGGGGAAGGAAGGCGGATACCGCTGCGGCGGGTAAATTCGGCATGTTCGGCAATGATCGCGCCATGACGCATCGGCTGGAAATTAAGCGCCATGTCCGGCACGTCCGGCTGCGCGTCCGGATCGTAGGTGACCTGGTAATTGTCGATGACGATGCCGGTGATCGGCGCCTCCGGCAGTCCGTAGAAGGCTGCCGCCGCCACGCCGACATTTCGGGCCACGACATTGCGGATGGTGATGCCGGAAATGCGTGGGGTTGCATTGTCGACGGGAATCGGCTGGCGTGACTGGACATAATCCGAACGCCCGTCGGCATCGCAGAAATAGAAGCTGTTGATGACGAGCGGCATCGCAACCCGGTCCATCAGGCAATCTTCAAGCGTGATGTTGGCCACCTCTCCGCCCCGCCCGCGCCGGGTCTTTACCCGCAATCCCCGGTCGGTCTCGACAAGGATGCAGCGGCGCACGGTGACATCGCGCACGCTGCCGCTCATTTCGCTGCCGATGACGACACCGCCATGGCCGCGCTCCATGCGGCAGTTCTCGATGGTGATGCGCTCGCAACTCCGGTCGAGACCGCCTTTCGGATCGCGCTTGCCGGCCTTGATGGCAATGCAATCGTCACCGACGGAGAAGTGCAGACCCATGAGCGCGACTTCGCGGCAGCATTCCGGGTTGAAGCCGTCGGTATTGGGAGACAGCGGGTCGTTTTCGATGGTGAGATCCGCGGCGAGCAGGTTTTCGCAAAAGACCGGGTGAATGGTCCAGGAAGGCGAATTGCGCACCGTGATGCCGGAAAGGATGAGATCCCGCCCGTTCGATAAAAACAGCGTGCGTGGACGCCGCGCGCCGTCGCGCGTCTCCTTCGGCCAGGTCCACCAGTCGCCGGCGTCGCCGCCGCCATCGATTGTGCCGGCGCCGGTGATCACAAGGTTCTTGCAGTCGATGGCGGTGATGAGGCTGGCAAAACAGGCTTCCGCAACGCCTTCCCAGGTGCCGAGCACGCGCCCGTCGGCGTGTCGTGCCGGCAGCGCCGGGTAGCGGCTGCGGTCGGGATGGCCGAGCAGGCAGGCGCCCTCTTCCAGAAGAAGCGTCATGTCGCTCTTCAGGAACAGCGGACCGGAGCGATATGTGCCGGCCGGAATCTTCAGCGTTCCGCCTTCAGGCAGGCTGTCGATAGCCGCCTGAATGCTCTGCGCATTATCGTCTGCGTCGACGCTTGCACCCATCTGGGTGATGTCGACCAATGCACGTTCCGGCATGGTTTCAAAGGAAAGATCGGTGCCCTCAACCGCCAGCAGATAGCGCGTTTGAGGCTTGAGGTCGTGCAGCGTAAGGACGACCTGTGATGTCATGCCTTCTGCGACCAACAAGCCGCCTTCATCGTGAATCAGCCACTCGCGCGGGCGTTCGAGCGCAAAATGGTGGCTGTCGGCGTCAAGGCTGAAGCTTGCGGTCCGCGTGGTGGCGCAGAGCGGCAAAAGGCTGGGCATGATGGTGTCCTCGTCGGGTCCGGCTGTCTTGCCGGAGGAAGGCACCGGCCGCCCGAGAAAGGGCGGCCGGCAGTCTCGTCAGAACTTCTTCAGGACGTCGTTGACGCCGTCGATGATTTCTTCGGCCGCTTCCGCAGAGGTCATCTGTCCGTAGGCATATTGCTCCAGCGTATCGATGAAGACCGCGCGCACCTCCGGATGCTCATTGAGCGGCGACACGGTCGGGCCGGTGCTGGCGATGATGATGGCATTGGCTGCGGCCAGTTCCGGTTCGATGACGCCCGCATCCAGCAGCGTCTTTGCCGCCACCTTGCTCGCCGGCAGGCCGCGCGAGGTGCCGAGCGCCTTGATGCCTTCCGGCTCGTTCAGCAGGCAGTTGACGATTTCCGCGGCCGCCTTCGGGTTCTTCGACCGCTTGGAGATCGAAAACACCATGGAGGGCTTGCGATAGACGCCTTCGGTCTTGGCATCGGCATTCTTCAGAAGCGCCACCGGTTCCAGCACCTGGCCCTTCAGCGGGTCGGCATATTTGGAATAGGTCGAATCCCACTCATAGGAGCCGGAGATGCGGCCATCGGCCCATTTGGGGCTTTCAAACAGGTTGAGATTGCCCTCGGCGGCATTGTCCTTCTGCGAGATCACGACGCCTTCGCTCACCATCTTGCCGTAGAAGTCGATGGCCGATGTCAGTTCTTCTTCCGTCCAGGCCACCTTGCCGGTCTTTTGATCGACAAGATCCTTGCCCGTCGCCTGCGTGGCGTTGAGCGAGATCAAGAGCACGGCGGTTTCCTTTACCGCATTCATCGGATAGGCGCCCGGCCCGACCTTTTCCTTCAGCGTCTTTGCCGCCGCAAACAGCTCGTCCCAGGTTTTGGGAATGGCAACGCCTGCCTTGTCGAGGGCTGTCTTGTTGAACATGAAGACGCGGCCGGTGGTGGAAACGGGAAGACCGTTCAGCTTGCCGTTCATCGAGCCGGCGGCCAGTTCTTCCTTCGTCCACTGGCTAAGGTCGAGCACGTCCTTGAACTGGGACAGATCGGCAAAACCGTCGCCCTTGATGGAAAACAGCGGCAGCCAGGGCCAGTTGATCTGCATGATGTCGGCTTCGGTGCCACCGGCAATCTGGGTGGTGACCTTTTCCAGATGCCCGTCCCAGCCGGTATATTCCGGCGCAATGGTGTGGCCGTGTTTTTCGCCGCAGGCTTTCAGCGCTGCCTGCGTTGCCTTGTGGCGGCTGTCGCCACCCCACCAGGACATGCGCAGATCGGCAGAATGGGCAAGTGGCGCGAGACTGGTTGCGGCACATGCCGTGGCCAGAAGAAGTTTGGTCAGTTTCATGTCGTTCCTCCCCGAACGGTGGTTACTGGATGGCGGCCAGGGAAATGTTTTCCCCGGACTGGCGATCGAACAGATGGGCGGCCTCGGGCTGCGGCGAAAGGCGCACGAGATCGCCGTTGATCTTGCTGCGGTCGTAATTGCTGGCGGAGACGACCGCGATGATCTGCTGGCCCTCGACATGGATGTAGAGGTAGACCTCGTGGCCCATGAACTCGACATGCGAGACGCGGCCCGTGAGCGCGTTCCCTGCCTCTGGCCCCACCACGGCAAAATGCTGCGGGCGCACGCCAAGCGTGACACCCTTCGGCGTCTTCGGGCTGAGACGCGCCATGATCTCAGGCGACAGGTCATAGGTCTGGGTGCCGATCGCCAGACGGCTGCCGGACAATTCCGCATCGATGAGGTTCATTTCCGGGCTGCCGATGAAGCCGGCCACGAAGGCATTGGCCGGGCGGTTATAAAGCGTCACCGGATCGGCCACCTGCATGATGCGGCCTTCCTTCATCACGCAGATGCGGTCGCCCATGGTCATGGCTTCCGTCTGGTCATGCGTGACGTAGACGACGGTGGATTGCAGGCCGTCGGCCTTCAGCTGCTTGTGCAGATCGGTGATGCGCACCCGCATCGAGGCACGCAGCTTGGCATCAAGGTTCGACAGCGGCTCATCGAACAGAAAAACCTGCGGTTTCTTGATGAGGGCGCGCCCGACGGCGACACGCTGCGCCTGGCCACCGGAAAGCTGTTTTGGCAGACGCTCCAGATAATCGCCAATCTCCAGGATATTGGAGACGTCCTGCGTTGCCTGCTCGATTTCTTCCGCCGGCCGGCGCTTCAGGCGAAGCCCGAAGGAAAGGTTCTTGCGCACCTTCATATGCGGATAAAGCGCATAGTTCTGGAACACCATGGCGATGCCGCGCTCGCCGGGCGCCTTGTCGTTGACGAGGTTATCGCCGATGCGGATTTCACCGCCGGTAATGCGCTCCAGGCCGGCAATCATGCGCAGCGTCGTGGATTTGGCGCAGCCGGAGGGGCCGACCAGAACCATGAACTCGCCATCTGCGACGTCCAGGTTGATCCCGTGGACGGCTTTGAAGCCGCCATAGTCTTTTTCGAGGTTTCTAAGCTGCAGGCGAGCCATTGTCTTATCCTTTCACGCCACCGGCGGAGATGCCTTCGATGAAATATTTCTGCGCCACGAAGAACACGATGAGCGCCGGCATGATGGTCAGCACCGACATGGCGAGGATGCGGTTCCACTCGAAGGCTTCGGTGGTATCGATGGAGAGCTTGAGGGCGAGCGACACCGGAAACTTGTCGACCGAGGAGAGGTAGATCAGGGGCCCCAGAAAATCGTTCATCGTCCACATGAACTGGAACAGGCAGACCGAAATCAGCGCCGGCGTCAGAAGCGGCACGACGATGAACAGCAGCACCTGCCAGGTATTGGCGCCATCGACGCGGGCGGCCTCTTCCATGTCGCGCGGAATGGCGCGCAGGAACTGCACCAGCATGAAGACGAAGAAGGCATCACCGGCAAAAGCCGAGGGTACCCAGAGCGGCAGGAAACTGTCGAGCCAGCCGAGATCGCGAAACAGCAGATATTGCGGAATGCGGGTGACGACGTTCGGCAGCAAAAGCGTGGCGATCAGCGAGGCAAACAGGACCTTCTTGCCCGGGAAATCAAAGCGGGCAAACCCGTAGGCGACAGCCGTGCAGGACACCACCGTGCCGATCATCTTTGGCACGACGATCAGGAACGTGTTCCAGAAGAAGCGCCCGAATGTATAGGGCGTCGAGGTTTGCCAGCCCTGCACATAGCCGGAAATGGTGGCTTCGTTCGGGATGAAGCCGGCGCCGGCAAAGATTTCCGAATTGGTCTTGAACGAGGCGCCGATCAGCCAGATCAGCGGATAGAGCATGATGAGGCCGACGAGTGTCAGCACACCGTAACGCAGGGTGGCACTGATGAACTGGCGGCGGCGCTGTGCCTTCAGGATGCGGTCTGCTTCCTGATCGAGCGCAAGGTTTTCTGAAAGGATATGGTTTGCCATCGGATCAGCTCCTCTTGTCGCCGGCGTAATAGACCCAATGGCGCGAGGACCAGAAGGCGATGAGGGTAAGCACCATGATGATGACGAAGAGCACCCAGGCAATGGCCGAGGCATAACCCATGTCGAACCGCCGGAAGGCTTCCTCATAGATGTAGAGCGGCAGGAGATAGGTGGACTTCAGCGGGCCGCCCTGCGTGATGATGTAGGGCCCGTTGAACTCCTGGAAGGCCTGGACCATCTGCATGATCAGGTTGAAGAAGATGACCGGTGTGATGAGCGGCATGGTGATGTGCCAGAAGGTGGCAAACTTGCCCGCGCCATCGATCGAGGCTGCCTCGTAGAGCGACTTGTCGATGCTCTGAAGCGCCGCGAGGAAAATCACCATGGCCGAGCCGAACTGCCAGAGGCGCAAAAGCGTGATGGTGAAAAGCGCGTTTGTGGGATCGCCAAACCAGTTGACCGGCTCGAAGCCGAGCGTTGCCAGCCCCATGTTGACGATGCCGACATCGGCAAACAGGTAACGCCACATCACGGCAATCGCGATGGAGCCGCCGAGGATCGAGGGCACGTAGAAGGCGGTACGGAAGAAATTGATGAATTTCAGCTTGTAGTTCAGGATGACCGCGATGAAGAGCGCAAAGGCGAGCTTCAGCGGTACGGTGGTGAACACGTAGACCAGCGTCACCCACAGCGACTTGCGGAACGTGCGGTCGCCGGTAAACAGCTTCCAGTAGTTGTCGAGCCCGGTAAACACCGGCGACGACATCAGATTGTAATCGGTAAAGCTCAGATAGAACGAGGCGGCAAAAGGCAGCGCCGTGAACACCAGGAGCCCAATGATATAGGGCGACAGGTAGAAGAGCCCGAGAAAGCGGTTGTCGCCACTCATGCGCGACCTCCAACGGGCCATGTGTTTGTGGCACCCGCCATCATGTCATACATGTTGAGGCGGCCGTCGCGCTGGCGGGCAGGGCGTCCCTGCAGCGGCTTAAATGCGGCGGCGCTCGGGGTCCCGGCGACAGGTCGAGGGAATTCCGGGTAGTCCGAATTCTGCATCTTGATCTCGAGGCAAAGGGATACTCGGCGCCATCACGCGTCCTCTCCTCCCCGCTTGCCCCGCTCCTCCCATTGAACAGGCGATGAAAACTGGCGTTTTCCATCGATGGGCGCTACTATCTTCCGCATGGACACCGAAGAGAATAGAGGCTTCCGGACAAAAAGATGGAGAAAAACGAACAGGGTCCGCTTGCTGCCATTCCCGTGCAGGCGCTGACGCTCAACCTCACGCGCTCGACTATCAAGATGCAGCATTCGCCGAGCTGGCGGATCGACAAGACGAATTCCGTTCACGATCTTGTCATATGTCTTGCGGGATGCGGAGAGTATGAGATCGCTGGTGAACGGGTGGTGATGGAGCCTGGCTGCGCCATGCTGATCGAGGCCAACCGTCAGTTTGTCGGGCGCGCGGTGTCGAGCGATCTCTACACGGGTGTTGCCCAGCATTTTACGCTTGATGTGTTCGGGCGCATGGATCTGATCTCGCAGATGGAGCTCAAGCGGTCGGTTGCGCTGCCGCGGTGGTCGATGCTGCAGCCGCTGGTGCGGCATTACCGCGAGAGCGTTCCGCTGTCTTCAACGACGCTTGCCCAGCATCACATGTTCATGGTGTTTCTCACCGAATATATCGAGGCAGCCTTTATCGGCTGGCGCCAGCAGCAGGAGGCGTCGGTGGACAATCCCGACGCCCTATCGCTCGCCGTCATGGTGGCGGCAAGCCGCATTGCGGCAGACCCGCTGGACGACGGGATCGTAGGCACGGTGCTCGCCTCCATTCCCTATAACCAGGATTACTTTCGCCGCATCTTTCGCCGGCAGGTGGGGCTGACGCCGACCAAATATCAGGAGTTCAAGCGCATGGAGCGTGCCATGGGATTGCTGGCCGGCGGGCGCTCGGTCAAGCAGACGGCAGAACAGGTGGGGTATGGCGACAGCTATTATTTCTCGCGCATGTTCAAGCATTACATTGGTGTCAGTCCCGCCGGCTACAAGGCGGCCGAGCGGCGACACCGTGACGGGCAGTTTCCGCGCGGCGAGGAGGACGGACTGGTGGTCTATCCCCTGCTTTCGCGCCGACTTCGGGATGACAGCGGCGAGGGCGATGCCAGCTAGAAGAACTGTGCGGTTCGCTGGCCCTGCTCTTTCCTAAGCGCGCAAAGCCACTATGATCCTCCCATGATTCCTGCGCGACCATCCCGTCAGCCTGATCAACCTGTTTTCCAGGTCCCTGCCTGGGCAACCCGGCGTGCCGCTGTCGAAAGCGATGCGGAGGCAGCCTTTCTGGCCGGTGGCGCCCTTCTGGCGCTCGACCGCGTGATGCGTGCCGATTACCCCTGGGCCGGTGCATGGCGTCAGCGTCAGGCCTTGAAATGTGGGGTCGCTGCCGTTCGCCTGTCGGGGCGGCGCGAAGAGGAGGCGCAACTGCGCGATGCCTGGGTGCTGCGCCGTCCGGGCGACGATGCCGGCCCCTCCGGCAACATGTACGGCGCCTGGAAGCGGCTTGCCGCCCGGCCGCTGTTTCTGGAGGCCGAGACGCTGAAAGGCCTGGTGGGACTGCTCGATCTGCGCTGGCTCGATGAGCTTGAGGCGGTGCCGCACTGGTGCGAGGCCGCAGCGCGCGAAACAGCCTCGCCGCCCCATGCGATGGCGCAGATCGTTTCGCGCATCATGGCGCTCGGTGCCGCTTATGAGCTTCTGGCCTGGTGGGTGGCCGATCAGCTGTTGAAGGAAATGATGGGCTGGCCGGTGGCACTGCCGCTGATGATGGCGCAGCGCCAGTCCGCCTATTTTCGCGCCGAGCGCAGCCAGAAGCGCCTGTCTCCGGACGCGGACGGTTTTACCCGCGCCCTCACCCTGTCGCTTGCTGACGCTGCCATCGACGCGGTGCGCTTTGCCGGCGACATCGACCGGCGGGCGCAACGCCTCATGGACGTCGTGCCGAAACTTCGTGCCAAGGGCGCCGGCGATGCGATCGATCTCCTGTTGAGCGAGGATGCCGTCTCCGGCTCGCTGGCGACCGCAAAACTGTCGCGCTTTGCTTCGCGCCGGTTGTTCGAGCGGCTTTTGGAATTCGGCGCTATCCGGGAGCTGTCCGGTCGGCCCAATTCGCGCGTCTTCGGGCTCTGATCATGGCGCGCACCCCGAAACCGCCGGCACCTCTCGATACCGAACTTTTGGCGCTTGCACCGCCGGCGCGCTGGCGCGAGTGGATGAACCGGGTCGAGGCCGTCGTGTTTGCCTCCTCCGAGCCGGTTGGACGTGACGTGCTGATGCGGGTGGTGGGGCGCAACTGTGATCTCGATCTCATCATCGATGATATCCGCGCCGAGCTTGCCACTCGCCCCTTCGATCTGGTCTCGGTTTCGGGAGGTTTTCAGTATCGCACGCGCCCGGCCTATGCCCAGGTGGTTCGAAGCTCCGGCGCACCCGTCAAGCTCCCGGCCGAGCTTTCGCAACAGGAGGCCATGGTTCTGATGGTGATCGGTTACTTCCAGCCGGTCACGCGCAGCGAGTTGTCGCGCATTTTCGGCCGCGAGGTAAACCGGGACACGATTGCCAATATCAAGCGCCTTGGTTTCATCACGTCCGGGCCGCGCAGCACCGGCCCCGGCTCTCCTTATACCTATGTGACGACGCCGGCTTTTCTTGCCGCTTTCGGCTTTGCGACGCTGCGAGAATTGCCCGATCTCGACATGCTGGAAGATGCGGGCCTCCTCAGCCGCCACCAGATGCAGAAGGACGAGTTGAGCCCGCTTCTTGAAGGCGCTGGAGAAGACGAGGACTGAGGAAAACGCCGGTTGCGATCAGGCGGGAGCGGGTTTAAGCCCAGTGGCACCATCGCGGCACCATCGCCGTATGGCCGACCGGCCGGCCCGGTCAAAGACCGATCATTCGCAGTTCCAAGGAGTGGCCCGTGACGCGCCCCGCCCTCATCGATATCAATCCCGATTCCGCCACCGAAGTTGCGATCCGCCAGCAGTTGACGCTGGTGGCGCTGGGCAAGGAGCCCGCGGATGTAGCGCTGCGCGTCGGGCGCCTGCTCGATGTCGCGACCCGCACCTGGGCCGAAGATCAGGAAATCATCATCAAGGGCCGGCGCATCGCCTATGTCGGGCCGGCCGGCAGTTATCCGGGCACGGTGACGACAAGGGTTCATGAGCCGGATCTCTCCGCCGTCCCCGGACTGGGCGAAGTGCACAAGCATATCGAAAGCTCGCATCTGACGCCGGAATGGGAGGCAGCGCTCGTTCTGCCGCGCGGCAATACCTGGACCTGCGAGGCAAGCCACGAGTTCTCCAACGTCAATGGGGCAAAGACGCTGGAGTTCTGGCTGAAGGCGCGCGAGGCGGGATCGCCCTTGAAAATCTTCCCCCTCCCCGGCTCGGCCGTGCCGCCGACGGGTTATGAACATGGCGGCGGTTATCTGGGCTATGATGAACAGAAGGCTTTCCTGAAGGAGAGCCTGATGGTGGCGGGCCTCGATGAGGTCATGGACTGGCCGGCTGTCTGGAACGCCGAAAATCCGTCGCACGCCCGCCTCTGGGGCATGATCCGAGCCACCTTCGAGCAGCGCGGCGTGGTCGAGGGCCATGCCGCCGGCATCCGGGATCTTCCGACCATCAACGCCTTTGCCGCTGCCGGCCTTGCCTCCGATCACGAGGCTTGGACCTTCGAGGAGTTCTGGGACAAGCTGACCCATGGTCTGTTCATGGAACTTCGCCCGCACAGCCTGCCGGACGTGGTCAAGGGGCTTCTGGAAAGAGGCCTTGGTGATTGGTCGCAGATTGCCTTTACCACCGACGACCGCAGCGCTTCCGATACGCTGAAGATGGGGGCGACGGATTACAATGTGCGCCTTGCGATCCAGTCGGGCCTTGCGCCGGAAATCGCCATCCAGTGTGTCACCATCAATCCAGCGCGCCACATGCGGCTCACCCCCTGGGTAGGATCGATTGCGCCGGGGCGCTATGCCGATATCGTGCTGTTGTCGGATGTTGAGACATTTAAGATCGCAAAGGTCTGGGCCGATGGACGGCAGGTTTCAGAGGGCAAGACCTATCTGCCCGACGTGCCGAAGATCGACTGGCCGCAGTGGGCGACGAAGACGGTGAACATCGGCCGGCCATTGACCGAAGCGGATTTTGCCATTTTTGCCGAGCCGGGCCGCCAGACGATGCAGGCGGCTGTGCTTCGCCCCTTCCACTGGGCCGACGAGTTTTTGACCTATGAACTGCCGGTCGAGGGCGGGCTGGTGCAGCGCGACGAAAGCCGCAATATCACGAAATTCTCGGTGATTGACCGGTTCTCCGGCAAGGCGGCCGTGTCAAAGATGTTCTGGATCGGTTGCGGGCCGAAGACGCCCGATACCGCGCTTGCCTGCTCCATGGCGCATGACAAGCATAATATCTGGTGCGTCGGCTCCTCCGATGCGGCCATGGCGATGGCCGTCAACGCCATTGCCGACAATGACGGCGGATGGGCGCTGGTGCGCGAAGGACAAGTGGTCGCAACGGTGCGCTACGAGGTGGCCGGCCTAATGACGTGCCGCGCACCGGAGTTACTGCACGAGGAGATGCAGGCGCTGTACGCCGAGGGTGAAAAGATCGACTGGATGTATGAGCCGACTTTCAGCCCGCGCTGGTTCCCGGGCTTTCCCGAGCGTCTGGCCTTTGCGACCCTCACCTGCGCGCCGTGGCGCTGGGTGCTGGTGGCGCCTTCCGATTATGCGCCGCAGGGGCTTGTCAATGTCCAGACGGGCGCGGTGCAGAAGGTCGTGTTTTAAAACCGGGCGCTCTGAAAAATGTCCGGCAGGTCATCGCCTGCCGGATTGTCCTTTTTTCGCTCAGGCCGAAAGGGCCGCCAGAATGCGGATCCAGGACCGGATGCCGTGGCGGAAGCTCGACAGGTCGTATTTCTCGTTCGGGCTGTGCACTCGATTGTCGAAGCGGGCAAAGCCGACCAGCAGCGTATCGGCGCCGAGCTTTTCCTTGAAGGCACCAACGATCGGGATGGAACCGCCTGTTCCGGCGAGTGCGGTTTCGCGGCCCCATTCTGCAGAAAGCGCACTGCTTGTCGCGCGTAAAAACGTACTATCCAGCGGCATGGTGATGGCTGGTGCCAGTCCATAGGTCTTGAAGGTGACCTGGCAGTCGGCCGGCACCCTTGCCCGCACATGCGCCTGAAACGCGTCGCGGATCTTTTCCGGGTCCTGGCCGGCAACGAGGCGGAAGGAAATCTTCGCCGTGGCCTTGGCGGGGATAACGGTCTTGAACCCCTCGCCGGTATAACCGCCCGTCATGCCGTTGATCTCGCAGCTGGGTCGTGCCCAGACCTGTTCGAGGATCGAGCGCCCTTCCTCCCCTGCCGGGATTTTCAGGCCGACATCGCCGAGGAACGCTTGCTCGTCAAACGGCAGCCGCTGCCAGAGCGCCCTCACCTCATCGGAAAGCTCGCTCACGCCGTCATAGAAACCCTCGACCGCCACACTGCCATCCGGCCGGCGCAGGCTTGCCACCACATCACCGAGCACCTGCAGCGCATTGCGCGCGGCGTTGCCGAACATGCCGGAATGCAGGTCGCGGTCGGCGCAGGTGATCTCGATTTCCTGGCTGACGAGGCCGCGCAGCATGGTGGTGATCGCCGGTGTCTCGCGGTCCCACATATCGGTATCGCAGACGTAGACGACGTCGCTCTTGAGCTCTGCTGCGGCCTCTTCCATGAAGGGCGCAAGGCTCGGGCTGCCCGCCTCCTCTTCGCCCTCGAAGAGAATGCTGATGCCGACCGGAAGCCCGCCGGTCACCACCTTGAAGGCGCGGCAAGCCTCGACAAAGGTCATCATCTGCCCCTTGTCGTCGGAGGCGCCGCGCGCGACGATCGCCGTATCGCCATTGGCGAGCGGCTTCATCACGGGCTCGAACGGATCGGTTTCCCAGAGCGCCACCGGATCGACTGGCTGCACATCGTAATGGCCGTAAAAGAGGATATTCGCCCCCTCCTCCTTGCGCGCATGGCCAACCACCATCGGATGGCCGATCGTGTCGCGGACGGACGCGTCAAAGCCGATATTGGCAAGATCCTGCGCCAGCCATTCCGCGGCGCGCCGGCAATCTTGCGCATAAGCCGGATCAGTCGAGACACTCGGGATGCGGATGAGCACAAACAGGCGGTCAAGCGCCTGGGGCAGCGTGGCATCGGCCTGCGCCAGGACGGCGTCGAGTTCAGCGGGAGAGAGCGACATGGGATTTCCTCAGGCGTCGGAGGGCAGGATGCAGCACTGTTCAGGAACGGGAATGAGGACCGCGGCAGCGCCCGGCTCCATCAGGTCCGTCAGCGGACCATTGCCCAGATAGTTCCCTTCAGTCGTTGCGCATTGATATTGGTAGGCGCGCCCGAGATAGGTGCGGATGCCGAGGGTGACGGGAATCCCCTCCCCTTCCCGGGCGGCGGCAAGCCCTTCCGGCCGGGCTGCCAGAACGAAGCGATCGGGGATGGCGCCGAACACGGCCTGCGACAGCTGAAGGGTGGCGCCCGACCGGGTCACAGCTGTTACCATTTCGCCTTCGCGGGCGGTGACGCTCATCGCGATTAGGTTTTCGAAGCCGACGAAGCGGGCGACAAAGGCGTTGGCCGGGCGTTGGTAGAGCACTTCCGGCCGGTCAAGCTGCATGATCTTGCCGGCATTCATGATCGCGACGCGATCGGAAATCGAAAACGCCTCTTCCTGGTCGTGCGTCACATAAAGCGAGGTCGTGCCATTGGCGCGTTGTAGGCGCCGGATTTCGACGCGCATGTCGACGCGCAGCTTGGCATCGAGGTTGGACAGCGGCTCGTCGAACATCAGGAGCGGCGGTTCGATGACAAGCGCGCGAGCAAGCGCCACACGCTGCTTCTGCCCGCCCGACAATGCTGCCGGCATGCGATCGGCAAAGGACGACAGGCCGACGCGCTCCAGCATGGCATTGGCCCTCGCCGTGCGCTCGGCGGCCCCCAGTCCGCGTTGCTTCAGGCCGAAGGCGACATTGTCGCGCACGGAGAGGTGTGGAAACAGGGCATAGTTCTGAAACACCAGGCCGATATCGCGTGTGTGGGCGGCAAGGCGGGTAAGATCGCGCTCGCCAAGCCGGATGGTGCCGCTCGTCGGCTCCAGAAAGCCCGCGACAAGCCTCAGCGTCGTCGTCTTGCCGCAGCCGGACGAGCCGAGCAGCGAGACCAGTTCGCCGGCCTTAATGGCAAGCGACAGGTCTTCCAGCACCTGTGTGGACCCGTAATGGGCGGTGATGTGGTCGAGTGTCAGCGAAACGGTCACGGCAAATTCACTTTGTCAGGAAGGTAAGGCCAAGGGTGGCTTCGACGATGGCCATGACGCCAACCGTCAGGAGCATCAGCAGCACGGAAACGGAGGCAATCGTCGGATCGAAAAACTGTTCCATATGCGCCAGGATCTGGATCGGCAGCGTGGAAATGCCGGGGCCGGTCAGAAACAGTGAAATGGACACGTCGTTGATCGAGGTGATGAAGGCCAGAATGAAGGCGGCGATGACGCCGGCACTGATATTGGGAAGCACCACCGTCAGGAAGGTTTTCAGGGGCGGGCAACCGAGGCTGATCGCCGCTTCCTCGATGGAGAAGTCGAAGGATGCAAGACTTGCTCCCACTACCCTCACCGCATAGGGCAAGACGAGCAGCGCATGGCCTAGCATCAGCGTGGCAAAGACCGGAAGCCCGAGATTGATCGTGACCGATTTCATCAGCGAGAAGCCCAGAACGATCTCCGGCACGAGGATGGGCAGTACGAAGACGTTCGACAGCCAGGAAGGCAGCCGGATGCGAAAGCGGTTCAGCGCATAGGCGGCCGGAATGCCGATGAGAAGAGCCAGGAACGTGCCGAAAAAGGCGATCTGCAGGCTGGTGATGGCAGTGGTGCGAAAGGCGCTGATCTCAAAGATGTTGGTGAACCAGCGCATGGTGAAACCCTGCGGCGGAAATGTCAGGTAGTTGGTGTCGCTGACGGCTGCCCCCAGAATGATGAAGAGCGGTGCGATCAGAATGATGAAGATGATCGTGGCAATGACGATCAGGGCGGGATGAAGAGTGGTGCGCATGGTTTAGCCCGCCATCGGGTTCAGGCGGCGTGCAAGCCGCGTCATCAGCATGACGATTGCAATGGTGACAACCACCATGATGGCGGCAACGGTCGAAGCGCCTGTCCAATCGAAGGTGACCATGGCGCGCTGGTAAAGCAGCGTTCCCATCATCATCTGCCGCTCGCCGCCGAGAAGCTGCGGTGTGGCATAGGAGGTGAAGCTGCCGGTAAACACGAGCACCGCGCCAACGATGAGCCCCGGCATGGCAAGCGGCAGGATGACCTGGCGAAACACTGCAAAGGGTGCGGCGCCAAGCGAGGTTGCCGCTTCCACCACGTCTTTCGGGATGCCCTCCAGGACGCCGGCAAGCGTCAGGATCATCAGCGGCACGAAGAGATAGACCATGGCAGCGATCACCGCGCCTTCGGTGTAGAGCATGGAGATCGGCTCGGAAATTATCCCCATCGATAGCAGTGCCGAGTTGAGAATGCCGTTCTTGCCGAGCAGGATCAGCCAGGCGAAGGAGCGCACCACGACGCCCGTCAGCAGCGGAAAGACGGCAGCGATGATCATGATGCTTTTGAGCCGCCCCGGCATCTGCGCCACGACATAGGCGGCGATGAAGCCGAGGATGACGGAGATCACCGTCGTGATCAGCGAAATCTCGATGGTGCGGTAAAGCACGGTGCGCCGAAAGCCGCTGTTGAAGAAGGTCGCATAGGGGGCCGCCCAGCCCTTTGCATCGGTGAAGGTCGCAATCAGCGTCGAGCCGACGGGAAGGATCAGGAAAACCAGCACGAGCAGGCTTGCCGGTCCGGCCAAAATCCAGGGGCTTAAACGTTTTATCATATCTTGCTCAAACGGCTTGTCCGGGGTCTTTGACGGCGGACGGAGCCTTGATTTCACTATCGCTGGGTAATGGTCGCGGGCATTGAACGCCCATCTGGCGGCAGCATGGCGCAACCGGCCTTTTCATTCAAGTCTGCCGGCCCGGATTGCTGCCGGGCCGGCCTGTTCATGCACGGATAATCGCGTTTACTTGCTGAAGATTTCGTTCCAGCGATCGATCCAGTCGGTCTTGGCGTCGTTCAGTTTGACGTAGTCGAGGCGGTTGAGCTTTGCGATCATGTCCGGGCCATAGGTCCAGATCTTGGCCTGCTCGGGCGTCAGGGTTACTTTCGTGGACACCGGCGCATCGACGCCCTGTTCCGCGTCAAGCTGCTGCACTTCCTTCGACAGGATGAAGTTGATGAACTGGTGGGCCAGTTCGACATTTTCCGACCCCGCCGGAATGTTCACCGTGTTGAGCGTTGCGATGTCGCCATCGGAGAGGCTGGCCCAGGTCATGGTCGGGACGGCGGCCTTCATCGAGACCAGCGTGAAATCCTGCGCGATGGCAACCTTGGCTTCACCTGTGGAGATGAGGTTTACCAGTTCGGAGCCCGTATTGTAGTTCTTGGCGACATTCGTCTTCAGCGCTTCGATCGAGGCAAACGCCTTGTCAGTATCGGCAAAGGCGTCTGCGCCGGCATGCTTTGCGGCCTGCAGGACGACCATCGGGCCGGCGGTGGTGGTAATGCCGGGAAGGGTGACGGCACTCTTCAGGTCGGCGCGCCACAGATCGTTCCACGAGGAAATGGCCGGATTGACCTTGGCAGCATCATAGACGATGCCGACGCGCCCGATCGTATAGGCCGGGCCATAGCCGCCCTGCGGATCCTTTGCCAGGTCGTAGAGGTCGGCAAGGTTCGAAAGCTTGGTCGCGTCCACCTTCTGGAAAAGGCCCTCGGCGATGCCGATCTGCGAATAGCTGTCGGTCAGATAGATGACGTCGACGCCTTTTCCGCCGCGCAGCTTCAGCTTGTTGAGGCGATCCGCATTGTTGCCGGTTTCAAAAACGATGTCGCAACCGCAGATCTTCTTGAACGGCTCGACGATATTGGCGTTCAGCTTCTCGCCGTTATAGCCCCACCAGGAAATGGTGAGCGTCTTGGCTTCAGCCATTGCAGACATGGAAGCGGCAAGGGCAACGCCGATCGCCAGGGCTGAGGCGCGCAGGCGGATTGCTGTGGTCATGGGTACGGTCCTTCTTCGGGGAAATGTGCCGGGGGTCTCGCGCGGGATCGCTCCCTTCGACGCCGGCGATACTAGCGGGGGTATCGCCAATTTCAAGCACAACAATGATGCATGCACATTATTGATGCAGTCATTCCTCACGCATGTCCGTCGCAGAGCGGCGATTACGCCGGGAACCAGTGTCGCGTTAAGGTCCGGTTAACCAAGTATCATTTGACGAGGTGCGGGATTTAGGCGACTGTCCCGCGACGGAAATATGCCGATGATTGTGAAAAAACCGTCGCGAGGAACACATGAAAACCAGCCTTAACCCTGCCGAACCGCCCGAATCGTCTGCCCTCAAGATCAGCCGCCAGTCGAAACTGTTGTCCGCGCAGCTTCAATCGATCCGGGAGCGGCTTTACGAGCCGGAATCGGCCAAGACGCTGAAGACCTTTACCTCCCGCGAGGTGGCGCAGCTTCTCGGCATTGCAGAATCGACGCTCAGACAGATGTCGCTCGATGGCGAAGGCGTGATTCCCGATCGACAGGATAACGGGCGGCGGATCTACACCCTATCCCAGGTGAACCAGATCCGTGCGCATCTGGCAAACAAGCGGCCGGCGGAGGGGCTGGATTTTC
>NZ_JBHFFP010000004.1:189111-318831 GCF_042611105.1 Neorhizobium fuzhouense | reverse complement strand
GTCCGGACTTCTCATCACCATTCACCCGGCCATGATCGATGTGGCGAGCATGAACCAGTTTCTGGCGATGATGAGCGATCTGATGAGTGTGATCGAGGAGCGGGGGGGCACGCTCAGCCATGATTTCATCCGCTACCTGATAACCCGCCACAACCCGAATGACGGCCCTCAGGTGAACGTGGTGACCCTGTTGCGCTCCCTGTTCAAGGAGGATGTGCTGGCGCCGGCCGTGGTTGAAACGACGGCCATCGCCAGTGCGGGTCTCGAGAAGAAAAGTCTCTATGAGTTGACGCGCGGCAGCGTTGGGCGTGATACATTAAGCCGCGCGCTTGAATCGATGGACGCAGTCAACCGCGAAATCTTTCTTCACATCAAGACAGTGTGGGGCCGATGATGGTCAATCCAAAAGAACGAAACCAGCGCATGCGAAGCCTGTTCGGCAATGTCGATGCCGAGGCGCTGGAAAAGCAGACACCTCCCTCTCCCCAGGAACTGGAACGGCGTCGGGTCGGCTCCGTGGCGGTGAAGTCGATGGACCGCGCCTTCGTCTCGATCGAGGACGAAAACCGCAGGCTTCACGACCAGTTGTTGTCGGCCGAGACGATCATCGAGCTTGATCCCGACCGCATCGTGCCTTCCTTCGTCAGCGACCGCCTCGACATCGACGGCGATGAAAGCTTTGAGACCTTTGTCGAGGGTATCCGCGAGGCCGGTCAGAAACTGCCGATCCTCGTGCGGCCACTTTCCGGCAAGCCGGGCCATTATCAGGTGGCCTATGGCCATCGCCGCCTGCGCGCCTGTCAGATCCTGAAAAGGCCGGTAAAGGCGATCGTGCGCGAGATGAGCGACGAGGAGCTGGCCGTCTCGCAGGGCATCGAAAATGCCGCGCGCCTCAATCTGTCCTTCATCGAGCAGGCTCTCTTTGCCCTGAAGCTGAAGGAACTCAAATATTCGCGCGAGACGATTTCCGAAGCGCTTGGACGCAAGGACGGTCAACGCCTCGCCTATATCTCGATCCTTACCAACACCGTGATGCTCATTCCTGAAGACCTCATCCGGTTGATCGGCCCGGCGCCTTCGGTCGGCAGGCCGAAATGGGAAAAGCTCGGCGCCTTCATCAAGGATCGTCAGCTGGATGAGCGGCAGGCACGGATCCTGTCTAAGGTTACGAGCGCTCCCGATTGGGCGCAGGCCGGCAGCGACCGTCGCTTTGCGCTGGTGCTGACTGCTTTCGACGGGTCGACCCGCTCGAAGGCCGAGATTGCCGATGTCGTGCTGGGCGAGGGGATCACCATTGGGGTGAAGCGCACTGACGGAGCGACCCGTCTGTCGATCCCCGACAAGCGCCTGCCCGGTCTTTCCGACTGGCTGCTGGAACGCCTGCCGCAGTTGATCGCGGATTTTCAGGATCAGACCGGCAAGGCGGGCGGCAATAAGTAGATCAGCCCTGCCGGCTTTGGAGAAGTGTGAAAGGCCTGTCGAGCGATCGGCAGGCCTTTTTGCTGTGCCCATGGTCGACGGGTCCCGATCAGTCTATGCCCGGGTTGCAGGCTGCGGGCTGCTGGGGTGGTGGCGACGAGAAGTGTAACAACTGTTACTTCCTGATGCTGCTCGGCGAGAGCATTGATCGCGCCGACATAGACGATACCCAGTAGCGGAAGCCCTTGGCATCGGTCTCGGCCAATGCAGTCATCGCGCTTGCATGAGGAGTGCATTAATCCTGGCCATCCGCAGCGCAGCGTTAGGGGTGGCGCTGTCAAAAGCATGGTAAGGCGAGGAGGGGAAAGTAACAGCTGTTACCTGCATTGGGAGCGCCAATAGGGGGCGTTACGAGAAGGTGAAGCGCCCTGTTTTGGATCGGGCGCACCGAAACAAGCCGTCTCGCATGCCGCTCAGCTATGTCGAATTTCGCTCGTCTAAGCTTGAGGATGTGCCGTAGCCACTTTATCGGACGTTGCTTTACTGCGGCGGGCTGTGCGCTTGAAGCTACTATGTGGTGCCAAACTGCACGGTGCTGTTGGAGGTCGTATGCCTTTGAACGGCTTGTCCTAGCATATGCGCGAGATTTTACAGACCGTCCGGCCAGTTATCAAGAACGCAAAGTCCGCACCCCAACACTTTTGACTGCGCTTAACTTCCGGATCCCTGCTGTCGTCGCCCGCCCGCCTGCCCTATCGGCTGCTCTGGCGAAGAATAAGCTCGGGGTGAATGACGATGCGGGCAGGTGCGTCCACGTTTGGCTTGCCGTCCCGGATGGCGAGAATAAGCTCGGCCGCTTTCCGCCCGATGTCGTACGCAAAGGCGTTGATCGTGGTGAGGCTTGGAACGCAGACGGCGCCGATCTCGTAATCGCCGAACCCGCCGATGGCCATCTGGTCGGGCACGCGGATGCTGCGGCGCTGGCATTCCGAAAGCGCCCCGAAGGCAGGCAGGTCCGATACGCAGATGACGGCTTCGGTATCCGGCGCGCTGTCCAGAAGCCGGCCCATGGCATCGGCGCCCTCGCGCATGGAAATGGGCGGAGCGCCTGCCGCAATCAGACGCGAGGCATCCAGTCCATGCGCCTTCATGGCCGCAATGAAGCCGGCGCGCCGCTCGACGCCCCGCGTATCGCGGTCGTCATCGCCGCCGATAAAGGCGATGCGCCGATAGCCGGCCGTAACAAAGTGATCGACCATTTCCCGCACCGACTGGGCATTGGAAAAGCCGACGACATGGCCCAGCGGTTCATCCGGCCAGTCCCAGGTCTCGATCACCGGAATACCGGCATTGCGCAGCAATTGGCGCGCCCGGTCCGTATGTTTGCCGCCGGTGACGACAATCGCCTCGGGGCGCCGGCGCAGCAATTGCTCGATCAGTCGCTCTTCCTCGTGAATGTCGTAATTGGTGTATCCGAGCAGGATCTGTAAGCCGCGAGCGGACAGCCCCTCGGAAAGGGCACGCACCGTATCGGCGAAGTTGGCATTGTTGAGCGAGGGAATGGTGACGGCGACGAAATCCGTTCGCTGGGATCTCAGGCTCGCCGCCGTGCTGTCGAAAACATAGCCGAGGTCTTCCGAAGCGCGCAGTACGGCATCACGCGTTTCCCGGCTGACGGAACTGTCCCGCTTGAAGGCACGCGACACCGTCATTGGTGACACGCCTGCTTTCCTCGCCACATCGGCCATGGTGGGTGGTTTGCGCGTCATGGGCATGGCGTCATAGTGTGATCGCCGATCAAGGTGATTTCGTTGCGCATGGCCGATCCCGTCCGTTTGCCGAAGGTCGATTGAAGTGTGGTTTCACCTCGACAACAAATCTCACGCTGTTTATGTTATCGATAACATTTCGTGTCAAGGTTCAGTGCCTTGGACGCCGCCAATCTGAGGAGACAAATATGAAAGCCATTGTAGCCCATGCGGCCAAGGACGTGCGCATCGAGGAGATCGACGATGCGGAGCCGGGGCAGGGCGAGGTGCGGCTGCGTCTTGCCACGGGTGGCATCTGCGGCAGCGATCTGCATTACTACAACCATGGCGGCTTCGGGGCGGTGCGGCTGAAGGAGCCTATGGTGCTCGGTCACGAAGTCTCGGCGATCGTGGAAGAACTCGGGCCGGGCGTCAGCGGGCTCGAGATCAGTCAGCTTGTCGCGGTGTCGCCATCGCGCCCCTGCCGGACCTGCCGTTACTGTCAGGACGGGCTGCACAACCAGTGCCTCAATATGCGCTTTTACGGCAGTGCCATGCCGTTTCCCCATATTCAGGGCGCCTTCCGGGAAAGTCTCGTCGCCGATGCAATCCAGTGCGTGGCAGCCGACGGGCTGACGGCCGGGGAGGCTGCCATGGCAGAACCGCTAGCGGTGACACTGCATGCCACCCGCCGCGCCGGCGAAATGCTCGGCAAGAAGGTGCTGGTGACCGGTTGCGGTCCTATCGGCGTGCTGTCCATTCTTGCGGCCCGCCGGGCCGGCGCCGGCGAGATCGTTGCGACGGACCTGTCGGACTTCACCCTATCCCTGGCAAAATCTGCCGGCGCGGACCGCGTGATCAACACGAAGACCGAGCCGGATGCGTTGAGCGCCTATTCCGCCGACAAGGGAACCTTCGATGTTCTTTACGAATGCTCCGGGGCGGCCGCTGCTCTTTCCGGCGGTATCGCGGCCTTGCGTCCGCGCGGCGTCATCGTCCAGCTCGGCCTTGGCGGTGACATGAGCCTGCCGATGATGGCGATCACGGCCAAGGAACTTGAGCTGCGCGGCTCCTTCCGCTTCCACGAGGAGTTTGCGACCGGCGTCGATTTGATGCGCAAGGGGCTCATCGACGTGAAACCGTTGATTACCCACACGGTGCCGCTTGCGGATGCGCTCTCGGCGTTCGAGATTGCCTCCGATCGAAGCCGGGCGATGAAGGCGCAGATCGCCTTTTCTTGACCGGGGTATCCGACTTCCGCTTTGGCGGACGCAGCGGAGATGGTCTCTCGCTCTCCATGCCGCCTCAGCAAAGATCCGTCAGGCCGCCTGCAGGGAGGTGCCGTAGGTCACTCCCTTCTCCTTCAGCCAGCGGCGATAGGCAATCGAGCTGGCGTCCGCGCGTGTTGGAATTTCGGAGCGCGGTTCCATGGGCAGGAGAACCGGGCGCTGATTTTCCAGGATGATGCGGTCCTGCAGAAAGATCAACTGCTGGAACTGGATCAACGAGGCGGTCGTCGACTGATCATCGAGAAGATACATCACTGGATGGGCACGGCAGCGATCCGGGTCGAGCGGCTGCACGAACAGGCAGATCACATCCCAGCGTGTTTCGGAATTCGGGCAGGTTTTGTAGAGCAGCGTGGTGAACGGTGTCATCACCCGATAGATATAGCGGGTCATCAGCCCGTCTGTCGCCGAAAGGGCGGCCTGCGGCTGGAAGAACCGGCAGTTCGTCGCCCAGACCTCGTCCACATCGCGGCGGATCTCGACATTGTACTCCTCGACCTGCGTATGGGGTTCGGAGCCGAGAATGTCGGTATGCACGAAGGGAAAATGCGCCATGTCGAGAAAGTTCTCGATGATACGCAGACCGGACGCCCGGACGGTGACGGCGCCGCAGGGCACATAGCGCCGATCCGGCTCGTCGGCTTCCGCAATGGCGAAGATGTCCTTCTCCGGCGCGCCGAGCGTCGTCCAGAGATAGCCGTAACGGCGTTTGAGCGGAAGCGGCAAGCCCTGTCCTTCGGCAAGGACGGTCACCGTGCCGTCATCCGCACGGATCACCAGAAGATCGGTGCCGAGCAGTCGGTTGGTCGATCGGCCATACGGGACGTCGGCCTCCGTTTCGATCGGATACCACTGGTCAAGACTGGCCCTGTCGATGGCTTCCATGAGCGATTTCCCGTCTTTGTCCGTTCCCGTTGAGGCTTAGTTCTGTCTGCTGGCAGCTGCCCGTTCATCGCTTCGATGAGCAGCTTTTCCCATCGCAACACTTTACAGAGAGGAAAAGACCACGGGAGGAGCGCAAAAAGCAACTGATCGGCGCTCAGAAATTGCTTGATACCGGGCATCCCGCATGGGTAAACTGAATAAATTCGCAGCATGACCAAAATATAGACAGATCATAAAGATGCAGATCACCGGAGGCGAAAATGCGTGTCGGCCCCGTGAACCGGCAGGGGAGGGCGGGCGCATCAACCCTGTAAGCCTTGCGCCGCAATTCCGTCCGATGAGCGGCCCTGTCCACTTCCTCTTCGAGGGTGCCTTCGATTGCGATAGCTTTGTCGGCTTTGCCCGTCACCGGGCCGGCAGGCTTGATGTCGATCTCGACGTCACCGCCTGCAGCCGCACGCGCATTTCGCTTTCTGTTGCGGGACAGGACGCGCTCATCGACATGTTCGAAATGGCCTGCAGCCTTGGCCCCGCCGACTGTATCGTCAGGGATGTGACACGCAGCGATGGCTGATGCGGGCGGGTGCGCGGCGGAGGTATTTCAGGACATGCGCAATGTCGGGTGAAGCAGATTGGGTACCGGTGGCGCTCTCGGCCTCTATCGAGCCGGGCACCTCGGCAGGCGCTGTGGTCGAGGGGCGCGAACTCGTGGTCTGGCGCGATAGCGCGGGCAAGGCGCATGTTTGGGAAGACCGCTGTCCCCATCGCGGCATGCGCATGAGTTTTGGTTTCGTGCGTGGCGACCATATCGCCTGCCTCTATCATGGCTGGTCCTATGATGCGGCCGGACAATGTCGCCATATTCCGGCCCATCCCGATCTGGACGTGCCAAAGACGATCAGGATCACCACCTACGATGCCGGTGAAGCGTGCGGCGTGATCTGGACGCGGCTCGCCGGCGCTGGTGAGACGGGCCATCCGCTGCCCGACTTTGGGAATACTCTTCCCGTGCGCAGCCTTTATGCGGACTGTTCTCTGGCCCATGCCCTCGCCGTCCTGAAGCAGACGTATCTGCCGGGCGGCAAAGGCAAGACGGTTGTCGGGCAGCTGCAGGCCGTTGCCCCGCATGTCTGGACGCTTGAAGGCGATGCGCTGCGCCTGTCGATTGCCATCCAGGTCATCGGCCCGCAGAATGTCGGGCTGCATATCTTGGTCAACGAGGGATCGAAAGAGACGGTTGCGGATGTTGCGCAATGGGCGGTGGCCTTGCGGCTTACCCTTGAAGCGCCTGTCGTCCTCGCCGAGGTTATGTGATGGCCGCACTCACCCTCTACGCGCACGCCCTTGACGAGAACTCCTACCGGGTACGGCTGATGCTGTCGTTTCTCGGCCTTGCGTATGACACCGTCGCCATCGACATGGTGCCCGGCGGGGAGGAGAAAGGTCCGGCGATGCGCGCGCTCAATCCGCTCGGCAGCCTGCCCGTCCTCAAGGATGGCGACCAAGTGTTTTCCGGCGCCCAGGCGATCCTTGCCCATCTTGCCCGACGCCATGATCCGGCGGGCACCTGGCTGCCGCTCGAACCGGCCGCCTTTGTCGGTGTCATGCAGTGGACGTTCTTTTCCGCAACGGCACTCTCCAGCGCCATCGAGGCACGCCGCCTGGCGCTGTTCAGCCAGGAGCGCGATTTTTACGCATTGAGGCACGAGGCGCGCCACGCCCTGCGCATCATGGATGACCACATGGTGCTGCGCCACATGAAAGGCTTTGAATGGTTTGAGACGGATGGCCCGACGATTGCCGATCTGTCGCTGCTGCCAAGCTTCGCGTTAAGCCGCGATTACGGCATCGACCATGATGAATTTCCCGCTCTTCGCCGCTGGCTGCGGCGCTTTCGCCTGTTGCCCGGATTTCACACTATGCCGGGCATCCCTGACTATCACTGAAGACCTAGCAGCATGAAGGTGTCGCCGGCATGGCGCGCCGTCCTGCGGCACGCAAAGGAGACGACCCATGGCGCTGACCCGATTTTCCGTAGCCCCGCTTGCCGGCATGACACGCCGGCTGGCCGATGTGGCGTCCGGCCGTGCCAGCCCGGACCTGGTGATCACCGGAGCCCGGGTTCTCTCGACCTATTCCGAGCGTATCCTGCCGGATCGCGAGATCTGGATTGCCGGCGGCCGCATTGCAGCCGTCAAGCCCTCCGGCACGTCGAAAAGCCAAAGCGCTCTGCGCTATGATGCCAAAGGCGGGATTCTCGCACCGGGTCTCGTTGATCCGCACATCCATATCGAATCGAGCATGGTGACGGCTTGCGCCTATGCCGAGGCGGCGCTTCTCAACGGCACGACGACGATCTTTTGCGACAGCCACGAGATCGGCAATGTCATGGATGTCGCCGGCGTCGAGGCCATGCTGGAGGATGCCCGCCATGCGCCGCTCTCCATCTTCCTCACGGTTCCCTCTACGGTTCCGGCAACATCGCCCGACCTCGAAACGGCAGGCGGCGATCTGACGGCGCAGAAGATCGCAGCGCTGTTCGACGCCTGGCCGGAAGCCGTGGCGCTCGGCGAAAAAATGGATTTCGTGCCCGTAACCATGGGGGACGAGCGCTCGCATGCCATCCTGGCCGCCGCCCTTTCGCGTGGACGGCCGGTCTCCGGCCATGTCTATGGTCGCGAGTTCGTCTCGGCCTATGCGGCATCGGGCGTGACCGATACCCATGAAGCCATTGATCGCGATATTGCCGACGATCTCCTGGAAGCCGGTATATGGCTCTTCCTGCGTGGCGGGCCGCCGACGACCCCGTGGCACTCGCTGCCGGATGCGATCCGCACGGTCACCGAGCTTGGCGCCTCCCACAAGCGCATCGCTGTGTGCACCGATGACCGCGACGCGGAAGATCTTCTGGCCTTTGGCCTCGATTGGGTGGTGCGCGAAGCCCGCCGCGCCGGCATGACGCCGGAACAGGCCTGGGCGATGGGCTCGCTGCACGGCGCGACCCGCTTTGGCATGGAAAACGATATCGGCGGTCTCGGGGGCGGGCGCCGCGCCGATCTGGTGATGCTGGACGACGATTTGAACCCGATCAGCACCTGGTATGGTGGCGAACTGGTGGTGGACCAGAAGGCGATCACGCCGGTTCTCGACGCCGCGCTCTCCAATCGTTGGCGCTATCCGGACACGGCCTATCACACGGTCAAGCTGCCCAAGGCCGTGAAGCTGACCCCGGATCTGCCGGAGGGGACGGTGGTGGCCAATACCATCCGCACCGAACTGCCGGGCATCGTCCTCGTCCACGAGAAGATCACGCTGGAGCCAGCAAAAGACTGGGAAACCCAATTTTCCCGCCACGGACTGTGCTTTGTGACAGTCATCGAGCGCCACGGGAAATCGGACGGCAATGTGGCGCATGCGCTGCTGTCTAATTTTGCACTGAAGAGCGGCGCGGTTGCCTCGTCGGTCGGTCATGACAGCCACAACATCATCATTGCCGGCACCAACGAGGCCGATATGCAGGTGGCGCTGCGCGCCATCGAGGACCATCAGGGGGGGGTCTGCGTGGTGCAGGATGGCAAGGTGACGGCCATGGTGCCGCTGCCGGTTGCGGGGCTCATGTCCGACAAGCGCGTCCATGAGGTCTCGGCCGAAGTGCAGGCGCTCAAGGTGGAGTGGGAAAAGGCCGGCTGCACCATTCCCTATATGGGCTTCAACCTCATTCCGCTCTCCGTCATTCCGGAAATCCGCATCACCGACAAGGGCCTCGTCACGGTGCCGCAAATGGTCATCGTCCCGCCCTTCGAGGCAGCCTCCGCGCCGACGGGTGGTGTGGTCAGTGCAGGCTGACGCTTGGGGCGTTCCGGCGACGAGGACATTGGGTGTGGTCTCACCGGCCGGCTCCTTCAAAAGCCGGTCGAACCACGATGCAGGCATCGCCTCAGGCAACGGGCAGAGGCTGAAAGGCCCCGCCGCTTCTTTTTCCCTCAAGCAGGTGTCGGGCTTCCACCAACGCGCCGTCGGTCGTCACGCCGTGGCGCATGTACGCCTCAAGGCTTTCGTTGCAAAAGCCTATCGCATCGAAAATCTTTGGCGCAGACGTAGGACTCGGAGAGCTCAAGATCGGGCTGCTTGTGACGAGCGGGAAAGACGCTCAGATCGACCCCTCGATTGCCTTTCGCCGCATCGTGTTTGAAATCTTCGCCACCCTCTGATCAGGGTGATTGCAGACGAACGTCAGTCGTCGCGCCTTGGATCAAGCGCGTCGTTGAGGCCGTCGCCGAGCAGATTGAAGCCCATCACCAGCAAGATGATCGCGACACCCGGCCAGATCGCCATCCAGGGCGATTCCGTCAGAAATTGTCTTGCGACATCCAGCATGGTGCCCCAGGAGGGGGCCGGAGGGCGCTGGCCGAGACCGAGAAAGGCAAGGCTTGCCTCCGCCAGAACCGCAGTCGCCATGGTGATCGTCGCCTGGACAATGATCGGCGCCATGGCATTGGGCAGGATGTAGGTGAGCATGATCTTGCGATGCGGCACACCGAGGAGGCGTGCGGCGTCGATATAATCCTCCGCCTTGACTGTCATCACCTGTCCGCGCGTCAAGCGCACGAAGATCGGCATCGCGGATATGCCGATCGCAATCATCGCGTTTTCAAGGCTTGCGCCAAGAAACGCCGCGAAGGCGATAGCCAGCACCAGGAAGGGGCAGGCGAGCAGGGCATCGCTCACGCGCGAGATCACCATGTCGACGACACCGCCGAAATAGCCGGCGATCATTCCGAGTGGAACGCCGATGGCAATGGCGATGGTGACGGACAGGATGCCGACCAGCAGCGACGCTTGCGTGCCATAGATGATGCGCGTCAGGATATCGCGACCGAGATCGTCGGTGCCGAACCAGTGAGCCGCTGTCGGACCTTGCCTTATCGCCATCCAGTCCGACGCATTGGGCTGGTAAGGCGCGATCAGGGGGGCCGTGACTGCAACCAGCACGAAGAACAGGATGATCGTTCCGCCGATCATCACGCCGGGCTGGCGCAGGCATCGCGAGAGGACGGACTGCTTCCTTGCGGATGTGCTCGGCAATTGAAGCATGGCATTGGAGGTATTCATCCGCGCAACCTCGGGCTCAGAATGACATAGGCGATATCGGCGAGAAGGTTCATCAGAAGGAACAGTGCCGCCGAGCAGAGAACCACCGCCTGGACCACGGCATAGTCGCGGCTGAAGACGCCATCGACGATCATCTTGCCGAAGCCCGGAATGCCGAACACCTGTTCGGTCAGAACCGCTCCGGACAGAAGCTCGCCGAGATGCAGCGTGCTCATGGTGACGACGGGTACGAGGCTGTTGCGCAACACGTGACGGACGACGACGATGCGCTCCTTCAGGCCCTTGGCGCGGGCGGTGCGAACATAATCCTGCTTCATCACCTGCAGCATGGCGCTGCGGGTATGGCGCATGACGATGGCTGCAGCAGCTGTGCCCAGCACGAGGCTTGGCAGAAGCGTGTGCCGCAGATTATCGACCGGGGAATCGAAGAAAGCGACATAACCACCGGACGGGAACCATCCAAGCGTCACGGCAAACAGCAGGATCAGCATGATGCCGAGCCAGAAGCTTGGCACCGAAAGGCCGGTCAGGCCGATCATGCTGACGCCGTAATCTGCCACTGTGCCCCGCTTCAGGGCCGCGATGATGCCGGCCGGAATGCCGATGAGGGTCGCAAGAACCATGGCCATCACCGACAGCTGGATCGTGACCGGCAGCTTCTGCGCGATCATCTCGCCGATGGGGAGCCGTGTTCGGATCGACAGCCCGAAATCGCCCTGCACGATGCCTGCAAGCCATTTCCCGTACTGTATGTAGAGAGGCTGATCGAGGCTGTACTTCTGCCGCAGGAACTCGATCACAGCCGGATCCCGTTCCTCGCCGGCGAGCGCGATTGCCGGATCGCCGGGCAGGAATTTCAGAAGGCTGAAAACCAGGATCGAGACGAGCAGAAGTGTGGGTATGGCAATCGCCAGGCGACGCAGGACGTAGGAGAGCATGAGCTTTCTCGGGTAGTCCCGCCAGCTGCATCGGACAGCTGGCGGGATGATTGACGCAATGGCTGATCAGGCGTGGATCGGCTTACTTCGCAGGCTTGACGTTGGTCAGGCGCAGCAGGCCATCGGGGAAGATGGTGATGCCGTCGATATTGGCGCGCGATGCGTAGAACCAGTTCGGGTGGTAGAGCGGGATCGTGGGAAGGTCGCGGAGATAGATTTCCGTTGCCTTTGCGTAAAGAGCCTTGCGCTGCTCCTCGTCGGCACTGGCACGCGCCTCGCCCAGCGTCTTGTCCATGTCTGGATTGCTGTACTTGTTGACGTTCTGGCTGCCCTCCTTGCCGAAGAAGGAGAAGAGCGTCGGATCCGGATCGGCACGGCCGCTCCAGTTGCCGATATAGGCCTGGAAGTTGCCGGCGAGATAGCGCTCTACGGCAGAGGCCGTTTCCAGCGGGACCAGCTCGATTTTAAAGCCCGCTTCGCTAGCCATTGACTGGATGATCTGCGCCACGCGGCCATCGGCGAGCGAGTTTTCATAGGTGATCTCAACGACAGGTGCAGCACCGCCCGCTTCGGCGATCAGGGCCTTTGCCTTTTCGATGTTGCGGGCCGGTGCCGGCTTGGATTTGTCATAGAAGATGCTGGACGGCGGGATCATCTGGTTATCGGCAACAAATTCGCCGGCGAAGGCGACCTTGTTGATGACGTTGCGGTCGATCGAAAGCTCGAGGGCCTGGCGCAGCTTTGCATCCTTGCCGATCGCTCCGGATTTTTCGCCATTGCCGACATTGATCATCAGGTGCGAGACCGCAAGGCCGGGCGAGGTGTGCAGCGCCAGCGCCTTGCTGCTGCGCACTGCAGCAAGATCTGTCGGCGCGATGCGCTCGGCGATTTCGAGGTCACCCGCCTGGAGGCGGGAAAGGCGGACGGTCGAGTCCGGGATGTAGAGATATTGTAGGGCGTCGTAGCCGATCGCTGCGGCATTCCAGTATCCGTCGAATTTCTCGAGCGAGATCACGTCACGGGCGCGGCGCTCCTTGTACTTGAAGGGGCCAGCGCAGACCGGATTGGCGGAAAATTCCTTGCCTTCGGCAGCCGCCGTCGGAGACACCATCATGCCGGCTCGGTCCGAGAGAACCGCGAGCAGCGGGGCAAAGGCGGATTTCAGCTTGAAGGACACGTGGTTCGCATCGACGATGGTAACGCTGTCAATCGGCGCGAGTTCGCCCTTGCGCTTGGAATCCTTCAGCGATTTCATCCGCTCGATGTTGAACTTCACGGCCTCCGCATTGAACGGCGTGCCGTCCTGGAATTTGACGCCATCGCGCAGGGTAAGGGTGACTTCGGTGCCCTCGGCGTTCCAGGTCCATGCGGTTGCCAACTGCGGAACGATCCCGAGCTTGGCATCAATATCGACGAGTTTGTCGCACATTGCGGCAAAGACGATGCGTCCGGCATAGGTGCCGGACGTTGCCGGATCCAGTGCGTCAGGATCGTCCTGCATGCCGACGCGCAGTGTTGCTGCCTGAGCAGACGTGAAAGTCATTGCGATGGCGGTCGCCATCATCGCCAGTTTGATCTGCGTTCCCATTATTCATCCTCAAATCCGCGTCATCAACGCGTTTTGCCCAGGTTTTGTACCTTGGTCAGTGATGCACAAGAACGCATCGATTGTAAAGCAGAGTGACTAAATAATTTTCTACGCTGTCCATGGACCCTAAATTCAATCGATTTTAGATCTTGAGCGATTGACAGCGTGCAGAAGCGAGTTAAATTGGTCTTCGAAAATGACTAATTGAATGGACCCATGACCGATATTTCTGGACTGGCACCGCTGACGCGACAGATCACATCGCGCACCGTGCTCCGCACGATCATCGATAACTCGCCGATTTCGCGTGCCGAGTTGGCACGCGTGACCGGACTGTCGAAGCAGGCCATGTCGGAGATCGTCCGAGACCTGGAAGTAGAGGGTTGGGTACGCGAGACGGGCCGCACGCAAGGTGGCGTTGGGCGCAGCGCGGTCAACTATGAACTCAATCCGCGTAAAGCCTTCCTCTTGGGCGTCGACGTTGGCGGAACCAAGGTCCACGCGTCCATCGCCGATCTCTCGGGTGCGGTCATCGAGGACCGGATCGAGCCGACCGATACCCGCGGCGGCATGGATCTGGTCGCACAATTGTCGTCGCTGTTCGTCAATATGACCGAAAAGAGGGGCATCGATCCGAAGCAGGTGCGCATGGGCGCAATCGGCGTTCCGGGGGCTGTCGATCCCAAGACACGGCGCATCACCATGATGCCCAATATTGCCGGCATGGCCGATTTCGATTTCGAGGGTGCGCTTGCTGACCGCCTCGGCTTTCCGGTGGTTCTCGAAAACGACGTCAATGTCGCGGCCAAGGGCGAGCAGGCGCTCGGAGACGGGCAGGACATCGACAACTTTGTTTTTGTGGCGCTCGGCACCGGGGTCGGCATGGGCATCATCAGCGAGCGGCGGCTCATTCGCGGCTCCCGGGGCGCGGCCGGAGAGATCTCGACCTTGCCGATCGGCGGCGATCCCTTCAACTCCGCCGCATTCGGCCAGGGCGTGCTGGAGGCATCTGTCGGCAGTGCGGCCATCCGCTCGCGCCATGCCGGCAACGGCGGCGGGGACGGGCTGACGGTTCGTGAGATCTTTGAGCGAAACGATGCGGCAACGGACGCCGTGATCGACGAAGTGGGGCGCGTCGTGGCCGTCGCGATTGCCGCAATCGCCGCCGTTCTTGATCCGGAACGGGTCATCTTTGGCGGCAGCGTCGGATCGCGTGCCGAGCTGATCGGTCGTGTGGAATTTCATCTTGCACGGTGCATGCCAGTGCCGCCCGCATGCGTTATCAGCTCGCTTGGAAACCGCGCGGGGATCCTGGGGGCAGTCGCCGTCGCGCAGGAAGCATTTTACCAGTCGTTGTTCGGTCTGACCTTGCGGGGGCCCGATGCGGCCGCCTCCAGATCTCTGGAGGGGGCGGCGTGAGCGCGAACGACATGCGGCGTCCTTCCGTGAAGATTCACCAGACTGCCGAGCTTGCCTGCGAGGCTGTGGCCGAGCTGATCGCAGGGCGTATCCGTAGAGAGCCAAGCGTCACGCTGGGGCTTGCGACCGGCGCGACCCCCCGTATGGTCTACAAATCGCTGATTGGCAGATCCGACGTGTCGTGGCGCGCCGTGCGCTGCTTCAACCTTGATGAGTATGTCGGCCTTGCCCCGGATCATCCTGCAAGCTTCGCCTATTACATGCGCGACCTCCTGTTCGACCACATCGACATCGACCCTGGCCAGGTGCATATCCCCGACGGCTCCGCATCCGATATCGAGGCGGCCGCAAGCGCTTATGAAGAGAAGATCGCGGAGAATGGCGGGATTGCCCTGCAATTGCTCGGCATCGGCCGTAACGGCCATATCGGTTTCAACGAGCCAGGCTCTGCGCATGACAGCCGCACGCGCGAGGTTCTGCTGACGCAATCGACCATTGATGCCAATCGCCGCGATTTTCCGGAGGGCGAGACACCTCCGGCGACGGCCCTGACCATGGGGATAGGCACGATCCTTGAAGCGCGCGAAATTGTGCTGCTGGCGACGGGATCCGCGAAAGCCGAAGCTCTGGCTGCGGCATTGCAAGGGCCGGTAAGCCTTGATTGTCCAGCCTCGGCTCTGTGGCGGCATGGTGCGGTCTCGGTCTTCTGCGACGAAGCTGCGGCTGAAAAGTTGAACATCGAGACATTGAAGGGAAGGGGGAGTGCCAGTGCAGCAGCGTGATTTCTTCAAGCCAGGCCGGTCGGTTGCGATTTCCGATCGTGGCATGGCGGCAACGTCTCATCCGCAGGCAACCCTTGCCGCCGTCGATATCCTGCGCGCCGGTGGCAATGCCGTGGACGCGGCTGTGGCTGCCGTCGCCCTGCAATCGGTCATCGACCCGCATATGACCGGCATTGGCGGCGATTGTTTCGCCCTCTATACGCCGGCGGGCGGAAAGCCTATTGCACTGAACGGTTCCGGCCGTGCGCCGAGGGCCGCCGCGCTTGATTACTTCCTCGAACGGGGCATCACCACGATCGCTGACGACAGCCCCCACGCGGTGACGGTGCCGGGCGCGGTCGATGCCTGGTGCCACCTCATTGCAACCTATGGCGGGCGGGACCTCGGCCGCGTGCTTGCGCCGGCGATCGAGGCTGCCGAGAACGGCTACTGCATCACGCCCCGTGTCGAACTCGATTGGGTGCGCTATGCCAGCCGGGTGCAGAAATATCCGGATGCCGCCGCCTATTTTCTGCCGAACGGCCGAGCGCCGAAGACCGGTGAGCGCATGGCCAACCCGGCGCTGGCCGCCACCCTTCGCCGGATTGCCGACCACGGCCGTGACGCCTTCTATGCCGGACCGGTCGCCGAGGAAATGACGGCATTGCTGAAGTCGCTCGGCGGCCTGCACGAGGAGAGTGATTTTTCATCCTACCGCGCATTCGAAACCGCCCCGATCCGTGCCGGCTATCGTGGCATGGATCTCATCGAGTGCCCTCCGAACGGGCAGGGTCTGGCAGCGCTTTTGATTGCCCGTATCCTCGAGGGTTTCGATCTCCGCGACCCGAAACTCTCCGAAGCGGATCGCATTCATCTCCTCGCCGAAGCCAGCAAGGCCGCCTATGCCAGGCGCGACCAGCTGATTGCCGATCCAGAGCATACAACCTTCGATGTCGCCAAGCTTCTGTCCGATCGGTCGATCGAGGCGATGCGGGCGAAGATCAGCCTTGATAAGGCAAGCGCTCCCACCGTGTGGGATGGACCTGAACACAAGGACACCGTCTATGTGTCGGTCGTCGATCGCGACGGAAATGCCATGTCGCTGATCAATTCGGTGTTCTTTGCCTTCGGCAGCGGCATCTACGCGCCGAAATCCGGTGTGCTGCTGCAGAACCGCGGCGCCGGTTTCGTTGTGCAGCAAGGTCATCCGAATGCGATCGGGTCGGGCAAGCTGCCGTTCCACACCATCATTCCGGCGCAACTTACCGAAAACGGACGCACCCGAATGGCCTTCGGCGTCATGGGCGGCCAATATCAGGCCACCGGCCACGCGCACATCGTCAGCCAGATTCTCGACCGGGATCTTGATCCTCAGCAGGCAAGCGACCAGCCGCGCAGCTTCTGCCACAATGGCAAGCTGAGCCTGGAGCCGACCATTTCGCCGGATGTGAAGATAGAGCTGGAACGGCGCGGCCACGACACCCAATGGGCGGACGAGCCGATCGGCGGGTGCCAGGCCATCATGATCGACTACGAGCGCGGCGTTCTTCTGGGGGCATCCGACCACCGCAAGGACGGGATGGCGCTCGGATATTGAGGTAAATCAGCATGTCCACGTCTATCCTGTCGGTCAAAAATCTTCGGCTTGCTCTTCCGGACGGGGGAGACCGCAGATATGCACTCGATGACCTGACCTTCCATCTTGAGGAACGCAAGATCCTTTGCATCGTCGGAGAATCCGGTTCCGGGAAGTCGCTTTGCGCGCAGACCGTGATGGGCCTCCTCCCGAAGGCGATCCGGGTCGATGGCGGGGAAATTCTGTTCGGCGGCCGTGATCTCCTGAAGGCCGACAAGGAGAGCCTGCGTGGCCTGCGCGGTCGCCAGATCGGGATGATCTTTCAGGAGCCCATGACGGCGCTCAACCCGTCGATGAGGATCATCGACCAGATCGTGGAAGTGTTCGAAGCCCATGGGCTGCTGACACAGGAGGAACGGCAGGCGCAGGCGGTCAAGCTGGCGACGGAAGTCGGTCTGCCCGATCCCGCACGCATCATCCAGAGCTTTCCGCACCAGCTGTCCGGCGGCCAGCGCCAGCGCGCGATGATTGCGATGGCACTGGCGCTTGAACCTGTCGTGCTGATCGCCGACGAACCGACGACCGCTCTCGACGTCACCACGCAGGCGCAGATCCTCAAGCTGATCCGCGAGATTCAGCAGCGGCGCGGGATGTCGGTGATCTTCATCACCCACGATTTCGGCGTGGTCGCAGACATTGCCGACGAGGTGCTGGTGCTGCAGAAAGGCGTGGTGGTCGAGCAGGGCACGTCGGACGACGTGCTGCGCCGGCCGCGCCACGACTACACGAAAGCCCTTCTCGCCGCTGTGCCGAGCGGCATCCCGCCGTTTCGCCCGGCCGTCGGCGATAAGCCGGTGGCAATCTCCGTCGCCAATATGCGAAAAACCTATGTTACCGGCGGCAGCCTGTTCAAACCGAAGCGCACCGTCCATGCGGTGAAGGATGTCAGTTTCGAGATCCGTCGCGGCGAGACGCTCGGCATCATCGGTGAATCCGGTTCCGGCAAGTCGACAGTGGCGCGGCTCGTGACAAGGCTGGTCGAGCCGGACGGTGGCAAGATCATGCTGGGAGGCGAGGATTTCGGCGCACTTGCGCCAAGTGGCCTGCGAGATGCACGTAAGCGCATCCAGATGGTCTTTCAGGATCCTTTTGCCTCGCTCAACCCGCGTCGGAAGGTGGGCCTCAGCATTGCCGACGGTCCGATCGCCCATGGCGTGTCGAAGCGCGAGGCGCTGCAGCAGGCTGCCGATCTCCTGAAACTGGTGGGCCTCGATCCCCGTTCGATCGATCGTCTGCCGCATGAGTTTTCCGGTGGTCAGCGCCAGCGTATCGGATTGGCAAGGGCGCTTGCACTGAAGCCGGATGTCCTGATTGCCGACGAATCCGTTTCGGCGCTGGATGTCACGATCCAGAAGCAGGTGCTGGAACTTCTGGAGGAACTCAAGGGCAAGCTGGATCTGGCGATGCTGTTCATTACCCATGACCTGCATGTGGCAGCCCAGGTCTGCGACCGGATCGCGGTGATGCGGCAGGGAGAAATCGTCGAGCTGCGCCCGACGAAAGAGTTGCTGAACGATCCGCAAAATGCGTATACGCAGCTCTTGCTGGCCGCGATACCGGGCAAGTCCGGGGACATCCAGCACCCCGTTCTTTGAGTACGGGCGGGTGGTTCAGATCGCTTCAAGACTGCGACGATATCGCCCTGCATACGTTCGTTGAAAGAGCGCCCGCCTTGAAGTGAAGGCGGGCGCTCCAGAGATCAGGCAGCCTTGATTTTGGTGTCCGTCTGCGGATAGCGAAACTTGGTATCCGTCAGTCCCGCCGCGTCCGATAGTTGAGCCGCAAGAAGCTGAGCGACGAGGATGTCGAGGATAGCACGCGCGATCAGATTGTCCTGTGCAGGCACGCGCATGACGGTGAGCAGGGCGCCGTCCTTTATGTCCGGGTTCGCCGTGACGAGAAGGACCGGGCAGCCGATTTCCTCCAGCTGGCGCGCCAATTGCAACTCCCGGCCATCGCCAAACACGAGGACGCCCGTCTTGGCATCCATGGATCCCATCGGTCCATGGAGATAGTGGCGCGTTTCGGACGGGCCGGCGGGAACCCGCGATGCTTCGCGGATCAGAAGCGAGGCTCCGTCGGCCGTGCCGAGCGAGGCGCCGGCGCCGACGCAATCGATCGCGCGGCGGTCGTGGAAGAGCGCGCCGAGCCTCTCCATCTTACTCGCTGCTTCGGCGAGGACCTGGGCTGTAAGCTGCGGGATGTCGTTCCAATCCGCGGTGCTGCCTCCGCAGATCTTGTCGACGACGAGGCCGGCGACGGCGAGTGTGCCGGTGTAACCCGTGCTCGACGGAGTGGCGTCGGAACCGTTGTTGATCATGACGTGCAGGCCGGCGGCCTTTGCGAGCGGGCTGTCAGGATCCTTGGTGATGGCAAGCTTTACCGCCTTCGAGTTGGCATTCAGTGCATCGACCGTCTCCACGCTGCGAGAGCGCGATGATCGCGTCGGCGGCATCCCCGCCCATCATGTCGACCTGGCGCAGCGGAACTGCCCGGATCCTACGACCCTAGACTATCCGCCAGAAATTGCCCGACCGAGCGTGCTTCGCTAGACAGGCTGGTCCGTCCTTTGACCAGTGCCATTTCGGATGGCGCCTGATCAGCGAAGGCATCCGACGGCCCCAGTTGTCGATGTTCTGGAAGCACGGCGTCGGACGGCAAGAGGCTGATCCCGAGGCCGGAGGCGACCGCTGCCTGCACCCCCATCAATCCCTGGCTGGTATAGGCAATTCGCCAGCGGCGACCGCTGCGTTCGATGGCCTGTATGGCGCGATCGCGGTAAATGCAGCCGACAGGAAAGACCGCCAGCGGGACAGGATCCGTCTCGGTTGGACGGGTGGCGCTTTCCACCCAGATCAGCGTTTCCTTCCAGCTTGCGAGGCACGCGCCGTCGCCGGGCTCGCGCTTTATCAATGCCAGGTCGATCTCGCCGGCGTCCAGCAGGCGGCGTAGTTCGGTGCTCCAGCCGCTGACTGTGTCGAGCCTGATATGCGGAGACGCTGCAGAAAATCCCGACAACAGGTCGATGAGGCGCCGTCCGGCAAAATCTTCCGGTACGCCCAGGCGAACGGTGCGTGGGGCGGACGGTCGTCGCATCACCTCGGCAGCTTCCTCGGCTGATGCGAGTATCTTGCGCGCATAGCTTAGAAACAGTTCACCCGCTTCGGTCGTCTCCACGGTTCCCGTCGATTTATCCCGCCGCAAGAGATAAGTGCCGAAATTGATTTCCAGCTTCTTGACCTGCTGGCTCACGGTCGATTGCGTCAGGTGGACCCGTTCGGCCGCTCTGGTGAAGCTGCCACAATCGACAACGGCAGCAAAGGTCTTCAGGAGATCCAGATCGAAACCGAAGGTCATTTGCGTTCTCAATGAAGGATACGAGAAGATTTAATTTCTCAATGAACATCACTTTTGTCAATGTGGCGAAAACCAAGGAGATGAGACATGACTCTTGCCGGCCCACGGCCTACCTGGCTGACCTTCGATTGCTATGGAACCCTTATCCAGTGGGATGAGGGGCTGCTTGCCGCCATGGACAGGATCCTGTCGGCAAAAGGCGGCGCCATCGATCAAAAGGCGTTCATTTCGGTCTACGACCGGCATGAACATGCGCTCGAGGAAGAGCGGCCGCATCGAAATTTCGCGGACGTCAGCGCCCTGGCGCTGGAACGAGCGATGGCCGAATTCGAACTGCCCTTTGATGCAGCGGATGCCGAAATATTGACATCATCGATCGGCGGAATGCCACCGTTTCCGGAAGTCGTTGCCACGCTTGAGAGATTGAAGGCAGCAGGTTTCCGCTTGGCGATCGTATCCAACACGGATGACGCGATCATTGCGGGAAACGTCGCGCAGCTTGGCGGCCATGTCGATCGGGTGATAACGGCCCAGCAGGCCGGAGCCTACAAGCCTTCGGGGCAAATATTCCATCACGCGTGGCAAAGCCTTGGCATCGACATGAACGACCTGGTGCATATCTGCGCCAGCCCGCATCTCGACCTTGTCGCCGCGCGCGCCTTGGGTTTTCGTACCATCTGGGTCGATCGTGGCACAGGTCGCAAACCTCTCGACGACTACCGTCCCAACGCAATCGTTCCGACGCTCGACAAGGTTCCCGCCGTGCTTGCCGCGGCCGGCTGGATGTAACACAAGGAGACAAGCAATGGCTCACGAACTCAATGTCCCGAAGGCAAATGCGAATGCTCGCCGCAATGTCTCGTTGGATACCGATGAGATATGGCAGGCACGGGTCGATCTGGCCGCCTGTCTCAGGATGGCGGCGCGGCTGGGGCTGGAAGAGGGCATCTGCAACCATTTCTCGGCCATCGTTCCCGGCCATCCAGACCTTTTCATCGTCAACCGCCTGGGTTGGGCGTTTCAGGAAGCGACGGCATCGTCTTTGCTGATCTGCGATTTCGAAGGCAATGTGGTCGCAGGCGATGGAGTGCCGGAGGCGACGGCCTTCTTCATCCATGCGCGTCTGCACAAGATGGCGCCGCGGGTCGGGGCCGCCTTCCACACCCATATGCCCCATGCGACCGCGCTCAGCATGGTGGAAGGCGAGCCGCTGGTCTGGGCCGGCCAGACGGCGCTGAAATTTTACGGCCGCGTGGCCGTCGATGAAAATTACAACGGTTTGGCGCTGGACGAAAGCGAAGGCGACAGGATCGCCTCGGTCCTCGGGGACAAGGACATCCTGTTCATGAAAAACCACGGCGTGATGGTCTGTGCGCCCAACATTGCCGAAGCTTGGGACGATCTCTACTACCTCGAACGCGCAGCCGAGGTGCAGTTGAAGGCAATGAGCTCCGGACGACGACTGCTGCCGGTCGCGCCAGAGGTTGCCTCGCAGGCCGCCAAGCAAATGCGGGAAGGCGATCCGGAAAGCGCCAGGATGCATCTGGAAAGCATCAGGCGCGTGCTTGATCGCCTCTCGCCGGACTATAAAGCATGAGCAAAGGCGAGCACTTTGTCTGCTTGGGGGGCTTGATTACTTCGTTCAGGAGGGCTGAACCGACCTGTATTGCAACGGTCGGTCGGTGCGCCGAATAATAAGATCGACGGTTTGTTTTTCATCAACAGCTTTAGCCAGCTTTCGTCTCCCCCAGGCGCTTCGGTTGTTTCGGGGCGGGCCCGGATGATCGCCGCTCGACAAAGGTCGAAGCAATGAGAATACGTCTTGCCAGCACCGACTGACCTTTCGTTTCGATGCGTTCCAGCAAAAGCCGCATCGCGGTCGCCCCCATCTCCACACCCTGGACTTTGATCGTCGTCAGCTGTGGAGAGATCTGGGTTGCGGCCGAAAAGTCCCCGAAGCCAACAACCGACATATCCTCCGGGATACGGTAACCCCGCGCCAGGAGTTCGGAAACGGCTGTAAGCGCAAGCCCATCATGGGCGCAGAACAAGGCCGTCGGTGCAACTCCGGCATTGTGAAGACTTTGCAGCGCGGGAATGAAGCCTCCATCCTCTTCGAACCGCAAATCATGCAGTCGCGCATCGGGATATTGCTCGAGGCTCTCGCGCAGGCCGCGATAGCGCTCCATGCGACCGCGATAGCCTTCTTCGCCCTGTACGAAGGCGATGTCCCGATGGCCGAGCCCGATCAGATAGTCGCCGACCGCGATGCCCGCCTCATGGTCCGTGCCGCCAACATGGTCGGCCTGCTCCAGAGGTGCAACCCAGCCCAACCGGACGACGGGAACGCCGGATAGAGCGAGAATATCCAGTGTTCTCTGCTCATGGGGACCGACGAGGATGATCCCCGCGCTGTCCTTCACCATGCTCTCCACCCTGTTTGCATCGTGGGTCCACTGAAGACGAACAGGCTGGCCGAGGCGATGCGCTTCCCGTTGCATGCCGTCCTGAAGCATGGTGCGCAGTTCGTAGCTGACGGCGTCGACCCGATCATGAAAAATCAGCGTGATCTCGCGCGGTTCTTCTGCGGGTTTCTGCCGAAGATAGCCGAGCTTCGCGGCGGCGTCTTCGACGCGTTTGCGGGTCGCTTCGCTAACCCCCGGCTTTCCGGAGAGGGAGCACGAGACCGCGAATTTGGAAAGGCCGGTGTGGTTGGCGATATCCTGCAATGTGATGCGGCCCATGGCCATGGCTCTCCGTCAGACCGGGGCCTGCCCGGTGATGCAAACAAAATTCAACATAACGCTTTACCTAACAAATTACATAATACAAGCTATCAATAACGCGATCATGGAGGCTAATCAGATTTAGAAGACCGTTCGGAAGACACGTCGCGGGACCGATCCTGAGGAGGGGAGGCCATCCGGCGATGCAATGAGTGGAGGAGGAAACACATGCAAGGATTTAGTCGCCGCGCATTTCTGGCTGCGAGCACGGCTGCCGTTATCATGCCCGCAATGCCAGGACTTGCGCGGGCAGCCCCGGCCAAAGAGCCGGCCATGCTGGATGCATTGGTGAAGGCCGGCAGCCTGCCAGCCGTCGTGGATCGTTTGCCGATAAACCCGCTGATCGTCACGCCGCTTGATCGTGTCGGGACCCATGGCGGAGACTGGAACAGTGCGATCGTCGGCGGCGGCTCGCTGTCGATGCTGTTCCGCTACCAGGCTTACGAGCCTCTTGTGCGTTATGCACCGGACTGGTCGGGCGTGGTGCCCAACGTCGCAGAACATTACGAGAGTAACGCCGACGCGACTGAATTCACCTTCAGGCTGCGCAAGGGCATGAAATGGTCGGATGGGGAGCCCTTCACCACCGAGGATGTAATGTTCTGGTATGAGGATATCTTCAACTACGAGGGGTTGAACGATGTCGGTCAGAACCATCTGCGTGCCGGCGGCAAGAAGGCGCGCTTCGAGGCCATCGATGACGTCACATTCAAGGTGATCTTCGCAGCGCCCAACGGACTTTTCCCGCTGCGCCTGGCATGGGCGAATGACGACCAGACGACACGGGCGCCGAAACATTACCTCAAGCAGTTCCACATCAAATATAACCCCAACGCTGAACAGGAAGCCAAGACAAAGGGGGCGTCCGGATGGATCCAGCTGTTCCAGCGGGAAGCGGGTCTTGTGGTGGACAACGAATTCTTCCAGAATTCGCGGCGCCCCGTCATCCACGCTTGGAAGATGTCGATCGCGCCGGGGCAAAGCACCGACCGCGCCGTTGCCGAGCGCAATCCCTACTACTGGAAGGTCGATACCGACGGCAATCAGCTGCCTTATCTGGATCGCATCGTCTACCAGATGGTGGCTGACCCGCAGGTCCTGCTGCTGAAGGCCATGCAGGGTGAGATCGATTTGATGGACCAGTACATTGCCACACCGGCCAATCGTGCAGTGCTTTACGATTCCCAGGAGCAGGGCAAGTTCGGCCTCTATACGCTGACCTCCACCGAAACCAACGAGATGGTCTTCCAGCTCAATCTCAATCATCCGAATGAAGCCAAGCGCAAGCTCTACAACAACAAGGAGTTCAGGGCGGCGCTATCGATGGCGCTGGACCGGCAAGCGATCATCGACACGGTGTTCATCGGTCAGGGAACGATTTCGCAACCCGCTGTTCGGGCGGGCGATCCGCTTTATAACGAGCGTCTTGCCACGCAGTTCACCCAGTACGATCCCGATGCTGCCAATGCGCTGCTGGACAAGATCCTGCCGAACAAGGACAGCGAGGGTTTCCGGCTGGATGAGAGCGGCAAGCGGGCCACGATCATATTCGAGATCGATCAGGCGCGCGCAACATTCCTCGATATCTTCCAACTGGCGCTGCCGATGTTCCAGGCAGTCGGCGTCGACGTGCAGATGCGCAGCATGGACCGGTCGCTGTGGGAGGTTCGGGTGCGCCAGGGCATCGAGTACGATGGCACGGCGCATCGCTTCGGTGGCAATGGCGGCATTGCGGCCATCCTGGACCCGCGCTACTTCATCCCCAACACAACCGAAGCCCTTTACGCCAAGGGGTGGCAGTTGTGGTACCGCGATCCCGCCTCCAAGGGAGCGGTCGAACCACCCCAGCCGGTGAAAGACGCCTTGCAACGATACGACCGCGTGCTCGGCTCGCCGGATCCGGAGGTACAGCGCCAGTTGATGGCGGAGATCCTCGAAATCGCTGCCGACCAGTTCTACGTCTTCGGCGTTTGCCTGCCGAGCGACAGCTATGGCGTGGTGAGAAACGACATGCAGAACGTCCCCAAGACCATGCCCAACTCCTGGGGATATCCGACGCCGGGGCCTGCCAACCCCGAGACCTTCTTCAAGGCCTGATCACACCGTCCCGTCCCTAACCCGACAGGGATTGGGACGGGTACTTCAACCTGTCGCACGCACCTCACGGCGCGAAGGCACTCTATTGCCATGGAAAGCCCATATGCTGCATCGACCAGACGCATCCGTCGTTTCCACCGCTCGTTCTCCCGAATGGTACAAGTCAGCCACCCGATGGACGCAATTGACGTTCGCGGAAGACGATCCGGACAAATACGATCCGGAATTCTGGATCGACGTGTTTCGGCGCACCAAGTCGAATGCGGTGTGCCTCTCGGCGGGCGGCTATATCGCCTACTACCCCAGCGAGATCCCGCTGCATTACGTGTCAAAATTCATTGGCGGCACCGATCCGTTCGGGACCATCGTCGAGGGGGCGCGCAAATTGGGAATGCACGTGATGGCGCGTGTCGATCCGCATGCGATCCATGCGGATGCGGCTGAGGCACATCCCGAATGGGTGGCGATCAACCGCGACGGACGTCACCGTGAGCATTGGGCCTTTCCGGGCATTTTCGTCACCGATGCGCTGGGCAGCTACAATCGCGACTTCACCACCGAGGTGATCCGCGAGATTATCACGAAATACGACGTGGATGCGGTCTTTGCCAACCGATGGCAGGGGCACGGGATTTCCTACAGCGAGGACAATCAGAGGCGGTTCAGGGCCGAAACAGGCTTCGACCTGCCGGCCAAGGCGGACGCCAGCGACCCGGCCTGGCAGGCATGGGCCGCATGGCGTCGCCGAATACTGACCGAACTCGTGGTGTATTGGGACGAAACGGTCAAGGCCGTCCGCCCCCATGCCAGTTTCATCCCGAACATGAGCGGTTCGTCTCTGATGGAATTCGACCTTTCGCTCATCCAGAAGCATTGCCCAATCCTGTTCGTCGATCATCAGGCGCGTCAGGGCGTGGAGGTCGGCTGGTCGGCCGGCCGCAACGGCAAGCGCATTCGCGGGACGTTCCGTGACCGCCCGGTCGGACTGATCACCTCGATCGGGCCGGAGGAAGAATATCGCTGGAAGGATTCCGTTCAGAGCGGCGAGGAGATCAAACTGTGGATCCACGATGGCATCGCCCAGGGTCTGTTTCCCTGGTTCACCAAGTTCAATGCCTGCGTTCCTGACGATCGCTGGGTTCAGCCTGTCGTCGACGCATTCAACTTGCATGCCTCGCTTGAGCCGCAGGTTGAGGGAATGCAGCCGACAGCCGAGATCGCCATCATCGATCCGTCCACGACCCTGCGCCACTGGGCACCCGAGGAAAGGCATATCGCCGAGCATAACGATCTTGGTTTCTACCATGCCTTGGTGGAAGCGCGCATTCCGTTTGAATTCCTGTCCGACCAGGTGATGACGCCGGAAGCGCTCGATCGCTTCAAGCTGATCGTGCTGGCCAATGCGACATATCTGTCGGACGAGCAATGCACGGCGATCGAGCAGTATGTGCAGCGCGGCGGATCAGTCGTGGCGGCGCACGAAACCTCGCTTTACGACGAAGTCGGGACGCGACGGGAGGATTTCGGTCTGTCGCGTGTTTTCGGCGCATCCTTGACGGCGGCGCCCCGCGGTCCGGTCAAGAACACCTATGTGGCGCTGTCTGCGCCGCATCCGGTGAACCAAGGTTACGAAGGCGCCACCCGCATCATTGGCGGAACCCATCTGATCGCCGTCGATGCGGATGCCGCGGCCGAGACCCCGTTCCTCTACGTTCCCGACTTTCCCGATCTGCCGATGGAAGAGGTCTATCCGAGACAGGCGCCGACGGGCGCCGCCGTCATTGCCCGAGAGACCGGACAGGGCGGCCGTGTCGTGTACATCCCATGGAACATCGGCGAGGTCTTCTGGAAAGTGCTTGCCCCTGATCATGGCCGGCTGATCGCCAATGCGGTGAACTGGGCGATCGGCAAGGATCATCGCGTCCGCGTCGAAGGCAAGGGGATCATCGATATCGCCGTTTACGAAAGCGACGACGCCATGGCGATCTTCCTGGTCAACCTCACCAACCCGATGATGATGAAAGGTCCCCTGAGGGAGGTCTATCCAATCGGTAAGCAGACCTTTTCGATCGCATTGCCGAAGGGACGCACATCGGCGGCGGCAAGGCTGCTGGTGAAAGATGAAGTCGTTTCATGTCGTGTCGTGGGGGGCCGGGTGGAGGTCCTGGTGCCCTCGGTCGATGCGCTGGAAACGGTTCATCTCACCTGGCAGTCGTAAGCCAGGTCGTACGCAGCGGGAGGAAACCATGCTGGCTTATGTGGCGAAGCGCGTTCTGTACATGATACCGACATTGTTCGGCATGTCGCTGATCGCCTTCATGATCATCCAGTTGCCGCCGGGCGACTATCTGACATCGCTTCTGTCCACCATGGCTGACGGCGGACAGAACCTCGACGAGGCGACGATCGCGCGGCTGCGCGCCCAATATGGCCTCGACCAGCCGGTCTATGTTCAGTATTTCGTCTGGATCAGCGGGATCCTGACCCGCGGCGATTTCGGCTACTCGTTCGAATGGAACCAACCGGTCTCCACTCTTATCTGGGACCGGATGGGATCGACGCTGCTGATCTCGCTGGCAAGCCTTCTGCTCGTATGGGCGATTTCGCTGCCGATCGGCATCTATTCGGCGGTCAAGCGGCATTCGTTCGGCGATCACGCCTTCACGCTGCTGGGGTTTATCGGGCTCGCGGTGCCGAACTTCATCATGGCACTCACCCTGATGTATGCGAGCTACCGGTTCCTCGGACAAAGTGTCGGCGGCATCTTCTCGCCCGACTTTGTTGATGCTCCCTGGAGCCTCGCCAAGCTCACGGATCTCCTCAGCCACATGTGGATCCCAGTGATTGTCATCGCCATGTCGGGTACCGCCGCCATGATACGGATCCTGCGGGCAAACCTCTCCGATGAACTGAGCAAGCCTTATGTAATCACGGCGCGCGCCAAGGGACTGCCTGAGCGCAAGGTCATTCTGAAATATCCAGTCCGCATCGCCCTCAATCCGTTCGTAAGCTCGATCGGGTGGGTGCTGCCGGACCTTGTTTCCGGGGTGACCATCACGGCAATCGTCCTCAATCTGCCGACAGCCGGCCCCTTGTTGCTCCGTGCGCTGGTCGGACAGGACATGTACCTGGCGGGCAGTTTCATTCTGCTGATGGGTGTGCTGACGCTGGTCGGGATGCTGATCTCCGACATTCTCCTGGCGGTGCTTGATCCGCGGATCCGGTTCAACTGAGGAGTAGCTATGTTGACCGATAGGAATTCAACTGCCGTCCTCGAGACTGGCCCCGCCATCAGCCCGCTCAAGCCAAACGGCAAGGTGAAGACCTTGGAGGCCGCCGGGCAATGGACGCTGATCCGCCAGCGCTTTTTCCGCCACAAGGTCGCAGCCTTCGCCGGTGGCATCATTCTGGTTCTCTACCTGATCGGCGCCTTCGCCGAATTCCTGGCGCCGGGCCTGCCCAACATGTCCCGACCCCAGTTCACCTTCGCGCCGCCGCAGAGGATCGCGCTGTTTGCCCAGAAGGCTGATGGCGGGACCGGTTTTCTGCCACACGTGAAGGGCTACAAGATCGAAATCGAGCCCAAGGCGCTGCGCCGCAGCTTCGTCGTTGACGAGACAAAGATCATTCCGATCGGCTTTTTCGTCAAAGGCGCTCCCTACAAGCTCTGGGGCATCCTTCCGATGGAAACCCATCTGGTTGGTCCTCTGGATGCCCGCGAGCCGATGTACCTGCTTGGCTCCGACCGCCTCGGTCGCGACCTGATGAGCCGCCTGATCTATGGAACACGGGTCTCGATGTCGATCGGACTTGTGGGTGTGGCGATTTCCCTGTCGCTCGGCGTGATCATGGGAGCGGTATCTGGCTACTACGGTGGCTGGGTCGATACCCTCATTCAGAGGATCATCGAGATCGTCAGCGCCATGCCGACCATTCCGCTCTGGCTTGGGCTGGCAGCCGCGATCCCGCTCAACTGGTCTCCGCTCTCGGTCTACTTCATGGTCACGCTGATCGTTTCGCTTTTGAGCTGGACGGGCTTGGCGCGCGAGGTCAGGGGACGATTTTTCGCGCTGCGCGGCGATGACTTCGTGACGGCTGCAAGGCTCGACGGTGCCGGAGAACGCCGGATTATCTTCCGCCACATCCTGCCGTCGCTGACCAGCCACATCCTTGCCGTCGTGACACTCGCCATCCCGACGATGATCGTCGCGGAAACCTCGCTGTCGTTCCTTGGCGTTGGCCTCAAGCCGCCGGTCGTCAGCTGGGGCGTGTTGCTCCAGGATGCCCAGAACGTCCGGACGGTCGCCACCGCGCCGTGGCTGCTGATCTGGCCGAGCCTCGCTGTGGTTCTGGCCGTGCTGTCGTTCAATTTCTTCGGCGACGGACTGCGTGATGCAGCCGATCCCTACGACAATTGAGAGGGACTATGATGAAGCCCGAAACATTGCTGTCCGTGCGAAACCTGTCCATTGACTTCCGTCTGCGAACGCATGTGCTGCATGCCGTCCGCGACGTCAGCTTCGACCTTAACCGTGGTAAGACGCTGGCGCTCGTCGGGGAGAGCGGCTCTGGCAAATCGGTGACGGCAAGGGCGTTGATGCGAATCATCGACAAGCCGGGACGCATGACCGACGGCCAGATCCTGCTCGACGGACCGAATGGACAGGTGGATGTCGCGACATTTGCGGAAGGTAGCCGCGAGGTTCTCGCAATGCGTGGAGGCCGGATCGGTCTCATCTTTCAGGAGCCGATGAGCTCTCTGTCGCCTGTCCATACGATCGAATCGCAGATCGTCGAAGCGGTTCGCCTGCACCGCCGGGTTTCGAAGAAGGAGGCGCGCGCGCGTTGCATCGAACTGCTGCGCCAGGTCGAGATCCCAGAACCGGAGCTGATGGCCCGCCGTTACCCCTTCGAATTTTCAGGCGGCATGCGGCAAAGAGCAATGATTGCCATGGCCCTGGCCTGTGATCCCGAAGTGCTGATCGCTGACGAGCCCACGACCGCGCTCGATGTCACCACCCAGGCCGAAATCCTGGACCTCATCAAGCGGCTTCAGGACGAGCGCGGCATGGCGATGCTGCTCATCACCCACGACATGGGCATTGTCGCCGAAGTGGCGGATGAAGTGGCTGTCATGCGCTTCGGAAAGATCGTAGAGCGGGGGCCGGTCGACGACATCTTCCACGCCAGCCAGCACCCTTATACGCGCCAGCTTCTCGATGCCACCGTCAAGCTCGAGGGCGCAGCAGCCGTGCGCGCGCTGCCGACCTCGCTTTCCCCATCCGTCGAGCCGCTTCTTTCCCTGCGCAATCTTACCAAGATCTACGGCGCACCCTCCAGATTGTTCTCCCGCACCAGTGGTCGTGGGCTGGTGGCTGTCGATGATGCAAGCCTGGATCTCTATCCCGGCGAAAACCTCGGCATTGTCGGTGAGAGCGGCTCCGGCAAGACCACACTCGGACGGATGATCCTGCGCATTGTCGAGCCGACGTCCGGCACGATCGCGTATCACCCTCAAACCGACGCCGACCCGATCGACGTCACCGCGCTCGGCAAGACCGATCTGCGACGGTATCATCAGGACGTCCGCCTGATCTTTCAGGATCCGTTCGCTTCCCTCAATCCGCGCATGACCGTCAAGCAGATCATTGGCGATCCGCTTGTCATATCCGGGAACATGTCCGGCAAGGCAGTGGAGGCGCGCGTTGCCGAACTTCTGAGCAAGGTGGGCCTGGATCCGCTCGTGATGGAACGCTATCCCCACGCGTTTTCGGGCGGCCAGCGCCAGCGGATCGGCATTGCTCGGGCCCTTGCCCTCAACCCGAAAGTCATCGTTGCAGACGAGGCGACTTCCGCTCTCGACGTATCGATCCGCAGTCAGATCCTCGATCTCCTCATCGACATCCAGAAGCAGTTGCAACTGAGCTTCATCTTCATCTCGCACGATATCTCGGTCGTCCGTTATTTCTGCGATCGGGTGGCCGTCATGCACAGGGGCAAGATCGTCGAAGTCGGCGATGCCGCGATCATCTGCACGAGGCCGTCGCAGCCGTACACGAAGCGGCTGATCTCCTCCGTTCCGAATCCGGATCCCCGCAACAAGCGCATGCTTCACCGCCTGCGCGCAGATCAAGCCTGAGGCCGTCCAGCATGCCGAAATTTGCAGCCAATCTGTCCATGCTCTACACGGAGCATTCGTTCATCGATCGCTTTGCCGCTGCCGCCGCCGATGGCTTCAAGGCAGTGGAATATGTCAGTCCCTATGAGCACGCCCCTGAGGCGATCGCTGCCGAACTGGCGCGCCATGAACTGAAACAGGCCCTCTTCAATCTCCCTGCGGGCGATTGGGCGGCCGGCGAACGTGGGATCGCCTGCCTTCCGGACCGGACCGCCGAATTCGAGGCATCGGTCGACCGGGCGATCGCCTACGCCAACGCGCTTGGATGCCGCAAGGTCAATTGCCTTGCCGGGATTGCGCCTGCCGGTTTCGACCTCTCCAGCCTCGAAGACACGCTTGTCGGCAATCTGCGCTATGCCGCGGAACGGCTGGCCGAGGCCGGCATTGCGCTGGTCTTCGAGCCGATCAATACCCGCGACATTCCGGGATACCTTCTGACGACAACCGATCAGGCCGAGCGCATCATGGACCGGGTCGGACACACGAACCTGCGCATCCAGTACGACTTCTATCACATGCAGATCATGCAGGGAGATCTCGTCGCGGGTTTCGAGCGGCTGCAGGACAAAATCGGCCATGTCCAGATCGCCGACAATCCCGGTCGCCATGAGCCGGGCACCGGAGAGATCAACCACGACTTCATCTTCAAGTGTCTGGACGCGCTCGGTTACGAGGGTTGGGTCGGGTGCGAGTATCGGCCGGCGGCCGGCACCCGCGAGGGACTGGGCTGGATGAAGGCATATCAGGGAGGAGAGTGAGCGTTGAAAATCGGATTTATCGGACTGGGCGTCATGGGGCGTCCGATGGCGCAGCATCTGATCGAAGCAGGCAACGAGCTTTACCTGCATCGGGTGAAGCCTGTTTCGGCGCATCTCGTCGAGCATGGCGCTCAAGCTTGCCATTCTGCCATGGAGGTGGCGCAGGCCGCCGAAGTTGTCATTCTCATGCTGCCCGACACGCCCGATGTCGAAAACGTGCTTTTCGGGAAGAACGGGGTTGCGCAGGCGCTCGGCCGCGGAAAACTGGTGATCGACATGAGTTCGATCTCGCCGCTGGCGACCAAGGATTTTGCCGCCCGCATCGAGGCTCTCGGCTGCGACTACCTCGATGCGCCGGTGTCGGGTGGAGAAGTGGGCGCCAAATCTGCGTCGCTGACGATCATGGCCGGTGGAAAGCCCGAGGTGTTCGAGCGAGCAAGACCGCTGTTTGAAAAGATGGGCAAGAACATCACGCTGATCGGCGGCGCCGGCGATGGCCAGATCGCCAAAGTCGCCAACCAGATCGTTGTTGCCCTCAACATCCAGGCCGTATCGGAAGCGCTAAGGTTTTCCGCCAAAGCGGGCGCCGATCCCGCCACTGTCCGCAAGGCTCTGATGGGCGGTTTTGCAGCGTCGCGCGTTCTCGACGTCCATGGAGAGCGAATGATCAACGAAACCTTCGAGCCCGGCTTCCGGATACGCTTGCATCACAAGGATTTGTCCCTGGCGCTCGAATCGGCACGGCTGCTGGAGCTTATGCTGCCCAACACCGCCATCGTACACCAGTTGATGAACGCTGCCCTGGAAAAGGGGCTGGGTGACAAGGACCACTCGGCGCTGATCAAGGCAATATGAGGCCGGTCTGCGGCGCGCTATCGCCGATCCCAATCTTTTGTGTCGTGCCGTTCTTCCGAATTTTCCCTTGCCTCGTTCGATGGGAATGCCAGGCTATTTTCACAATGGCCTGATGCGTGGACGATCGACGTCCCCATTGCAAAGAGGCCCGCCGCGACCCGATGGGCCTCCCGCTTCACGGCTGGTTCTATTTCCACCTTGCCGCTCTCTGCGAAGACCAGCCTCGAACTCAGCGAAAGCGCTCAAGACATCTGCACCTGGATCTTCGACAACAGACTAGCAATAGGCAATCAATTAAAATATCACTTAATTGATGTTTGGGAGAGGTGTCGATTACGATGCAGCAGAAAAGAAGCAGAGGGCGGATTCTAAAAGAGGATGGCGACGATCTGCGCGGCGTTATCCTGGCGGCTGCGACGCACGAGTTTTCGACAAAGGGTTTCGATGGCGCACGGGTGGAAACCATTTCCCGGGCCGCGGGCGTCAACATCAATCTCGTATACCATTATTTCGGGAAGAAGGAGGCGCTGTTCATCGCAGTGATGGAGCAGGCCTATGTCCGTATCCGGACCCATCATAACGACACCAATGTCCGGAACTTGGGCCCTGAGGAGGCAATGGCGGAACTGGTGCGCGCGACGTTCCGCTTCTTTGCCGGCAATCTCTATATCATCGGGCTTCTGAACTCCGAAAACATGCATGAGGCCTGCCATATCAAGCAGTCGGAGAAGATCCGCACCCTCTACGACCCGCTTCTCGATCTGATCGCCGAGACGCTGGAGCGTGGGGTGGCAGCCGGGATCTTCCGATCGAATGTCGATGCTGTCCAACTGTTCCTGACGATCAATGCCGAGAGCTATTTTCATCTCTCCAACAGGCACACGATGGGTTTCGTTCTCAAGCAGGACCTCATGACGGACGAAGCCCTCGCGCGGCGGGAAGCGCATGTTCTCGACGTGATCCTGTCCTATCTCCGGCTTCCTTCAGGAAATTAATAGAGCACTTAAAAAAGATTGACTGCCTGCGGAGCCTGCGTTAAGTGTTTACTTAATTTCTGGAGGAGGCCCATGACACATCTTGTTGCTGCCGGCGGCATGCCCGCATCCATCGAATCCGAAGAAACCTTGGAGGATCTGCTGTCCACGCCGCCCTCGTGGCTCTCCGACAAGCTCCGCTCCCTTGAGGGCGACATTCTTGTTCTCGGCGTGGCCGGTAAGGTCGGGCCAACCCTTGCCCGCATGGCAAAGCGCGCCGCGCCGGAAAAGAAAGTAACCGGCGTCGCACGCTTTTCCGATGCCGATGTGCGGCGCCGGCTGGACAGCTGGGGGGTGGAGACAGTGTCCTGCGACCTTCTCGACCGCGATGCGGTGCAGGCTCTGCCTGACGCCGCGAACGTGGTCTATATGGCCGGCAAGAAATTCGGCACCGATGGTGACCGCAGCTTCGCCTGGGCGATGAACACCCATGTGCCTGCGCTGGTGGCCGAAAAATATCGTGCGTCGCGGATCGTCGCTTTTTCCACTCTATGCGTCTATCCCTTCGCGCCGATCGCCGAGGGAGGTTTCGGTGAAGAGGTCGAACCGGGTCCGACCGGCGACTATGCGACCAGCTGCGTCGGACGCGAGCGGATGTTCGGCTATTTCTCGCGCAAGTACCAGACACCGGGCCGGCTGGCGCGGCTGAACTATGCCATCGATCTCAGGTATGGCGTGCTGCACGATATCGCCAACTGGGTGCGCGCGGGCACGCCCATTCCACTTGGAACCGGCTTTGCCTCGGTCATCTGGCAGGGTGATGCCAATGCGCAGATCCTGGGTGCGCTTGCCCATGCAACCGTTCCCACCAGTCCGCTCAATATTGGCGGTCCCGAACATATGAGCGTCGTTCTGGCCGCCCGGGAGTTCGGACGGCGTTTCGGCAAGGAGCCCGTCTTCGCTGGTGAGGTGCAGTCCGACGGCTGGTACAACAATACGCTGAACGCGCAGCGGCTGTTCGGCTACCCCTCCATCCCGCTGGCGGTCATGATCGATTGGGTCGCGGACTGGATCGAGCGCGACATGCCAAGCCATGGAAAACCCACGCATTATGAGGAGCGGCAGGGCGCATTCTGATTGAAATGCCCGATGGGGGAGGTGCGCCCGCCCCCTTTGGTTGCGGAGGAGGGTGCTTACGGGAGGAATGAGCATGAGGGTAGCTCTTGGAGTTACGGCCATCGCGCTTGCCGCGATGTTTGCAGCACCCGCTGCGGCCGAGGAGCGCATTACATTCACCCTGAACTGGGTGACGGCCGGGGAGCATGCGGCCATCTATTGGGCGAAACACGCCGGCTGGTTCAAGGAAGCGGGCATCGATTTCGTCATCGAGCAGGGGCAGGGCTCGGGTGTGGCGGCGCAACGCGTCGGTGCCGGCGCATCGAACATGGGTATTGCCGATCTCGGCACGGCCATGGTGGCAAAGGGGGCCGGCGCGGATCTGACGGCGGTCATGAGCGTCTATGCCAAAACACCCTACCGGTTCTACTGGCTGGCGAGTTCGGGCATCAAGGATCTGGCGGATTTCCCCGGCCACAAATTCGGCAACCCGCCGGGCGATGCCGCCCGGGCCATGTGGCCGGCGCTCGCGGGCGTCAACAAAATGGACGCCAATTCGATCGAATGGGTGAACATCGCGGCCAATGCCAAGGCGAGTTCGATGGCTTCCGGCGCGATCCAGGGCACCACCTATTTCGCCAATTACCACCATGTGATGGCCAATGCCTTCGGCGACGACCTGCGCTGGTTCGACTGGTCGGACAAGGGGCTGAACCCCTATGGCAATTCCATCCTGGCGAATGGCACTTTCCTCAAAGCTCACAAGGAACTGGTCGGCAAGGCTGTCAAGATCCTGCAGCGCGCTTATCTTCATTGTGCCGAGAAACGCGAGGAATGCGTCGCCATCCTGCCTGAATATGCGTCCGGACTGGTGGTCAAGAACGAGCAGGCCAACTGGAACGTCACCGTCGATCTGATGGCGGATAAATTCTCCACGACGAAGGGGCTCGGCTATTTCGATCCGGATCGGGTGGCTGCCGACTACAAGCTGGTGAGCACCTATTTCAAGGTCGCGCAGCCTTTTGACCCGGCAACCTTCTATTCGAACGAGTTCATCGACCCCGCGGTCCGGATGATCGCCCCGAAACAGTGAAGGAGCACCGCTGAGCTTGACGATGCCAAGGGAGGCCTTGCTCATCGTCAGGGTCGGCGGCGACCGCCATGAGCCAATTTCTCAAAAACACAGCGGCCGGGTTCCTCCAGGATTATGGCGGAGCCGTCCTGATCCATCTGGTGCTGATCCTCATCTGGCAGCTGGTTGCCGATTATGGCGGGCTACCCCCGTATATGCTGCCGTCGCCCACGGAGATGCTCGCGACCCTTTCCGAGACCGGCAACCGGTGGGCGCAGAACGCTGTCGTCACCATGATCGAGATCGTCGGCGGCTTTGCGCTGGCCGTCGTCATCGGTGTCGCGCTGGCGCTGGTGTTCAGCTGGAGCCGGACGGCGCTCCTGCTTTTCATGCCCCTGCTGGTCTCGCTGAACATGGTTCCGAAGGTGGCGCTTGGTCCGCTCATCATCGTCTGGTTCGGTTATGGCCTGATCACCAATATGATGATCGCCTTCGCCATCTGCTTTTTCCCCGTCGTGATTACGACCGCCAAGGGGCTGTCCGAGATCGAGCCGGAACTTCTCTATCTGGCCCGGACAGTGCGGGCCTCGCGCTGGCAGATTTTCCGCAAGATCCAGTTTCCCGGAGCGCTTCCCTATATCTTCTCAGGCATGAAGGTTTCGGCCGTGCTGGCGGTGGCGGGTGCGGTGGTGGGCGAATTCATCGGCTCGGACAAGGGGTTGGGCTATCTGATGCTTCAGGTGCAGGTCAATCTCGATACGGCATCCATGTTCATGGCCGTGCTGCTGATAACGCTGATCGGTGTTGCGCTCTATGGTGCCGTGGCGCTGCTCGAATGGCTGCTGGTCAATCGCGGGGGGCAGGCATGACAGATCAACCGTTCATCCGGATATCGGGCCTGCGCAAGGTCTATGGCGAAGGCGGTGCCAAGCCCTATGTGGCCTTGTCCGATGTCACCTTGACCGTCAACGAAGGAGAGCTTCTCTCGATCGTCGGACCATCCGGCTGTGGCAAATCCACGTTGATGATGATCATTGCCGGCTTGCACAAGGCATCAGCCGGAGAGTTGCAGATCGGCACTGCGCAGGGTGATTTCGATCCACACCGGCATATCGGCATGGTGTTTCAGCAAGCATTGCTGCTGAAATGGCGCACAGTCACCGAGAACATCTTGCTGCCAGCGGAGTTTCTCGGTCTGCCAATGAAGGAAGCGCGTGAACGCGCACGCTACCTGCTCCAGCTGGTCGGGCTTTCTGAGCAGGGGGAGAAATATCCCAAGCAGCTTTCGGGCGGACAACAGCAGCGCGTGTCGATCGCGCGATCGCTCATCCACGACCCGAAACTGGTGCTGATGGACGAGCCGTTCGGCGCGCTGGATGCGCTGACGCGCGAGAAGATGAACCTCGAACTGCTGCGGATCTGGGAAGAGAGTGGCAAGACGATCCTGTTCGTGACCCACGGCATCAGTGAGGCCGTGCTGCTCGGTTCGAAGATTGCGGTCATGACGGCAGGCCCGGCTCGGCTGGCAGAGATGATTGATGTGAAGCTTCCGTACCCCCGGCGGCTTGAGATGAAGACCCACGAGGACTTTGGCGTCTATACGCGCCGGGTCTATTCGCTTCTCGGTATGGAGTGATCCTGATGACAAGATCCGATTATGGGACCGGGCTCATGGCCTTCTGGTCCGACATCGATGACGACTATCTGATGCGTTACCAGCAATGGCACAACTGCGAGCATGTGCCGGAGCGCGTTTCGACGCCCGGCTTTCGTCGCGGCCGGCGCTATCGTTGCGTGACGGGTGCCCCGCATTTCCTGATGATGTACGAGACGGAGAACCCCGGCACCCTGGCGTCGGATGCCTATATGGCCAAGCTCAACGTACCGACCCCGTGGACCAAGGAGGCGTTGACCCACTTCCGCAATCCCAATCGCGGGATCTACTCGATCGCCCATCAGGAGGGAGAGGAGGGGCCGTTCTGCGCCACCTGGATCACCGCGCTGCGCTTCACGCTCTCCGGCGAGGCTGGAGCCGATGCGGTGCGGGACTGGCTGGGCGCGATCGCGGCGGAGGCCGGCATCGGGCGCGTCCAGCTCTGGCGGGCGGATGTCGCAACCTCCGGTCTCGCGACAGCTGAACGCAAGATTTATGGTGGGTCCGCCGCCGGTGACCACCTGCTGCTGCTGATCGAATCCATGCTGCCGCACGCTGAACAGGGTGATGCGCTGCACGCTGGAGACAGGGCAGCGCCCCCGCTTGCGGCCCGCAAGGGCGAGGTCAAAGGCCAGTATTGGCTGGAGCTTTATCATCATTCCCAGGCGATTTATGGAGGCATGCAATGAAACTGGTCCGCTATGGTGAAATCGGGGCGGAACAGCCCGGCATCCTCGATAAGGACGGCCGCATTCGCAGCCTCTCGGGCCATTTGTCCGAGATAGATGGCAATGCCCTGCAGCCGGACGCGCTGGCAAGGCTCGCTGCAATCGACCATACGGAACTGCCGCTTGCGCCCGAAAATCCACACCTTGGCCCACCGCTGGCACGGCCGGGAAAACTGATCGGGATCGGGTTGAACTATTCGGACCATGCGGCGGAATCCAACCTGCCGATACCCAAGGAGCCCATCGTCTTCATGAAGGCGACATCGGCGATTGCCGGCCCTTATGACGCCGTCGTGCTGCCGGCCGATGCGATCAAGCCGGATTGGGAAGTGGAACTGGCTTTTGTCATCGGTCGAAAGGCCAAGCGCGTCACCGAAGCCGAGGCCCTCTCTCATGTCGCCGGCTACCTGATCTGCAACGACATTTCGGACCGCCACTGGCAGGCGGAACGCGAAGGACAGTGGACCAAGGGCAAAAGCCATGACGGTTTTGCACCGCTCGGGCCTTGGCTCGTGACGGCGGACGAGATTGCCGATCCGGGCCAGCTGGCAATGACACTCGACGTGAGCGGGGTCAGAAGGCAGAATGGCAGCACCAGGACGATGATCTTCGGCGTTGCCTATCTCGTCAGCTACCTGTCCCAGTTCATGACCCTTGAGCCGGGCGACGTCGTGACGACAGGAACGCCCCCGGGCGTTGGTCTTGGCATGCGCCCGCAGGTCTGGCTGAAGCATGGGGATGTGATGCGCCTGGAAATCGAAGGGCTTGGCCATCAGGAGCAGCATGTCCGCGTGGAAGGGCGTTAAGACCATGACAAGCGCCCCGCGCGATGCTGGCAGCTATGATTTTATCATCATCGGCGCGGGGTCTGCCGGCTGCGTGCTGGCCAACCGCCTGTCGGCGGATCCGCGCCGGCGCGTGCTGCTGCTCGAGGCCGGCGGCAGCGACAATCACATCTGGGTTCATGTGCCCGTCGGCTATATCTATGCCATGGGCAATCCGCGGCTCGACTGGTGCCTGAAGACGGAGGCGGAGCCCGGCTTGAACGGAAGGGCGTTGAATTATCCCCGCGGCAAGGTGCTCGGCGGCTGCTCTTCCATCAATGGCATGATCTATATGCGCGGCCAGGCGCGCGACTACGATATCTGGCGCCAGATGGGCAATGAAGGCTGGGGATGGAGCGACGTGCTGGCCTATTTCCGGCGATCGGAACGGCATCAGGGCGGCGCCGACGACATGCACGGCGACAGCGGCGAGCTCCATGTCCAGCGCCAGCGCCTGAACTGGCCGATCCTCGATGCCGTTCGGCAAGCGGCCATCGAACTGGGCATACCGGCCAACGACGATTTCAACCGCGGCGACAATGAAGGCGTGGGCTATTTTCCGGTGAACCAGCGGGACGGGATCCGCTGGAATGCGCGCAAGGCGTTCCTGGATCCGGTTCGGCGACGGCGCAATCTGACGGTGCTCCCCGATTCGGAAGTGACCGGTGTGACACTGGAGGGAACGCGCGCCACGGGCGTCACCTTCCGCAGAAACGGCGAACTTCATCACGCCAAGGCCGGAGCGGAAGTGGTGCTCAGCGCCGGCGCCGTGGGCACGCCCAAGCTGCTGGAATTGTCCGGGATCGGTGACAGCGCGTTCCTCTCCAGCCACGGCATTGATGTCCGCCATCATCTGCCGGGCGTCGGGGAAGGCTTGCAGGATCATCTTCAAATCCGCACCGTGTTTCGCATCACCGGGGCAAAGACGCTCAACGACATCAATGCGAGCTTCGCCGGGCGGCTCGGCATCGCCGCACGGTATCTCTTTGCGCGCAACGGTCCGATGGCGATGGCGCCAAGCCAGCTCGGCATCTTTACAAGATCGTCGGATCGACACGACACCGCCAATATCGAATATCACGTGCAACCGCTGTCGCTGGATGCCTTCGGTCAGCCATTGCATCGGTTTCCCGCCCTGACGGTTTCGGTCTGTAACCTGCGGCCGCGCAGTCGAGGCTCTATCCATATCCGGGACGCCGATCCGCGGTCGCCACCGGCGATCCGGCCGAACTATCTCGCCGATGCGGTCGACAGAGAGGTCGCCGTAGAGAGCATCCGTCATGCGCGGCGGTTGATGGCAACCGAGACCTTGCGAAAATACGCGCCGACCGAAATCCTGCCAGGGCCGGCCCTGGGCTCGGACGACGAACTGGCTCATGCTGCCGGCAATATCTCGACAACGATCTTTCATCCGGTCTCCACCGCACGAATGGGGCAGGATGCGATGGCGGTGGTCGACGATCGGCTGCGGGTCAGAGGGCTGCAGGGCATCAGCATTGCCGATGCCTCGATCATGCCCACTATACCGAGCGGCAATACCCATGCGCCGGTGACGATGATTGCGGAAAAGGCAGCAGACATGATCCTGCAACGGGCAGCGGAATGACAGCGTCCGGAGTGAGATGGCCGGTCGTTCTGTCGGCTTTATGCGGCGGGGCCGCAGCATCCATGCAGATCGGCAAGGCAAGCGCGGCGATACCTCTGCTGCGCAGCGAATTCGCTTTGACCCTGACCGAGGCCTCCCTCTATCTCGCCCTGTTCAGTTTGGGAGCGGCGCTGCTGGGCGTGCCTCTGGGGATCGCGGCCCGGCGGTTCGGGGTGTTGCGCGCCGGCATTCTTGGCCTTTTGCTCATTGCCGGCGCGAGCCTGACCGCGGCAATGATCGACAGTTGGCCGGTCATTCTTGCCTGCCGGGCGGTTGAATCGCTTGGCCTGCCTTTGGTGGTGACGACCATGCCGGCTCTCGTTCAGGCGGCGGCTGGTCCCGAGCGGCGCCAGTTGGTCGGCGGCATCTGGGCGGCTTGGTTACCCCTCGGTGTGGCGCTTGCTTTGTTCTTGTCCATGTCGATGGCGGGCCATGCCAGCGGGCGGCGTGACCTGTTCCTGTGGTGCGGGGTCGTGCCGCTCCTTGCAATCGGCGGGCTTCTTCTGTCCAGGCCAGCTGCGCCCGCCGCGACAAAATCTGCGCGCAGCGGCCGGCTGAAGGCGGATGTCTGGATGATGGCGGGGGCCTTTCTGCTGTTTTCAGGAGTAAACCTGATTGTGACCGGGTTCCTGCCAAGCATTGCCGAGGCGGATCTCGGCCTTGGCCAGCGATATGCTGCTCTCTATGGCGGGTTCGCGGCGTTGTTGATCATTGCCGGCAACATGCTGGCTGTCGTCTGTCTCACCCGCGGAATGTCCACCCGCCGGCTGCTGGCCCTGGGTTTCCTCGGCATGGGGTTCTGTTCCGCATTGTTCCTTCTTTCGAGCCTGCCGGTTTGGAGCCGGGTTGTCGGGGGAACAGGCTTCCAGATCTGCGTCGGCATCGTACCCGGTGTGCTCTGGGCAAAGGTTCCGCTCCTCGTGCAGCGCTCGGGCCGCAGCGCGCCTTTTATCGCCAGCCTCTACTATCAGGCCGGCGGAATCGGGCAGGTGGCGGGGCCGCTTCTCGCCGCCGCCGCCGTGGATGTCACCGGCACCTGGACAGGAAGCCTTGGCCTTATCGGGCCATGCTGTTTTCTGGGCGTTTGTTTGGCCCTGTTGCTGAAGGATCGAGAGGGCGCAGCAGCTGTGCCAGAGTTGCAAGGACGATTAAATCATCGAGGCGATTGAAACATCCTGCCCGATAGATAGGCCTGAGCGTTCAGAATATCGGGGATGGCGCATGGGCACCCCCACAGAAGCCCGACGCAAAAAGGTTCGCGGCAAACATTTCGGCGTTCCGTTCAGCGGGCAAGCTTGACGGCGTAGTCGATGGCTTCGACCAGGCTGGATGCGTGAGCGATCCCCTTGCCGGCAATGTCGAAAGCTGTTCCGTGGTCCACAGAGGTGCGGATGATTGGGAGGCCGAGCGTGATATTGACCCCGGACAATCCGACCCATTGCCCGGTCTTTGGATCGACTTGGAAGCCGAGCAGTTTGACGGGGATGTGTCCCTGGTCGTGATACATGGCGACCACCGCATCGTATTGACCGGCGCGCAGTTTGACGAAGACCGTGTCGCCCGCAACAGGACCTTCGACATCGTGCCCGCGGGCGCGCCAGCTTTCAATCACCGGGGTCGTGATGTCGATGTCATGCCGGCCGAAAGCACCACCTTCGCCGGCATGGGGGTTGAGGGCCGCGACGGCGATTCGCGGCCTTTTGATCCCCAGACTGACCAGCGCTTCATGCGTCAATTCGATCACCCGTCCGATGCGGTCGGCAGTGGCGCGGCGAGGGACGTCTTCAAGGGCGCAATGGGTGGTGACGTGGGTCACCCTGAAAGCATCATGGGCAAGCATCATCACGCCACCGCTCGACCCGGTCAGTTCGGTGAGCAGTTCCGTATGGCCGGCATAGTGATACCCGGCGAGATGCATGGCTTCCTTGTTCAGCGGTGCAGTGACGATTGCCGAAATGCGCCCAGCCAGTGCGAGCTCGACGGCGATACGGACCGCCTCGTAGGCCTGTCGGCCACCCTCGGCGCCAATGCAACCGGTTTGAACGGCGGCCGCGGCGGGCACCGGCAAGATGGCGGTGACGCTCGCGTCTTCCAGCGCATCGAGGCTTGTCACCGTCGGCACCGGCAGGTCGAGCGCCGTTCCGGTCCTGCTCAGGATCTCCGGATTTCCGACGATCAGCAGGCGCAGGCTCTCGCGTTGCAGTCTTTCAGAGAGAAATTGTGCCGCCTTGAGGCAGATTTCCGGGCCGATACCGGCGGGATCACCCATCGTGATTGCAATCGTCTTGACGGTCATCGTGGCTCCAGAGGTCAGCTTTTTCAGAACTCTACCAGAAAACACCAGGGCGGCAACCTTTTTGCACCTATTATTGGTGTTTTGTGAAGGTAGTTGACGTTTTGTGGCGCGCACCCTAGCATCGCCGCATTGCCCGACAGGAGATACCGGTATGTTTCCAGCCCAGAGACGCGCGCGCATCATCGAGCACCTGCGCCTGCAGGAGGCCGCCACTGTCCGGGATCTCAGTGAGCGAATCGGTATTTCTCTTTCCACCGTCCGCCGCGACATCGACTATCTCTGCGAAACCGGACATCTGGAGCGCACCCACGGTGGCGCGATGCTGAAACCGACGATGCGCGCCGGCTTCGAGCCCGCGCAGGATATTGCCGAGGCGATGGCCAGCGAGCAGAAACGGGCGATCGGCCGCCATGCGGCGACCTTGATAACGCCCGGGCAATCGGTGATCTTCGACAGCGGCTCGACCACGGCGGCGGCCGCCGCCGCAGCCGGCGAGCGCGACACGCCCTTCTATGCCGCAACGAACGACCTGAGGATCGGGCTTATTCTTGGCCAAAGACCGCATATCGGCGTATCGGTCGCGAGTGGGCAGGTGCGGCCGGGCTCGCCGACGCTTTACGGTGCAGGCGCGGCGGATTTCTTCTCCCGCCTGCATGCCGATATTGCCTTCATTGGCGTGCATGGCATTTTCGACACGGTGCTGACCGACACGACGCCCGAGATTGCCGATCTCAAACGCCTTGTCCTGCGCGCAGCCGATCGCATCGTGCTTCTGGCGGACAGTTCGAAATTTGAGTTGCGGGCCTTCTGCGCCTTCGGGCGTATGGCCGATATCGATCTCGTCATCACCGATAGCGGCCTTTCCGACGTCCATCGTGCAAGTATCGAGTCGGCCGGCGCGACGGTGGAAATCGCCGATGCATAGCGGTTTGCGGATTATCGCGGACGATCTGACGGGGGCGCTCGACAGTGCCTGCGCCTTCGCCTCGCCGGAGTGGCCCGTGCCGGTGGGATGGACCACACCGCCACCCTCAGGCAATCGCATGGCCATCAGCACCGAAAGCCGCCACCTCTTAGAAGCCGAGAGCATGCTTACGGTCGAAAACGTCTTCCATTTGCTGAACGAAGAGACATGCAACGCGACCCTGTGGTTCAAGAAGGTCGACAGCGTCCTGCGCGGCCATCCGGTCGGCGAAACCATTGCGCTCTATCGGGCAGGGGGATTTGATCATCTGGTTTTCGCGCCCGCTTTCCCCGATCTCGGTCGCCTCACCATCGATGGATGGCAGATGCTGCAGGAAGGCGTCGGCAACTTTCGCCGCGCCGAAGGTCCGTCCCTCGTCACAGCCTTTGCCGGGCACGGCCTTACGGCGCATCTTCTTCGCCCTCCCTATGAAATCGTTGCAAACGAAGCGCGGACCGGTGGATGCGTCTGGATTGTCGACGCGAAGACCCAGCAGGACTTGCAACAGGCTGCAGCGCGGATTGCCGGATCTCTTCCGGGTCGCGTTCTCTGGTCCGGCAGCGGCGGCCTGGCGCTCGCTCTTGCCAATGCCGGTGCACGACCGTCGATCCCGATCCCACCGATAACGACCGTCATTACGGGAACGCGGCATCCGGTCACGCTTCGCCAGCTTGAGCGTTTATCCGCCGGGCGCGATCCCCATTCGAGATTGACCATCCATTCTCCATCCGTGACAAGCACGTCGCCTGCGCAGACTGCACGACGTCTTGGTGAACTCGCAAGGTCGCTTGCCATCCCCGGGAGGGATGAGGCGGCGGTCGTGATCGGTGGCGATTCGCTGGTGACAGTGCTGGTGGCAGCTGAGGCCTGCGATCTGCTCTGCATCGGCGAGGCCGCGCGCGGCGTTCCGATCAGCCAAGTGCGTGGCGGTCGCCTCGACGGGGTAACACTCCTCACCAAATCCGGCGGTTTTGGTGGGGATGACCTTCTTGCCCATCTTTTGTCGGCATCCCGATCCGCGCCGTAGGCCCCGCGCTTGGACGGGGTTCTGCTGGAACGGGCGCACGTCCCGGCGTGCGATTGAGGCCCATCATCACTTTCCCGGAGAAAAAATAGAGACGGAGGCTTGACAGTAAAAACGCTTGTGCAAGTATGGGAACGTTCTCAGGGAACGTTTTCATTGACGACTTGAGAGCTTGGGAGGAGACATTGCTAAACATTGCTGAAGAAGCTGCCAGCCATGGCGGCGGCTCGGGTATGCTGGTGTCCAGCGGCCTGGGCAAAGCCTATGGCGCAACGGTCGCGCTCGAGAATGCCGACATCACCCTGAAGAAGGGGAGGGTGCATGCATTGGTGGGCGAAAACGGTGCCGGGAAATCCACGCTGGTGCGCATCCTGACGGGCGCTGTTCGCCCCGACAAGGGCGCGATTTATCTCGACGGCCAGCCTTATGTTCCGCATTCGGTTCTTGACGCGCGCAGACTGCAGGTGGCGACCGCGTTTCAGGAGCTCAGTCTCGTTTCCAATCTGACGGTAGCCCAGAACCTCCTGATGCCGCGTTTGCCGCGGGGCCGGCTCGGACTCGCCTCCACGCGCCTCAGCAACCAAGCCGGTGCGGCAATTCTAGAAAAACATGGGTTGTCGCGCGTCCGTCCGGATGTGCAGATTTCATCGCTGCCGCTTGCCGACCGCCAGCGGATCGAAATCGTCCGCGCGATCGAATATGCCGGCAAGGTGCTCGTCCTTGATGAGCCCACCGCGTCTCTTGCCGAAACCGACTGGCTTTTCGAGCGTATCCGCAAGGCGACGGCCAAGGGTGTTGCCGTCCTCTACATTTCGCATCGGCTGGCCGAAGTGCGGGAAGTCTGCAGTGAGGCAACCGTGCTGCGCAATGGCCGCAGCATCGCTTCCGTCGACCTCGCCAATGCAAGCGACAACGATATTTTTGAAATGATGGTTGGTCGACGGGCCCATGCCGAACGCGATGCCGCCCGCGTGGCGCCGAAGCTTGCCGGGGCCGAGCCGCGTCTCGTCGTTGATGGTTTGGCCGGCGGCGCCTTGCGCAACGTCTCCTTCGAACTGCGCCCGGGAGAAATTCTCGGCGTCGCGGCGTTGGAAGGGCAGGGGCAACGCGATCTATTTCGCATGCTGGCCGGTCTCGATAAGCCGGCGGCGGGCTCGATTACGCTCGATGGCCGGACGATTTCGCTCAGCAATCCGCGCAAGGCGCTGAAATCCGGAAGCGGCATTGCCTACCTGCCGGAAGAGCGCAAAGTCGAAGGCATTCTCGCCGGTCTTACGGCGGCCACCAATGTGGCATTGCCCGTCATGCCGCGCGTGTCCCGTCTGACGCTCATCAGTTCGTCGGCTGAACAGAAGCTGGCGCGCGAAACCGGCGAAAAGGTCGAGTTCAACAAGCGCTATCTCAATTTTGCGATTTCGGATCTCTCGGGCGGAAATCAGCAGAAGGTGCTCATTGCACGATGCCTGGCCACCGGCGCCAAGACCTTGCTGCTGTTCGACCCGACCCGTGGCGTCGATGTCGGCACCAAGCAATCGATCTACGCAGCCATCCGTGCCTTTGCCGAGGAGGGCGGCTCGGTGCTGTTCTATTCGTCGGAGCTTCCCGAAATCGTCCAGCTCGCCAGCCGCTGCATGGCCTTCTACGGCGGCCAGATTTTTGACAGCTTCGAAGGCGCGGCGATCAACGAGCAGGATATCGTCGCAGCCATGGTCGGCCATCGTGGTAAAACAGAAGAGGTGGCATGATGACGACCGTTCCCCAGACACATGCTGCCCCGCAAAGAGAACGTTCTCAGGCTATGTCCATGGTCGAGCGTCTGACGCGTGGTCCGAGCCTGATCATCTGCATCTATCTCCTGCTCTATGGGCTTTACGCCTTGCAGCAGCCCAAGGCTCTTTCCGCCTCGGCGATTGCCTCGCTGCTCAACAATTCCGTGCCGCTGGCGATTGCCGCAGCCGGCCAGACGCTGGTCGTCCTGAGCCGCGGCTTTGACCTGTCGCTCGCCGGGGTGATCTCGATCTGCAATGTCGTCCTGGCAGTCTATCCGATCGAAGGGCCGGGCGGCGCGCTGTTGTCGTTGTTGATCTGCCTGGCGATCGGCGGTTTCGTGGGCGCCGTCAACGGCTGGCTGGTCGCCTATCTGAAACTGCAGTCGATCGCTGCAACCCTTGCGGTCATGATCATTTGCCAGGGGATTGCGCTGGTCATCCTCGATGCGCCCGGTGGTCAGGTGTCCGAGTGGATCTCCTACGAAATGACGGATCGGCTGTGGCGTACAATCCCGGTGTCGGGTCTGGTGATCGCGGCCCTGGCGGTGGTCTGGGCGATTACGCTGAAAACCAATTTCGGCGCCTCGCTCTATGCCATCGGCGCGGATGAGCATGCTGCCGCGCTGTCCGGCATCAACACCCGCCGTGTTCGGCTGATCACCTTCGTCGGGGCTGGAATGATCTATGGTGTCGCGGGCTTCATGCTGAGCGCGCAGACGGCAACCGGCAATCCGACGGCCGGCACGCCGCTTCTCCTCCTGTCCTTCGCTGCCGTGGCCCTGGGGGGCACCTCACTTTCTGGCGGACGCGGCGGCGTCTTTGCCTCCATCGTGGGCGCCGCTGTCCTGATGCTCCTCCAGAAAGTTCTGTTTTCCAGTGGCGTCTCGTCTTTCTACACCGGCCTTTTCCAGGGGGTCATCCTCATTCTTGCCGTTGTCGTCAGCGGCCTGCTGACCCGCATCGGAGAAGGAAAATGACCATGACCCAGGAACAGACCCCTGAAACGCGCTTTGCACAGCAAGGCGACAGCCGCGGCAGCGCCCGTGTCAGCCGGGAAACGATCAGCGCCATTGCAGTTGCTGTTCTGTGCATGATCCTGCTCATCAGCGCCCGGTTCGTCAGCGCCTCGCTGGGCTCCTGGGCACAGGTGGAAACGGTGCTGGTCCTCAGTTCATTCCTGGTCGTTCTGTCCTTTGGCCAGGGACTGGTGATCCTGTCGGGCGGTCTTGATCTGTCGCTTCCGGCAACCATCACGCTTGGCGGCATTCTGGCGACGAGCATCGTCGGATCGGGAAATCCGGAGGCCTGGTGGCTGCTGCCGGCGATCCTCATGGTTTGTGCGGCGACCGGCATCGTCTCGGCCATCGGCATCGTCTGGTTGAACGTGCCCCCCTTCATCATGACCATGGCGATGTCGATCATCATCACCTCCGGCCTGCTCGGTTACACCATGGGCACGCCCCGCGGTGCCGCACCGGAAGCCGCAGTGGCGCTGATGAAGGAACGCCTGTTCGGCATGCCGGCGCCGGTGATCTTCCTCATTGTTTTCGTCATCCTGGGCTGGCTGTTTCAGAGCCGCTCGATCTTCGGTCGCTATCTGTATGCCGTCGGCACCAATGTCGAAGCGTCCCGCATCGCCGGAGTTCCGGTCAACCTGGCGCGCATCCTGCCTTACGCGGTCAGTGCGGCCTGTGGCGGGTTCGTCGGCATCATGCTGGTCGGCTATTCCAATGGCGCGACGCTGCGCATGGGCGACAGCTACCTGCTGCCCTCGATCGCGGCCGTCGTCATCGGCGGGTCATCGATCCTCGGAGGGCGCGGCACCTTTCTCGGGACTGTGGGCGGGGCAATCCTGCTGACGACGCTCGGCACCATCATCTCGGCCCTCGGGCTGGAATTCGGCCTTCGCACCATCATCGAAGGCTCCATCGTTCTCGTGGCCCTGCTTCTGCTGCGCGAAGAACTGTTTCAGCGGCTGCGCTCCATGCTGCGCTGAACGAACTGTCATTCACGATTATCCATTGGGAGGAGGATACCGATGAAAATGAAGAATCTCTTTGCAGCGCTTGCCGGCGTTGCCATGGCGACCGGGCTGATTGCCGGCACGGCGCAGGCTGCTGACGGCAGGAAATTCAAGATCTACTTGAGCCTCAGCTATTCCGGCAACGCCTGGCAGTCCGAAGCGGCCAACATCGTGAAGGCGCTGGCCAAGACCCCGCCTTACGACCAGACGGTTGAATTGAAGGAAGTGATCACCGGCACCGATCCGCAGGCGCAGATATCGGCGTATGAAAGCATGATCGATGACGGTGCCGCCGGCATCATCAGCTTCCCGATCTCCTCCAACGCGCTCAACCGCACCATCAAGCGCGGTTGCGACGAAGGCGTGCTGTTCTTCATGTACGATGCGACCGTGACGGAAAAATGCGCCTACAATGTCAGCTATCTTTCGTCCGGCTTCGGTGAAAATTCGGCCCAGGCGCTCGTCAATGCGCTTGGCGGCAAGGGCAAGATCTTCCTGTCGCGCGGCGTGCCCGGCAACTCGGTCGATCAGCGCCACACCGATGGCGCCATGAGCGTCTTCAAGAAGTATCCCGGCATCCAGGTCGTTTCGGAATATTACTCCTATTGGGACGACCGCACGACCCAGCAGGAAACCGCCAAGGCTCTCACGGCCCATCCTGACGTCAACGGCATCTGGGCGCAGGCCGGCGAATATGGTGCGATCCAGGCGCTGCTCGACCGTGGGGGCGATCTCGTTGCAATGACCGGCGAAAACTCCAATGGTTTTCGTCTGGCACTTGCTGATCCCGCGATGCAGAAAAAGGGCCTGAAGGGTGTCTCTGCCGGCTCCCCGCCAGCGCAGTCCGGCTATGCGTTCAAGCTGATGATGGAAATTCTCACCAAAAAGCGCACCATGAAGCCGATGAACATCGAATATCCGTTGCCATGGGTGCCGGCCGACAAGGTGAAGGTGTGCCAGGGCGATAAGTTCGAGAATGGCTGCAATGTCTTCTCGGAAAAGCGTGTTCCGTCGTCCTTCGTGACGGAAGTGCTCAACCCCGACCTGCTGCCGGAACTCAACATCGACTCTGCGCTGAACGGGACGCCGGTTGCCGGTGCAACCATCCAGCCGCTTCCGGCCGACGTGAAACAGGCCGCAAACGAGCCGGGGATCAATTGCAATAATTGCCAACCGGCGGCGGATCAATACAAGTTGACGAAGGTCGAAGCGACGGTAAAGCCCTGAAATGACCATGACAGTGTGGGAGCCCGCCCCGATCCGGGCTCCCACACCGGCAGGACCGGTTTTGCTGTGGCCTCAAACGGAGAACCCGGCGGAGATGAATGTGGTGAGCGAACAGAAACGAGCAACGAAGAGGAAGGTGACGGTCAAGGACCTGGCCCGCGACCTCGGCATGTCGGTTTCGACGGTGTCGCGCGCCTTTTATCCGGATGCCGTGATCGCCTCCGAAACGCGACGCCTGGTTCTCGAAAGGGCGACCACGATCGGCTATCGGCCAAACCCTTTTGCCCAGAGCCTCATCACCAAGAAGACCCAGATTGCCGGCATGGTCGTATCCGACCTGACCAACCCCTTCTATCCCGAAGTGATGACCCGGCTGACGGCGATGCTGCAGGGTGTCGGAATGAATGTCATGCTTGCCTGTGCCGAACAGCCGGACCGGATCGACGAGGCAGTGGAACTGCTTTTGACCTACCAGCCTGATCTCATGATCGTGCTTGCCACCAATCTCGATTCCCACGCCCAGGAGAAATGCGAAAGCGCTGGGGCGCCCTGCATCTTCTTCAACCGCCTGGCGGCCAATGGTGGTGGCTTCGGCGTTACCTGCGACAATAGCGAGGGCGGCCGCAACGCGGCCGACCACCTGATTGATCTCGGACACCGCGACCTTCTGTATGTTTCGGCCTTTCCGGGTGCCTCTACGAATGTCGAGCGCCAGAAGGGGTTCTGCGAACGGGCTGTGGAGCGCGGATTGCCGCGGCCGCAGATTATCGAGGCGGGCCGCTTCTCCTATGAGGCCGGCTATGCGGCAGGACTGGGCGTCGCCCAGTTGCAGCGCAAGCCTGACGGTGTTTTCTGCGCCAACGACATCGTGGCGATCGGCTTTATCGAAGGCGTCGAGGAACGGCTCGGGCTTCGGGTACCCGACGACATATCGGTCGTCGGTTTCGACAACATTTCGATGGCCGCGTGGCCCTCGCATCGACTGACCACGGTGGCGCAGCCACTGGAGGAGATGATGGAGGCGACCGTGGCGCTGGCACGCCAGCTTGCGGGCAATGGCGACGCGGACAAACGCGTGCTGCGCATTGCGCCCGGCAGGCTCGTGGTGCGCAATACCACCCGCAACCGTCTGAGACATGAGGAAGGAGGAGCCTGATGACGAACGACCTTTTCATGCGGCTGGCGACAGTCCACAAGCCGGACTGCGTGGCGATTGCCGAAGGGCCCGCGCCCGAGCCGGTCGCCGACCCCGCAACGCTTGCCGTCACGCTCGGCTCGGATGCCTTGGCGCGCTATGCCGGAGACTGCCAACCGATCTACGAAAACCTGCGCCGCGTCATCGGGCAGATTTCCGGTCTGATGATTCTCGCCCGCCTGACCGGGCACATCGAGGTTGCCGATCTGCCGGAACTTGCCGCCTGCCAGGCACGCTGGAACGATGCCGACGAGCGAACGGCTGCCCTTGCGGCGCCTCAGGCTGCCCAGCCCCATCGCGAGCAACTTGTCGCCGCATGCCTATTTTCAGGTCTGGCACTGAAAACGTTCTCAGCCCTGGGGCAGAGGGCTGACAACGACGCGGCCTTTGACCGGATGGTCGGGCTGACAAAGCGGGCCTACGCCCATCTTTCGGCGGCAAGCACAGAGAAGGCCGGCCTGAACATGGTCGATTTCACCCATGCCTGCTGCAGTTGCAGGCATTGAACCGCCGGACGAGGACCGGCGACATGAGGAATTCAAACGGGAGGACAACATGGCTGATTATTCTATCTGGGTTTGCGAATATTCCTTCGTGCCGAACTACCACAAGAGCGGTGTGCTCTACGGTGCGCACAACCAGGGTTATGTGAAGCTGCCCTATTGCTACGTCGTCATCAAAGGCCGCGATCATATCGCGATGGTCGATGTCGGATATAACGACAAGGCTTACGGCAAGACGCTTGCTGACCGCTTCGCAGTCGAGAATTGGCGCAGCCCGGCGACGGTGCTGGCTGAGATCGGCGTGAAGCCGGAGGACGTTGATACCTGCTTCATCACCCATGCGCATTTCGACCATTTCGGCAATGTCGAGGATTTCCCGAAAGCCAAGTTCTACATCCAAGAGCGCGAGATTTCGAAATGGGTCTGGGCCATGTCGCTGCCCGACCGGCTGCGCTGGATGATGGTCGCCGTTGATCCGGGCGATATCGTACGCGGTGTCGAGCTTGCCCAGCAAAAGCGGCTGACGACGGTGAACGGTTCGGTCACCGACGTGCTGCCCGGCATTGATCTGCATGCCGCCGACGACAGCCATACCTGGGGCTCGATGTGGGTCACCGTTCGCAATGACGGCAAGACCCAGTCTGAGGATCCGTGGGTGCTGGCGGGCGACCTCGTCTATGTCTTCGAAAACATCAGGGGGCCGGGCGCTGCCGTCGGCGAGAAGGAAATTTACGTGCCGGTGGGCCTTGCGGTCGGCAGCCAGACGAACCTCGTTCTGGCGACCGAAGAGATGATGAAACAGGCGGGATATGACGCCCATCGCGTCATTCCTGTCCACGAGGAGCGGCTGCGCGATACCTTCCCGTCACGCATCACCAAGGAAGGCCTGCGGATCACCGAGATCTGCCTGGCTGATGGCGAAACCTCACGAGTCGCGGGGTGACGCATATGAAGAAGACCGTTGCGGTTGTTGGGGCCGGCCTCGTCGGCTCCGGTTGGGGAATAGTGTTTGCAAGAGCCAACTATCATACCCGGTTGTTTGATCCTTCGGCCTCTGTGCGCGACGGCATCCTTCCCTGGGCTGAACGCAGTCTCGGCGATTTGGCAGAGGCCGGGCTCATCGAAAATCCGGCCGATGTGCTCTCCCGCCTGACCGTGACGGATACGCTTGAGGAGGCTCTGGATGGAGCCTCTTATATTCAGGAATCTGTCTTCGAAACGGTGGAAGCCAAAACGAAGGTGAGCCTTGCGATCGATGCGGTGATGCAGCCGAGCGCGGTCGTCGGCTCTTCCTCTTCAGGCATTCCGGCCTCACGGTTTACCGAAGGCTGCCGCAACCGTGGCCGGTTTCTCATCGCCCATCCGGTCAATCCGCCGCATCTGGTACCGGTGGTCGAACTGGTGCCGGCTCCCTGGACCGATGCCGATGCAACGATTGCAGCGCGCGATCTGATGCAGGCGGTCGGGCAGGCGCCGGTGACACTCACGCGCGAGATCGACGGTTTCATCCTCAACCGCCTGCAGGGCGCCTTGCTGATGGAAGCCTGGGCGCTTTATCACGACGGCTATGCGAGCCTTGCCGATATCGACGCGACCATTTCTCATGGTCTTGGCCTTCGGTGGAGCTTCATGGGGCCGTTCGAAACGATCGATCTCAATGCGCCGGGTGGCATCTCCGATTACGCGTCGCGTCTCGGCCCCATGTATGCCGGGCAGGTCCGTCATCCGCCGCCGGGGCCCTGGGCCGCAGAGACAGTTGCCCGCGCTGAAACAGAGAGGCGCGCAGCGATCGCCGCCGGTGACCTTGCCAGGCGCCGCGACTGGCGGGACCGCATGCTGACCAGACTTGCTGCCTTCAAGAAGGATGCCGGCCTCGGCACCTGAATTCCCTTGCCCACCGGGCAGGGCCAACATTCTTGTCATAAAGGATCATGACCCATGACTGTCACCTATCTCAAGCGCGGGAAGCCGGCGGATGCCCGTTCTGAAGACGATGCGAAGGTTCGCACGACCGTCGAAGGTATTCTCACCGATATCGAGACGCGCGGCGACGCGGCTGTCCGCGAACTTTCGGAGAAGTTCGACAAGTACTCGCCCGCGTCCTTCCGCCTCAGTGAAGGGGAGATCGAGGCGCTGATGAACAAGGTCGCGCCGCGTGACATGGAAGACATCAAGTTTGCCCAGGAGCAGGTCCGCAAGTTCGCCCGCGCGCAGCGGGATTCCATGCTGGATATTGAAGTGGAGACCTTGCCCGGCGTCATTCTGGGCCATCGCAACATTCCGGTGCAGTCGGTCGGTTGCTACGTGCCGGGCGGCAAGTTTCCGATGGTCGCCTCTGCGCATATGTCGGTCGCCACGGCATCGGTCGCCGGCGTACCGCGCATCATTGCTGCAACACCACCCTTCAAAGGCGAGCCGAACCCGGCCGTCATCGCCGCGATGAAGCTTGGCGGTGCGCACGAGATCTTCGTCATGGGCGGTATTCAGGCAATCGGTGCCATGGCGCTCGGAACCGAAACGATCAAGCCGGTTGATATGCTCGTCGGCCCCGGCAATGCCTTCGTCGCCGAAGCCAAGCGCCAGCTGTACGGCCGTGTCGGCATCGACCTTTTCGCGGGTCCGACAGAAACGATGGTGATTGCCGACGACACGGTCGATGCGGAAATCTGCGCCACCGACCTGCTCGGCCAGGCTGAACACGGGTATAACTCGCCGGCGGTCCTGCTCACCACCAGCCGCAAGCTTGCCGAAGCCACGCTGCAAGAGATCGAACGCCTTCTCGCCATACTGCCGACTGCCGAGACGGCGCGGCGGAGCTGGGAAGACTACGGCGAGGTCATCGTCTGCGACACCCATGAAGAAATGCTGGACGTCGCCAACGACATCGCCAGCGAACACGTGCAGGTGATGACCGATCGCGACGACTGGTATCTCGAAAACATGCACAGCTACGGTGCGCTCTTCCTCGGTCCTCGCACCAACGTGGCCAATGGCGACAAGGTGATCGGCACCAACCACACGCTGCCGACCAAGAAGGCCGGGCGTTACACCGGCGGTCTCTGGGTCGGCAAGTTCCTGAAGACGCATAGCTACCAGAAGGTGCTGACCGACGAGGCGGCGGCGATGATCGGCGCTTACGGGTCGCGGCTGTGCATTCTTGAAGGCTTCGTCGGCCACGCGGAACAGTGCAATGTGCGCGTCCGCCGCTACGGTCGCCGCAACGTCGGTTACGGGCAGGCCGCGGAATGACGGCCGCCACCCTGCCGCGCACACCCTCCTTTCGCCTGGAGGGCAAGACGGCACTCGTTGTCGGTGCGTCTTCGGGCATAGGGCAGGCGGCGGCAGTCGCGCTTGCCGAAGCGGGAGCGCAGGTCACGCTTGCCGCCCGCTCGGCGGACAAGCTGGACGGGACGGTGAGGCAGCTGGCGGACCTCGGCTTCTCGGCCCGGTCACTGATGCTCGACGTGCAGGACGTCGAGGCGACCGAACGGATCGTGGCTTCGCTCGACCCCTTCGATATTCTCGTGAACAGCGCGGGCCTTGCCCGCCACGGTCCCGCTGTCGATACGGTGCCGTCCGATTTCGATGCCGTCGTCGGGATCAATCTGAGGGGGGCCTATTTCCTCACGCGGGCAGTGGCGAAGAGGCTGATTGCGTCGCGGCGTCCAGGCTCTTTGATCAACATTTCGTCGCAGATGGCCCATGTCGGCGGCATCGACCGGGCTGTCTACAGCGCCACCAAACACGCGGTGGAAGGCTTTACAAAGTCAATGGCAATCGAATGGGGAAGCCACGGCATTCGGGTCAACACGATCTGCCCCACCTTCATCCGCACGCCGCTTGCCGAACAGACTTTCGCCAATCCGGATCGGGTTCGCTGGATCAAGGAAAAGATCAAGCTCGGCCGCGTCGGCGAGGTGGAGGACATCATGGGCCCGGTGACCTTCCTCGCTTCGGATGCCGCCGCCATGATCACCGGCACGGCCCTGATGGTCGACGGCGGCTGGACCGCAGACTGACGGCGAAGGAAATATGGACGCCTGACGCGGCTGCGTCTCGGGCCGTAACAGGATGCCGCGGGCCGACCTGATCTCCCAAAGGTCGGCTCTTCAGGATCGAACATTCTATGGTCACTCTATTTAAGTCGCTTGGTCTCGATACTCGACTTATGCAGAGGGCGCCCTAGATGCTGTTGCGCCAACGAGGAGATAAACATGAAGAAATTGTCGTTTTGGGTAATGTCGCTTACCGCTCTGTGCGCCGTTGCAGCACCCTCTCACGCGGCAGACATGATTGATGGCTATCGGGCGGCCCCACAGCACAAGCACCGTTACTACGTGGTGGCGCCTGCCCGCGATTGCGCAGTCCTGCAGGTGGAGTACAGAAAACCCTATGAGCCGCGTACCGATTACGTGGAGCTTTGCACCCATCCGAAGCGGACGACCATATTGGCTCGGAGCGTGGATTATTAATTGGCACGGTCGACGGAAGTTCTTATACCGACGATTGTGCATGAGATGGACATGCGGTGTCTGGACTGCCTCGAACCAGTAAGGGCGGAATTTCTCCAGCTCCCGGGCGGCTAGGACCGTCGTGGCGTTGAAGCCGCCGCAGCCGTCCCCTTATTCCGCCCGCATGGGAAATGAGAAATCCCTTCCATTTGCCGCTCTATTGCCACGTCTGCCAAAGCGCGCCGAAAGCCTTGCGAGGATCAGGTAGATGATCGGCGTCGTGTAGAGGGTCAGCGCCTGCGACACGATCAGTCCGCCGATGATGGTGATGCCGAGCGGGCGGTGAAGATCGGCACCGGGGCCTGTGGCCAGAACCAGCGGCAGCGCGCCCATGAAGGCGGCAAGACTGGTCATCATGATCGGGCGGAAGCGCTTGAGGCAGGCTTCATGGATGGCATCTTCCGGTGACATGCCGCGATGGCGCTCGGCCTCCAGCGCGAAGTCCACGAGCATGATGCCGTTTTTCTTGACGATGCCGATCAAGAGAATGATGCCGATGAAGGCGACGATCGTCAGTTCCGTGCCGCTCACCCAAAGCGCCAGAAGCGCGCCGAGCCCGGCCGAGGGCAGGGTGGAGATGATGGTCAACGGGTGCAGCAGGCTTTCATAGAGAATGCCAAGCACGATATAGACCGCGAGCAGTGCTGCGAGAATGAGCATCGGCTGGTTGCCGGAGGATTTGGCGGCATTGGCGGCGTCTCCGGCAAATTCCGCATGCAGCGTATCGGGCAGATGCATCCCGGCCACGGCGGCCTTCACGGCGTCATTGGCCTGCGACAGCGTCGTTTCCGGCCCGACATTGTAGGAAATGGTGACGGCCGGAAACTGGCCCTGATGGTTGACGCCGATTGGCGCCAGCGTCCGCTCAACCTTGGCAAAGGCACCGAGCGGGACCTGCGTATTGCCACTGCCGGGCACGTAGATCTTCAGGATATGTTCCGGGTCTTTGGCGAAATCCGGATAGGCCTCCAGAATGACGCGGTACTGGTTGCGCTCCCCGTAGACGATGGTCACCTGCCGTTGTGCAAAGGCATTGTTGAGTGCCGTATCGACGGCTGTGATCTTGACGCCGAGGCGGGACGCTGTGGTGCGGTCCACCACGACATTCGCCTGCAGCCCGTTCGGTTGCCGGTCGCTGTTGACGTCGGTCAGCAGCGGTTCCTGGCGCAGGCGGGCCAGAATGCGCGGCGCCCAGGTGATCAGCTCGTTGTAATCGGCATCCCACAGCGTGAACTGGAACTGCGAATCCGACGAGCGCGCGCCGATCCGGATATCGCTCGGGGAAAAGAACGAGGTGTCGAGGCCGGGAATGACGGCGGTTGCACGCCGCAGCCGTTCGATCACGACGTCCGTCTGATCCCGCTCTCCCGGCGGCTTCAGTGAGATCTGCATCTGCCCCCGATTGGCGGTGCCGAGGAAACCGCCGCCGACGCTGGCACCGATGTTCTGCACCGCCGGGTCTTGCTCGACGATGGCCAGCGCCCGCCTTTGCAGGGCGACCATTGCCGGATAGGAGATGTCGCTGGCCGCCTGGCTGTTGCCCATCACGAAACCGGTGTCGTCACGCGGCACAAAACCCTTCGGCAGCTTGGTGTAGAGGTAGCCGGTCAGGATCACGCAGGCGGCAGTAGTGATGACCGCAAGGATGCGGTGGTGCAGCACGCCTTTCAGCGTGCGGTCGTAAAAGGCGACCATGCCATCCAGGCTGTTTTCGACGAGGCGATCGAAACGGCTGCGCCGCGCCTCGAGATCATGACCCTTGATGCGATGTCCGCAGATCATGGGCGTCAGCGTCAGCGACACCACGGTGGAAACCGCAATCGTATAGGCGAGCGTCAGCGAGAAAGTGAGGAAGAAGCGGCCGATAACGCCACCCATGAAGAACAGCGGGATGAACGCCGCCATCAGAGAGACGCTGATGGCAATCACCGTAAAGCCGATCTGTTGTGCGCCGGCGCGCGCAGCCTCGATCGGTTTCATGCCCTTTTCGAGGTTGGCGTAGATGTTCTCGATCATGACGATCGCATCATCGACGACGAAGCCGCTGGCCACGGCAAGCGCCATCAGCGACAGGTTGTCGATCGAGATATTGGTGGCCCACATCGCGGCAAACGCGCCGGCAAAGGACAAGGGCACGGTGAGGCCCGCTGCAAGTGTCGGCACCAGCCGGCGCAGGAAGACGAAGACCACGGCCATCACCAGCGTCACGGTGGCGAGCAGGGTGAACTGCATGTCTTCGACACTGGCGTGGATGGTTGTCGTGCGGTCGTTCAACACATCCACTTCGACGCCGGCCGGGATCAACTGCTTCACCTCGGGAATGAGAGCCTTTACCGCATCGACGGTCGCCACCACATTGGCATCCGCTGCCTTGGTGATGTTGAGCAGAACGGCAGGCTTGCCGTTGAACCAGGCATCCGAGCGGCGATTACGCACGCCGGGCTCGACGGAGGCGATATCGGCCAGCCGCACGGCGGTTCCGTTTGAGGCATGGATGACAAGTCGGCCGTAGTCCTGCGGGGTCACAAGCTGCGCATTGACCGAGATCGCATAGAAGGAATTTGGTCCATCGATGGCGCCAACCGGAGCCAATGCGTTTCCGTTCACGATGGCATTGCGCACGTCATTGGCGGTCAGTCCGATTGCCGCCAACCGGTCCGGATCAAGCCGGACGCGCACGGCCGGCTGGTCGGCGCCGCTGGCCGAAACATCGCCAACGCCTTCCACCTGCGAGATGCGCTGCACCACCACCGTATCGGCGGCATCATAAATGGCGCTGGCCGGCACCGTGTCGGAGGTGAGCGCCAGGGTCAGGATGGGGGCGGCGGCCGGGTTTGCCTTGCGCAGACTGGGCAGGTTCGGCATGTCGCTTGGCAGATCCGCCACTGCCGCATTGATGGCAGCCTGCACATCCTGCGCGGCGCTATCGACATCGCGGGCGAGATCGAACTGCAGGAAGATATTGGTGGTGCCAAGGCCGCTTGTGGAGGTCATTTCCGTCACCCCGGCAATCGCCCCCAGATGCCGCTCAAGCGGTGCCGCGACGCTGGAAGCCATGCTTTCGGGGTCGGCGCCGGGACGGCTGGCATTGACGCGGATGGTGGGAAGATCGACGGCGGGCAGGCTTGCCACGGGCAGGAAACGGTAGGCGACCAGCCCGAGCATCATCAGGCCGATCGCCAGAAGCGTCGTGCCGACCGGACGGCTGATGAAAGGGCCGGAAATGTTCATGCCGCGCCTCCCGCATCGCCTTCCTCAAGCTCTGCGGCGCGCGCCGGCCTCTTCTCGTGCATCCGTGCGCGAAGGCCATCAAGCGCCAGATAAATCACCGGCGTCGTGTAGAGCGTCAGCAACTGGCTGAGCAGCAGGCCGCCGATGATGGAAATGCCGAGCGGGATGCGCAGTTCGGCACCGGTGCCCTCAGCGAAGGCAAGCGGCAGCGCGCCGAAAAGGGCGGCGAGCGTCGTCATCATGATCGGGCGAAAACGCATGACCGCCGCTTGGACGATAGCCTCGCGCGCCGGCAATCCGTCACGGCGTTCCGCATCCAGCGCAAAGTCGATCATCATGATGGCGTTCTTTTTGACGATGCCCATCAGGAGCACGATGCCGATCAGCGCGATGATCGACAGGTCCTGCCCGAACAACATCAGCGCGAGAAGCGCGCCAACCCCCGCAGACGGCAGGGTGGAGAGGATGGTGATCGGGTGGATGGCGCTTTCATAAAGCAGGCCAAGGACGATGTAGATGGTGATGATCGCCGCCAGGATCAGCCAGGGTTCGCCGGCCAGCGACCGGTCGAATTCTTCCGTGTCGCCGCTATAGTGCCGCTGGATATTGGCTGGCATGCCGATGTCCTGCTCGGCGGTCTTGATCGCTTCGATCGCTTCGCTGAGCGACGCGTTGCGGGCAAGATCGAAGCTGAGCGTCACGGCGGGGAACTGTTCGCTGCGGCTGATCACCAGCGGTGCCGTGCCGAATTTGACGGAGGCCACCGCATTCAAGGGCACCATGGCGCCGTTTGCGCCGCTGACATAGAGCTGTTCCAGCGATTTCGGGTCGCCCTGGAACCGCTCGCCAGCTTCCAGGATGACGCGGTACTGGTTCGCCTGGCCGTAGATCGTGCTGATCTGCCGCTGGCCGAATGCATCATAGAGGGTGTCGTTGATCGCCTGCATGGAGACGCCGAGGCGGGCTGCCGTCTCGCGGTTGACGGTGATCGAAAGGCGACCACCGCCCATCTCCACTTCCGAGGAGACGTCGACCAGCAGCGGGTTCTGCTGCAGGCGGGCCGCCAGCCGATCGGCCCAGCCGGCCACCGTTGTCGTATTGGTGCCCGTCAGCGTGTACTGGTAGGGCGCGCGGCTCGCACGCGTGCTGATCGAGATGTCGCGGATGCTCTGGAATGTCGGGCGGATGCCGGGAATGTCGGCGACGGAGGCACGCAGCCGGTCGATGAGGTCCGTGGCGGAAACCTCCCGCTCGTCGCGGGGTTTCAGCACGATGCTGTAGCTTGCCGTGTTCAGCGTCAGGTTGGACGCGCTGGTGCCGATGACGGCGATCACGCTCTCGACGGCAGGATCGGCCCGGAACCGGTCTCCGACGCGCTTCTGCGTGTCTTTCATCACGTCGAAGGAGCTTGTCGGCTCCGTTTCCACCACGGCAGAGATCAGGCCCGTATCCTGTACCGGCAGAAAGCCCTTGGGAATCGTCACATAGAGAACAATGGTGACCGCAAGCGTCACCCCCGTCAGTGCCAGCATCAGCCAGCCGCGATTGACGGCCCAGATGACGCTGCGGCGATAGCCTTCGTTCATCCAGTCCATGCCGCGATCAACCAGACCAAGCACGCCGGAATTGCGCTCCTTCGGTGCGCGCAGAATGCGGGCGCACATCATCGGCGTCAGCGTCAGCGAAATGACGGCAGACACCACCACGGCAATGGTGAGCGTCAGGGCAAATTCCCGGAACATGCGCCCGACAATGCCGGTCATGAACAGCAGCGGGATGAAGACGGCAATCAGCGAGGCGGTGAGCGAAATGATCGTGAATCCGATTTCGCCGGCCCCTTTCAGCGCCGCCTGCATCGGGTTTTCGCCCTCCTCGATATGGCGGGCGATGTTCTCGATCATCACGATGGCATCGTCCACCACGAAACCCGTGCCGATGGTCAGCGCCATCAGCGACAGGTTGTCGAGGCTGAATCCGAAGAACCACATGATGCCGAAGGTGGCGATGAGTGAGAGCGGCAGCGCCACCCCGGCGATGAAGGTCGCCGTCAGCGTGCGCAAGAACAGGAAGACGACGAGAATAACCAGTGCCACGCTGAGTGCCAGTGTCCATTGCACGTCGTGGATCGAGGCCCGGATGGTTTCCGTCCGGTCGTTGACGATATCCAGCGATACGCCGGCCGGCAGTGCAAGCTTCAACCGCGGCAGCCGCTTGCGCACATCCTCGACTGTCTGGATGACGTTGGCGCCCGGCTGTCGCATGATATCGATGATGACCGCAGGCCGGCCCTGATACCAGGCGCCGACACGGCTGTTTTCCAGCCCCTCGACGACACTGGCGACATCTTTAAGGCGCACGGGTGCCCCGTTGCGATAGGCGATGATCGTGTCGCGGTAGACGTCCGGATCATGGATCTGGTCGTTCGCCGACAGGGTGAACGACTGAAAGGTTCCGTCTACCGCACCCTTGGCGCCGGACACATTGGCATTGGTGATGGTGCTGCGCAGGTCTTCGAGCGACAGCCCGTAGGATGCGAGCCGGGTCAAATCCGCCTGGACGCGGATCGCCGGCCTGACGCCGCCCTGGACGCGCACGTCGCCGACGCCGGACACTTCGCTCAGGCGCTGCGACATGATCGTGTCGGCAAAATCGCTGAGATTGCGGATCGGGTAGGTGTCCGAATGCAGCGCCAGCGTAATGGTCGGCGTATCGGCCGGGTTCACCTTCGCGTAGGTCGGCGGATAGGGCAGGGTCTTCGGCAGGCTGCCGCTGGCGGAATTGATGGCCGATTGCACATCCTGCGCGGCGCCATCAATGTCACGGTCGAGATTGAACTGCAGCGTCACCTGGCTGATGCCGAAGGCGCTGGACGAGGTCATCGATGCGAGCGCCGGAATCTGGCCGAGCGGCCGCTCAAGCGGCGCCGTCACCAGCGCCGTCATGGTGTCCGGATCGGCGCCCGGCAGTTGCGTGGTGACGCGGATGGTCGGAAAATCCACCTGCGGCAGCGGCGCAACCGGCAGCGAAAAGAAACCCAGAAGCCCTCCCAGCAGCGTCGCGATGCTCAGAAGCGAGGTGGCGACCGGTCGCGCGATGAAGGGGGTGGAGATGCTCATCTGGACACGCCAGCCGAGGGCTTTGCGTCCGCTGAGGGTTTTTCGGCTTCGGCAGGCGCTGGAGAACCGGGCGCGCCGAGCTGTGCTGCCGCGGGATGCTCAGCGCCCGCATCGCGCGGCGGCTGCCTGTTCTGGCCGTTGCCGCGGTTGCCGCCGCGTCTTTGGCCGCGCGGCTTCTGATCATCGGTAAGCGGCACCGCCATGTTGGCGGGGTCTGCCTCTTCCGGCGTCGAAACGCGCACCTGCGCGCCGTCCTCCAGCCGGGCAAAGCCGGTTGTGACGACCTTTTCGCCCGCCGACAGCCCTTTGTCGATCACCGCGGTCTGGTCATCCTGCAGGCCGACAGTGATTGCCTGCAATCTGACCTTCTGGTCGTCCCGGACGATGTAGGCATAGGTGCCGCCCGGGCCGCGCTGCACGGCGGCGGAGGGAACCGTCACCACATTCTTCTTCGTCTCGACCAGAAGCCGCGCATTGACGAAGGCGCCGGGCCATAGCTGCAGGGTGTCATTGGGAAATTCGGCCCGCAACCGAACCGTTCCAGTGGTGGTGTCGACCTGATTGTCCACGACGATCAGTCTGCCCTTGGCCACCACCGTCTTGCCGTCGTCGCCGAGGGCATCGACGGCAAGTGGTCCTCTCGCATCGGCGGCGTTGACACGGACAAGATCCTGTTGGGGAACGGAGAACAGAATGGTGATAGGCCGGATCTGCGAGAGGGTGACGATGCCGTTCGTGTCGCCCGTCGAAACGATATTGCCGACATCGACGGCACGGATGCCGGTGCGACCGCTGATCGGCGCCCTGATCACCGTGTAGTTCAGCTGCGCCTGAGCGGCCTCGATGGAGGCCTGGTCCGACTGGACTTGCGCCTTGTATTGCGCGGCAAGCGCCACCTGGTTGTCGAGCTGCTGCTGCGTGGTCGCGGAATTGCCCATCAGGCGCTGCAGGCGTTGCATTTCCAGGACAGCATAGTTGAGCTGTGCCTCGTCTTGCGCCTTCTTGCCGATCGCCTGGTCAAGCTGGGCCTTGTAAAGGGCATCGTCGAGCGTGGCGATCAGGTCGCCCTCTTTGAGATCCTGCCCCTCCTGGAAGGCGATGCGGGTAATGCGCCCACTGACCTGCGGCTGCACGACCACCGTATTCAATGGCTTCACGCTGCCAACGCCGGTGACGTAGACGGGCACATCAGCGATTGCAGCCGTTGCAGCGACAACGGGGATGGCGCGGTCGCGCCCGCTCTGGCGGTCGTTCTGCTTCGTCCCGAACCAGGCGCCGGTGATGGCCTGGACCTGCGTTTGCACCTGCGGCTGTCGAGCGGCATAGACAATTCCGCAGCCGGCAAGCACGAGGCCGAACAGGGTGATCTTCGTACTTCTTTTCATCGGCGACCGCTCAAGCGAGGTATAGAGAAGATGCGTGCATGTTAAGATGCATGCGCACTGGCATCAGGAAACCTTGCACCCTGATGGGCAGGCGACCAACCAAACACAAGTTTTAAAAAAAACCACTTACAAGAAAGTAATGTAGGCCGACATTGATTGGCCTGTTTAGTCTCGTCGATAGTGCCCTGACATCCAATTCGTTCTAGGGCGCCCGGTGGGTGGGCCGTCTTGATTTGGACTGGGCTTGCACATCAAGATTGCATGCCTCGACACTTGCGCCTTCGAAGAGCGCCCGAAGGATAGCTCGACATTGAGGAACTGCAGCAGGCATGCCGAGACGCGGATGGTGCGGAGCGACCTTGTCGCGCGCATGGTGTCGATCCCGATCGTCATATCAACCAGATCAGGTGCGAGAATTACCGCGGGAACACTGGATACGCTTCCGTAAAGCTTGGAAGGCGCTAGTGTGCGTTTCGCCGCCAGTTGCCGGGCGATGCGCCGACCAGCGTGGAAAACACCCGGGTAAAATGGCTCTGGTCGGCAAAGCCGCAGGCCATCGCAACTTCGACAAGCGGCGTGTCCGATGCCTGCAGCAATTTCTGGGCACGCCTTACCCGTTCGCCGAGAAGCCATTGATACGGTGTCATCCCGGTTGTTTCCCGAAAGGCGCGGATGAAATAGCCGCGGGACAGATTGCAGGCCTGTGCCACGTCCGCAATGGAGATTTCGCCGCCCAGGTTCTCGATCAGCATGTTTTTGGCAAGCGCTTCATGGCTGCGCGATAGCATTCCTGCCCGGACCGCGTCTACCGCGGCCCGTCCGCCATACCGTTGCACAAGATAGGTTCCGATGGCCGTGGTCATCTGCCCGACAAACAGCGCACTTGCCTCCTTCGGTCTCTCCAGTGCCGGCATCAGCGCCCGTGCCAGATTGGAAAGGACGAGATCCTTCGATGCGGTTTCGGCAGACAGAGAGTTTACGCCCGGAAGTTCGGCCTCTTCGGCAAACTTCATCAGCGAGGCGGGCGATATTTCGAACAGCAGGAAATCGAAGGAACTGTGCAGATCGGCCTTGTAGGGTTCGGAGAGGTCGCGAAGATAGATCGAGCTTTCGGTGAAGATGTGGCTCGTCATGTGGTGTTTGTGGAAAATCTGCCGCTTGTGGCCGCCGAGCGTGGAGACTCCGAGAACAAAGCCTCGATCGCTTGCGGGCGTCTTGACCTGATCCAGCTTGTCGCCTGACGTTCCTTTTCGAAAGATCGCCATGTCTGTGGTCGACATGGATTGATCCATCGACAATTGCTTCAGCGTGCAGCCGAACGCATCCGTGGCAGTCTTTACGGGATGTTGGTCCACGACGATTTCTTTCATGTGACCTCCACAGGGCGCGACGCCATCCGTTTCATCTTGTCGGCGGCCTCCAGCCTGTGCGTGCTGGCAAATTCAGGCGGTGACGATGCTTTTCGACAAGATCGAAACTGGAATGAACGATAGGACAATCTTGGATGCGGAACCATTTTGGCTGAACAATCAGTCCGGGTCAAACGATTGAGGATGGCGGCTTGACAGCATGCGACAGAATTGCGGCAGGTTTCGGTATACAAGCGGCAAGAACACTGGTCGTCAGGCCGCTACAGGATGCGCAACTCTCTGTCGTCCATCTGGAGCGCGTGTACGAGGACGATGACGCTCCGGTTGTCCTTCCGCCAGAGGATGCCTTTCTGGTGATGCTGTATCTCGTCGATGTTCAGCATTCCGATCTCTGGCCGGACCGCCCACCGTCGCCGTTGAAGACCTATGAGAAGGGAACGATCTGCCTCGTCAGCCTGAAAGGCGGCGCGAGCATCTCCGTTCGGGGATATCTTGACGCACTGGCCTTCCATATTCCGAGCGCGCATTTCGTTGAACTCAGCCGAGAGGCGGGAGAACCACTTGTCGATTACCTCCAAACCTGTCGCGGGTCGGAGGACCCGGTGATCTGGAACCTGGGTTCGGCGCTCCTGCCGATGTTCGACTTGCCCGATGAAGTCAAAGACGTTCTTCTTCCCCATGTCGGGCTCGCCATGGTCGCGCATCTGGCACACCGCTACGGGCAGCCTCCAATCCGGCCCCTGTCGGAACCCGATCAACCGATCACGGCGCGGGCGCGTCGTGCGAAAGGTCCCGGCGCAGACTGAATTTTTAAGGCCGGGAGGCCACCTGCGGAAGGTGCAACCGTCTGCAGGTGGTGCTTCGAAGGGGCATTCAGCCGATCATCAGCCTTTGATGAACGACAAGAGGTCGGCGTTCAGCGTGTCGGCGTTAACGGTCAGCATGCCATGCGAAAAGCCCGGATAGGTCTTCAGCGTCCCGTTCTTCAAGAGCTTGATGGCCTTGTGGGCCGAATCCGCGATCGGCACGATCTGGTCGTCCTCGCCATGCAGGATGAGGGTCGGCACGCCGATCGCCTTCAGATCCTCGGTCTGGTCCGTTTCCGAAAAGGCCTTGATGCCGTCGTAATGGGCCTTTGCTCCGCCCATCATGCCCTGGCGCCACCAGTTCTGGATCACACCTTCATGGACCGTGGCACCTTCGCGGTTGAAGCCGTAGAAGGGGCCGGCGGGGACGTCGCGGAAGAACTGGGCGCGGTTGGCCGCAAGAGCGGAACGGAAGCCGTCGAACACCTCAATCGGCAGGCCCTCCGGGTTGGCTGCGGTCTTCAGCATCAGCGGTGGGACTGCAGAAACGAGAACGGCCTTCGCCACGCGTCCGGCCGGTTCGCCATGCTTTGCCACATAGCGGGCAACCTCGCCGCCGCCGGTCGAATGGCCGATGTGAACGGCGTTCTTGAGGTCGAGCGCTTGAACAACGGCAAAGGCATCGGCGGCATAGTGGTCCATGTCGTGACCGTCCGCGACCTGGGTGGAGCGGCCATGGCCACGGCGGTCATGGGCGACAACGCGAAAACCCTTGGAGAGGAAGAACAGCATCTGCGCATCCCAATCGTCGGATGAGAGCGGCCAGCCGTGGTGAAATACGATCGGCTGGGCATCTTTGGGACCCCAGTCCTTGTAGAAGATTTCGGTGCCGTCTGCAGTGGTAACGAAGCCCATGGTCTTTTCTCCTGTCGTTCCAAGGGTTGAGGATGCAGCGGATGCTGCGGTGATGGTCCGGATCGAAAGTGCAACGCTTGCGGTGACGATAGCGCCTGCAGGCAGGGCACTGCGTCAACGCGTGGGCGGCATGTCGGCTCCGGCGCCTGGAAGCGATCTTCGTCCTGTGTTCGTGTGTCTGCAGGCATAGTGCGGCCGGCAGAGGTTTTTCACAAGTGAAATATTTCTTTCAAGTCTATTGCGATTTTTGCAATAGTGGATGGTTTATCAGGTGGCCCCTCCATCCCAGGCTTCGCGTCCCGCAATCGAGATGAGGTGCCGCACGAGCGGCTTTTCATCGCCCGAGTGGAACTGCAGAACCGTTGACTGCAGATCAGCATCGGCTTTCGACACGCGCCGGTGCTGGCGCAGATGTTCCGCCCAGGATTCCACCATGAACCATTCGGTGATCTTTTCCGGGTCCGCCGCATCTTCCGTCACGCCCCAGCCATAGGCGCCATCACGGCGCCGTTCAAAGGACAGGCCATGGAGCGCATGCAGGAATTTCGAGCGGCTGTGCTTTTCCACATGGTAATCGATCAGGATGAGCACCGGGCCGCGATCGTGGGAGACGGGCTCGGCGACAAGCGGTTCTGGCCAGTGGTTGGATGACACCAGATCAGGCTCGCCGGCCGGAAGCTTGACCCGGTTCATGAGAATGCCGGCCGCAAGCAGTCCAGCAGCCGCGATCAGCAAGGTTGCCGGCACGCCTGCCGCTTCGCCGACGGCACCCCATCCAAGGCTTCCTGCCGTCATCGCACCATTGAACACCATCAGATAGACGGCAAGGCCGCGCCCGCGCACCCAGTTTGGCAGCAGGGCCTGCGCTGCGCCATTCAAGGTGGTGAGCGCGGTGATCCAGGCCGCGCCGAGGAAGAGCAGGACGAGAATTGCCAGCCACTGTGGCGGTGACAGGGAGAGGATCGCCATGACAAGCGCCGTGACGATCGCCGAACCCAGCAGCAGCCCATCGGCATCAAGACGCTCGCGCAGGCGTGGCATCACAAGCGCACCGCCGATCGCTCCGGCGCCGACAGCACCGAGAAGAAGGCCGTAAAAGCCAGCGTCACCGTTGAGGAGCTGCCTTGCGGCAAGCGGCAGAAGCGCCCAGACAGCACTCGCAAAGCAAAAGAAGATGGCGGCGCGCAGCAGCACCACATGCAGCGGACGACTTGCCCGTGTATAGCGAAGCCCCGCGCGAAAGGCGCCGAAGAACCCCTCTGACAGGGTATCGTCGGCATCTTTGGCGCGCGGCCACCAGACGAGGGCTGCGATCACAACGATATAGCTTGCGACATCGGCCCCATAGGTCACGGCCGCCCCGAAGGCCGCAAGCATCAGACCGCCGACGGCCGGCCCGATCGAACGGGCAATGTTGATGCCGAGCGAATTGAGGGCAACCGCACTTTTCACCTCCTGCCGCGACACGAGTTCCGGCACGATGGCCTGCCATGTCGGCCCCATCAGCGCGGCGCCGATGCCGCCGAGAAAGGTCAGTCCGACAAGGGAGCTGACGGAGAGCAGACCCGTATGGGAGAGGATCATCAGCGTGACGCTGACACTCGCCAGCAGTAGCTGGATGGCGATCAGGAACTTGCGCCGGTCGAGTACATCCGTCAGCACGCCGGCCGGAATGGCCAAAAGGAAGATCGGTAGCGTGCCGGCCGCCTGGACCATGGCGACGGCGGCCGGTGCGGCCGAAAGATCGGTCATCAGCCAGGAACTGGCGACATCGCGCATGAAGCTGCCGGTATTGCCAAGGACGGTCGCAGCCCAGAGAACGGCAAATACCGGTTGGCGAAGTGGCGCAAAGCTGCCGCCGGTGGATTTGGAAACGGTCATCGTCTTCCTCCCGTTATCGTGTCGAGGGCCGCAACCAGAACGCAGGCAAGGAGCGCCAGGAACCGGAGGAGGGGTGAGGTGAGGACGCCTTGTCCTGCTGGTGTCACTGTCATATTGTTTTCCTCAGACGGCCCAGCGGGAGCGCAGCGCGCACCGAAAAGCCCCTGACATCGGCAATCGGGAATTTCGCGGTTCAGGTTGCCGCATGGTCATGTCCATGGACGTTGCAGTCACTGGCGCCGTTGCATCCCGATATTGCCGTGCATGCGGAGAGGGCAGGGCGCTTCTGCCCCTCAAGTGAGGTGTCGTCATCCGCTCTGACCGGGCGACTGATCCTTCGGACGCGCCGTCGCGTCGCTGACCACGGGTGTTCCCTTCGGCAGATGGCCGAACATGTGGGGCTTTACCTGGTGAAGCCAGGACACCGCGGTAGGCTCCCGGCTCCAGAGATTTTTGGCGAGCGGCACGATCTGTTCGCCGACAAGAATGCCGAACAGGCCAACGAGGGCCACGATCGGTGGAGCCGGTGAGCGGACGTTGAGCAGCCCGTAGATGACGCCGACCAGAAGTCCGACCGCAAGCGACAGCAGATAGATTTTCATCCGAGCATTCCTTTCCCAGAAAAATCCCCTGCCGAAGGCGTATCGGCAGGGGCGTCGCGATCAGATTGCAGCAGGGTTCGGGCCGATCCGCTTGCCGTGGCTGACGCGCTCGGCGCCGCCATGGACATGGGTGACGGCGTAATCGATCCCCATGCCGTAGGCGCCGGAATGCTCCTTCGCCAGCGCCGTGACGGCGTCATAGGTTTCCTTGCGGGCCCAGTCGCGCTGCCATTCGAGGAGAACCTGCTGCCAGGTGACCGGAACGACACCCGCCTGCACCATGCGGTCCATGGCATATTTGTGCGCATCGACGGACGTTCCGCCGGACGCATCGGCGACCATGTAGATTTCGTAATCGGTGTCCTTCATGCAGGAGAGGGCAAAGGTCGTGTTGCAGACCTCCGTCCAGAGGCCGGACACCACGACTTTCTTGTGCCCTTTGGCCGCATGTCGGCCCAGTGCGTCGCGAACATTCTGGTCGTCCCACGAGTTCATCGAGGTGCGTTCGAGGATGTCATTGTCCGGGACGACGGCGAGCAGTTCCGGGTAGGTATTGCCGGAAAAGCCGTCGGTTTCGACGGTTGTGATGGTGGTCGGGATGCCGAAGATGCGGGCTGCCTTGGCAAGGCCGACAACATTGTTCTTCAAAACCTGGCGGTCGATCGACTGAACGCCGAACGCCATTTGCGGCTGCTGATCGATGAAGATGATCTGGCTGTTCTGAGGGGTGAGAACCTGAAGCTTGCTGGACATCGTGCCTGTTCCTTCTGATTGAACTGAGGAAAGGAAATGCCGCAGGGCGCCCGCACCGTCTTGAACGTTCTTCCGGCCAATTGTCTGAAAGTGACATTCGCCGGGAATGGTATGCGGGTTTTTCGGCACTTCATCCACAAAGCGCCAGGATTTCGAAAATCTGTAATACAGATTTGACATTTTTAGTGATTATGGCTTAAACCTATCAGACATGCTTGTGATGGGCTGTCGTAGCAGGTGAACAGGAAGTCTCATGATCATTACCGATGTCTTCGTGCGAAGGTTCCGCACGACCACGCGCCGCCACTCCGATAGCGCCGGCCATGCGCATCCTGGTCCGCCGCATGAGGTGGAGCAGGCCATGCTGACGATCCGCACGGAAGATGGACACGAAGGGCATTCCTTCACGGCATCGGAGATTGTACGCCCGCATGTGATCGATAAATTCGTCAAGAAGGTTCTGGTCGGACAGGATCATCGGGATCGCGAGCGGTTGTGGCAGGATCTTGCCCACTGGCAACGCGGCTCGGCGGCCCAGTTGACGGATCGGACGCTCGCCGTGGTCGATTGCGCACTCTGGGATCTGGCAGGCCGCACGCTCTCCACACCCGTGTACAAGTTGATTGGGGCCTATCGCGACAAGGTGCTGGCCTATGGGTCCGTCATGTGCGGCGACGAACTGGAAGGCGGCCTTGCCACCCCGGATGATTACGGTCGTTTTGCAGAAACGCTGGTCAAGCGTGGCTACAAGGGCATCAAGCTGCACACCTGGATGCCACCCGTCAGCTGGGCGCCGGATGTGAAGATGGACCTGAAGGCCTGCGCGGCCGTACGCGAGGCGGTCGGTCCCGATATCCGGCTGATGATCGATGCCTTCCACTGGTATTCGCGCACCGATGCGCTGGAGCTCGGCCGCGGGCTGGAAAAGCTCGGCTTCGACTGGATCGAGGAGCCCATGGATGAGCAGTCCATGTCCTCCTACAAATGGCTGGCGGACAATCTCGATATTCCGGTCGTCGGCCCTGAAAGTGCAGCCGGCAAACACTGGCATCGGGCCGAATGGGTGAAGGCCGGCGCCTGCGATATCCTGCGCACCGGCGTCAACGATGTCGGTGGGATCACGCCTGCGCTGAAAACCATGCGTATGGCCGAATGCTTCGGCATGGATTGCGAGGTTCACGGCAATACGGCCATGAACCTGCATGTGGTGGCGGCCTCGAAGAATTGCCGCTGGTACGAGCGCGGCCTGCTGCATCCCTTCCTCGACTATGACGACGGCCACGACTATCTGAAATCGCTTTCCGACCCGATGGATGCCGACGGCTACGTGCATGTGCCCGATCGTCCCGGTCTCGGCGAAGATATCGATTTCGACTTCATCGAGAACAACCGGATCGGATGAGCGTGATGAGGACCATCCTTGCCTTCGGAGACAGCCTGACCTGGGGCGCCGATCCTGCAACGGGTCTTCGCCACCCGGCTGATGCACGCTGGCCGGAAGTGCTGGAGGGGGCGCTCGGCGGGCAGGCAAAGGTCATCAGCGAAGGGCTTGGCGGGCGTACCACGTGCTATGACGATCATACCGGACCGTGTTGCCGCAATGGCGCCAAGGCGCTTCAGGTCGCGCTTGCCAGCCACATGCCGCTCGATCTCGTCATCATCATGCTCGGCACCAATGACCTGAAGCCGGTCTATGGAGGACAGGCAGAGCCGGCGGTTTCGGGCATGCGGCGGCTGGTGCAGATCGTCGAGACTTTTCCTTACAAGCCGAAATCGGCCATTCCGAAGCTTTTGATCGTAGCGCCGCCGCCCTGCGTCGCAGGCCCTGCCGGGACCCCGGCTGCCGGCCGCAGGATCGACGAATCCAAGCGGCTTGCCCCGCTTTACCAGGCGCTTGCCGAGGAGCTCGGCCATGCCTTTTTCGATGCCGGCCGTCATGCAAGCGCCTCGCCCATCGATGGCGTGCACTTGAGCGCCGACAGCACGCGTGCTCTCGGGCAGGCACTTGCCGCGCCCGTCAGAGCCATATTCGCTTGATCCGGCCACATCCGAGGAGGAGTAGCCGCTGGATCGCCATGTCAAAGGCCGCCATCAGGGAGTGGGGCCGAAAGGGAGGAAGCATGAAGACTTTTGTCATATCCGCAGCGCTTGCCATACTTCTGTCGGGCGTGTCGCCGCTGGCCGGCCTTGCCGAAACGCCGAAGGATCAGCTGGTGGTCGCCACCACCATGAGCAACATCCTCACACTTGATCCTGCTGCCATCACCGGCCGGGAAACGGTGCAGGTTCTCAACAATGTCTACGATACGCTGGTCACGCTCTCGCCCCAGGATCGCAACCTGCAGCCGCGGCTTGCGGAGAAATGGGAGATTGCCGAGGATCGCATGTCGATCCGCTTCCATCTGCGTCCGGATGCGAAGTTTGCCTCGGGCAATCCCGTGACGGCGCAGGATGTCGCCTGGAGCCTGAAGCGTCTGCTGACGCGCAATCTCGCCCAGTCTTCCTTCCTCAAGACGCGCGGCTTCAAGCTGGACGCCGCCGACACGCTTTTTGTTGCCGAGGACGCCCATACCTTCGTCCTTAACCTGCCGGGCGCGGACGATCCGAACCTGCTCCTCATGATCCTTGCGCAGAACGGTCCCGGCTCGATCATCGACAGCAAGACGGCGCTGAAGAACGAGAAGGATGGCGATCTCGGCGGCGCCTGGCTCACCACCAATTCGGCGGGCTCCGGTCCGTTTACGCTGACGCAGTGGAAGTCCAACGAATTCATCATCCTCACCCGAAACGACGGCTACTGGGGCCAGAAGCCCGCCATGCGGCGCGTGCTGATGCGGCATCTGCCGGAATCGCAATCGCAGCGCCTGATGATCGAGAAGGGCGATATCGATGTTGCCTATTCGCTGCAGGCGCCGGACCTGAAGGCGCTTGAGGCCGACAAGGCCGTCTCGATTGCGTCCGTTCCCGGATCGGGTTTCTACTATCTTGCCGTGTCGATGAAGGATGAGCGGTTCGCCAACAGGAAGGTGCGCGAGGCGCTGCGCTATCTCATCGATTACAAGGGGCTCGATGAAGCCGTCATGCCGTTCTACGGCAAGCTGCACCAGCGGTCGCTGAGCACCGGCGTGATGGGGGCGCTGCCGGACCAGGGATATACGCTCGACATTGCAAAAGCCAAGGCGCTGCTGGCGGAAGCGGGATATCCCAACGGTTTCGAAACGACCCTGCGCGTCCTCTCCGAAGATCCGTTCCTGAAGGCTGCGACGGCCATCCAGAACACGCTTGCCCAGGCCGGCATCAAGGCCAATCTGATCAGCGGCTCCGGCGACCAGATCTACGGTGCGATGCGCGAGCGCAAGTTCGAACTTCTGGTCGGGCGCGGCGGCGGAGGACAGCAGCCGCATCCGGACAACAACCTGCGCTCCATGGCCTATAATCCGAACAATGCGGACGAGGCAAAGCTCACCAACTACCAGAGCTGGCGCACGAGTTTTCAGGATGAAAAGCTCAACAAGATGATCGAGGCGGCGCTGGTGGAGCGCGACGGCGCCAAGCAGACGAAACTTTATGAAGATCTGCAGGCTTACATGGAAGAGATCGTCATGCCGATCCAGCCCTTCTCGGAAGTGGTGGACACGGCCGCATACCGAAGCGATGTCGGCGGCATGATCGTCAGCCCCTGGCTGTCGCGCTTTGAGGGTGTCACGAAGAACAGATAGACCACCGTTTCCTCCTGCTCGGTGGTTGTCGAAAGGGATGCGTGGCGACACGCGTCCCTTTTTCCGTGAGGATCCGCAGTCCCGGGCATGGATCGGCCTTGCGCCCGCTCAAAGACGCTTTAAGTCTTGCCGCAGCACACGCAAACGGGCCGGACGTCTCAATGCCGCACATTCCCATGATCGACTACGAAACTGCATCTCAAGAGATCCGTGAGGCGCATGACGAGGAGTTGCGCCTGCGCGGGCGCATGACCAACATGAAGCGGACGCTTCTCCATTCGCCGCAGGCCCATCGCATCTATGCCGAATGGTTCACGCTTCGGGCAGAGCTGATCCCTCACGTCGACGACCGGGCAATCCAGGTGTTTTGCCGGGCGATTTCCGAAGAGACGGGATCAAAAATCGCCGTCACATTCTTTCGTCGCGCCATCACGCTCTCCGGGGCAGACCCCGATGCGCTGGACCTGCGCGCGCAAGACCTGCTTCTGGATCGGATCGGTCGTGCGATTGTGAAAAATTCCAGCGCCATCCCGCCCGATATCTGGACGGATCTGAAGGCGCGCTACAGCCACAAGGTCCTGGTTGACCTCGTGGCGCTCGCCGGCATCATGCTGGCGACGGCCGTCTTCAACAATGTGGTCGAAGTTCCTTTCGATGCGGAACTGGAACCCTTTGCCGCTCCCGATTCCTGATCCGGCGTTTTGGCGGGAGAGGGCAGCCTAGCGGATGCCTTCATACTCCAGCGAGGCGCCGATGAGTTCGCGCGCGTAAGGATGGCTTGCACCGTTCCTGGCAATTGCCTCGTGCGGCAGGATCTCGGTCACTTCGCCGCGCAGCATCACGGCAAAGCGGTCGCACATGTGATCGACCACCGCCAGATCATGGGTGACCATGATATAGGTAAAACCCCGTTCGTCCCGCAGGCGCTGCAGCAGGTTGAGGATTTCGGCCTGCACCGAAACGTCGAGCGCCGAGGTCGGCTCATCGAGAAGAAGCAGCGACGGCTCCAGGATGAGCGCACGCGCGATGGCAACGCGCTGCCGCTGGCCGCCGGACAGCTGGTGCGGAAACCGGTCGAGAAAGGAAATCGGCAGGCCGACATCGGTAATGGCCCGGCGCATCCGCTCCTCGCGATCACCCAGCTTGTGGATGACGAGCGGTTCGTTGAGCACGGTCCGGACAGACTGGCGCGGATGCAGCGATCCGTAGGGGTCCTGAAACACCATCTGCAGCGTGCGGCAGCGCTCGATCAGGGGCATGTCTCGCACGGAGCGGCCATCGATCAGGACCTCTCCGCTCCAGAAGTCGGTGAGAAGCGACAGGCAGCGCAGGACCGTGGACTTGCCCGAGCCGGATTCGCCGACGAGCCCGAAACATTCGCCACGCTCCACGCTGAACGTCACGCCGGGCAGAACCTTGACGGCGTGAGCGCCCGCCCCGAAGCTGATGGAGAGATTGCGCACCTCGACGGAAACGGACATCAGGCGTTCTCCTCCAGCCATTCGGGTCTGCGGTCGAGAACCGCCAGCGGTTGACGCGTGCCACCGATGCGCGGCTGTGCGGCGAGAAGTCCTTGCGTATAGGGGTGCCGGGCCTGATCGAGCTCGCCTGCCTTCAAGGTTTCGACCACCTTGCCCGCATACATGATCAGCACGCGGTCACAGAAGTTGCGCACCAGATTGAGGTCATGGCTGATCATGATCAGGCCGATGCCCCGGTCGCGCACCAGACCATCGAGAATGGTCAGAACCTGCAGGCGCACGGTAACGTCGAGCGCGGAGGTCGGCTCGTCGGCAATCACCAGATCGGGATCGGCCAGAAGCATCATGGCAATCATTACGCGCTGGCCCATGCCGCCGGAAATTTCATGCGGATATTGTTTGAACACCCGTTCGGCATCGCGGATCTTCACGGCTTCCAGCATTGCAACGGCCTTCTCATGCGCCTCACGCCGGCTGCATTTGAAGTGGCGCAGATAGGTTTCTGCCACCTGATCGCCCACGCGGCGAATGGGGTTCAACGAGAATTTCGGGTCCTGCAGGATCATCGACATGCGTCGGCCGCGCACCTTCAGCATCTCCTTTTCGCTGAGGGAGAGAAGGTTCATGTCATCGAAGCGCAGCGTGTCTGCCGTGATCGTCGCACCGGGCAGGAGCCGCAGCAGGGCGCGCCCGACGGTGGATTTGCCGGAGCCGGATTCGCCCACAATGCCGAGCCGTTCGCGCCCGAGCGTGAAGGACACGCCCCGCACCGCCTCGGTGGTTGAGCCGCCATAGCGGATGCGCAGGTTCCGGACGTCCAGTATGGTCTTTTCCATCGCCTTATCTCCGGTTCATCTGCTTGGGATCGAGTGCATCACGCAGGCCATCGCCCAAGAGGTTGAAGGCAAGGCTGACAGACAGGATCGAGACGCCGGGGAAGGTGACGAGCCACCAGCTGTCCAGCATGTAGCGGCGGCCGGTCGCAATCATGGCACCCCATTCCGGCATGGGCGGCTGGGCGCCAAGACCCAGGAAACCGAGGCCCGCTGCCGTCAGGATGACGGTTGCCATGTTGAGCGTCAGGCGGATGAGGACCGACGGCAGGCACATGGGCATGATCGATTTGACGATGATGCGGCCGGTGGAGGCGCCCTGCAGGCGGGCGGCTGCAATGTAGTCGGCCTTGCGGAAGGTCATCGCCTCGGCGCGGGCAAGCCGCGCAATCGGTGGCCAGGAGGTGAGCGCAATCGCGATGATCGCATTGTTGAGGCTGGGGCCGAGGGCCGCCACGAAGGCCAGCGACAGGATGAGGCTCGGGAAGGACAGAAAGATGTCGGTGATGCGCATCATCACCGTATCGAACTTTCCGCCCAGATAGCCGGCAGAGGTGCCGATCACAAGACCGATCGGTCCGACGACGATCGACACCAGGAAGATGATGGTGAGCGTGATGCGGGCGCCATAGACAAGGCGGCTGAAGATATCGCGACCCAGCTCGTCGGTGCCGAACAGATGGCCGTTGCCCGGCGGCTGCAGCACATTGCCGAGGGCCTGCACATAGGGATCGTGGGTGGCAATCAGTGGTGCAAAGACCGCTGTGAGGACGAGGATTGCCAGAACGGCAAGGCCGAACAGGGAGGTCGGGCTGCGCATCAGAAAGACAACGATATTCTTCAGCGCGATCAGCCAGCCGGGCAGGCTACGGGTGTGCGTGTCGGCAGTCATCAGCGGGTCCTGGGGTCAAAGATGCGATAAAGAATGTCGGACAGCAGATTGAGCCCGATGAAGATGACGCCGACGATCAGCACGCAGGTCATCACCGCGTTCATGTCGCCGATGATCAGGTTGCTGGTCAGATACTGGCCAAAGCCCGGCCAGGCGAACACCGTCTCGATCAGCACGGCGCCTTCCAAAAGAGAGCCATAGGCAAGCGCGATAATGGTGACCAGCTGGACGCGGATATTGCCGAAGGCATGCAGCCAGATGGTCTGTCGCTGCGACAGCCCCTTCACGCGTGCCGTCGTCACATATTCCTGCCCCAGCTGGTCGAGCATGAAGCTGCGGGTCATGCGGGTTATATAGGCGGAGGACGAATAGCCGAGCAGGGCGGCCGGCAGGATCAGGTGATTGAGGGCAGACCAGAAGACATCCATTTCGCCCGCCATCAGGCTGTCGATCAGAAGGAAACCGGTGCGGTCCTCGACAAGGCCGATGTAGAACTGGTCCATGCGCCCGCTGCCGCCGACCAGGCCGAGATGCGCATAAAAGACGATGAGCGCGATCATGCCGGTCCAGAAGATCGGCATCGAATGGCCGAACAGGCTGAAGACGCGCACGAGGTGATCGGGCCAGCGATCCTTGTTGACGGCCGCCAGGACGCCCATCGATACGCCCAGCAGCGCGCCGATGATGATGGCAAATGTGGCAAGCTCGATGGTGGCCGGCATGACATGCAGGATATCCTGGATGACCGGCTGGCCGGTGCGGATCGAGGTTCCGAAATCCCCCGTCAGCACATCGCCGAGGTAGTAGACGAATTGCTCGTAGAGGGGTCGATCAAGGCCGAGCGACGCATAAACCTGTTCATAGGTCTCGCGCGTTGCATCTTCGCCCACCATGGCGCGCACCGGATCGGCCGGCATCAGGCGCCCGATGAAAAATGTCAGCATCAACAGACCAAGAAGGGTGATCGCGATACTGCCGAGCTGGCCGGCAAAGCCGGCCAGACGCAGGCGGCGGAATATCATGGTTCCTCCAGACATCGACTGCACACAGGCTCCCATCCTGTCAGACAACTAATCGAAACCTGTCACAGGCTTTCGGGTGTGTCAAGTCTGTCCGAGGATATGTCGGGGCGTGACCTCTCCATACATTCGGGCCCACCCACTTCGGCTAGGCCTATTTCAGGCTGTCGCCGGGGTTGTCGGCTGCGCAACCAGAAAATCGTCGCGGCGGGGCGTGAAATTGTCGATCAGTTCGCCGGCCTCAAGACACCGGCAGCCGTGCTCGATCCCGCCCGGGATGACGAGACTATCCCCAGTTTTCAGTTGATAGGTGATGCCGTCCCGAAAGAACTCGAAGCGTCCGGCCGCCACATAGGTCGATTGAACATGCGGATGACTGTGAAGCTTTCCTTCGGCGCCGGCTTCAAAGCGAAACGACACGACCATCAGCTCCGGACTGTCGGACAGCACGCGGCGCGTGACGCCCGGATCCGGGTGGGCGGCGGGAAAGATCGGTAGCGACATGACTGACTCCTGATGATGTTCGACAATCATATCATACATGACATTAAATCTGCCTGACAAGATCGGCCGTCATGCCGGTTGCTGCGCGCGTTCCGCCCGTTGAGACCGCAGAAGTGCCTTGTAGCGCTCAAGGCTGCCGCGCAAATGGGCCTTCATATGGAGACGCGCTGCATCGGCATCGCCCTCGATGATGGCGTCAACGATCAGGCCGTGTTCTTCCTGGAGATGAAGATTGTAATCCTTCGGGCGCGAGCCCGGCGCCTCTCCCTGCAGGTCGCCGCGCGGGATGATGCCGGTGCGGATCAATTGCAGGAATTCCGGAAACCGCCGGTTCTGGGTCGCTTCCGCGAGTGCCAAATGCAGATTGAAGTCGGCATCGCGTGTGGGGGCGCCATCCGCCAGACATTGCCCGACACGGCGATGAGCCTCAAGAATCTCTTCGATCTGGGTGGCCGACCGCCGAAGGGCTGCAAGCGCTGCCGATTCGACCTCGAAAACCGTGCGAAGCTCCAGCAGTTCGATGACAGACGAGATGCGCTGCGTGGCGAGATCGTTGAATGGCCGCTCCGCCTCTGGACGGATTTCCAGGGCAAAGACGCCTGCACCCTTGCGGGCCTCGACCAGCCCGTCGGCGCGCAGAATGGCAATCGCTTCGCGCACCACGGTTCGGCTGACGGAATATTCCCGCGTCAAGGCGCTTTCGCTTGGCAGGCGGTCTCCGGGACGAAAGGCGCCCGAAACGAGGTCCTGCCGCAGCGCAGCGCTGATCCTGGATGCCAGGGATTGCCCCTGCTGGACCTCTGCCTGGGCCTCGTTCACCATTCATACCCCGCAACGTCGATACTTGTCAGGCAAGGTTAGCGAGTTCGCGAAAGTCTGCCAAGAGGGTGGCGGGCATGAACTTGCAGGAAAACTGCCGACGATCTACCCGCCGGAGCGATGGGCCTGCCACGCGACGATCATGCCGCCAAAGCCGAATAGGGAGAAGATGAGGAAGCTTGCGCCATAATGACCGGTGAGCGCGTAGAGGGCGGCGAAGGAGGAGGGACCGACGATGACGCCGATGAAGGTATAGACCAGCACCCCGCCGGTGATGGCGCCAACCCGGCCCTCGGGCGCATTGTGGGCGACTTCGGCCAGAAGCACGCCATTCCATCCGATCGTGACGGCACCCATGGCGACAAACACGATGACCTGCACGGCGTTTGGCAGATCGCTAAGCCAGAAGAGGAGCGCATAGCCGAGCCCGCCCAGCAGGCCGAGCAGGGAGAGAGTGAGGAAGCCGCCGCCGATGCGGTCTGCGACGACGCCCCAGAAAATGCGCCCCATCGCACCGGCAAGCTGCATGGCGGCCGCAACCGTGCCTGCCGAAAGCAGCGACCATCCGGCATCATGGACCAGTGCGACCACGGCAAAGGCTGAGACCGACAGCTGCATGGCCGAATAGGCGAAGCCGAGCGCCGAGAGCGCCCGAAGCCGCGTGTGGCGCCAGATTGCCGATTGCTCCTCGATCAGCCCGCGCAGCAGGGAGCGCGAGGCGGAAGCCGTCACCGGCTCGGCGGCATGGGTCAGGGAGAGGAGGCCCATGGTCAGAAGTGGTGCAAAGGCCCCGATCATAAGCGCAAGATGCCAGTCGATGAAACGCGACAGGAAGGGAAAGGCAAAGCTTGCCAATATGCCGCCGAGCGGAACGCCCGATTGCTTTAGGGAGAAAACCAGATTGCGTTTGGTGTGCGGTGTCACGCGCGACAGCATTTCCGAGGCGGCAGGGTTGTTCAGCCCGTAGCCGATGCCGATGAACAGCGAGGCAAGAACAATGAGCGGGATGCTGGCGGTCGCGATGCCGGCAAAGCCGATCACGAAGCAGACAAGTGCCGCCTGCTCGATGCGGATCGGCCCGAAGCGCTGCACCAGGGTTCCGGCAATCGCCGAGGAAAACATTCCCGCGGTGTAGATCAGGCTGATCTGGTATCCGATCCAGTAGGCGCCGATGCCGAGATCGGTGGCGACCGTGGGGGCAATGGCCGTCAGCGCCAGCACGCTCGCCGTGGCTACGATCTGGATGAGGGTTGCTGCGGCAAGCGTCTGGGCAAGCGAGGAGGCGTGGCGCGCTGGCGGTTGCGACGCCGCGGTCAGATCAGACATGCTTCATTCGATCCTGGGAGACTCATAAGAAGGATATGTACGTACTAATTGATTTGTCCGCCGACCGCAAGCATCCGGTCGGCTTGCGCTGATTTGGAGGTTTTTGTTTGCCTTTCCCGATAAAGAAGGGGAAACACATGCGATGGGATGAACGCGGCCGCTGTGCCGCCAGAGGCGTTGATGGATTTGGAGAGCAAGCGCACGAATTGGAAGCCGGAAGTGGATACGGCGCCGCTTTATCTCCAGGTTGCCCATCACCTGGAGGCGCGGATCGGCAATGGCGATTATCCGGTCGGTTCACTTCTGCCGACGGAAAACGAGATCGCGGCGGCTCTTGGCGTCAGCCGGCAGACGGTGCGCCAGGCGATCGGCACCTTGCGAAACAAAGGCCGGCTCTCTGCCCGCAAGGGCGTGGGCACGCGGGTGGAGGCGGGCTTTGACCCGGAGCGCAAACGTTTCATCGCGCATTCCCGCTCCGAACTGTTCGAGATTGCCGCCGAAACCGAGCTGGTGATCGACACGAAAGAGGAGATATCGGCGCAGGGCAAGCTGGCGGTGGATCTCGGCTGCCGGCCGGGGCGAAAGTTCCTGCATATGGCCGGCATTCGCTACCCCGGAAACCGCAGCCGTCCGTTTTCCTGGAACGAGGTCTATGTCGATGCCAAGCTGTCGGCGGCCGTCAAGGATCTCACGGTCGCAAGAAGCGCTATCTTCCACTATATCGAGCAGTATACCGGCGAAAAGATCCAGGAAATCCAGCAGGAAATTCGCCCCATGATCCTCGAGGCCGATGTGGCGGCAAAGCTTGAGGTGAAGGCCGGCGATCTGGCCCTGATGGTCAGCCGGCGTTACTACGGATCCGGCAGGCGGCTGCTCGAATATGCGTTTCAGGTCCTGCCGGCCGAGCGATTTACCTTTACCACGACATTGCGCGCCGAGGATTAAGGTTCGGTCCTGATCGGGCAACTTCAGGGTGTCTCTCGCCGAAGCTCGCTGGGTGGTCGCGCCTGGTTTCAGCTTGGCCAGACCTTTGGTGCTGCTGCGTAGCCTGTTCTGCCATCCTGTCGCGGCCCTTATCGCGGCTGGTTTGCTATGCCTCTGCTGCGGCGGCCTTTGCCTGCGTTTTCAGCGTTTGAACCGCGCTTCGGCACATTTCCCCTGCATGTGTTTCCGTCAATTGCACCGAATTTGTGCATGCGCAAACACGCGCCATTTTTGGCTGGACAGGCCCGGAAAATTTTGCATTAGTTCGTACATACTATGCGGATTACGGGTCTAAAAAGGGGAACTCACAATGGATATCGGCGTCTTCATTCCCATCGGAAACAATGGCTGGCTGATCTCGACCGCATCGCCGCAATACATGCCGAGTTTTGAACTGAACAAGCAGATCGTCCAGAAGGCGGAAAAGTACGGGCTGGAATTCGCGCTTTCGATGATCAAGCTGCGCGGCTTCGGCGGCAAGGCGGAATTCTGGGACTACAATCTCGAGAGTTTTACCCTGATGGCGAGCCTTGCCAGCGTGACCGAGCGGATCAAGCTGTTTGCCTCCACCGCGGTTCTGACCTTGCCTCCGGCCATTGTCGCGCGCATGGCCACGACGATCGACAGCGTGGCGCCGGGTCGTTTTGGCGTCAACATCGTCTCCGGCTGGCAGATGGCGGAATACGACCAGATGGGCATGTGGCCGGGCAATGACTATTTCGGCTATCGCTATGATTATTCGACCGAATACGTCCACATCATGAAGGAACTCTGGGCCAACGGCGCCTGCAGTTTCGACGGCAAATACTTCACCATGAAGGATTGCATGATGAAGCCGACGCCAGCCAACAAGATCGAGATCGTGGCGGCGGGCCAGAGCCCGCGCGGCATGGAATTTGCCGCCGAATATGCCGATTATAATTTCGTCATGGGCTCGGGCATCAACACGCCGACAGCTTATGCCCCCAACAATGCCAAGCTGCTGGATGCCGCTGCCAAGACCGGCCGCGATGTCGGTGCCTACGTGCTCTTCATGGTGATTGCCGACGAGACGGACGAACTGGCCAAGGCCAAGTGGGAAAGCTACCGTGCCGGCGCTGATGTCGACGCTCTAGCCTGGATGGCCGATCAGGGCAGCAAGGACGCCGCAGCTGACAGCACGTCCACCGCCAAGCATATCAACCTGCCCGAGGGTGCGGTCAACTTCAACATGGGCACCCTTGTCGGCTCCTATGCCTCCGTTGCCCGCATGCTCGATGAAGCCGGCAGCGTTCCCGGCACGAAGGGCATCATGCTGACTTTCGACGATTTCCTGGTCGGCCTCGATCAGTTCGGCGAGCGCATCCAGCCTCTGATGGCATCACGTACCATGGGCCAGATCGCAGCCGAGTAAGGATATGAGCATGCCCGCTGCCGAGGCGTCCCTTCAATCGCATCTCGCAGCGGGCGAGGCACTGGATCCACTGACCCTGATCGATCCGGGAGCGGCGGATCGTCGCTTTGATGATGCCGCCGTCGTATCCTGCACGCTGGAGGCGGCGCCGATTGAAGCCGCCGCGTCTGCCGTGTCGCCACGGCAGGCGGGTGTCGATGAACTCCTCTCGGCCTATGCGGGCGGACATCTGACGCCGTCCGACGTTCTCGGCGAATTGTCGAACGCCATTTCGGCGACGAGAGCAGGGCATGAGGCGGTACTGCGTCTCGTGCCCGGCGCGCTGGATGCTGCGCGCGACAGTGACCGTCGCTTCCGCCGCGGCACGGCGCGCCCCCTGGAGGGCATTCCCTTCGGCGTGAAGGACATCATCGACGTCGCGGATGCGACGGTGACCTCCGGTTCGCATTTTACCGGCAACCGTATTGCGCCTGCCGATGCCGCAGCGGTTGCAGAGCTGCGCGCGGTCGGCGCCATTCCCTTCTGCATGACGGCAACCACGGAATTTGCCACGGGCTCGCCGCACAATCCGCGTTTCGGCACCGTGACCAATCCCTGGGACGAAACGCGCTGGACAGGTGGTTCGTCCACCGGATCAGGTTCCGGTTTGGCGGCCCGGTTGATGCCGCTTGCGCTTGGCTCCGATACCGGTGGCTCGATCCGCGTTCCTTCCTGCTGGTGCGGAACGACGGGGTTGAAGCCCAGCCGCGAAAGCGTCTCGCGCCGGGGCGTCGCGCCGCTCTCCTGGACGCTGGATCATATCGGCCCGATGGCGCGTTCGGCGCGCGATATCGCCCGCGTCCTGCCTTTCATGACGGCTGAGCCGGATCAGGTACTTGCGGACCAGTGTCGGGATGTTCTCGCCAATGCGTCCGTGGATGGGCTTCGTCTCGGTGTGCCGGTCAACTGGTTCATCGAAGAGGTCGATGATGCCGTTCTTGCCAACTGGCAAAGCGCGCTCAAGACCCTGGAAGGGCTGGGATGCACCCTGGTGCCGCTCCGGGCCCTTGATATCCGTGCGGGCCACGAGGCTGGCTGGGTGATCCTGCAATGCGAACTGGCCGCCCTGCATTCGCCTCGGCTCGATCGATCCGACCTGTTCGACAAGGGCCTGCTGCACCGGCTGAACAATGGCCTTCAGGTCTTGGCGCTTGACTATATCAGGGCGCTGCAGGTGCGCGCTGAGGCGCAGGCCGGTTTCCTGAAAGCCATGGCCGATGTGGACCTGGTTGTGACGCCCGGCATCGGCGGCGAGGCCGGCCGGCTCGACAGCCTGACGGTTGATGTGAATGGCATGGCGAAATCGTTCCAGGAGGTGATTTCGCGCAATACCATGATTTTTGACGTGACCGGGCTGCCGGCGCTCATGCTGCCCTCGGGCTTTGGCCGGTGCGGCCTGCCGACCGGCATCCAGATCGTCGGCCGGCCTCATGCCGATGCTCTGTGCCTGCGGCTCGGCTCCGCTTTCCAGGAGGTCACGGATTTCCACAGGCAGCTGCCACCGGGGTTCCTGTCATGAACCGACCGTTCCCTCCATCCGTTGGTTTCAATGAACTCAGTGCGTCCGATGCGCTCGCCCTTATGCGCGAAGATCGCCTGACGGCCCGTGAGCTTGTGGAAGCGTGTCTGCGCCGCATCCGCGAACGCGATGGCGACGTGAAGGCCTGGCTCGCCATCAACCCCCACGCCCTCTCGGAGGCTGACCGTCTCGATCGTCTGCCTGCAGAAAAGCGCGGGCGCCTGCATGGGCTGCCGATTGCGGTGAAGGATGTGTTTGATACCCGCGATCTGGCGACGACCTATAATTCGCCGCTCTATGACTGCTTCCAGCCGGCTGCCGATGCAGCCGTTGTCGATCTTCTGCGTTCCGAGGGCGCCATCCTTCTGGGCAAGACCGACACGACGGAATTCGCAGCCGCCGGGCGCAACGCGCTGACCGGCAATCCGCATGACCTGACGCGGACCTCCGGCGGGTCTTCGGCCGGATCGGCGGCCGCCGTTGCCGATTGCCACGTGCCCCTGGCGCTTGCCACGCAGACGGGCGGTTCGACCATCCGTCCCGGTTCCTTCTGCGGCGTGTTTGCCTTCAAGCCGAGTTTCGGCCGCGTCAGTCGCGAAGGCGTCAAGCTCTACGCGATCAGTTTCGATACGGTGGGCTGGTACGCGCGCAGCGTGGCGGATCTGGCGATCCTTGCTTCTGTTTTAGGGCTCGACGAGCCGCTTGACGTGGTGCAGGACAAAACATTTCTGCGCATCGCCCTTACCGCCGGCCCCTATCGCGATCGCCTGCAGCGGGAGAGCCTGGAGGCTTTGGATCTTGCGGCGAGACGCCTGCGAGATGCCGGCCATCAGGTCGATCTTTTGGATCTGCCTGCAGATTTCGCGATGCTTGACCACCATCACCGGGTGATCCTGCACCGGGAAGGGCAGGCTGCGTTTCGCAATCTTGCCCTTCGCCATGGCGCGGCGCTTCACGATGATTTCCATCACCGGGTGGACAATCGCGATGGGTCGACGCTGTCCGATCTGAGGCAAGCCTATGACGCCATGGCGCTCGCGCGGATCGATTTTGACCGGCTGGTGGCCCCTTACGATCTACTGATTGCGCCAAGCGCACCGGGCTTTGCGCCGGTCGGACGGATCCCCGGAGATCCGGTCTTCAACGCCTCCTGGACACTGCTCGGCGTGCCGTGCCTGAATGTGCCGCTGCCTCTCTGCGAGCCCTCGCTGCCAGTGGGTGTGACATTGATCGGTCCCCGTTTTTCAGACAGCCACCTGCTGGCAAACGCCACCCGCCTTGCCCCCGTTCTTCAGACACAGCCTGCGGACGATGGGCAGGCCTCGGCGACGTAGCCAGCTGCACTTGGGTCGCCGGAGTTACAGGCCCGTCGTCATCAGCGCCGGGATCTGCTGCTCGAAATATGTCGAAAACGACGCGATGCGGGGCGGCAATGTCTGGTAGGGCGGATAATAGAGGGTCAGCCAAAGATCCGGGGGCGACCAGTTCTGAAGGACATGCACCAGCCGCCCCGTCTTCAGATGTTCGGCAATATGGAAGCCCGGCAACAGGGCGACGCCCGCGCCATCCGCCGCCATGTCGGCCAGCACTTCGCCGCTATTGGCGCTGAAGGCACGGCCTGCCGATATGGTGTGGGTCGAGGCGCCGTCCGACAGGATCCAGTTTTCGCGGCGGCTTTCGCCGCTATAGGCCAGGCAGTCGTCCGGTGCCAGTTCGCCGGGGTGCTGCATATCGACGAAGCGACTTCTTGGGGCTGCCACCAGGATCCGCGGCACGATGCGGATCTTTCGCCAGATCGTGAACTTGTCCGAGGGTTGGGAGGAGATGCGGATGGCCAGATCGAAATCGTCGTCGACGATATCGACCAGCGCATCCGACAGGGAGACCTCGAAACTGATCAACGGATGGAGTTGGCGAAAGCCGGACAGGATCGGCGGCAGAACCGCTTTGCCGAACCAGGTCGGCGCGCTGATCCTCAGGCGGCCCTGATCGGCCTTGTGGGCATTGCGCACATCCTTTCGCGCGCTGTCGAGGGCGGCAATGGCGGGCTGGATCTGGGCGGCAAACACCGCGCCATCGGTGGTCAGCGATACCTGCCGCGTGGTGCGCACAAAAAGCTGAACCCCCAGATCCGCTTCGAGGGCGGCAATCGCCCTTGTCACCGCAGCCGGCGTCATATCCAGCTCACGCGCTACCTGGGCGAAGCTGCGCTTTTCAGCAGCCAGAAGGAAGGTCTTCAGCGCCTTGTAATCGTTCATGGCATTGTTTCATCTGCGATAATTTATCGTGAAATTTTATTGCAGTTTCGCTATCGCCGCAAGCGCGGTTGCGGGATGCGTCCGCATGGGTGCGCAGTTGTTAGACGGAGGCATGCGAGACGGATGGTCCGGCGTGGCAAAGAGGACTGGGAGGCGGAGGCGACGATCCGCTTGACGATAAGAGCGGGGAGATCTGTCCACGCGGCGCGCGCAGGCCCCGCGAATCTGACTAAGTCGGCGGCAGGTTCCGGCGCATTTTTCGGCAAATGCCCTGCTTAGCGCAGTGGTGAAAAAAGGTGCGGACAGCCCCCGTCAATGGCCTTTACAAATGATATAAAGTGATAACAATAGGCAATGAAGAAGCCCGTTGCCGCTGGGGATAAGTCCGAATGGACAATGTAGCGGACGGCGGATGAGATACTGGAGGCCCAAATGGAAATGTCGTCGCTTACCGCTCGTCAGCTGTATGAGCAGGCCAAGGCCAACCCCACGCGCAAGCGCTTCGGCTTCGGCCGCAAGCCGATGTTGATCAATATCGATCTGCAGTGTGCCTATACATCGCTCGGCGAGTTCGTCACGGCCTACGAGACGGATCCGAAGCAGCTCGATTACGTCAACACGCTTTCTCAGCTGGCGCGGGACAAGAGCCTGCCGGTCACCTGGACCTATGTGGCCTATATGGAATCGGGCGAGGATTGCGGCGTCTGGGGCACGCGAACCAATACGCCGGACTCGCTGCAGAACATCAAGGTTGGCTCGCGCCGCGCCGAGTTCGATCCGCGCCTCAAGATCGATCACGTCAAGGACGTTGTCATCAACAAGCGGATGGCCTCGCCCTTCCATGAAACCAATCTGCAGTCGCTGATGGTCTGGCACCAGTGCGACACGGTGGTGATCACCGGCGGATCGACGTCCGGCTGCGTCAGGGCCTGTGTCGTGGATTCCATCTCACGTGGCTACCGCGTCATCGTTCCGGAAGAATGCGTGGCCGACAAGCATGAGAGCCCGCATTTCGCCAACCTCTATGACATCGCAATCAAGTATGGCGACGTCATTCCGGTCGCCGACGCGATTGCCTGGTACGAGGCCTATCAGCCGGAGGTTCGCTGAGATGGCCGGCGAACCCATGAAGTCGGATCTGGGGCTTTACGATTATCTGCCCTGGCCGAACCGTCCGAAAATCGTCTGGCCGGGCAACAAGAAGATCGCGGTCTGGATCGCGCCCAATATCGAGTTCTACGAGTATAATCCGCCCAACAATCCGACGCGCACGCCCTGGGCGCGGCCGAACCCGGATGTGCTGCAATATTCGCACCGCGATTACGGCAACCGGGCGGGCTGGCAGCGGATGATGGCGGCGATGGATCGCGCCGGCTTTCGCGGTTCGGTTTCGCTGAACGTCGCCCTTTGCGATCACCATCCGGAGATCATCAAGGCCTGCGCCGATCGCGGCTGGGAATTCTTCTCCCACGGCATCTACAACACCCGCTATGTCTATAATCTCGACATCGAACAGGAACGCGAAATCATTCGCGACGCCTTCCAGACGGTGCGCAAGCACACCGGGCAGGAGCTTGCCGGCTGGCTGTCTCCTGCGCTGTCCAACAATTTCTGGACCATGGACATCCTGTCGGAGGCGGGCATCCAGTATACCTGCGACATGTTCCATGACGACCAGCCGATGCCGGTCAAGGTCAAGTCCGGCAAGTTGATCTCGATGCCCTACTCGCTCGAGATGAACGACGTCATCGTCTACAACACGCAGAAGGTGACGCCGCGCCACTATGGCGAAATGATCAAGCGGCAGTTCGATCAGCTCTACAAGGAAGGCGATGAGAGCGGCACGGTGATGTGCATTCCGCTGCACCCCTATCTGGTGGGCCAGCCGCACCGGATCGACGCCTTTGCCGAAGCCATCGAATATATCGCAGGCCATGACGGTGTCTGGCAGACCACCGGTCGCGAAATCGCTGCGGCCTATCATGCAAGCGGCGCCTATGACGCCATGACTGCGGCGATGGCTGCCCATCATGCCGGCAAGGAGGCGCGCTGATGTCCATGCCCGATGATTACCTCAAATATCCCGAACGTCATTACGGCATGGACCAGGATCGTTACGCCTGGAGCGATCTGTTCCAGCGTGCGCCGATTGCCTGGCCGAATGGCGCCCGGATCGCTCTGTCCATCGTCACCCATGTGCAGCATTTCCCGCTCGACATGCCGTCCAAGCCCTTCAAGGCTCCGGGTGCGCTCTCGATGCCCTATCCCGACTTCCGCTATTACACGAACCGCGATTACGGCAACCGCGTCGGCATCTTCCGGATCCTCAGGCTGCTTGGCGAAAAGGGCCTAAAGGCGAGCTTTGCCATCAACGGCATTATTGCCAGCCGCTATCCGGCGCTGGTGGATGCGGTGACAGAGGGCGGGCATGAGGTGGTCGCCCATGGGCTCGATATGGGCAAGGTTCACCATTCCGGCCTGTCGCGGGACGAAGAAAACGCCATTATCGCCGAGGCTCTGTCCCTGCTTCGGGAAAAGACCGGGCAGGCCGTCACGGGTTGGCTGTCACCCGGTCGCGCGCAGGGCTTCCACACGCCGGACCTGCTTGCCCGAAACGGTGTGACCTACAGTCTGGACTGGGCAAACGACGATCTGCCCTATGAAATGCGCACGGACAACGGCCCGCTGATCGCCATGCCCATGGCCTATGAAACCGACGACCGGGTGGTGGCGGACGAATATTTCCAGTCGGAGGCGGACTGGGCGCAGCAGGTCAAGGACCGCTTCGACGTGCTCTACCGGGAAAGCGCCGAGTATGGCGGCCGTGTCATGAGCCTGCCGATCCACAGCTGGGTTTCCGGCATGCCCTACCGCATCGAACATCTGCGTGAGGTGCTTGAGTACATTCTGTCGCATGAGGGCGTGTGGACTGCGCCCACCGGCGAAATCTGTGCCGCATTCCGTGAGGCTGGCCAACAGGCCTGAGCGCGTGGGCGGGGCGTTTGCCCGCCCTTCGCAACGACATCGAATGGAAAGACCGAAACACCATGGCGCATGTTGATGCACCGCGAACAATGCTGGGCAAGATCTGGGATGAGCATGAGATATTGCGCCATCCCTCCGGCCCATCCTTGCTCTACATCGACCGGGACATGATCCACGAAGGCAGTTTCCATGCCTTTGCGGATCTGAAGCGTCGCGGCATGAAGCCGCGCCGCCCGAAGCAGATCTTTGGCGTGGCCGATCATTATGTGCCGACGCTCGGGCGTACATCGAGCGCGGCGGCAAGCCCGGCCATTGCCCATATGATCGACACGTTCGACGAAAACATGGAATGGGGTGGCGTGCGCCATTTCGGCCTCTCCAGCCGATCGCAGGGCATCGTGCATGTCGTGGCCCCCGAGCAGGGGATCACGCTGCCGGGCCTCACCATCGTCTGTTCCGACAGCCATACCTCGACGCAAGGGGCGCTCGGGGCCATCGCCTTCGGCATCGGCCAATCCGAAAATGCCCATGTGCTTGCCACGCAGACCCTCTGGCAGCTGCGCCCGAAGACCATGCGGGTGACGATCAATGGCAGACTGGGCCACGGGGTCACCGCCAAGGACGTCATGCTGGCGCTGATTGCACGCATCGGCGCTGCCGGTGCCGGCGGCCATGCCATCGAATTTGCCGGTCAGGTCGTGCGGGACATGTCGATCGAGGGGCGGCTGACGCTCTGCAACATGTCGATCGAGGCGGCAGCACGGTTCGGCATGGTCGCGCCAGACGAGACGACATTCGCTTATGTCCGCGGTCGCAATTATGCACCGAACGATGGCGAATGGGAGGGTGCGATCAGGCATTGGCGCAGTCTGGTGAGCGACGCAGATGCCGAGTTCGATCACGAGATCGTCATGGATGGTTCCGATATCGCGCCGATGGTCACCTGGGGCACAAGCCCCGAAGATGCCCTTTCGATCGAGGACCGCGTGCCGGATCCGGCAAGCTTCGAGAGTGCCGACAAGCGCAAGGCGGTCGAAAAATCGCTGGACTATATGGAGCTTGCTCCCGGCACGGCGCTGTCCGGGCTGAAGCTCGACAAGGTGTTCATCGGCTCCTGCACCAATAGCCGTATCGAGGATCTGCGCGCAGCCGCCACCATCTTGAAGGGCCGCAAGGCGACCATTCCAGCCATTGTCGTGCCGGGCTCCACCCAGGTGAAGGAACAGGCGGAACGCGAAGGTCTGGCGGCCATCTTCCGCGATGCGGGTTTCGAATGGCGCGATTCGGGCTGTTCGATGTGCGCGGCGATGAACGGCGACGTCGTAGGGCCGGGCGAACGCTGTGCCTCGACCTCCAACCGGAATTTCGTCGGCCGCCAGGGGCCTGGCGCGCGCACCCATCTGGTGAGCCCCGCCATGGCGGCGGCAGCGGCCATCCATGGCTGTCTCACCGACGTGCGCAGGATTTGAAGGACGCGATGATGAAAGCCTTTACCCGCGAAACATCCACCGTCGCCGTCATCCCCGGTGTCAATTGCGATACCGACCAGATCATTCCCGGCCGCTTTCTGAAGGCCGACAGGGCGCAGGGCTACGGACAATTCCTGTTTCACGATATCCGCCGCACGGATGCCCACGAACTGGACCCGGCATTCCCGCTCAACCGGCCGGGCGCCGAGCACTCGACCGTTCTTCTGGTCGAAGACAATTTCGGCTGCGGATCGTCGCGCGAAGGTGCCGTTTACGCCCTTGTCGATCATGGCATCCGGGCACTGATCGGGCCGAGTTTTGGCGACATCTTCTTCAACAATGCGCTGAAGAACGGTCTCGTGCCGGTTCGGCTGGCAGCGGACCAGTGCCAAAGTCTCGCAGAGCATCTCAACCGCTTTCCGGATGCCGAGGTCACGGTCGATCTCGCCGCTTCCGAGCTGATCCTGCCCGGCAATCTTGGCCGGCATCCCATCATCATCGACGCTTTCGCTCGCGAGTGCATTCTGCAGGGTCTCGACGAGATCGAGATGACATTCACCTACATGGACAAAATCAAGGCTTTCGAGAGCGATCGAATGGCTTCGCATGCCTGGCTGGGCCGTTGACGGGCGGATCAGCAGGGAACCATCGCCGTCACAAAAAAACTGGGAGCATAAAAAAGATGACCTACAAGATTGATCGCCGCGACCTGTTGAAGGTGTCCGGCGCTATGGTGGCCGGTCTTGCCGCGCCGACCATCCTTCGGGCGCAGACATCCACCATCAAGGTTGGTGTCATCGAGCCTTTGACCGGCAACCTCGCCTATAACGGCACGCAGAGTGCGGCCGGTGCGAAATTTGCAGCGGAAGCCATCAATGCCGCCGGCGGCATCAAGAGCATGGGCGGTCGCAAGATCGAACTGGTGATCGTCGATGCGCAGAGCCGTCCGGAAGCAGCCGCTTCTGGCGTCGATACGCTGATCCAAGCCGGGGCCTGCGCGTTTACGGGTGCGACCGCGTCGGCGCTTGGTCTTGCCTCCTCGCAGGCCGCGGCCAAGTACAATCTGGCCCAGGTCTTCTCCATCGGCACGGCCGAAACGGTCGTGTCGCGCGGCTTGCCGAACGTGTTCCGCTTCACGCCGGGCGTCAACAAGTGCACGAGCGTTGCGCTGGAAAACCTCAAGCTTTTGAATGAGGGTGCCGGAAAGGTCGTAAAGACGGCGGCCATCGTCCATGAAGACGGTCCCTTCGGCTCCAACATGGCAAAGATCCTTGCCGAACAGCTGCCGAAGCAGGGCATTGAAGTGGTGGAAACCATCTCGCACCCGACCCCGCAGCGTGACTTCTCCAACATCGCCCTGCGCGTGAAGGCGTCCAAGGCCGATATCCTGATCCCGTCCAACTACCTCAACGAATACACGCTGATGGCGCGGGCTCTGAACCAGCAGCGCGTGGAACTGAAGGCGATCTATTCCATCCTGGGCGGTGCTGCCTCCAACATCAAGTTCGTGCGCGAAAACAACGAAGTCGCCCAGTACGTGATGGACTGCAATCACTGGTACGACCCCACCAAGGACGAATCGAAGGCGCTCGCCGCCAAGGTCGCCGAAGCCAAGCTCGACATGACCTATGACGTGATGGTTTCCTATGCGACCATTCAGGTCATCGCCGATGCTCTGGAACGCGGCGCTTCCGACGATCGCCAGAAGATGATCGAAGCGCTGGCCGCCTCGACTTTCGACAAGTCGATCATGCCCTATGGTGCGACCAAGTTCGTCAACGGCGACAACGTCAACTCGCAGCCGGTCAACACGCAGATCCGCGGCGACAAGATCGAACTGGTGTTCCCGAAGCAGTATGCGAGCGCCGAAGCCGTCTTCCCGATCCCGGCGAAGAAGTGATGTGATCCCGCCTCCGGGACGATCATCCCGGAGGCGTTCTTCCTGAGACGGAGAGGCAAGCCCTGATGTCGAGTCTGATCATTCCCGCTGTGTTGAGCGGCCTGATGATGGGAGCAGTCTATGCGCTGGTCGCGCTTGGCCTGACCCTGATTTACGGCGTGCTCCACATCATCAATTTTGCGCATGGAAGCCTGCTGATGCTGGCGCTCTATGCCGCATACTTCCTTTGGTATCATCTCGGTATCGACCCCTATCTCGCCATTCCGATCGTGCTGCCGGTCTTTTTTGCATTGGGCTATGCCCTGCAGCGCGGGCTGATTGCTCCGATGAGCAGCGGCTCGGAGCAGAATGTTCTGCTCATCACGCTTGCGGTCTCGATGATCGTCGACAATCTTGCGCTCTATTTCTGGACGTCAAACACCCGCACGGCCGATATCGCCTATGCCTATGATACCGTGGAAGTGCTGGGCGCCTTCCTGCCGCTTGGCCGGGTCATCGCCTTTTGCGCGGCACTTGCCGTTGCACCGCTGCTCTGGTGCTTCATGGCCTATACGCGCACCGGCTCCGCCATCCGCGCCGTCGCCATCGAAAAGCGCGGTGCCGAACTGGTGGGGATCGATGTCAACCATACCTATGCCGTGTGTTTTGGTATCGGCACGGCCTGCGTGGCGCTTGCCGCCTGCCTGCTTCTGCCGACCTTCTACATCACGCCGCAGGTTGGCTATACCTTCGTGCTCGTTGCCTTTACCACCGTGGTTCTCGGCGGCATGGGCAGCCTGCCGGGCGCGCTGATTGCCGGCCTGCTTCTGGGGGTGATCGAGTCACTGTGCGGTCTCTTCCTGGGCGAAAGCCTCGGGCAGATCGGCATCTTCCTCGCCTTCATCCTCATCCTTCTGTTTAAACCGTCAGGACTTCTGGGGAGAGCGCGCTGATGAAATCCCAATCCATCGGCCAGCTTGCGCTTGCCGCAGCAGCTGTCGCCTATCTCATCGGCGTCTACTTTGCCTCCTCGCCCGTCTGGATGGGCTTTACCATCAATGCCCTGGTCATCGCCGTCATTGCCATGTCCTGGAACATTACCGGCGGCTTTGGCGGGCTGTCGTCCTTCGGTCACGCCGCGCTTTTTGGCACGGGCGCCTATGCCTCTGCCGTTCTTCAGGTCAATTACGGGGTGAATGCCTGGATCGGCTTTGCGGCCGGAATTCTCGCCGGTGCCGCCATGGGCGCCTTTATCGGCGCGCTTGCCTTTCGCTACGGTCTACGCGGCTCCTACTTTGCCCTCGTGACGCTTGCCTTCGCCGAGGTGCTGCGCATCTGCGCCTCCTCCTTTGCCTTTACCGGTGGCGGCAGCGGCCTGCAATTGAAGCTCGCACCCGGCCTTGCCAACCTGCAGTTTGCCGACCGGACGGTCGTCTATACCGCCCTTCTGGTGGTCGTGGCCGCCGTGATGGCGCTGACGGCCCTCATCAAGTATTCCCGCTTCGGCGCCTATCTGATTGCCGTGCGCGAAAACGAGGATGCGGCGCGTGCGCTCGGCATCGACACCTATCGCATCAAGGTGCAGGCCATGGCGATTTCCGGGGCGTTCGGCGGTCTGGCCGGCGTGCTCTACCTGCAGCTCTGGCTCTTCATCGACAGCACCGTCGTCTACGGCAGCGGGATTTCCATCGAGGCCCTGATCGGTCCGATCATCGGCGGCGCCGGCACGGTCTGGGGGCCACTGCTCGGCACGCTCGGCCTGCACCTCTTGGGCGAGGGCGCCAAGCATCTGCTTCCCAACGCGCCGGGTCTTAACTTCGTGCTGTATGCGGTCGTGCTCATCTGCGCGCTGCGCTTCCTGCCGCAGGGGCTGGTGGGACTTGCCGGCAAAATCGGTGCCTCCAAGAAGAAGAAGGAGAGCGGGGATGCTTGAGGTTCGCAATCTCTCGAAAAGCTTCGGAGGCCTGAAGGCGGTGACGGATGCCACGCTCGATGTGGCGGAAGGCTCGATCGTCGGGCTTCTCGGACCAAACGGTGCCGGCAAGACGACCTGCTTCACGATGATTGCCGGCTTTACCAGGCCGGACGAAGGCTCCGTTCGCTTCAAAGGGCAGGATATCACCGGCCTTGCGCCGCATCGCATCTGCGCGCTCGGCATGATCCGCACCTTCCAGATCGTCCAGCCCTTTGCCGGTTTGACGGTGCAGGAAAACATCGCGGTCGGCGCCTACCTGCATCATCACAACCGTCATGAGGCGATGTCTGTGGCGCGCGATGTCGGCAAGCGGCTGGGCATGGGCGGCATGCTCGACCGGCCCGCCTCGTCGCTGACGATTGCCGGTCGAAAGCGGCTAGAGCTTGCCCGGGCACTTGCGACAGGGGCCAAGCTTCTGCTGCTCGACGAGGTCATGGCAGGGCTCATCCCCTCGGAGATTTCCGAGATCGTCGGCATCATTCGCCAGATCCGCGACGAGGGCCACACCTTCCTGATGATCGAGCACGTGATGCAGGCCGTGATGAGCCTTGCAGAGACGGCTTATGTTTTGAACCAGGGCAAGATGATTGCCCACGGACCGCCGCGAGAGCTGGTACGGGATCCCTCCGTCGTGGAAGCCTATCTCGGTCACGGCGCGGCCACCCGCCTGCAGGAGGCACACCATGCTTGAGATTTCCGGCATCAAGGCAGGCTATGGCTCGATGGCCGTGCTGCAAGGGCTCGACATGCGCGTCGAGGCCGGCGAGATCGTGGCGCTCCTCGGCTCCAATGGTGTCGGCAAGACGACGCTCAACAATGTCATCTCCGGCTTCATCCGGCCAAGTGCGGGCAGCATATCCTTCAAGGGCGTGCCGCTTTCCGGCAAGAAGCCGCGCGATATCGTGGCGCTCGGTATCGCGCATGTCCCGGAAGGCCGCAAGATTTTCCCGAACCTCTCGGTGGCCGAAAACCTGAAGCTTGGCGCCTTTCGCCGGGCATCGGCCAACAGGGCGCGCAATTTCGACCATATCTGCACGATCTTTCCGCGGCTGAAGGAGAGGCTGGCCCAGTTGGCCGGGACGCTCTCCGGCGGCGAGCAGCAGATGCTGGCGATTGGCCGCGGCATGATGTCGGAGCCGGACCTGATCATCCTCGACGAGCCGTCGCTTGGGCTTTCGCCGCTGATGGTCGAGGAAATGTTCAGCCTGATTACCAGGATCAATGGCGAAGGTGTGGCGGTGCTTTTGGTCGAGCAGAACGTCATGCAGTCGCTCACGGTTGCCAAGCGCGCCTATGTCATCGAGCAAGGACGGTTCGTGATGCAGGGGGAGGCGGCAGAACTGCTCGCCGATCCGCAGTTGCGTCAGGCCTATCTCGGAATGTGAACAGCGCTCCGGCCGTCTTCCGGCCGGAAGCGCCCGAATTTACGCAGAAACGGAGAATACGATGTCTCTTACCCGGACCCAACGCCTGCGACAGGCTCTCGCAGGTGAACGAGCCCTCATGGCTCCAGGCGTGGTGGACGCCATGTATGCGCGCCTCGTCGCGGAAGCCGGTTTCCAGGCCATGTACATGACCGGTGCCGGCACGTCAGCAACCCGCCTTGGCTATCCCGATGTCGGCCTGTTGACGATGACCGAAATGGTCGACAATGCCACGCGCATCGCCGATGCCTCCGACGTGCCGCTGATCGCCGATGCCGACAACGGCTTTGGTGGCCCCTTGAACGTGCGTCGTGCGATCCAGCTTTATGAACGCGGCGGCGTGGCAGCCGTGCATCTGGAAGATCAGGTTCTGCCGAAGCGCTGCGGCCATCTGGCCGGCAAGCAGCTCATCTCGGCGCAGGACATGGTTGCCAAGGTAAAGGCGGCGGTGGATGCCCGCATCGACGAGAATTTCGTCGTCATTGCCCGCACGGATGCGCTGGCCCTGCAGGGACGCAACGCCGCCTTCGACCGCGCCGAAATGTACCGCGAAGCCGGCGCGGACGTGATTTTCATCGAAAGCCCCGGCCCCGACGACCTGCCGCATATTGCACCGCGCTTTCCGGGGATCCCGTTGCTCTACAACATGGCGACATCCGGCAAGACGCCCTTCCTCACCCGCACGGAAATCGAGGCGCTGGGCTTCAAGCTCATCATCTATCCCAACTGGTTGCTGCTGTCGGCCTGCGAGGCGGCGCGCAAGACGCTGGACGTGCTGAAGACCGAGGAGACGATCGCCTCGATCGCACCCAACGTGATGAATTTCAAGCAGTTCTTCGACATGGCTCGCATGCCGGAAATCCAGGAACTGGAAGCACGCTACGGCACACCGGAAGAAAATCGCACGACGTACTGAGCGCGCCTCAAACGGCGCGCCTCTTTCTGTCTGGAGGAGAATGAACATGGCAGTACTTTCCGCTGACGGCGTCGAGTTCGATTTCGTGGTGCCGGTGGTCGTGGTGGGGGCAGGGGCCTGCGGTCTGGTGGCAGCCCTTGCCGCCCATGATGAGGGCCAGGAGGTGCTTGTGCTGGAGCGGGACGAAAACCCGAGCGGCTCCACCTCGCTTTCGGCGGGCCTTATTCCCGCTCCCTGCACGCGGTTGCAGAAGGAGGCGGGCATCGACGACAGCCCGGAACTGTTTGCCCGGGATCTGGTCGCCAAGACCCATGATCACACGCCCTACGATCAGGCGCTTGCGGCCGCGACGGCGGCGGGCCCGATGATCGACTGGCTGATGGAAAAGCATCAGATCGAGTTTGAACTGGTGACGGGGTTTCTCTACCCGGGTCATTCTCGCCTTCGCATGCACGGGCCAAAGAGCCGCACCGGGGCAGATCTGGAGCAAAACCTGCTGTCGGCGGTTTCCAATGCCGGCATCGATCTCATCACCGGCGCCTCCGTCGAGGATCTCTACGTGGATGGCACGGGCCGCGTTACGGGTGTCCGGTTCAGGAGACCGGATGGCGCAGAGGAAATGCTGGGCTGCAAGGCGCTGGTTCTTGCCTGCTGCGGCTTTGCGGGTGATGCCGACATGGTGCGCCAGCATATCCCCGAAATTGCCGAGGCGGAATGCTGCGGGCATCTTTCCAACACCGGTGACGCGATGAAATGGGGTGCGGCGCTTGGGGCGGGGCTTGCCGACATGGGCGCCTATCAGGGCCACGGGTCGGTTGCCCATCCGCACGGTCTTCCGCTGACCTGGGCCGTCATCACCAAGGGTGGCGTGCTGTTCAACATGGAAGGTAAGCGCTTCTCCAACGAGATGCGCGGCTATTCGGAGCATGCGGCGGAAGTGGCGGCACAGCCCGCCCATATCGCCTGGGATGTTTTCGGTCTGGCCGGCGAAGACGCAGCCATGGGCTTCCACGACTACCGCGAACTTAGAAAGCTCGGCGTGGTGAAGTCTGCAGACAGCATCGAAGAACTAGCGGCCGTCACCGGGCTTCCCCTCGAGGTCATCGGGCAGGAACTGTCGGCCATCGAGCAGGCTGCAAAGACCGGTGAACCCGACCGCTTCGGCCGGTATTTCACCACCGAGGACATGCTGACGCCGCCTTACCGGGCGGTGAAGGTGAACGGCGCCCTGTTTCACACCCAGGGCGGACTGGTGATTGACGCCGAGGCGCGGGTCTTGCGCGAAGACGGAACGCCCTTGCCGAACCTGATGGCCGGTGGCGGTGCCGCGCGCGGTCTCTCCGGCCACTCCAACTATGGCTACCTGTCCGGCAATGGCCTTTTGAGCGCCACGGCCTTCGGCAGGCTTGCCGGCATCAGCGCGGCTCGTATTGCCGCGACGGCCGACTGACGGGTCCACCACAGCACAAGTGCCCGACGAAACAGGAGGAGCAACAGATGAAGAAGGTTCTGGTCATCGTGCCATTTCCGATGGGAGAGGATGATCTCGCCCGCAGGCAGGCCCAGATGCAGGCCGTCGATCTCGGTCCCGGCATTGAATTTCACTACCGCCCGGTGCGGGTCGGCCCGAAAAACTACTCCAGCCAGCACGATATGGCGCTGGCGGATTTCTCCATTCTCGACGCCGGTCTCGATGCGGAAATACAGGGGTTCGATGCGGTCTGCATCGACACCATGTCGGATAGCGGCATGGCCATGCTGCGATCCGTGCTGAATATCCCCGTTATCGCGCCTGGCCGGCATTCCATGCTGGTGGCGCAGATGCTGGGCGAGAAGTTCTCCATCCTGATGATGTGGGACCGATGGAAGATGCTTTATACCAAGACGCTCGGCGAACTGGGCATGGAGCACAAATGCGCCTCGATGCGCTCGATCGGCGTGACGCCGGATAACAAGAGCCTGCTTTCCGGCAAGGAGGACGAGGTTTTCCCGCTGCTTCTTGAAGCCGCGCGCCGGTGTGTGGAAGAGGACGGAGCGCAGGTTCTGATCCTCGGCTCCACCACCATGCATGAGGCCCATGCCTGGCTGTCCGAGCGTATTGGCGTTCCGGTCATCAACCCCGGCCCGCTGACATACAAGCTGGCCTCCATCGCGCTGGACCTTGGCCTCACGCACAGCAAGACGACGTGGCCGGCGCCGCTGTCTCCCAAACACGAGATGATCCGCGCCATTGGCGCTGCGGGACAAGACTATCTGGAGGCAAGCCGATGACGCGCATTCTGGTAATCGTTCCCTTCGCGCTGGATGAGGAAGGCGTGCGCAATCGCGAGGCGCAGTCACGCCATGTGCCGCTGCCGGCCGGCTGGCAACTGACCTATCGCCCGGTCACCTGCGGGCCGACCTCCTTCATGTCGCCGCATGACTGGGGGTTGATGGATCTCGCCATCTTCGAAGCCGGCTGCAAGGCAGAGGCCGAAGGCTTCGATGCGGTCTGCATCGACACCATGTCCGACAGCGGCATGGTCATGCTGCGGTCCGTGCTCTCCATTCCCGTCATCGGCGCCGGCAAGGCATCGATGCTCTATGCGCTGACGCTGGGCGCCCGTTTTTCCGTTCTGGCGCAATGGCAGCCGGCGCTTGCCCGCTACCGCAAGGCCATCCGCGAATACGGCTTTGACCGCCAATGCGCCTCGGTGCGCAGTTTCGATCAGCCACCGGATTTTTCCAATCTTCTCGACGGCAAGGAAGACAGTGTCTTCCCGCGCATGCGCGACGTTGCCATGCGCTGCATCGAGGAAGACGGCGCAGACGTCATCTGCCTCGGCTCCACCACCATGCACCAGGCAGGTGAGTATCTGGCGGCAAACCTGCCGGTTCCGGTCGTCAACCCGGGTCCGCTCACCTACAAGCTGGTGGAAACCTTCCTGGCGCTCGGCCTCACCCACGGCCGCGAGGTCTATCCCGCCCCTGTGGAGCCGCGTCTCGACATGCTAAATGCCATGATGATGGCCGGAGCTGCAGCAGAACGCGCCAGCAAAGGTTGAGCGGCACGTTTACGGATCTGCGCCGGCTTACCGTCGGCGCAGCTTTATCTCGCCATCCGGTGGTCTCGGCGGCGGGCTGGCGTGGGGTTCCTGGTCGGCCACTAGCTTCCGAGCGAAAAATCCTTGCCGTCTTCCCGCTTCAGCGAGACGCGGTATTCGTAGCGGTCTGCGCAGTAAAAAATTTCCGCCACGTAAAACGGCTTAAGATCCGCATTGAAGAAGACCCGGTTGACCAGCATCAGCGGTGCTCCCACCGGGATTTCCAGGTGCTTGGCTGCATAGTCGTCGGCAAGGGTTGCCGTCAGCGTCTGCTCCACCTGCTCGACGCTTGCGCCCGCCTGCTGCACGAGATCGATCATGTTGGTCGTCGCCAGATCCTGGCGCTTCAGCGTCTCACCGATCTCCGGGAGAAGGTAGGCGATGGAGAGCGAATAGGGGCGCTTGTCCAGCGAGCGGACCCGGACTGCACGCACGAGCGGAGTCGTCGGGGGAACGCCCATCTGCGCGCAGATCCGTGGCGGCGCTTCGCCGAGATCGAGGCTGATGACCTTCAGCCGCGTGCTTTGTCCGACGGCATTCAGATAGCTGAAAAGACCGTTGATATTGGAGACCACCGCGCGGTTGAACTGGTTTCCCCTGTTGCGGTCGTTGACGAAAGTGCCGCGTCCGCGCGTGCGCGTCACAAGGCCTTCCGCCGTCAGCATTTCCATGGCGCGCCGCACGGTAATGCGGCTCACCGAAAAGCTCTCGGAAAGCTCCGCCTCGCTCGGCACCGGCACATCGCTCGGATAGTAGCCCTTGGTGATGCGTTCCCGCATGACGGCATAGACGCGATGATAGAGCGGCGTTGGTGAAAAGGTTCCTGCCATTTAGACTGTGGCCCCGGGCGAGAAGAGAGTGGATGATCGGATAGCGGAACTGCCGCCTGCGCAGAAGAGGATCACGGTTTCCGTCCCTGATGCGGTTGCCCCGGCACCATCGAGGCATCACCACGGATCGGTTTTGCCCGCACCATGCTGAACCCGTGCGGACGGTCATCGTGCCACTGATGCCTAATGTCCGTGCAGGGCGGCACCGGGCAGGAGATGCCGCGGCTGCGCGCCACTGCGACTGTCCTCCCATTCGCTCCAGATACTGCCCACATGGCCCGCCGCCGTCTGCCCAACTTGCAGTGGCTACAATCTCACAGCCCGGTACAGGCGGTCAATCCAAAGATCATAAGGTTATGTCTTTTATACCATTGGGATCCATGCGTTCCGTCGACATCAAAGGTCCGCCTGCTGCCTATGTAGACGACAAGGCAAGCACCGCGTCGGGGACAGCGGTCAACGCGTGCGCCAGGGTGAAGCAGTTCATGGAGTCTTTGAAGGACTGAACAGGTCGGACCATCCGGACACCCGATGCAGCAGGGCACGCTGCGCCGCACCTCCGCAGGCGACGAACTGGCGGGGCGTCTTCGTGATCGGATCGTCTCGCTGGGCATGCGGCCGGACGAGCGATGTTCGAGAATATTGAGGTTCCCGCTCGATAGCCCCCGGAAATTCTGCGCCCGCGGGGCTCGGCCCCGCCGCGTCTCGACAATGCCATGCCCTCTCGATCCTGCCCTCCTGCGAAGCGGGAAGGGGAGGACCAGTCTCATGACGCACATTTGCGACCGTGCAAGGCCCGCGGGAGCGCTTCGAACATCCCCGCAGGTTCTACGTTACAAATTATGGGCGGCTGCGACGTGCGGGCTATGCCGTCACGTCGATTACCACGCGGCCGCGCACCTTGCCGTCGATGATATCCTGCGCCAGCTGCGGCAGCGCCGACATGGGTTCGACCCGGGTCATCTGCGCAAGCTTGCCGTGATCGAGGGTGTCTGCGAGTGTCTGCCAGGCTCGCTTGCGCTTGGCGATCGGCGCCATGACGGAATCGACGCCCAGAAGTGCGACGCTTCTGAGGATATGCGGCAGTACCGTGGCTGGCAGATCCGCCCCGCCGGCGAGGCCGCAGGCGGCAACGCCGCCGCCGTAAACGGTCTGTGCCAACACATTGGCAAGCGTGGTGGAACCGACGGAATCGACAGCTCCGGACCAGACTTCCTTCTGCAGCGGGCCTGCCTTTTCGGCAAGGCTCGATCGGTCGATGAAATTCGTGGCGCCAAGCGAGGCGAGATAGTCATGGGTTTCGGCTCGACCCGTCGAGGCCGTCACCGCATAGCCTTTTGCAGCCAGAAGGCTGATGGCGACGGAGCCGACGCCGCCCGCTGCACCGGTCACCAGAACCGGCAGGTCGGAACTTGCGATCATGCCCCAGTCCTCAAGCGCGTTGACGCAGAGTGCGGCGGTATAACCGGCCGTGCCGATCGCCATGGCCTGTTCCAGGGAGAAAGCTTCCGGCAGCGCGATCAGCCATTCGGACTTCAGGCGCTGGAAACGGCTATAGCCACCCCATTCGGTTTCCGACAGGCCGTAGCCGTTGACGATGACCTTGTCGCCGGCCTTCCAGGCGGGCGAGCGCGATTCAACCACCGTACCGGCGAGATCGATGCCGGCGACCAGAGGCGTTCGGCGAGCAATACGGCCCTTGCCGGAAATCGCCAGGCCATCCTTGTAGTTGAGCGTCGAGAAGGCAACTTCGACCAGAACATCGTGATCCGGCAGATCCGACACTGACAATTGCCTGAAAGCGCTCTTCGGCTTGCCGTCCACGGTGTCGATAACCATCGCTGTGAATGAACCGGTCATGCTGTCCCCTTGTATCATTTTATTGTGTGATTTCTTTGGATGAAGCCCTGATTGCCTCAGGTCTTTTCGCGCTTGCCGCGGGCGTCCAGCGCTGCCGAGTAGCTGGTGCGCACGTAAGACAACAACTCTGAAAGTGCGGCGGTTGCAGCGCCTGCATCCCGGGCTCTTACGGCATCGATGATCTGCGTGTGGTATGCCACGACCTGACGGCGCTCGCGCACCCGGAAAACGATCATGTTGGTGATCGGAATAAAGGCTTCGATGACGGTGTACATCATCAGCTTCAGCGGGCCGTTGCCGCTGGAATCGATCAGCGCCCGGTGAAAACGCACGTCCGAGGCGCAGAATTCCTCGTCGCTGATCGACGCATCCTGCTGCACGAGGATCTCTGCGGCCATCGCCTGCAAGCCCTCTTCCTGGCGATTCTCGCAGGCCAGCCGGCAGCAGATGGTTTCCGTTTCCAGCCGCGCCGTCACGATCTCGTCGATATCGAAGGCGCCGACGCCCACCAGCAGCGTTGCAGCCCCGGTTATGGCCTTGGACAGGCCCTCGGGATCCGGTCGCTTGACGAAATTGCCGCCCTGCGGGCCGCGCCTCGAATGGATGAGGTTTTGCGCCGCCAGTCTCTTTAGGGCTTCGCGCACGGTCGGGCGCGAGATGCCGAAACTTCTTGCCAGATCATCCTCGGTCGGCAGGCGCTCGTCAATCTTCAGGCGCCCGTCCATGATGGCCGAGCGGATGTTCTCCGCCACCTGCTTGGCAATCCCCGATCGCACGACCTCATCATATCTCAGATTCATGGCGCCTCTTCCTTCGCTTGAACGCAGTGATTGCATGGCTCGAGCAAGAAAGCCATTACCATTTAAATATAGGTTTGACAAATATTGGATTGGCGATAACCTGCCCGCAGATCCAGATAACCAGGGGAACAAAAATGGTGGGATCGCTGCACCGGGGCATTTTGTGCCCGAGAACCATCCATTGCACCGGCAGCCGTTCATGACGGCTTCAGTCGGCAGACTTGACGCGCTTGCCGCAGATCTTGCGCGGGTCCTGGATAGAAATGCTATTCTTGCCGGCGCGGCGGTGGGTGATGCCTATTGCGGGGATGCCACCGACGAACGCGGTGCGACGCCGGCCATGGTGTTTCGTCCGCGCAACACGGCAGAGGTTGCCGCTATTCTCTCGGCCTGCAATGCGGCCGGCCAACCCGTGGTGGTTCAGGGTGGGCGCACCGGCCTGTCCGGCGGCGCGCGGCCCCAGGCGGGCGAAGTCTCGCTGTCTCTTGAGCGCATGACATCTCTTTCTGCCGTCGATACGGCGGCCGGAACTCTCCTTGCCGAAGCGGGCGCCACGCTCCAGTCCGTGCAGGAGAAGGCGTCCGACCATGATCTGATGTTCGGCGTCGATATCGGCGCGCGCGGAACGGCCACCATCGGTGGCAATATCGCCACCAATGCCGGTGGCATTCGTGTCCTGCGCTATGGCATGTCCCGCGCCCAGGTGCTGGGGCTTGAAGCGGTGCTGGCCGATGGAACGATCCTTTCCAATCTGAAGGGCTTGCCGAAAGACAATTCCGGCTATGATCTCGGCCACTGTTTCATCGGCACGGAAGGGACGCTGGGCGTGGTGACGCGGGCCTGCCTCAAGCTCCACCCGAAGCCGCGCGCGCAAGCCAATGCCTTTTGTGCTCTGCCATCGCTTCAGGCGGCCATCCTCCTGTTGGAGCGTCTTCGCAGCCAGCTTGGTCCGCTTCTCTCGGCGTTCGAAGTGATTTTCCCGGATGTCTATGCCGGCGTGATCGCGCATTTGGGCGCTACGCCACCGGTGCCCCTCGATGCCGGCATGTATGTGCTGGTCGAGATCCAGGGACAGTCGGAAGCCGATGACGAGGCCCGATTTGCCGAGGCCCTGATGGCTGCCTATGACGATGGCCTTTTAAGCGATGTGGCCGTCTCCACCTCCGCGCGCGACTATGCGGCGATCTGGGCTTTGCGCGAGGGGGCAAGCCAGTTCATCTTCAGCATGGATCACATGATCGGCTTCGACATCGGGCTGCCGATCCCGGTCATGCAGGCTTTCCTCGATGCGGCTTCGCAAGACGTGCTGAGCGCCGATCCGGATGCTCGGTTCTATATCTTCGGCCATCTCGGCGATGGAAACCTGCATTACCTCATCCGCACCCGCGAGCACGCGCGCGTGGCGGACGCAGCCTTTGCCGCCGTTGCCCGTTATGGCGGAGCCGTTTCCGCCGAACACGGCATCGGCCTCGACAAGAAGCGTTGGCTCCCCTGGGTCAGAACGCCTGGGGAAATGGCGGCCATGCGTCGTCTCAAATCAGCCTTCGACCCGCACAACATTCTCAATCCCGGCCGCGTCTTCGATATGAAGCCTGCGGCAGCAGAGTACGTATAATGTCTGCCACGCGCGCCGCCCCCGCATCCGATCCCACGCCGTCCGAACGGGCCCCCGGGCTTGATGACCGCTACACGCTCGAGCGTGGCGCCATTCTCGTTTCCGGCACGCAGGCGCTTGTGCGCCTGCCGATGGTGCAGCGCCAGCGCGATCTGGCGCGCGGATTGAACACGGCCGGCTACGTATCGGGCTATCGCGGTTCGCCGCTGGCAAGCTTCGACCGGGAAATGGCCCGCGCCAAGCGCTATCTTGCCGAACACCACATTCGCTTCCAGCCGGGCCTCAACGAGGACATGGCCGCCACCGCCGTCTGGGGGACACAGCAGACCTCGCTGTTTCCCGGCGCGCGTTACGATGGCGTGTTTTCCATGTGGTATGGCAAGGGGCCGGGCGTCGATCGCACGATGGATGTCATCCGCCACGCCAATGCGGTCGGCACCAATGCCAAGGGCGGCGTGCTGCTCCTGGTGGGCGATGACCACGGCGCAGTCTCCTCCACCCTGCCGCACCAGAGCGAGCACAACCTGATCTCGGCCATGGTGCCGCTTCTGTCGCCCGCCGGCGTCGGCGAATATATCGATTACGGCCTGCTGGGCTGGGCCATGAGCCGCTATTCCGGCGCCTGGATCGGCTTCAAGTGCCAGACGGAAGTGGTGGAATGCACGGCCACCGTCACCCTTGATCCGGAAGCGTCGACCATTGTGTATCCAACGGAAGCGGGCGGTTTTTCCCTGCGCTGGCCGGATGGTCCGCATGCCATGGAGCGACGGCTAGAAAACAAGATGGAAGGCGTGCATGCTTTTGCACGCGCCAATGCCATCGATCGCTCGCCCTGGACGATCCCGTCGGGCAAGGCCCGGCTCGGCATCGTCTCCACCGGCAAGTCCTGGCTTGATCTGAAGGGCGCGCTCTTGAGCCTTGGCATCGATGAGCAGCGGGCGCTCTCGCTCGGTATCCGGCTTTACAAGGTAGGCCTTGTCTGGCCCCTCGAACCGGAAGGGCTGTCGCGGTTTGCGTCGGGCGTGGAGCAATTGCTGGTGGTCGAGGAAAAGCGGCCGATCATCGAAGACCAGATCAAATCCCTGCTGTTCAACATGGCAGCCGACCAGCGACCGCGCGTGTTCGGCAAGACCGGCGTCAACGGCCGGCCTCTGCTGCCGGCGGCCGGCGAGATCGATGCCATCTCCGTGGCCGGTGCGATCCTGTCGCTTCTTGAGGATCGCGATGCAGGATTGGCCGCCCGGGCCAGCGACATCGAAGCGGCTCTTGCGTCAAGCGCCATCGAGACCCCGGCGCTGAAGCGCGATCCCTATTTCTGTTCCGGGTGTCCGCACAGTGTCTCGACCCGCCTGCCGGAAGGAAGCCGCGCTTCCACCGGCATCGGCTGTCACATGATGGTGGTCGGGCTCGAGGAGCGTAATACCTCGACATTCACCCAGATGGGCGGTGAAGGCGGCGCCTGGATCGGCCTGTCGCAATTTACCGACGAAAAGCATATTTTCGTCAACATGGGTGACGGCACCTATTTCCATTCCGGCGTTCTTGCCATCCGCGCGGCAATCGCGGCCAAGGTCAACGCCACCTACAAGATCCTCTACAACGACGCCGTGGCGATGACCGGTGGCCAGAAACACGATGGCGAAGTCACGGTTCCGGGCATTGTCGGCCAGATGCTGGCGGAAGGCGCCGCCCGTGTCGCCGTCGTCGCCGAACGCCCGGAAGTCTGGCAGGGCAACCTGCCCAAGGGGGTGAGCGTCAATCACCGCGACGAACTGGACGACGTGCAGCGGCAGCTGCGCGAGATCGAGGGCGTCACCGTCCTCATCTACGACCAAGTCTGTGCCGCGGAAAAGCGCCGCCGTCGCAAGCGCGGCGCCCTTGCCGTCTCCGACAAGCGGGCCTTCATCAACGAACTGGTGTGCGAAGGCTGCGGCGATTGTTCCGCCGTGTCGAACTGCATATCTGTCGAGCCGCAGGAAACCGAGTTCGGCCGCAAACGCCGCATCAACCAGTCAAGCTGCAATACGGATCTTTCCTGCATCAAGGGGTTCTGCCCGAGCTTCGTGACCATCGAAGGCGGGGCGATCCGGAAACCGGCGGCAAAGGCGGCAAAGGTCTCGTTCGATGACCTGCCGCTGCCGCAGATGCGCACGCTTTCGGAGCGCCCCTATAACATGCTGCTGGCCGGCATCGGCGGCACCGGCGTCATCACCGTCAGCGCCATCCTGTCGATGGCCGCGCATATCGATGGCCTTGCGGTTCAGACGCTGGACCAGACGGGGCTGGCGCAGAAGAACGGCGCGGTGGTGTCCCATCTTCGTGTCGCCAAAAATCCGCAGCAGATTTCCTCGATCCGCATCGGCTCGGGCGAAAGCGATCTGGTGCTGGGCTTCGATATCGTGGTTTCGGCGGCAAAAAGCGCGCTTCAGACCTTCAAGGCGGGCCGCACGCAGGCCGTTCTCGACAACCACTTTGCCCCGACAGCCTCCTTCGTGCAGAACACCGCGCTCGATTTTCGCCAGGAAGCGACTCTCAACGCCTTGCGCAAGGCCGCCGGTCCCGATGCGGTCAATCTGGTCGCCGCCACCAAGCTCGGACTGGCACTGATGGGCGATGCCATTGCCGCCAACATGTTCCTGCTTGGCCACGCCTTTCAGCGCGGCCTGGTGCCGATCTCGCTTGAGGCGATCCTCACTGCCATTGATCTCAATGGCACCGGGGTTGCCATGAACCGAGCGGCCTTCGGCTGGGGCCGCCGCTCCGCGATCGATCCGGACGCCGTCAACGCGGCGGCCGGTATCGGAGCGGTGGAGGAAAAGCCGGCGGAAACGCTCGAGGACATCGTCGGACGGCGGGTCGAATTCCTCACGGCTTATCAGAGCGCCGCCTATGCGCGCCGTTACCGCCTTCTGGTGGAGACCGCTCGCTCCGCAGCCTCCGGGCTGGACGGGGGAGAGGCCTTTGCAGAGGCGGTGGCGCGCAATGCCTTCAAGCTCATGGCCTACAAGGACGAGTATGAGGTTGCCCGCCTGCACCGCGACCGGAGCTTCCAGGACAAGATCGCCGCGCAGTTCGAGGGAGATTATTCGGTGAAGCACCATCTGGCGCCACCCCTGTTTTCCCGCAGGATCGACAAGCGCACCGGCAATCCGGCGAAGATCGCCATTCCAGGCAAGCTGATCCTGCCGGCCTTTGCAGCGCTCGAAAAGATGAAGGTGCTTCGCGGAACGCCCCTCGACGTCTTTGGCTATACGCAAGAGCGCCGCACCGAGCGCCGGCTGGTGGCCGATTATTTTCGGCTGATCGAGGAGCTTTCGGCATCGCTGTCGCAGGGCACGATCGAGCATGCCACCGCACTTGCCCGTCTGCCCGATCAGATCCGTGGTTTCGGCCCGGTCAAGATGGCAGCGATTGCACGCTTTGAGAAAAGCAAGGCTGACCTTCTGGCGAAACCGGCCCACGCCGCAGCCGCCACTCCGCAAGACATGACCGCAAAAAGGAAGACCGTATGAGCACGACCGCCCCCTTCGAAACCATCCTCTACGAGAAGGACGGTACGGACAAGTTTGCGACGATCACCCTCAATCGCCCCGACAAACTGAATGCGATGAACAAGACGACGGTGCGCGAGATCGACCGGGCGGTCGCCATGGCGGTTGCCGATCCGGACGTCAATGCCCTGGTCATCACCGGCGCCGGGCGGGCCTTCTCTTCCGGCTACGATCTCCAAGGCGCCGACTACGATGTCGATATCGAATCCTGGCAGGAGGATATGACGGAGAACGCCCAGGCGCTTCTCAATATCTGGAAGGCGCCGATCCCGGTCATCGCCTCCATCAACGGCTATGCGCTGGCCGGTGCGCTGGAACTGATGATGTCCTGCGATCTGGCGATCGCGGCCGATAATGCGAAGTTCGGCGAACCGGAAGTGCGGCATAACTCCGGTCCGCCGGCGCTGTTCATGCCGTGGCTGCTTTCGACGCGCGACACGCGCTGGCTGATGTATACGGGCGATCTGGTGGACGCCGAAGAAGCGCTGCGCATGCATCTGATCAACAAGATCGTGCCGGTAGACCAGCTGAAGGAAAAGACCGAGAACCTGGCGCGCAAGCTGGCACGCATGCCGGTCCCCGCCATCAAGTTCGCCAAGGCCTCCATCAACAACCAGCAGGTTGCCGCCGGCCTTTACACCTCCTTCGACTACAACGTCCACGCCATTGCCGCCCTGCATGTCAGCACCAAGGGCCAGGAATGGATGCGCAATCTGCAGAAGATGTCGCTCAAGGAATATCTCGAATTCCGCGATGCGCCCTTCCAGGGGCTCGATTGATCCCACCCTCGAAGCGACGGGCAGAACAGAACGAAAAGGGCAGACCCATGCAGATAGCGTCAACGACCACCGCAGAGGCGATCCCCGTGATCGATATTGCGCCTTTCATCGCAGGCGCCGAGGGCAGCGATTCCGTCGTGAAGGCGATCGAGGCGGCATGCCGCGAAACCGGCTTTTTTCTCGTCACCGGTCATGGCGTGTCCAAAGAGGTGACGGCTAAGCTTTATGACCTCGCCCGTGCCTTCTTCGATGAGCCGGAGGAATGGAAAAAGCAGCAGGGTCGCGGCACGGCGCTTGAAGGGGGCGTGTCGTTTTCGCCGATCGCCGACGAGGCGCTGAGCGCCACACTCGGCATCAAGACGCCGGGCGACTACAAGGAAAGCCTGAATTTCGGTCACCGGCTCGGCGGCGACACATGGCCTTCCACACCGCCCGGACTGCAGGCCGCCTTTCATGCCTATTTCGCCGAGATGGAAGCGCTGTCACGGCACCTGCGCCGGGCGTTCTGCCAGGCAATCGGGCTTGCGCCGGATTATTTCGAGCCGGCGTTTGAAAACCATCTCTCGGCCTTGCGGGTGATCAACTATCCCGAACAAAGCGAGAGCCCGCTTCCCGGCCAGCTGCGCGCCGGCGTGCATACCGATTATGGCTTCATGACCATTCTGCGCTCGGAAGCCTCTCCCGGCGGGCTTCAGGTTCGCAACCGCGCCGGCGAATGGTTGGACGCGCCCAACATCGAAGGCGCCTATGTCGTCAATATTGCCGATGCCTTCATGCGCTGGTCGAATGACGAGTGGGTGTCGACACCGCACCGGGTCGCCAATCCGCCTGGTGCCTTCAAGGGCACGACGCGCCGCCAGTCGATCCCGTTCTTTCTCAATCCCTCGCGCGACACCGTGATCGAATGCCTGCCGCCGTTCGCAGCCAAGGCCGCACCGCGCTACGAGCCCATCACCTACGGAGATTACATCGCGCTGAAGACCAGCCAGGCCTTCAGCAAGCCATCCTGACGACGGAAGCGAAAGATCGCCCGTCGCCCATTGCACCGACCCATGACACCGCAACGATAAGGGGAACTGAAATGATGACCATGAACAGACGGCACCTTCTTGCCGGAATGGGCGGCTTTGCAGCTGCCGGAATGATCGGCATGCCCGTCCGCGCCGAGGGTAAGACACTCGTTGTGCCGACGCTTGGCGGCGCGTGGGAACAGTTCTGGCGCACGACGCTGGCGCCGGCCTTTACCGCCAAGAGCGGTGCAGCCGTAACGCTTGACGCCGGCAACGGCCGGGTGTGGAGCGCCAATCTGCGGGCCGCAGGCGTGAAGAACCCGCCTTATTCCATCCTGATGACCAACGAAGCCTTCGCCTCGAGCCTTCGCAAGGAAGGTTTTTTCGAGAAGCTCGATCTGACCAAGCTGTCGAACTACAATGATCTCTATCCGCTCGCCAAGAAGACCGATGGCTGGGGCGCGGTCGCCATGGTGTCGCCCATCGGGCTCGCCTACCGCACCGACATGGTGAAGACGCCGCCGAAAAGCTGGAAGGATCTTTGGGACAATCCGGAATTCAAGGGACGCATCGGTCTTTACAACTTTGCCAACACGGCCGGCAAAATGGAACTGATGCTGGCCTCCAAGATTTTTGGCAAGGACCAGTATGATATCGATGCCGGCTTCAAGGCACTCGAAAAGCTCGGTCCCGTCATCCAGGCCGATTTCAACCTGTCGACCGGCATTGCGTCCGGCGAATTTGTCGTGGCTCCTTTCGATTTCGGCGAAGTCGCACGCCTTCGCGCGCAGGGCCTGCCGATCGATGTCGTGGTGCCGGAAGAAGGTCTGATCATGTTCGACCAGACGCTGAACATCCTGGCCAACGGGCCGGAAAAGGAACTGGCCTATGAATATGCCAACTTCCTGCTGTCTCCCGAAGGCCAGCTGCCACTGATGAAGCAATTCTTCGTCTCGCCGACCAATTCCAAGGTGATCGTCCCCGAGGAGCTGAAAAAGGACGTGCCGATTTCCGGCGCCATGATGGACAAGGTCCTGACCTGGGACTGGAACTTCATGAACGAGAAGCAGGCCGCCTTTGCCGAGACCTGGGCAAAGGTCATGCGCTGATCGCCGGCGTTAACCGGAACCACCCTGGTCGGGCCGCGCAGCAGCGGCCCGACATCCCGGCATAGGCACGCGCAACACCATCGCGGGCAGAATTTGGAAGATCGATCATGACAGAGGTGAGCATTGAAGGGCTGACCAAGGACTATGGAAGCTCTCTGGCGGTCAACGGAATTTCCGTCAAAATTGCCGATGGCGAGTTCATCTCCCTGCTGGGCCCCTCCGGTTGCGGCAAGACGACGACGCTGAAGATGATTGCCGGCTTCGAGGAGGCAACGGCCGGAGCCATCCGCTTCGACGGTCAGGATGTGGTCAACGTGCCCGCCGAAAAGCGCGACATCGGCATGGTGTTCCAGAACTATGCGCTGTTTCCCCATCTGACGGTGGCGCAAAACCTGGCCTTCGGCCTGGAAATGCGACGCGTCTCCCGATCCGACATTGCCACGCGCACGGCCCGCGTCCTCGATATGGTGCAGCTGTCGGGTTACGCGGACCGCTACCCGCGCCAGCTTTCCGGTGGTCAGCAGCAGCGCGTGGCGCTTGCCCGCGCGCTGGTGATCGAGCCGCGGATCCTGCTTCTCGACGAGCCGCTTGCCAATCTCGATGCCAAGCTGCGCGAGGAAATGCGCGTGTTTATCCGCGACCTGCAAAAGCGCGTCGGCATCACAACCGTCTATGTGACGCATGATCAGGCCGAGGCGATGACCATGTCCGACCGCGTGGTCGTGATGTTCGGCGGGCGCATTGCCCAGCACGGCGCGCCGGCGGATATCTATGAACGTCCCGTCACCCGCGAGGTGGCGCAGTTCGTTGGCCAGGTCAATATTCTGGAAGGCCGGGTCGTCTCCGCCGCTGCCGACGATCGCATGGCAGTCGAAACGGTTCTCGGTCAGTTTGCGGTTCGCGGCATCCCGGCGGCTGCGAGCGGAACCGTCACGCTTGCCCTGCGTCCCGAAGCCGTCGAGCTTGCCGGCCCGGGCACTGACGGCACGCAGGCCACCGTCTCTGCCAGCTATTATTCGGGAAGCCTGGTTGATTATCGCCTGACGCTGGACAATGGCCAGACGATCAATGTGCAGACCTTTCCCCGCAATCGCTGGAGCGCCGGAGACCGCGTCACGATCAAGGTCGATGGTGACCGCTTCTGGCCACTTGGGGCGTCCGCATGACGATCAGCGCCCGCTCCGCAAAACCGTTCCTGCTGATTGCACCGGCCGCCGTGCTGCTCGGCGTCTTTCTGGTGTTGCCCTATATCAATATCGGCATCATGAGTTTCCGCAATCCGGGCAACGGCTCCCCTTATGCTCCGGGCTTTACCACCGGAAATTATCTGCGGCTGTTTTCCGACAGTTTCTATCTGGTGCAGGTCGGCAATACGCTGATGATCGGCGCCATCACGACGCTTGCCTGCCTCGTTCTCGGTTTTCCCGTGGCCTGGCAGCTTGCCAGAAGCCAGATGCGGTTTCGCGGCCTCGCCTACGGGCTCGTGTTGTCGCCGCTTCTCGTCGGCATCGTGATCCGCAGCTATGGCTGGACGATCCTTCTCGGCAACAATGGCATGATCAACCGCACGCTGATCAACATGGGGCTGATCGATCGGCCGCTCGCTCTCATGTATAATTCGCTCGGCATCGTGATTGCGCTCGTCCATGTCTTCCTGCCGTTCATGATCCTGCCGCTGATGAGCGCCATTCAGGGCATCGATCCCTCCATCGAGGCGGCGGCCCGTTCGCTCGGCGCCGGCCGGGTCACGGCGTTCCGGCGCATCGTGCTGCCGCTCGCCATGCCGGGCATCCAGGCCGGCTGCATCCTGGTCTTCGTCCTGTCGCTCAGCGCCTATGTGACACCCTCGCTGATCGGCGGCCTCAGGGTGAAGACGATGGCCGTCAGCGTCGTCGATGCCCTCATCGACACGTTCCAGTGGCCGTTTGGTTCGGCCATGGCATTGCTGCTGTCGCTGACGGGCGCACTGGTCGTGCTGATCTTTGCCCGCCTCACGCGCATGAAATGGAAGGCGAACTGATGTCGAAACCCCTGCTGACGGGCTACTGCCTGATCATTTACGCCTTTCTCCTGCTGCCGATCCTCGTGGTCGTCGGCGCGTCGTTCAATGCCGGCGCATTCCTGACATTCCCGCCGCAGGGCCTGTCCTTCCGGTGGTATGTCGTGTTCTTCAACAATGACGTCTTCATGCGGGCCATCCGGACATCGCTGTGGGTGGCTGCCGTTTCGACGATCATTTCGGGCGTCATCGGCACCATGGCGGCGATGTTCTATATCCAGCATTCCGGTCGCTGGAAGGAAAGCGTCCGGCTTGCCATGCTCCTGCCACTGCTTCTGCCGGAAGTTTTGACCGCCATATCGCTGCTGTTCTTCGTCTATTCGATCGGCATCGGCACCAAAACGATTGCCGCGATGATCATTGGCCATGTGCTGATCACGCTGCCCTTCGTGTTCATCAATGTCTCGGCGGCGATGGAATCTTATGACCCCTCCTGGAGCCTTGCGGCGAGAAGCCTTGGGGCGGGTCCATTCACGCGCTTTCGCCGGATCATGCTGCCGCTGATCAAGCCCGGTGTCATCGGCGGCTGCCTGTTCGCCTTCATCATCTCCTTCGATATCTTCACGATCTCCTTCATGCTGAAGAATATCGGTACCGCCACCCTGCCCATCCAGCTTTACGATTATCTGCGCACCAACTTCACGCCGGAGGCGGCAGCCGTCTCGACGGTGTCGATCGTTCTGACGCTTGCCGTTGTGATCATCTCGGAAAAGGTTTTGGGCCTGAGAATCCACAGGTTCTGATCGGCTGAAATCGTCACCGCTGTCCGGCCGGCATGAGCGGGTGGACAGCCCCCATCATCTCCTGACGGGCCGGCCGCTTGCTGCGACCGGCCCGTCTTTGTAAAAAATCGAAAACCAGCTATTTACAGCTAACATGTCAGTGCGCTATCAACAATCAACCATGTTGGAGGAGCCGCACACGTGACACAGAAATTTGGCCTTTCGGCCGCCCTGACCACCCCATTCACGCCGGACGGTACGGTTGATGTCGATGCCCTGATCCCGCACGCCCGCCGCTGCCTTTCGAACGGCTGCAACAGCGTCACCCTGTTCGGCACCACGGGCGAAGGCTGCTCGGTCGGCAGCCGTGAACGCCAGGACATTCTTGCAGCGTTTATCGCGGCCGGAATTGCACCCTCCAATATCGTTGTTGGCGTGCTGGTGGATTCCGTCGAGGATGCTGCAGACCAGGCGGCGCAGGCGCTGTCCGCCGGCGTGCGCAACATTCTGCTCGCCCCGCCGTCCTACTTCAAGAATGTCAGCGATGACGGGCTGTTTGCCTGGTTCTCGGCGGTCTTTGCCAAGATCGGTGCCGGCGCGCGCGATATCCTCGTCTATAACATCCCGTCCGTCACCATGGTGGCGCTGTCGGTGGCGCTCGTCGGGCGCCTGCGAAAGGCCTTCCCGGGCATCGTGACCGGCGTCAAGGATTCCGGTGGGACCTGGACCTATACCGAGCGCCTGCTGAACGAGCATGGCGACCTCGTCATCCTCATCGGTGACGAGCGCGATCTCGCCCGCGGCGTGCGGCTTGGCGGGCAGGGGGCGATCTCCGGCGTGGCCAATTTCCTCACGCAGGATGTGCGCGCCATGGCCGTCGAAGGACGCGACGACAAGCGGATCGAGGATCTTGTTGTGGAGCTTTTGAAATTTCCGGTAACGCCTGCCGTCAAGGTGCTGCTATCCCATACGACGGGAGAAGCCGTGTGGCGTGACGTGCGCGCGCCGTTGGTTTCACTTTCCGCGGAAGATCAAAGCCGGATCGAAGGGGCCTTCGACAGGCTGTTTCACCAGAAGGCGGCCTGAGGTCGCCCGGGAGAGAGGGAGCATGGACGAGACGGGCGAGCAGACAAGCCTTCGGGAGCGTGCGTATGAAAGCTTTACGCAGCATCTTCTGTTGCGCGATGTTCGCCCCGGCCAGTTCATCTCCCAACGCCGCCTCGTCGAGTTGACGGGCCTGCCACTCGGCGCAATCCGCGAGGCAATCCCGCGGCTCGAGGCGGACGGGCTGATCAAGACCGTGCCGCAGAGAGGCCTTCAGGTTGCCCATATCGACCTCAATCTCATCCGCGAGGCCTTTCAGTTCCGCATGTTCCTGGAAAAGGAAGCGCTGGCGCTGTTTACCCTCTCGGTGTCGGACGAGGAAATTGCCAAACTGCTGAAGGATCACCGCGATATCGCCGAAGCGGCTGCCAGCGGCAAGGTGTCACCGGAACTCGACGAACATGCCCAGGCGGTCGACTGGGGCATGCATGACGCCTTTATCGACCGGCTCGGCAATTCGATCATCTCGAACGCCTACCGGGTCAATTCGATCAAGATGCGCCTCATCAACCAGGAGCGTTTCCGCATTGCCGGCCACGTGGCCTCGGTGATGAAGGAGCACCTGGCCATTCTCGAAGCCGTCGAGCGACGCTCGGTGGAAGAGGCCGTGGAACGGCTGTCGGCCCATATCCGCAATGCGAGGGACAGGGCGCTGGCCGTATAGGAAACAAAGCCGGGGGAGGAGATCCCGGTTCAAAGGAGGAGAAACGAATGACGCATTCATGGCTCAACCCCACGCGCCGTGGGTTCCTGGCCGGCACCACGGCCATCGGCGGCAGTGCCCTTCTGGGCATTCGCCCGGCATCGGCTGCCGTCAACTGGAAGAAGCACGCCGGCACCACGCTGGAAGTCAATCTGGTCAAGAGCCCGCGCAGCGAGACGCTGATCAAGTATCTGCCCGAATTCGAGGCGCTGACCGGCATCAAGGTCAACGCGGAGGCAACGCCCGAGCAGCAGCAGCGCCAGAAGGTGGTGATCGAGCTGTCTTCGGGCAAGCCGAGCTTCGATGTCGTGCATCTGAGCTACCACGTGCAGAAGCGCCAGTTCGAAAAGGGTAAGTGGCTGGCCGATATCAGTGGCTTCCTCAAGGATCCCTCGCTGACCGATCCGTCGCTCGTCGAAAGTGATTTTGCCGAAGCCGGGATGCAGTTTGCCAAGGATCAAGCCGGTGTGCTGCGCTCGCTTCCCTTCTCGGTGGATTACTGGATCGTCTACTGGAACAAGGAACTGTTTGACGCCAAGGGCCTCAAATACCCGCAGACTTTCGAGGAGATGGTCACGGCGGCGGAAAAGATCACCGACCCGTCGACCAATACCTATGGTTTCGTCGCCCGCGGCCTGAAAAATGCCAATACGCCGGTCTGGACTTCGTTGATGCTCGGATACGGCGCAAAGCCGATCGGCGCCGACGGGAAGCTTTCAACGGACAGCAAGGAGGCCGTGGAGGCCGCCAAGCTCTACCAGCGCCTGATGACGAAGGCGGCCCCTCCCGGCGTCTCCGGCTTCAACTGGGCAGAAGCGCAATCGGCCTTCCTGCAGGGTAAGATCGGCATGTGGTTTGATGGCGTCGGTTTCGCGCCACCGATCGAGAATCCGGAAAAATCCCGCGTCGTCGGCAAGGTCGGCTATGGCGTGATGCCGAAGGGTCCGGCCGTCCAGGCCGCAGGCACGTTCGGCGATGGCCTCGGCGTTGTGGAAGCCAGCACCAAGAAGGAAGCTGCCTACCTGTTCTGCCAGTGGGCGATCTCGCATGACATGGGCGCCCGCCTGCTGCAGGCCGGTGCCGGCGTTCCCTTCCGCCAGTCGATCCTGGAAGACCAGAAGGTGCGCGAAGGCGTGAAAATGCCGGCGGCCTGGCTCGATGCGGTCGTGGGCTCCGGCAAGGTGTCGCAGCTGGCGCTGCCGGTGATCATTCCGGTGACGGAATTCCGCGACACCTACGGCGTTGGTCTCACCAACATGATCGGCGGTGCCGATCCGGCGGCAGAACTGAAGAAGGCGACGGAACAGTTCGCACCTGTTCTGGCGCGAAGCGAGGGATAATGGTCTCCGTGAGCATGGAAAACACATCGGCCGGCACGCGCGGCGCCAAGAGGAGCAAGCCCGCGCGGCTTGCTCCCAACTACTGGCCCTTCGTCATTCCGGCCCTGGTCGTCATTTCGGCCGTGATCGTCTTCCCCTGGGTATTTACCCTGTGGATGAGCGCGCATCGCTGGACGCTCGGCCAGGAGCAGAGCTTCATCGGGCTGGAAAACTATATCCGGCTGGCAGGCGATGGGCGCTTCTGGGAATCTCTCTGGCACACGCTGATCTACACCGTGTTGTCCGTGGTGGCGCCGCTGTTTCTGGGAACGCTTGCAGCCCTGGTGTTCGATGCCGAGTTTCCCATGCGCGGCTTCCTGCGCGGCGTGTTCGTCATGCCGATGATGGCAACCCCGGTTGCCATCGCCCTTGTCTGGACGATGATGTTTCATCCGCAGCTCGGCGTCCTCAACTACCTGCTTTCCTTCATCGGCATCGGCCCGCTCGAATGGATCTACAACCAGTCGACCGTGATCCCCTCGCTGGTGCTGGTGGAAACCTGGCAGTGGACGCCGCTCGTCATGCTGATCGTTCTCGGGGGGCTCGCCGCCGTGCCACGCGAGCCGTATGAAAGTGCCGAGATCGACGGCGCCAATGCCTGGCAGAAGTTCCGTTATCTCACCATGCCGATGATCGCGCCCTTCCTGATGATTGCGGTGATCATCCGCTCCATCGATGCGGTGAAAAGCTTCGACATCATCTATGCGATGACACAAGGCGGGCCGGGGACGGCTTCCGAGACGATCAATATCTACCTCTACAACACGTCCTTTGCCTATTACGACATCGGTTACGGCTCGGCCATGGCCGTCGTCTTCTTCATCGCCATCATCGTGCTTTCCTTCGTGCTGTTGATGGTGCGCCAGAGGGCCAACTGGTCCGAGATGGAGGAACGCTGATGAAGCGCAAGACCCTTAACCGGATCGGCCTGTTCTTCGTGTCGCTCGTGATGATTTCGCCGGTCATCCTGTTCTTCCTCTGGATGATCTCGCTGTCGCTCAAATACGAGATCGACAACGGTGCCTATCCGCCGATCTTTATTCCGGAACGGTTTGCCTGGTCGAACTATGTGAAGGTTTTCGAGGAGAACAATTTCTTCCTCTATTTCTGGAATTCGATCCTGGTGACCGGAGCTGCCACGCTTCTGGCGCTGGTAATCGGGGTGCCGGCCGGCTATGGCATTGCCCGGCTGAAGGCTGAAAAATCGGCGGTGATCATCATGATCGCCCGCATGACGCCCGGCCTTTCCTTCCTCATTCCGCTGTTCCTGCTGTTCCAATGGCTGGACCTGCTCGGCACGCTCTGGCCGCAGATCATCATCCATCTCGTCGTCACGGTTCCGATCGTGGTGTGGATCATGATCGGCTATTTCGAGACGACGCCGAAGGAACTGGAGGAAGCCGCCAGCATCGATGGCGCCTCGTCCTGGCAGGTGTTTCGCCTCGTGGCGCTGCCGATTGCCAAGCCCGGCATCGTCGTATCCTTCATCCTGGCGGTGATCTTCTCCTGGAACAACTTTGTCTTCGGCATCGTGCTGGCCAGCCGCGAAACGCGCACGCTTCCGGTTGCCGTCTACAACATGCTGTCCTTCGAACAGGTCAGCTGGGGACCGCTTGCGGCGGCAGCCCTGATCGTCACGCTGCCGGTGCTCTTGCTCACCATGTTTGCGCAGAAACAGATTGTTGCGGGTCTGACCGCCGGCGCCGTCAAGGGCGGCTGACACATAGCCCGATAGGGCTCATTACGGGATCATCACAATGGCACCAGTCAATATTTCAAACGTCCAGAAGCGCTTTGGCGCAGTCAACGTCATTCATGGCATCGACATCGACATCAAGGATGGCGAGTTCGTCGCCCTGGTGGGTCCGTCGGGCTGCGGTAAATCCACCCTGTTGCGCATGATTGCGGGGCTTGAGGAACTGACCGACGGCGAAATCCGCATCGGTGCGCGGGAGGTCAGCAACCTGCCGGCGCGTGACCGCGATATCGCCATGGTTTTTCAGAACTACGCGCTTTATCCGCACATGACCGTCAAGGACAATATGGGCTTTGCGCTGAAGTTGAAGAAGGTGAGCGCCGAGGAAACCAAGGTCAAGGTGGATCGCGCCGCCTCCATTCTCGGCCTTGAAAGCCTGATGGACCGCTATCCGCGCCAGCTTTCGGGCGGTCAGCGCCAGCGTGTGGCCATGGGCCGCGCGCTGGTGCGCGATCCGCAGGTTTTCCTGTTCGATGAGCCACTGTCCAACCTTGACGCCAAGCTTCGCGTGCAGATGCGCGGCGAGATCAAGGCGCTGCACCAGCGGATCGGCACCACCACCATCTATGTCACCCATGACCAGGTGGAAGCCATGACCATGGCCGACAAGATCGTGGTGCTGCATGACGGGGTTATCGAGCAGGTGGGCGCACCGCTTGACCTTTACGATCGCCCGGCCAATCTCTTCGTCGCCGGCTTCATCGGCTCGCCTGCGATGAATTTCATCCATGGCCGGGTGGAGGAGGGCGTGTTCCGCACGCTGAACGGTCTGACATTGCCGCTGCCGGCTGCGGCAAACCCTGCAACGCTAGGCGGTCGCAAGCTCGTCTGCGGGATCCGGCCGGAACATATCCGGGCGGTGACGTCCGGCGGCATCGAGGGGCGGGTGGAACTGGTCGAAGGCACCGGCTCGGAAATCTATGCCAAGCTTGCCTGCCGCGGCGATGAGATCGCCTGCCTGTTTCGCGAAAGGCTCGACGTGCGGTTTGGCGATACCATCCAGATCGCCATCGATCCGAACAGCATGCATCTGTTCGATGCAGAAACCGGCAGGCGTCTCTGATCATGACGAAGGGTGTGGAGCCGGTCGTCATCCGGGCGGTCCATCCGCCCGGTCGCGTGCTGTGCGTCGGCGCGGCCGTGCTCGATACGCTGTTTCGAGTGCACGAGATGCCGCGCGGCGAGGGCAAGGTTCTGCCCTATGCCATGGAGCAGATTGCCGAAGGCATGGCGGCGAGTGCCGCTTATGCCGTGGTCTGCATGGGCGGTCGCGCGAGCCTCTGGGGTGCGGTCGGCAATGACGAGACAGGTTACCGCATTGTGCGGGAGCTTGCCGAGAGCGGCATCGACACCGATGGCATGACGATTGTCGATGGCGCCCGCTCGGCCTTGTCGACCATCCTTGTCGATGCGGCGGGTGAACGGCTGATCGTGCCCTTTTACGATCAGAAGCTGCACGCAACAAAACGCTCCTGCACAGCAGAGGACCTTGCCGCCTTCGACGCGGTGCTTGTGGACGTGCGCTGGCCGGCCATGGCGCTCGATGTGCTGACGGTGGCACGCCACCTGGGTAAACCCGCCATTCTGGACGGCGACGTTGCACCGGTGGAAACGCTGGAAAAGCTGGCGCCGGCTGCAACGCACATTGTCTTTTCGGAGCCGGCCGCCAGAAGTCTGACCGGTGCCGAAGATGTCGCCGCGATGGTCTCTCTCCTGCACGCGCGGTACCCACAAACCTTCATCGCCGTGACGGCGGGGCCGGCCGGCTGTTACTGGGCAGAACCCGGTGTGTCCGGTATCGCCTTTGAACCGGCACTTCCGATCACGGCTGTCGATACGCTGGCGGCGGGCGACATTTTCCACGGTACGTTTGCGCTTGCTATTGCCGAGGGCATGGCCTCCCGCAAAGCCATTCGCCTCTCTTCCGCCGCTGCCGCCCTCAAATGTACCGTTTTCGGCGGACGCCTGGGCGCGCCAAGCCGGCTGGAGACAAATGCGCTTCTGCAGGCGCAGGAGCGGGCCGAGGCGGGAGCTCAGGCCTGACGGCATGCAGCGGCTCAACCGGGTGCCGCTTCTGCGTCAGCGGGCAGGTGATAGCCCCGCGCGCCTTTTCGGCGGGCGAGCTCGAGAAACAGGTCCACGGCGTCCTCTTGCCTCGCGAAATGGTGGTGCCTGGACTGCCCCCTCTTTCCGATGCGCCCCCAGGTCCGGATCAGACAGATGTCGCCAAACAGGGTCGTGGTGATATCCAGCGCGTAGTAGCGTGCCATGTTTCGGGCACCGTCCCGTCGTTCGACGTAAAGACTGTAGGTTTGTGTGCTCATGCCGAAAGAGTCGGACATCCTGCCGGTAACGTCCAACGAGACTTATGAATCGATTGCGCCTCACCGATTCATAATGGTGACGTATTCTGCAGACGGACGACGCTTTGAGGGCTGAGCCTGCCGAAGCCACGATGCCATTCCCGGTTTCACGACCGCGTCGGTTCTTCCTTGCGATGCCGAAGGCCGGTGCCATAGGCGGCCAGAAAGACGGCAACGCCGGCTTCGATCAAGGCATCATACTCGGCCTGCGATGGCGGCTTTATCGACAATGCCCAGTTCAATGGCAGGTCGGCCTTCACGAGGCTCGAAAACTGCTTCACCGCAAGATCGATATTGTCGATGCGGAAATATCCATCCGAAATGGCCTTTTCGAAGAAGGCGCGCAATTCCGCCTGTTCCCGCCTTGGCCCGCCATTCATGAAGATCTCGGTAATGGCTGGAAAGCGCGAGGCATTGGTCATGATGAGGCGATGGAAGGCGAGTTTCTTGTCGCTGAGAAAGATCGCGGTGAACCGGCGCGCGATGGCGCGCAAAGCGGCCTCGATATCCGTCACCGGCTGGTCCCTGTCCCAAAGGGGCGGTGGCCTGTGGGTCTCGAACTCCTCCTCCATGAGGCCGTAAAGCAGGGCTTCCTTGCTCTCGAAATGGGCATAGACGGTCGCCTTCGAGACGCCGGCCGTCTGGGCAATCATGTCCATGCTGGTCAGATCATAGCCTTGATCGAGAAAACTTGATCGCGCGGCCTGCAGAATGAGGCGCACTTTCGCATTCTTTTTTTTCCCGATTTTCGGCGAGATTTCGGCCTCTTGGGCCTGCTTGTCCGCGACAGCTTTCATGCTTGCTTTGTCTCCGTTCGAACTGAACGGTTCGGTTCACTCTTGACTTTGATATATGGGCCTGCAATCTGACGCAAATGAACTGAACGGTTCGGTTCAATTTGGTTGCAGCACATGGTCAAGCCCCCGGTCCTTTCCCTGCCAAGCCCACACTTTGCGTGGGTTCCGCATCGCATCATTGCCGTTTCAACCCTTCTCATCCTTTCCGGTTGCACAGTCGGACCCCATTTTCACGTGCCCTATGCGCCTGACGTTACCGGCTATACCCGTGACAGTCTCGGCAAAACCAGCCAGGCGTCCGCCGCCGGCGGGCAGTCGCAGCGTTTCGCGGTGGGGACCGATGTGAACCCTGCCTGGTGGACACTGTTCAAGTCAAAGCAGCTGAACGCTTTTGTGGAAGAGGCCGTCCGCAACCATCCAGATGTCGCGGCAGCACAATACGCGCTAAGGGCGGCGCGTGAAACAGCACTTGCTGAACAAGGCGGGCTGTTTCCCCAGGTGAGTGCCAGCGCGTCTTCGACGCGAGAACGCACGGCCGCCAGCGGCAACGCCTCTGCCTCCCTCTATACCCTGCACAATGCGTCGGTCGATGTGTCCTATGCGCTGGATGTCTTTGGCGGCACGCGCCGGCAGATCGAGGCCAAATGGGCGGCTGCGGAATACCAGCGCTTTGAACTGGAGGCGACCTATCTGGCGCTTACCGCCAATGTCGTGACGTCCGCGCTCACCGATGCCTCGCTCAGTTCTCAGATTGAAGCCACCCAGGATATCGTCCGGCTGCAGCGGGAACAGCTGGAGCGTATCCAGCAACAGTTCAACCTCGGCGCCGTGCCCGCCTCCGACGTTCTGTCGCAGCAATCGACGCTTGCCCAGACGGAGGCGACGCTGCCCTCGCTGCAGAAGCAGCGTGCCCAGACCCGCAACGAACTGATGGCCTATCTCGGCCGCCTGCCAAGCCAGGATCGCGGCGAAAGCATCAAGCTTGCCGATCTGCATCTGCCGCAGGCGCTTCCGGTCAGCCTGCCGTCGGCGCTCGTGCGCCAGCGGCCCGATATCCGGGCGGCTGAAGCCACATTACATGAAGCGACCGCAAGCGTCGGCGTTTCGATTGCCAACATGCTGCCGCAGATCAGCCTCAGCGGCAGCTATTCCTCAACCGCCGGGACGCCGTCCGATCTCTTCTCGGCCAATTCCATCGCCTGGAGTGTCGCAGGCTCGGTGACACAAAAGCTGCTTGACGGTGGATCGTTGTTTCACACGAAGGAAGCGAGCGTCGCGACCTTCGAGCAGGATCTTGCCAAGTACAAGAGCACGGTCATCACCGCCTTCCAGGATGTCGCCAACAGCCTGCGGGCGATCCAGTACGATGCAAAGGCGCTGCAGGCCCAGACGGAGGCGGAAAAGGCAGCCAAGGCAAGCCTGACCATGGCCGAGGAACAGTACAAGACTGGTGCCGTCGACTATCCGACCGTCTCCAGCGCGCAGCAGACCTATCAGAACGCGGTGATCTCTCGCGTGAAGGCCCAGGCCACCCGCTACACCGATACCGTCGCGCTCTACCAGTCGCTGGGTGGAGGCTGGTGGAACCGGCAGGACGAGACCGAGCAGTCGCAGCCCCGTGTCAAGCCGGGCCGGTTTGCCGGGCCGGACCAGATCTCCTCCCGATAATCGTTCAACAGTATTTTAGAAGAAGAAGGTCCAAACGCGATGATCAAGCGAATGGTGATCATGCTGCTTGCCACCGGCGCTGTCTTTGGCGGGCTCTACTGGTTCCAGAACTTCAAGTCCGGCATCATCAAGCAGGTCATGGCGAGCATGAGCAATCCGCCGCAGACCGTCTCGACCGCGATTGCCGCCCGCACCGACTGGCAGTACGAACTCGATGCCGTCGGCACGCTGAAGGCTGCCAATGGTGCCGATCTGGCACTGGAAGTGTCCGGTATCGTCAAGAATATCAGCTTCAAGTCCGGCGATACCGTGACCGCGGGGCAGACGCTTCTGCAACTGGCGGCAGAGGAAGACGTTGCAAAGCTTGCCTCGCTTCAGGCAACGCTGGATAACTATGTCATCACCCTGCAGCGCGACAAGGCGCAGCAGCTGATCAAGGCTGTCAGCCAGGCCACCGTCGACAGCGATACGGCCAATGTGCGCAATGCCCAGGCGCTGGTCGACCAGCAGAAGGCCGTGGTGGCGCAGAAGACGCTGACCGCTCCCTTCGGCGGCCGTCTCGGCATCCGCTCGGTCGATCTTGGCCAGTATCTGACGGCCGGCACCACGGTCGTCACCCTCCAGTCGCTCGACCCGCTCTATGTCGACGTCTACCTGCCGCAGCAGGCGCTTAGCCAGCTGAAGGTGGGCCAGGAGGTCAATACCTCGGTCGACGTCTATCCGGGCCGCGTCTTCAAGGGCGAGATCTCGGCGATCAATCCGAAGGTGGACACCACGACGCGCAACGTGCTTGTTCGCGCCACCATCCAGAATTCCGATGGCGCGCTTCTGCCCGGCATGTTCAGCCGTGTTGTTATTGCCGTGGGCTCGGTGCAGCAGCTTGTCACGCTGCCGCAAACCTCCATCGTCTACAATCCTTATGGCGACAGTGTCTTCATCGTCGGCGACAAGAGCAAGAGCGATCAGCCGCAGGATGTCGTCCGCCAGGTTTTTGTGAAAACCGGCAGTGTGCGCGGTGACAATGTCGCGGTCGTCGATGGCGTGCAGCCGGGCGATAGCGTGGTCATCGCGGGGCAGATCAAGCTTCGAAACGGAACGCCCGTCAAGGTCGACAACAGCCACGTACCGCCAGCCCAAGACGCGCCTGCGATCACGGATCAATAGGACAGCTCCCATGAAAAGCTTCACGGATATCTTCGTGCGCCGGCCCGTTCTGGCGCTGGTGGTGAGCGCGCTTATTCTCGTCCTCGGCCTGAAGTCGATGACGTCGCTTTCCATCCTGCAATATCCCCGCACCCAGAACGCCACGGTGACGGTGACCACCACCTATTCGGGCGCCGACGCCGACATCATTGCTGGCTTCATCACGACACCGCTGGAAAATGCCATCGCGCAGGCCAACGGCATCGACTACATGACGTCGACCAGCAAGACCGGCACGAGCACGATTACCGTCAACCTTCGCCTCAACTATGATTCCGGCAAGGCGCTGACGGAAATCAACACCAAGGTCAATTCGGTGATCAACCAGCTGCCGAGCAATGCGCAGCAGCCGGTGCTGACGCTGTCGGTCGGGCAGACCATCGATTCCATGTATATCGGGTTCAAGAGCGATGTGCTGGCGCCCAACCAGGTGACCGACTACCTGACCCGTGTGGTGCAGCCGAAGCTGCAATCGGTGAAGGGCGTCCAGACGGCCGAACTGCTCGGTGCCAAGAAGTTTGCGCTGCGGGCCTGGATCGATCCGGTGAAACTCGCCGCCTATGGGCTCAGTGCTTCCGAAGTCTCCACGGCACTGACCAGCAACGATTACATCTCCGGTCTTGGCACGACCAAGGGGGAGCTCGTTCAGGTCAATCTTTCCTCCTCGACCAACCTGCATTCGCTCGACGAGTACAAGAACCTCGTCGTCAAGCAGACCAACAGTGCCATCATCCGCCTGAAGGATGTTGCCAATGTTACTCTCGGAAGCGACGATTACGACAGCGTCACGAGTTTCAACGGCCAGTCGGCCATCTATGTGGGCATCCAGGTCGCACCAACCGCCAACCTTCTCGATGTGATCAATGGCGTGAAAGCGGTGCTGCCCGATATTCAGGCGCAGCTGCCGGCCGGCCTGACGGGCACGGTGATTTACGACTCCACCGCCTTCGTCAACAGCTCGATCGACGAGGTGATCCACACGCTTCTCGAAGCGGGCGTGATCGTCACCATCGTGGTCTTTGCCTTCCTCGGATCCTGGCGGTCGGTTCTCATCCCCATCGTTGCCATTCCGCTGTCGCTCATCGGGACGTTCGGCCTGATGCTGCTGATGGGCTTTTCGATCAATCTTCTGACGCTGCTGGCACTGGTTCTGGCCATCGGCCTGGTGGTCGATGACGCGATCATCGTCGTCGAAGGGGTCAACCGGCATATGGAAGAAGGGATGTCGCCCTTTAATGCGGCGCTCCAGGCGGCCCGGGATCTGGCAAGCCCGATCATCGCCATGACGGTGGTGCTGATTGCTGTTTACGTCCCGGTCGGCTTCCAGGGTGGGCTCACCGGCGCTCTCTTTACGGAATTTGCCTTTACGCTCGCCGGTGCCGTCACCGTCTCGGCCGTCATTGCGCTGACGCTGTCACCGATGACCTGCGCAAACCTGCTGAAGCCTATTCCCAAGCACGGCACGACGATGGAAGCGCGCATCGTTCATGCCATCGACCATTTCATGGAGAGGTTGAGCCGCGGTTATCGCCGGGCGCTGGAGGGCACGTTGAACACGCTGTCGGTGGTGGTCGTCTTTGCGCTCATCGTGCTCGGCAGCATCTATTGGCTCTATGCCTCCTCCACCAGCGAGCTTGCGCCGGAAGAAGACCAGGGCGTTATTCTGGGCCTGACCACGGCATCCCCGACCTCGACGCTGAAGCAGAGGCAGTTCTACTCGCAGCAGGTTTATGACGTGCTGAAGCCGAAACCGGAAACAAATCTGGTCTTCCAGATCGACGCCCCCGGCCAGTCCATTCTCGGCTGGGTGCTGAAGCCGTGGGATCAGCGGGAAAAGACCACCAAGATGCTGCAGCCACAGGTGCAGCAGGAGTTCAACCAGATCAGCGGCGTGCGCACCGTCGCCTTCCAGACCTCGCCGCTTCCCGGCAGCAACGGTCTGCCGATCCAGTTCGTGCTGACCACCACCAACGATTTCCCGCAGCTGAATGATGTCTCCGGCGCCTTCATCGCGGCAGCGTTGAAGACCGGCAAGTTCATCTTCCTCGACAATGACCTGAAGTTCGACCAGCCGGAATCGCGTGTCGTGTTCGACCGCGAGAAGGCATCCGAGCTTGGTTTGAGCATGTCGGATGTCGGCAGCTCGCTCGCCACCATGCTGGGCGGCGGCTACACGGGTTATTTCAGCCTCGACGGCCGGTCCTACAAGGTGATCCCGCAGGTTCAGCAGATGTCCCGCCTCAACGCCAAGGATGTGCTGAACTATTACATCAAGGCAAGCGACGGCAGCAGCATCCCGCTCTCCACCATCGCCCATATCGAGACCAAGGTCTCGCCGCAGTCCTACAATCACTTCCAGCAGGTCAACTCCGCCACCATTTCCGGCGTGGCCATGCCGGGTGTGGCCATGGGCGATGCGCTGCAGACGCTGAAGCAGCTGGCGGCCGACACTCTGCCGCCCGGCTATTCGGTGGATTACGGCGGCCAGTCGCGCCAGCTGGAGCAGGAAGGCGGCGGCTTCGTCACGACCTTTGCCTTCGCGCTGATCATTATCTTCCTGTCGCTGGCTGCCCTGTTCAACAGCTTCCGCGATCCGATCGTGATCCTCGTCTCAGTGCCGATGTCGCTTGCCGGTGCGCTGATCTTCATCAGCCTTGGCCTCGGTGGCGCCAGCATCAATATCTACACGCAGGTGGGGCTGGTCACATTGATGGGGCTCGTCAGCAAGCACGGCATCCTGATGGTGGAAGTGGCCAACGAGCATCGCAACGCCGGCAAGTCGAAGCGGCAGGCCATTGTCGAAGCGGCTGAAATCCGCCTGCGTCCGATCCTGATGACCACCGCTGCCATGGTGCTTGGTGTCATTCCACTGATCACCGCGTCCGGCGCCGGTGCTGCGTCGCGCTTCAACATGGGCCTCGTCATCGCTTCGGGCCTGTCCATCGGCACGCTATTTACGCTCTTTGTCGTGCCGGCGGCCTATGTGCTGATTGCCAAGGGCGGTGTCGCCAGCACCGAACCGGAGACTATGCCCGCGGCCGTGCCCGAGCATTCCTGAGGATGCCAATGGCCTCCGGACAGTAATGTTCGGGGGCCATTCGCGTCGACCGCTTAAGGTTGCGCCTATGCCGCTCTTCGCAGAATCGGCAACGGGTGAGTCGGGGGAAACGAGGGCATTTGGGAGCCTCATTTCCCTCGACGCAGCCGATTTTGCCGCCCTTGCTTCAATCAGGCAGTGGATAGAGCGCGCCAGGGCGCGATTTTCTAAATCCCGTCAACACATTGGTAAGGTTCGTTTAAACGCTGATTCACCGAGGGCCGGCGCAAAACTTGTGGCGCTATCAACACCCCATCGCCGGTAAGCGCCTTGTTCCAATTGCCGAATCGCAGATAATAACGCTTAAGAGGCAACAAAGGCCTCAAAACCGTTATATCCAGGGCATCGGGTCCATGAACGCTAATATAGGCTTCCTGCCAAAGGAGAG
>NZ_JBHFFP010000004.1:187799-188007 GCF_042611105.1 Neorhizobium fuzhouense | reverse complement strand
CCGGGTGATCGAGTCTCTGGATGCGGTGAACCGCGAGATCGCCGATCTCATCCACCGCTCCTGGGGACGATGACTTGTCGGGCGACAAAATGGATAATTTCTGAAGAATATTCAGCGGGATAGAGAAGAAAGGGGACAACAGGATGGCAAGAAAGAACCTGCTCGAAGGCTTGACGGCTCTTCACGAGGAGCAGGCTGCCGTCGTGTC
>NZ_JBHFFP010000004.1:186901-187202 GCF_042611105.1 Neorhizobium fuzhouense | reverse complement strand
GTCGAACGCGGTGCGGCTGCACCAGATCATGGCCGCGGACGACTTTGCTGAACTTGCCTCTGACGAGCGCTTCCTGGCCATCCATAGCGGCTTGAACCGGTCTTCGCGGGCGGTGAAGAAGGCGTCGCCTGCCACCAAGGCCAAATGGGCGCCGGAGGACGGAAGCGTCGTCATCGAGATGCAAAACGATAACAAGGGATTTTCGCTGTCGATGAAGGCGCGAAACGCAACGCGTTTCGGCGACTTTCTGTCGCGAAACCTCGACGCTCTGTATGAGCGGTTTCTGGATGAAACGAACAAG
>NZ_JBHFFP010000004.1:185979-186406 GCF_042611105.1 Neorhizobium fuzhouense | reverse complement strand
CATTCAGCGGCGCGATAGCCCGAACGGCAAGCGTTACGTTCACCGCGCAAAGGATGGCGCGATCGAACAGGCCTACGGTTTTGATCTTTCACCGCTTATGGTGCGCGCAGCCGAACTTGCCCTCCTGGCCCAGGATATCGCCGCCGAACGCCAGCGCCTGCGCCGCGCCAAAGAGGAACTCACCATCTGCCGTCGCGATGTGCGCAAGCTCATCACCGCAGCGATGGAGGAGGGCGCTGCCGGCAATTGGGAGCGGATCGAGAGCCATTATATCGCGCTTGTGTCGAGGCTGCCGCGCCGCGCCGACCTCAAAACCATCACCACAATCCTGGACGAGATGGCTTTGTTGCGTGAAGAGGTGCTCAACCATCTGGAACTTCAGCTAAAAACACAAAAAACAGGCGCCAGTGACAACCATTCTGGCTAT
>NZ_JBHFFP010000004.1:98126-185439 GCF_042611105.1 Neorhizobium fuzhouense | reverse complement strand
ATGCGGCAGAACGGCGGCTTTGAGCGAAAAACCGGGTGAGGGCATTTTGCTGGCGGACATCGATCGGAGATGTCCGCCAGCCTCTGGTTGACGAAGAGACGACGGGATTACACGCTCAAAGGCAGGATCATGCCGGAAGCCAACCCTTTCGCAGCGGATGATCGGACGGCAGCGGAAGGCTGACGATGCGACGGTTGCGGGCTGCATCGTAGAGCGCCGTGATGAGTTCGATCGACTGATAGGCTTCGTCGAGCGAAGGCAGGTAGAACTCCGCGCCCCCGGTGAGGCGGGCATGGACATCGGCAAACTGTCCGGCAAACCGGAATATGCCCTGGTCATGCTCGGCAACGATGGCATCCACCTCAGCCTGCCGGGCAGGGTCTCGGGCTTCGAAGGTCCAGGGGCCAGATCCGATATGGTAGGGCTCCGTCCCCGACGTAATGGTCATGTGCTCGAACAGCGCGCGAAAACGCGATGTGCTGCCGCAGGCACCGAGGGAGATCGATGAAGAAACCAGCGCGCCCTCGCGGGTTCGCATGGAAAGCGCCGCGCAATCCTCTGTCTCGATAGGGTTGACGCGGGTGTCGATGAAGGCTGCGACCTCTGTGATCTCTCCGGCGAGATGCGCCACCAGATTATGGGCATGGATGGCGTGGCTTACAAGCGCGCCTCCCAGTTCGCCCTCCCAGGTTCCGCGCCAGCGCTCCGCATAATAATCGGCGCGCCGGTCCCAATGGGTTTCGAGCGAGAGAACGAAAGGCCGGCCGAGCAGGCCTTTCCTCTTCAGGGCATGGGCCGCGTGGTAGCCCGCGCCATAGCGGTACTGGAAGATCGGAAACACCTGCCGGTCGAACTGCGCCGCCGCGTCCCTGATCTCGGACACATCGGCCAGAGAACCGGCAAGTGGCTTTTCGCAGACGACATGCTTGCCCGCTGCAAGAGCCTTGAGCGTCATCGGGGCGTGCAGGCGCGGTGGCAGGCAGAGATCGACAAGTTCCACCTGCGGATCCGCAAGCACCGCATCAAGATCGGAAATCGGCCGGCTGCCGGGCGCTTCGGCAGCACCGGCTGCGGCGCGTTCCGGGTTGAGGTCGCACACGTAGCGCACGTCAAACAGATGCGGCAGCTGCGCATAGCCTAAAATATGCGCCTTGCCGATTCCCGCGCCCGCAATGGCCACGCAAATCCTTCGGGTCATGAGGAGGCTCCCTGTTCTGCCATCTGCTGCGCTTCGAGCGCCAATTGTGTTGCAAGAAACGCGTGGGCTTGCGGCATGGCCGTCTCGGTCCGGTCTAGAACGTCGCGGATCAAGCGGCCAAAGAAGGGTTTGCCGGCGCCTGCAGCCTCAAAATGTTCGACGCCCTTGGCGTCGGCGAGGAAAACGTGATCCTGACCGGGACGCCCGGCGATATCGATATATTTGCGCAGTTCCAGATAGCCATGGGTGCCGAGAATGGTCATGCGTCCATCGCCCCAGGTGGGAAGCCCGTCAGGCGTCAGCCAGTCCACCCGCGCATAGCCACGCCCGCCATTGCCCTCCAGAAGCACTTCGCCAAAATCCTGGAATCCGGGGCGATCGGAATTGGCGACGTTTGCGATATGGGCCGATACGACATGCGCTTCGGTCGAGCCGGTAAAATGCAGGAACTGGTCGAACTGATGGGCGCAGATATCGGTGAGAATGCCGCCATAGCGGGCGCGATCCCAGAACCAGGCCGGCCGCAGGTGCGAATTGCGCCGATGCGGTCCAAGGCCGACGGTCTGCACCACCTTGCCGATGCGGCCTTGCGCAATCAGCTGGTCGGCAAGTGTGACGCTTTCGACCGTCAGCCGCTCGGAGAAGCACACGGTCCAGCGCCGGCTCGTTTCGGCCGTTGTCTGGCGGATCGCCGCGAGCTGTTCGAGCGTGGTGCAGCCCGGCTTATCGACCAGAACATCCTTGCCATGGCGCATGGCGGAGATGGCGATTGCGGCGCGCTCGCTGTTGATGGCAGCGCTCAGCACCAGCCCGATGCGGTCATCCTCGAAGATCTGCGCCGGTGTCCGCTGCGGCACATCCGGATAGGTTGCCGTGAAACTGTCGATCGTCGATTGCGGCGTGTCCGGTGTCACCGCGAAAGCTGAAAACGTCGCACCGGCGGCCGTCAGGCCATCGATCATGCCGTAGATATGGTTGTGATCAATGCCGATGACGCCAATAAAGAGGGGAGGGGTCATGAAAATGTCCTGGTGAAATCGGCCGGCCGCCGTCCTGATGCGCTTGGGGTCGATGGCGGGACTGGCCTTGAATGTCGTTTCCGGCCGCAAGGGTCAGTTTGAGCCGGGCGGTGGCCCGCCATATCGCGACGGAACCCTTTGGGCGATGTCTCCCGGCGGCCTTCAAGAGGCGCCGGGAGACGAAACGTGGCGTGGCTGCCTGTTTACTGCGCCCGCTCGACGATGGACTGGGCATCGTCGATGAAGGTCGAGGCGGCGGACTTGGCATCCAGACGGGCGAGAACCACGTCGGTTCCGATCCGCATGAAGGCATCGCGCACTTCGCCGGCACCCTTGGGGGCTGGCAAGGGAAGAGGCCCGACCTTGGACTGAATGGCGTCAAAGTAGGAGACGGAGAGCTTTTCCACCTCCGTGAGCTTCGGCGCCAGTGCCTCGCGCACTTTCGGGGAAGCGGGAATGCCGCGTTCAAGCCCCAGCACGCCGGTGATCGCCGGATCGTTCACCCAGGCATTCATGTAGCGGATGGCCGCTTCCGGATCCTTGGCATCGCGCGACAGCGACAGGAACATCGAGGGCTTGATGAACTGGCCGGGCTTGCCGTCCTTCTTGTGCGGCACCATGGCCGCGCCGATCTTGTCCTTGGCGGCCGCCTGGATGCCGACGAGCTGGTTCGACCAGAAATGCGCCATGGCGGTATCGCCGACCGCAACACCGGACTCGGCAATCGGCGCATCCAGAATGACGGTCTTTTCCTTGGCCCGCACGACGTCCTTCTTGCGCAGGTCCGCCCAGAACTGCCAGTAGCTGGCGACATCATCAACAGTTGCCGCCACCTTGCCGTCCTTGTCGTAGAATTCGCGGCCGTTCTGGCGCACCCAGGATTCAAACGTCTCGATCATCAGCGCGAGGTCGTCCGACCCCTTCACCTTGCCGCCGGATTTGGCAGTGATCGTTTCGCAGCTCTTGGCAAAATCGTCCCAGGTCCAGTTGATAAGGTCGGCATTGATGCCGGCTTCCTCGAAGACGCGCTTGTTGTACACGATGACCTGGCTGTTGGAGCCGATATTCAAGGCATAGAGCTTGCCGTCCACCTCGCCGCCGGCAAGCGGGCCCTTGTCGAAGTCAGCAATCATCAGGCTCTTGCCGACAAATTCGTTGAGTGGCTTCAACGCTCCACGGCGCACATATTCGAACAGGAAGCGGTAATCCATCTGGACCAGGTCCGCCATGTTGCGGCCGGCCGTCTGGGTTGCCATCTTGGTCCAGTAATCGCCCCAGCCAATGGTCTCGCCCGACACTTCGATGCCGGGATTGGCCTTCTGGAACAGGTCAATCACCGCAAAAGTGCGCTTGTCCCGCTCGGGATTGCCCCACCAGTAGTGCCGGATGCGGGTGGCGGCCCGTGCCGGCGTGATCGAAAGCTGGGATGCTGCAAGGCCGGTGCCTACGGCGCCTAAGAGCCTGCGTCTTGTCAGGTTCATCATGATCTCCTCCTCCATGATTGAAATTTCAGGGTCGGACCGGTGACGGTGTCGCCTCGGCCGACCTGTCTTGAAAGATCGGTTCTTCCCTCGTCCTCTTGCTACTGCCGGTCGCTCCTCCGATCCGGCAATTCGTCTGGTTTTGTCCCGCTACGCTCTTCTGATGCAAAGGTCAGATGTGGCTGCGCAGCAGTTCGGTCAGGCACAGCATGGCCATTGCCTGTCCATAAGGCATGGATGTGCGGCGGATCTGCCGGTAGAAATCGAGATCGCTGCCCATCGCCGTGCCGAACGACACCTGCATCAGTTCGCCGTCCGGGCTGATATTGTCGATGACCCCCTTCATCGCCCTCTCGGCCGTTTCCAGATAGTCCGGTCCGAGATAGCGCTTGCGCACGCTCTTCATCAGCCCGTAGGCAAAGCCTGCGGTGGCGGAGGCTTCCAGATAACTCTCCGGATCATCGATCAGGGTGTGCCAGAGGCCTGAGCGATCCTGATGGGTTTTGAGGGCAGAGGCCTGGCGCGACAGAACCGAGAGCAGGTGCCGGCGCAACGGATCGCGCTCCTCAAGGTCAAGCAGCTCGATGAATTCCGGAATGGCGATGGTGATCCAGCTATTGCCGCGCGCCCAGCGGGCCCGGGCAAAATTGTGGTGGCCATCAAAGGTAAAGCCGTGGAACCACAGGCCTGTCTCTGTGTCCATTAGATACTGCGCATGCAGCAGAAACTGGTATTTGGCCTCTTCCACGAAGTCCGGCCGGTTCAGCACGAGGCCGATCTTTGCCAAAGGCAGCACGCTCATCATCAGCGTGTCGTCCCAGATCTGCTGGTCGTTGACGCTGTTATAGACGATATGCTGCAAACCACCCTCGCGAGTGCGCGGCATTTCGTGCATCACCCATTCGGCCCAGGTTTCGAGATAGGGCAGAAAACGCGGATCGCGGTTCATCTCGTAAAGATGGGCAAGCGTCAGGAAGGGGGCGACCGTGTTGATGTTCTTGGTTGGCGTGCCTTCGGCAAGGCGCGCTTCGAACCAGTCGGTAATGATGGCCATTACCTCTTTCTGGCCGGTCTGCTGCCAGTATTTGAGAAGGCCGTAAAGGGCAATGCCATGCGTCCATTCCCAGCCGGCCCAGCCTTTCGTATCGATGACGCGCCCATCCTCGAGCTTCAGGAGAAATTCGCCCGTTTTGTCCTCGATATGAATGAGATTGTGCGTCAACCGGTCGATCAACGTGCAGATGTCTGCCCGCCCAAGCAGGGTCGGCTTCTGCCGTAGCAGAGAATGCATGCTTCAACTCCTCCCCAGTTGAAATATTTTCGGAACTTCGTTCCGGAATTTGAGCAGACCATAGTCTGACACGCATTTCAACGGCGTTTTTCGGCAAGTTGACGGCTCGGTGGTGGGACGGGCGAGCAGGGTTGAGCAAGACGGGTAAGCCGGGCGGTGCGTGGAGAGGTTGCTTGACAGCGCGCCTTGACCAAATTCAGAATGGAATTTCAGAAAATGTGGAATGCTTGCCATGGCCGATAATGCTGCCAAGACTGAAAATGCCGCCGCCGTCCTCAAGGTGTTTGCGGTGCTGGAGGCATTGGTCGAGTCACGCCAGATCGGCCTTGCCGATCTATCGCAAAAGGCCATGACGTCGAAAACCACGGCACACCGCCTGCTGCAGACCATGGTCGACCTCGGCTATGTGGAGCAGGATGCCGAAACGGAAAAATATCGCCTGACGCTCAAACTGTTCAGTCTTGGCGCTCGCTCGCTGAGCGATCAGGCCGATCTGTTGCGGGTGGCGAATCCGGCCATGGGCAGGCTGTCGCGGGCAACGGGTGAATCCATCAATCTGGGCGTTCTAGACAGCCGAGAAGACAAGGTCGTCTACATCCACAAATACGATGCCGCCTTCAATCTGGCGATGAAATCGCCGCTCGGCCTGCGCAACCCGTTGCATAGCACAGCACTCGGCAAGGCGCTTCTGGCCTTTTGCTCCAAGGGTGAACAAGAGGAGCGACTGGCCCGGATGGTGCTTGATCGACGCGCGCCACGCACCATGACCGAGCGTGCAGCCCTTCTGTCCGATCTGGAAAAGACCCGTGCGCGTGGGTATGCGGAGGAGGTTGAAGAAAGCGAGGCCGGCGTGCGCTGCATGGCTGTTCCGATCTTCAACCATCTAGGTCATCCGATCGCTGCCATATCGATTTCCTTCCCGCTCTTTCGCTTCGACGAGGCAAGGCGCGCAGACTATGTCGAACTTCTCGTCAGTGCCGGCAAAGCCGCCTCCGAAGCTTTGGGAGGTCGGTTCCGGTTGGGGGCGGAATGACATTCTAAGGCAAGAGGCCGCTGTCCAGCTGAACGCGCGTGGTTTTGGGCTGGAATGCGCCAGAAGCAGACATGCAATGCCAATGTCACGACAGTTCTGCTAGGGTGTTGAGGAAGGCGCGGACGGCGGGGTTCGATCGTCGGCTCTCGGGCCACAGCGCTGTTATATTGTGCCGGTCCACCGCATAGTCGGCCAGAACCGGCACGAGCGCTCCCCGCCTCACCCAGGCGCTGGCCATGAAACTCGTTGCCATTCCAATGCCGGCACCCGCCGAGATCGTCGCAAGAACGGCTTCGCTCGCGTCGACGATGATGCCGGAGGACGGCACAATCTCGACCTCCCTGTTCCCGACGCGGAAAGGCCAGCGGAATAGCTGGCCGCTACTCTGGTAGCGCAGGCTGACAGTGTCGTGCTCTGCCAATTGGTCCGGATGGGTCGGCGGGCCGCGCCCGGCCAGATATTCGGGAGAGGCATAGCAGCATAGCCGATGCGGCAGAAGGCGGCGGGAAAGCAGGCGCGAGTCTGACAGATCGCCGATGCGGACCGCGACATCGAAGCCGCCTTCGATAAGATCAACCATGTGGTCGCTCAGACGCAGATCTATGTTAACCTTCGGATGGAGCCTGCGAAACTGAGGGAGCACCGGCGCTATTACGTGCAGACCGATCGGCAAAGATGCCGCGATTCGTAATGTGCCGGCGGGCTCGGTGCGCGCTGCTTTTGCCGTCTGCTCGATCTCTTCGGCGTCGTTCAGCAGCCTGAGCGCACGCTCATACAGATCGCGCCCTTCGGCCGTCAGGGTCAGGGAACGTGTCGTGCGCGCAAAAAGCGAAACGCCGAGCTGCTTTTCCAGCCGCTGAATGCTTTTACTGACCGCCGAGGGTGAGATGGACAAGGAGCGGGCGGCGGCGGTGTAGCTTCCGAGCGAGCCGGCGCGAGCGAATGCAATCAGCCCCCTCAGCCTATCAATTCCGATTTGTTCCTTCATGGCACTATTAAAGCGAATTGTCTGAGGATTATCAATCGAACAAGTTGATCGTATCTTCAGTCATCGAAACCAATATCCAAGCGAGGCCATGATGACTGACATGATGAAAGCCGTGCGATTGCACGAATTCGGTGGACCGGATGTCCTCCTCTATGAGGATGCACCCCGACCGGAAATCTCGGCTGACGACGTGCTTGTTCGCGTCCATGCCACGAGCCTCAACCCGCCGGATCTCTATCTGCGCGACGGTTACCGGGCTCTCCCGCCGGAATGGCAGCCCAATCCAAGCTTTCCGCTGATCCTTGGCACGGACATTTCCGGCACGGTTGCGGCCGTCGGCGAAGACGTGTCGCAGTTCAAGGTCGGCGACGCGGTCCATGCGATGGTCCGGTTCCCGCATGACCTCATGACGGGAAGCAGCGCCTATGCCGAATATGTTCGTGTTCCCGCATCGGACTTGGCGCTGAAGCCCGCCGGGATCGACCACATCCAGGCTGCCGGCGCGCCGATGTCGCTTCTGACCGCCTGGCAATTTTTGGTCGATCTGGGACACGATGCGCCGAACCCTTTCCAGACTTTCCCGCATGCACCGGCTCCGCTCGACGGCAAGACCGTTCTGGTGAACGGCGCCGGCGGCGGCGTCGGCCATCTCGCAGTCCAAATCGCGAAGTGGCAAGGCGCGAGGGTGGTTGCCGTTGCTTCGGGTAGACACGAGGCGCTTCTCAAAGATCTTGGTGCCGATATTTTCATCGACCACACGAAGACGGCTGCCGAACTAGTGGCGAAGGATGTTGATCTGGTGCTCGATGCCGTCGGCGGCGCGACTATGGAACGCTTTCTCCCCAGCATTAAGCCGTATGGCGCCCTGTTTCTCGTCAACCCGATGGGCTTTTCAGGTTATGACGAAGCCGCCCGGCGAAAGATCACCGTCTCGACGACGCAGGTGCGCTCGAACGGCGTTCAATTGGCAGAGGCCGGCCGTCTGCTTGAGGACGGCTCCATACGGGTGGTGATCGACAGCACCTATCCGCTGGCCGAGGCAGCGGCAGCGCATCGTCGTGCTTCCGAAGGGAGCATCCAGGGCAAGATCGTGCTGGTCGCCGTCTGATCACCACTTGACCAGTCAAGGCCCACGCCGCCGCGGACGGGCGGTCGAGGCGCTGATACAGGAGCTATCCCATGCTGATTATCACCGGCTACATGCACGTCGATCCAGCCGATCTGGCGCAATGCATGACGGAACTGAATGCGCTGGCATATACAACACGAAAGCGTCCGGGCAGCATCACGTATGATGCTGCCGTGGACGATCCACAATCAGGTCGATTGCTGATATCGGAACGTTGGGTCGATCAGGCTGCGCTTAGCGCTCATTTGCAGGCTGCCGACACGATCGCGTTCGTCAGCCGCTGGATCGGTAAGATGCGAGGGGAACTCAAGAAATACGACGCATCTAACGAACGCGACATCATGGATTGCTGACGCTGCTACCGGTTGGAGCTCTACGTCCGCTTTGGGCCGAAAGTCGCGCAGTCCATCGCCCCAGGCTGCGGACCGCATCGAGGCGACAGCTGAATTCTGCCGCCTCGATACGCACGTCATTTCAGATAGGCGAACAGCCTTCTCAGGCAGCCTTGTCCTGAGAGACAGGGGCAACCGTTTTCGACCAGTCGGCGTACCAGGCCTGGAAGAGCTTGAACTGCTTTTCGACAAAGCCGCGCTGGCTGTCGGACAGACTGTCCGTCTCGTTGAAGTGCAGCGTATATTCCGGGTTTCCGGTCATCACCAGCATGTGCTTGTAAAAGAGGACGAGATCCGGGCCTTCGTCGAAGGAGGAGAGCACGGCAAGGGCGTTTTCCAGCTCAAGCGCCTGGGCGCGCGCCTTTGCATCGCCCCTGGCGGCTGCCTCGCAGAGCGATACCAGATGCAGCACTTCGCGCGGCAGGACATTGCCGATGCCGGTAATGGCGCCCGAGGCACCGCAATTGACGAAGCCGTGGAAGACGGCGGTATCGACGCCGACCATGAGCGTGACCTCATCATCGCGGCTGGTGATGTTTTCAGCCGCATAGCGCAGGTCTGCCGGACCGCCGAATTCCTTGAAGCCGATCAGGTTCTTGTGGTCCCGACGCAGCTCGAAGAAGAGGTCGGCGCGGGTGGCAAAACCGTAATAGGGGCTGTTGTAGATGACGGCCGGCAGCTCCGGCGCCGCCGACAGAATGGCCTTGAAATGCGCCCGCTGGGCCGACACGGACGTGCCGCGCGACAGGACCCGCGGGATGACCATGAGACCGTGGGCGCCGACCTTCTGGGCGTGGGCGGCATGTTCCGCGGCAATTTTCGTGTTGACCGCCCCCGTGCCGACGATGACGCGCAACCCAGCCTTGACCAGGCGTTCGACGCCTTCCATGCGCTGCGCGTCGCTCAGCAGCGGCCAGTCACCCATCGAACCGCAATAGACAACGGCCGACATGCCGGCATCCACCAGTTCGCGACCCTTGCGCACCAGTCCGTCGAAATCGGGGCTACGGTCGGCATGGCACGGCGTCATAAGGGCCGGGATGCAACCGGTGAAAATGTTCGAAGTCATTGCAATCTCCATCTGGCGGGCGGCGCGGCCACGGAAGCCACTTCCAATCGACAGCTAGTATACACTTTGTATTTTGAATGTCGACGGAAAACCGCACCGGCGGACTCGTCAGGAATCCAGAAGGTAGCGGGCCTCATGTCGGGGTCTCAGGGATCGTTGATCTGGCGGGCATTGCCTGTGTCGCGGGCCACGTAGTCCTGGATCTGGGCAACGATCTGGGCCGCATGGGCAAGGGCCAGGCGATCGGCCCGCTCGACATCGCCGGCCTCGATGGCGAGGATCATATCCTCGTGCTCCTCGACATATTGCCGGGGCAGTCGGTCGTCGAATGTCGAGTAATAGAGCCGCAGGATCCGCCGTCCTTCATCGAGCAGGCGGGCAAAGAACGTCGTATAATAAGCATTGCCGGCGCGCTCGGCGATGGCCACGTGAAAATCACGGTTGGCCTCGATCATGGCATAGGCGTCCTGCGCCGAAACCGCCTTTGCAAACGCTTCCTGGCGGGCGCGAATGGCAAGGGCCGGGCCCGCACTCTGCCGTTTGGCGGCTCCGCGTGTCGTGACGCGGTACATCAGCGTCAGCGCTTCGAAATAGGCCGGAAGGGCGGCAAAATCGATGGCGGCGACGATCGTGTTGCGGTTGGGCAGGGTCGTCGTCAGCCCGTCGGCGGCCAGTCGCAGCAGGGCCTCCCGCACCGGGGTCCGCGACATGCCGAACCGCTCCGACAGTTTGACCTCGTCCAGCGGCGAGCCGGGCTCAAGCGTCATCGCCAGGATCTCCCGGCGGATCGTCGTATAGACCATCTGGGTGCCGAACCCGCGGGTGCGGGCCGGGTCTTGAGCATCCTGTGTCGTCGTGGTCGCCATTGCAGATCCGTCTCTCGTTTTTGCTCATCCATCATACTGCAGGGCGTCTGTCGATGAAATTCATCGGGCAGTTTTCGGCGGCGACGAAGAGAGGTTTTCCCGGATCGTCACGCCCCGGTAAGGTCCGTTGAAGCGTGCTGGCTGGCGCAGAGGCACCGAGCCGGCGCGATCTGCGACGAACAGGGCGAACCGTTAAAGAAACGGACGCCGGAAAGTGTTCGAATTTTGGTGGAATGCCCATATATTACAATGTTCTAGGTGTCTCGTACTGCGGACCGGACAGCCTGTCACAGGTTATGAAATCGTACAGCCGGAGACGGTTCTAAAGGAGCCATTAACCTTTATTTTCTACTTAATAGCACTGCCATTTGTACGCGGTTGGTGTGATGCATTTTCATAGAACGAACTTCCCCAAGTCCCTTGAAACGATGCAGTCCGACGAGGACTTTCTCGACGGCGGCGCACATGCGCCGGAGCGGCGGACACCAACGGTCGATCCGAACGAGGCCACGATCGAGCAGGCGCCGTGGCAGGCCGCTTTCAAGCTGGCGCCGAATGTGCGCTTCACCCGCACGCCGGAAAGCATTCTTGCCCGTCCACGCAGCCGTGACCAGATGGCGCCCGTTGCCCCGGAAGAGCGGATGCCGGCGGCCGCCGGCCGTCTGGTCGAGCCGCTTGATGTGAACGCCCAGCCGCCGGTCAACGAAAATGCCACACTTGCGCCGGAACTTCTCGTCAATGCCTTGCAGGGTGCCGCGTCTGCCATGCAGCAGATGCCGGTCCCGCCCAAGGTCAAGCCTGAACCTTCGCCGCGCGCCCTGATTTTCAGGCGCCAGCCGAAGGAACAACCGAAAGTCGAAATGCCTCCAGAACAGAGTATCGAGACCGCTTCTCCCACTTTTGCCGCGGAGATTTCTGTCACGCCCGAACCGCAATCGACCGCCAGCGCAACCGCGCCTTGCGTACCGGCATCCGAACTCCCGGCTGCTCCGCCGGCCGTGGTTCAGGCATCGCCTGCTGTCGAGGCGCCGATCATCGTCGGCACGTCTGTTGCAACCGTTCCTTCTGAGGTGGCAGATCCGTCTCTTCCGCTCGATGCGCAGGCGAAGCTCTGGCTTTCCGATTTTGCGTTCTTTGAAGCCGGGATCGCCTCCGATCAAGCGCCGCTGGCAGCCCAGCCAGTGTCGCTAGCCCAGCCATCCGTTCCGACCTTGAAGCGTCGCCCGGCCGAAGTCGTGCGTTTGTCGCATCCGCTTGTGCCCACTTCCGTGACGGCGCTCTATCGCGAAGTGCGTCCCGGCACCCGGTTTGAGCGGCGTCCTCTCTCGGCGCCCGCCGCCGAGTTGCCGCCGGCTCCGCTCGCAGTTGAGGCTCCAGTCCCTGCTCCGGTGATCGAGGATACCGGCGCAGCCGCTGTCGAAACGCTCGCCGCGCCGCAGGAGAGCCAGGAGGCGGCAGCAGCTTCCGACACTGTTACGGACGCAATCGCCGTTCAGCCGCAACAGCCCGTGGCACGCGCGGTCGTGCCGATGTCGCGGCGTGTGCCGCAAGGATTGCCGGGCCTTTCCGGCGCCATGGCCGTGCGAGAAAGCGACGATGCCTACGAGTTTCCGCCGATCGCACTTCTGCAGGAACCCTTTGGCCAGCAGGCGGAAGCGGTCCAGCCGGATGCGCTCCAGCAAAGCGCCGGTCTTCTCGAAAGCATTCTGGAAGATTTTGGCATTCGCGGCGAAATCATCGACGTGCGCCCCGGCCCGGTTGTGACGCTCTACGAATTCGAGCCGGCGCCGGGTGTGAAATCCTCGCGTGTCATTGGCCTGGCTGACGATATCGCCCGCTCCATGTCGGCGCTGTCGGCGCGCGTCGCGGTCGTTCCCGGCCGCAATGTCATCGGCATCGAATTGCCGAATGCCGTGCGTGAAACGGTGTTCCTGCGCGAACTCATCGAATGTGAGGATTACTGGGAAACCAAGCACCGGCTGGCGCTTTGCCTTGGCAAGACCATCGGTGGCGAGCCTGTCATTGCAGAGCTTGCGAAGATGCCGCACCTGCTGGTCGCCGGCACCACCGGGTCTGGCAAGTCGGTTGCGATCAATACCATGATCCTGTCGCTTCTCTACCGGCTGCGCCCGGAAGAATGCCGCCTGATCATGATCGACCCGAAAATGCTGGAACTGTCGGTCTATGACGGCATTCCGCATCTCCTCACCCCTGTCGTCACCGATCCGAAGAAGGCCGTTCTGGCGCTGAAATGGGCGGTGCGCGAGATGGAGGATCGCTATCGCAAGATGTCGCGGCTCAGCGTGCGCAACATCGACGGTTACAACGCCCGTGCCGCCCAGGCGCGCGAGAAGGGCGAGACGATCACCGTCAACGTGCAGACCGGCTTTGACCGTCACAATGGCGAGATCGTCTACGAGGAGCAGGAACTCGACCTGTCGCCGATGCCCTATATCGTTGTCGTCGTCGACGAAATGGCCGACCTGATGATGGTGGCCGGCAAGGAAATCGAAGGCGCCATCCAGCGTCTTGCCCAGATGGCACGCGCCGCCGGCATCCATCTGATCATGGCAACGCAACGACCCTCCGTCGATGTTATCACTGGCACGATCAAGGCCAACTTCCCGACGCGCATCTCCTTCCAGGTGACGTCGAAGATCGATAGCCGCACGATCCTTGGTGAACAGGGCGCCGAACATCTGCTCGGCCAGGGCGACATGCTGCATATGGCGGGCGGCGGCCGGATTTCCCGCGTCCACGGACCTTTCGTCTCGGATGCCGAGGTGGAACACGTCGTTTCGCACCTGAAGGCGCAAGGGCGTCCGGATTATCTCGGAACCGTCACCGAAGACGAAAACGAAGCGGAAGCCGAGCCGGAAGCCGATGCCGCCGTCTTTGATCGCAGCTCCATGGGCAGCGAAGATGCCGACGACCTTTATGAAAAGGCCGTCAAGGTGGTGATGAAGGACCGCAAGTGCTCGACCTCCTATATCCAGCGGCGGCTCTCGGTCGGCTATAACCGCGCCGCCTCGCTGGTGGAGCGCATGGAGCAGGAAGGCCTGGTTGGTCCTGCAAACCATGTCGGCAAGCGCGAGATCATCTCCGGCAAGCCGGCCGTCGCGCTGCCGGACGATTGAGCCTCAAAGCTTTTGCCGGGCAGCCGCATAGCGGTTGGCCGGCTTTGACAGGCCAAGGTTCTCGCGCAGCGTCGACCCCTCGTAGTCCTCGCGGAACAGGCCGCGGCGCCGCAGTTCCGGCAAAACCAGCTCGACAAAATCGGTAAGACTTGCCGGCAGTGTCGGGAACATCAGGATGAAGCCGTCGGCAGCACCCGCCTCGAACCATTCCTCCATGAAATCGGCGATTTCGGTCGGTGTGCCGGTAATGCCGTTGCCCGTGCTCTTTTCGGCGTAGTGGCGAATGAGGTGGCCGAGCGTGTGACCCTGACGGATGTAGTCGGTCAGTTCCTCGAACAGGGCCTTGGAGCCCTTCGGCTCGGTCGGCAGGCGCTCCATGGGGAAGGGCTCGTCAAGCGCTGCACCGGACAGATCGGTTTCCAGAAACTCGCCGAGCATCCAGCGCCCGACATCGGGATGCAGGTTGTCGATGAGGAAATCGACCTTCGCCTGCGCTTGCGCTTTCGTTTCGCCGACATTGATCACGACGCCCGGCATCATCTTGAGGTCGCTGGTGGAGCGGCCGTATTTGGCCATGCGTCTCTTGACGTTTTCGGCAAAGGCCTTGTTGCGCTGAAGGTTGGAGGCAAGGCTGAAGACGATTTCGGCGGTGCGGGCAGCAAGCTCCATGCCCGGCTCCGACCCGCCAGCCTGGGCAATGACCGGGCGCCCCTGCGGCGAGGCGGCGACGTTCAGCGGCCCGCGCACCTGGAAATGTTTGCCCTTGTGGTTGAGAAGATGCAGCTTGTCCTTGTCGTGATAGAGGCCGGAGGCCTTGTCGAGCACCAGCGCATCCGGCTCGAAACTGTCCCAGAGGCCGAAAACGACGTCAACGAATTCCGCGCCGCGCTCGTAGCGCCAGCTATGCGGCGGCAACCCGTCGAAATTATAGTTGTAGCCGGCTTCGTCGTGGTCGGATGTCACCACGTTCCAGCAGGCGCGTCCGCCGCTCAGATGGTCGATCGAGGCAAAGATGCGGGCAAGATTGAATGGCTCGTAGAAACTGGTCGAGGCGGTTGCGACGAAGCCGAGCTTTTCTGTCAGCACCGAGAGCGCCGAGATGAGCGAAAGCGGCTCGAAGCGGTTCATCTTGGTGGGCGAGCGGGCCAGCGCTTCCGGATCACCAACGGCGGCTGCCGGGGAGTCTGCCAGGAACATGAAATCGAATTTTGCCGCTTCCGAGATTTTTGCGACATTGAGCAGGTGATCGATGGTGTTGGCGCCATGCACGTCGGCTGCCGGATGGCGCCAGGCGGCCGGATTGAAGCCGAAGGTGTAAACGAAGGTGCCAAGCTTCAGCTTGTCGGTGCGGGCCATCGAAATCGTCCTTATGTCTGGTCTGCGGGTGGGGTTTCCAGCCGCCGCAGGGGTGTAAAACGGGCCGTCAGCGCATGCTGGCTGCCGGGATAGGTCAGGCGCACGCGCGTCACGGTCTCTTGCGGCCGCCAGGTCTGGCGCTCCACCGTCAGCACGGGAGCACCGGGAGAAAGACCGAGCGCCTCGGCAACGGATGGCAGGGCCGCTTCGGCAGAGATCCGGTGTTCTGCCGCATTCCAAGGCACATGGTGGAGCAGCCACGGCCCGGGTGACAGCGTCTCGAACGCTGCCGTTGCCGCTTCCGGCACCAGGCCGAGGTTGATGATGCGCTCCTCAAGGCAAAAGGGTTTTTCATCGGCCCTGTGCATCACGGTGATCGCCAGAAGCTTGCGCCGCGCCGGGAGGACACAGGTGGCCCTTTCGGCGCGTGTAGGCAGGCGCAAAGTGCGCGACAGAACCTCGAAACGGTAGGAAAGGTTCAGCGCCCGAACCTCGTCGCCGATATCGTAGATTTCCAGGATGGCGCTTTGCGGCCCCTGCGGCAGGACGATGCTGCCGGTCTTGCGGCGCCGGAGCAGAAGTCCTGCCCGGGCAAGTTCCGTCAGCACCTTGTTGACGGTCATGCGCGAGCACCCGTAGGTCAGCGTGAGCGCCTGTTCGGACGGCAGCTTGTGGCCCGGCGGCCAGCGACCGCTGACGATATGGCCCTCGATCTCCTGCAGGATTCGGGCATGGAGAGAGGCGGGCGGGGAGCGTCTCTGCGGCTGTCCTGTGCCCGAGGTCTGATCCATGCTCTGGCCCTCCTGCGCCGCTGTCCGGTCAGGCCAGCATCGAGGCACCGCGATCCAGATAGGTATCGAGGAACTGCTCGAGGCGTGGATGGCGCGGCTTGGCAAACACGGTTGCGGGCGCCCCGGTCAGGACGAGGCGGCCCTGGTCGAGAAAGCTGATCTGGTGGCCGATGGTGGCTGCAAAGCCGATCTCGTGGCTGACGACGACCATGGTCATGCCCTCTGCGGCCAGATCGCGCATGACGGTCAGCACCTCGCCGGTCAGCTCCGGGTCCAGTGCGGAGGTCGGCTCGTCAAACAGCATGATCTTCGGCGAGAGCGCCAGCGCCCGGGCGATCGCCACGCGCTGCTGCTGGCCGCCGGACAGCTGCGACGGGTAATGGCCGGCGCGGTTTTCGAGCCCCACCTTGACGAGTTGTGCCATGGCGCGCGCCTCGGCCTCTTTCTTCGGCACCTTGTGAACGGTCTTCAGCGCTTCGGAGACATTGCCGAGGGCTGTCATGTGCGGCCACAGATTGAACTGCTGAAACACCATGCCGATCTGCGAACGCACGGTGCGGATCTGGCCTGCAGGCAGCCGTTCCCGCTCGTTCCTTGCATTCTCAAAGAAGCCGAGCGCCTCGCCGTTCACTGTGATCATGCCTTCGCTTGCCTCCTCCAGAAAGGCAAGGCAGCGCAGCAGCGTGCTTTTCCCCGACCCCGAAGGGCCGATGAGGCAGGAGACCTTGCCTTCTGGAATATCGAGATCGATGTCCTGCAGCACCGGCGTCTGGCCGAAGCGCTTGACAAGTTTTCGAACGGAAATGGCGGGAAGCGTCATGGCGTGGAAAACCTGTAGGTGGAAAAGCGGGATTCGGCAAAGCGGCCAAGCCGGGCCGCGGCCTCGACAATGACCCAGTAGATGACTGCCAGCAGGAAGATGGCTTCGAGGAAGGCATATTCCTGCGAACCGATGGCACTGACGGTGGTCGTCAGTTCCGGTACGGTGATGATGGACAGAACCGCCGATTCCTTCAGCAGGATGACGGCAAGATTGACCGAAGGCGGCATGACGATCAGCGCCATTTCCGGCAGGAGAATACGCCGGATGATCTGAAACCTGGAAAAGCCGAGGCATTCGCCGGCTTCCACATGGCCATGCGGCACGGCGGCGTAGCCGGCGCGAAAGATCTCCGAATAATAGGCGCTCGCATAGATCGACAGTCCGAGAAGCCCGCAGGGGATCGGATTGAGCGACAGCCCGATGAAGGGGCCGCCGTAATAGACGAGAAAGATCTGGATGAGGAAGGGCGTGCCGCGCAGCACTTCGACCACAAGCCCGAGCGGCAGGTCGATGAATCGCCCGCCATAGCGCCGCGCCGTTGCGACCAGAAAGCCGATAAGGACGCCAAGCAGCATGCCGGCAACCCAGAGCGCCAGCGTCACGCCGGTGCCGGCCGCGATTTCCGGCAGGTGCTTAAGGATGACATTCGGGTCGAAGATCATTTGGCGCCTCCCGGCAGGGCCCGTTCACCAAAGCGGCCGGCAAGCGCCACGCTCCAGCAGATGACGAGATAGATGAGGGCGGCCGAGGAAAAGATCTCGATCGGCAGATAGGTGGAGGAGGCAAGATCCTGCGCCATGCGGGTGATTTCCACGATGCCGACGACGGAGACCAGCGAGGAGGATTTGAGGATCATGATCGCCTCGTTGACGAGGGCCGGGAAGGTCAGCCGCAGGGCAATTGGCACCTTGATGCGCAAAAACACCTGGCGGGGCGTAAAGCCGACCATGTCGGCCGCCTCGACGAGGCCGCGCGGCACGCTTTCAAATCCGCCGCGCAGGTTTTCCGCCTGATAGGCCGCCGTGCAGAGCGACATGCCGGTGATGGCGGCGACAATGCTCGGCACGTTCAAGCCGATGAACGGCAGAAGATTGTAGATGAGCAGTAGCTGCACCAGCAACGGTACGCCTCGGAAGAAGCTGATGAAGAATTCGGCCGGCCGGCGATAGAGCGCCTTGCCCGACAGAAGCGCTGCCGACAGCACAAGCGCCAGCAGGAAACCGATGGCAATCGAGATGGCGCTGATGCCGATGGTCCAGGCCGACGCCTGTACCAGAAGATTGAACAGCTTGAACGACATGGGGCAGGCATCCGTCGCGGGGGCGGTTGACCGGATTTCGGTCAACCTTTTTAACCTGCGGGCAGGACGATCAAGCCTGCCCGCTTCCGTCAGCCGATCAGATGGCCGGGTCCTTCACGGCATCCGGCGTATCGAACTTGGTGCCGAACCACTTTTCCTGCAGCTTTGCCATGCGGCCATCGCCCTTCATCTTGAGGATGGCGGCATCGACGGCGTCCAGCAGCGACTTATGATCGGCATCCTTGGTTCCGACGAAGCCGAAATAGGTGGGCTTGCCGAAGGGCGGCAGCACGACTTCAAACATGCCCGCGCGCTGCTTGGCGACGAAGGCGATGTTGGGCAGCGAATTGGCAACGGCCACCACGCGGCCGGCCGCCATGTCGGCATAGGCATCGTTGAAGGCCGGATATTCGCGAATATCGACCTTGGAGGGCAGCGTTGCGGAGAATTCGGTGAGCTGGGCAAGCTGGGCGGTTGCCTTGCCGACGCCGACGGCCTTGCCGGCAATATCCTGCGGCTTGGTGATCGAGGCGTCGCCCGCCTTCTTCAGGATGGCAACGGTGGCTTCTGCGATCGGTGCCGAGAACCGGTAGCGCTCCATGCGCGCCTTGGTGATGGTGGCGGGACCCGCGACCACATCGAACTTGCCGGCTTCAAGGCCCGGCAGGACGCCTTCCCAGGGCAGTGTCACCCACTCGATCTTGACGCCGAGTTCCTTGCCGATTTCGGCGAACATATCGACGTTGAGGCCGACGTGATCGCCGGCATCGATGAAATCGAAGGGCGCAAAAGCAGTTTCGGTGCCGACCTTCAGAACGCCTGCGGCCTTGACCTTGGCCAACACGTCGTCCGCATGAGCGGCAACACTTGCGCTAAACAGCATGGCCGCCCCGAGGGCCGCCTTGAGGAAACTTCTCTTCTGCATCATGATGCTCCCATCTCTTGTGCGCGACAGCGCGATGATCCCCGAATTCGTCCGGTGGCTCCGGCCCTTTTGACTATACAAATAGATCGGGCTGCCGGGCCGATGTCAACAAATTTGTGCAGATCTTCATTCTGCTTAAAAAATGCGCTTTCTGGCTGCTGCGATTGAAGTGTCATACACTCATGATTTGCAAAAGGTCGGATGCGGGGGTATGCCCGAGCCTTGTCTTTCAGCCGCCAAGGCACCGAGAGTTTGACCCATGTCCGATACGCTCAAGCAGTTTGCCGCCTATTATCGCCCCCATACGCGGCTTTTCCTCCTGGATTTCTCCTGCGCGGTCGTGTCCGGTCTTCTCGAGCTTGCCTTCCCGCTGGCCGTGACACTGTTCATTGACAGGCTTTTGCCGACGGGTCAGTTCGGCTGGATCGCGGTGGCCGCCGTGGGCCTGCTGCTGGTCTATCTCGCCAATGCCGGCCTGCAGATCATCGTTACCTACTGGGGCCACATGCTCGGCATCAACATCGAGACGGAGATGCGGCGCAAGGCCTTCGACCATTTGCAGACGCTGTCCTTCGGCTATTTCGACAATGAGCGGACGGGCCGGCTGGTGGCGCGCCTGACCAAGGATCTCGAAGAAATCGGCGAGGTGGCCCATCACGGCCCGGAAGACCTGTTCATCGCAGTGATGACGCTGATCGGCGCCTTCTGCATCATGCTGTGGGTGCATGCGCCGCTGGCGGTAATGGCCGCCATCATCGTGCCGCTCACCGGTTTTCTCACCACCCATTACGGGCAGAGGATGACCGTGACCTGGCGGGCGCTCTATGGTCGCGTTGCCGATTTCAACACCCGTATCGAGGCCAATGTCGGGGGCATCCGCGTCGTGCAGGCCTTTGCCAACGAAGAGCACGAGCGCCGGCTGTTTGCCAGAGACAACAGCAATTACCGCGACACCAAGCTGCAGGCCTATCGGTACATGGCGGCATCCACCTCGCTCACCTATCTCTCGATGCGCTTCGTGCAGGTGGTGATCATGCTGGCTGGTGCCTGGTTCGTCACGCAGGGAAGCCTCAGCGCCGGCGGTTTTGTCGGCTTCCTGCTTCTCGTCAACGTCTTCCTGCGTCCGATCGAGAAGATCAATTCCGTCATCGAGACCTATCCGAAGGGCATTGCCGGCTTCCAGCGCTATCTCGCCTTTCTGGCGCAGAAGCCCGATATCGTCGACCGTCCCGGCGCAAAGCCGTTGTCGCGACTGGATGGCGATATCGTCTTCAAGGATGTGGCGTTCCAGTATGCCAGCGGCCAGCCGGTGTTTCAGGGCCTCAATCTGTCCGTCAAGCAGGGAACGATGGTGGCCTTCGTCGGGCCGTCCGGTGCCGGCAAGACGACGCTCTGCTCGCTGCTGCCGCGGTTTTACGACGTGACGGACGGTGCCATCACCATCGGCGGCGTTGATATCCGCGACATGACGCTCAAATCCCTGCGCGGCAATATCGGCATCGTACAGCAGGACGTGTTCCTCTTTGCCGGCTCGATCCGCGAAAACATCGCCTATGGTCGCTTGGGGGCCTCCGACACGGACATTATCGAGGCTGCCCGGCGGGCACGGCTGTCGGATGTGATCGAGGCTTTGCCCGACGGCCTCGATACGGTGATCGGGGAGCGTGGCGTAAAACTATCGGGCGGGCAGAAGCAGCGGCTGGCGATTGCCCGCATCTTCCTCAAGAACCCGCCGATCCTCATCCTCGACGAGGCAACGTCGGCGCTCGATACGGAAACGGAACGCGCCATCCAGGCGTCGCTTGCAGAGCTTGCCGTCGGGCGCACGACGCTCGTCATTGCCCACCGGCTGGCCACGATCACCAAGGCGGACCGGATCCTGGTCGTGGACAAGGGTCGCATCATTGAGCAGGGCAGCCATAGCGAGCTCGTGGGCATGGCGGACGGGCTTTACCGGCGCCTGCACCATGCGCAGGTGGACGGTCTTGCCACGCTTCTCGATGAAGGGCGTCCGCCGCTCTCCGGTGAAATCAAGACGGCCTGAAATCCCCGTCGGGGCCGCATCTTCCGGGCGTGGCTGCGTACCCGATTCGCCCTCGGCGGTAAAATCGGTTGGTATGGCGGGCCCGCGACGCTGCATATGCGGTCGTTCGCGGCCCCATCCTTGCCCGAATTTCCTGCTCCTGTGTCCTGAAACCGCCAGGGGTGAAACTTTTGGCACCCCGGTGGCGTCTTTGTGTGCACTGCATTTGCGCCGGCGGGCAGACGCGAATATATACTCAATTCCTTGAACATTCGCGTCCTCTCCCAGGGACGCACGGAACGCCAAAGCACCCGCCGGATGGAACAGAACCTACTTCGTTATATCTGGAATCACACGCGTTCCCAACAGATCTGGATCCTGTTCATCGTCCTGTTCTCGATGCTGCCCTATTTTGCGGCCTTCGACCTGCCCAAGCAGATCATCAACGGCCCGATCCAGGGGCAGGGATTCGAATCGGCGGACGCCTCTGCCGCCTTCCTCGATTTCAGCTTCACCGTTCCGGTCATCGACTGGACCATTTCCTATGACGGAATCCAGCTGAACCGGCTGTCCATGCTGATGGCGCTGAGCGGCGTCTTCCTGCTGCTGGTCATCGTCAACGGCCTGTTCAAGTTCTATATCAATACCTACAAGGGTCGTCTCGGCGAGCGGCTGTTGCGCCGCATTCGGTATGAGCTCGTCGACCGCGTTCTGCGCTTTCCGCCCAACACCATGAAACAGGTGAACGGCGCGGAAATCTCGACCATGGTGAAGGACGAGGTGGAGCCGTTCGGCGGCTTTACCGGCGATGCCTTCGTGCAGCCCGCGCTTCTGGGTGGACAGGCCGCCGCCGCCCTCTTCTTCATCTTCCTGCAGAACACCTGGCTCGGCATGATCGCTGCCGTCATGGTGGCTATCCAGGTCGGCATCATTCCCAAGATGCGCCGCCGCCTGATCGATCTCGGGCGCCAGCGTCAGATTACGGCGCGTCACCTGGCCGGCAAGGTGGGCGAAATCGTCGAGGGCATCGACACGATCCATGCCTATGACACCTCCAATTACGAGCGCGCCGATATTGCTGCCCGGCTTGGTCAGATCTACCGGATCCGTTTTGAGCTTTACCAGTGGAAGTTCCTCGTCAAGTTCGTCAACAACTTCCTGTCGCAGCTGACGCCCTTCCTGTTCTACTCGATCGGCGGCTATTTTGCCCTGCGCGGCAGTCTGGACGTCGGCCAGCTGGTGGCCGTCATCAACGCTTACAAGGACCTGCCGGGACCGCTCAAGGAACTGATCGACTGGGATCAGGCGCGCCAGGACGTGCAGGTGAAGTACGAGCAGGTGCTGGAACAGTTCGAGCCGCCGCAGCTGATCGAGCCTGCGGTGCAGGTGATTGCGCCGATTGCGCCGGCTTTTCCCGGCGGTGCGCTGGCGGCGACCAATATCATCATTGCCGATGGCAGCGGCGCCAAGGTGGTCGACGGGGTGTCGGTGAAGATCGAGCGCGGCGAGACGGTCGCCGTCGTCGATAATTCCGGCAGTGGCGGCGAGGCGCTTGCCGAAGCCTTCGGCCGGCTGGTCTGGCCGCTGTCCGGCAAGGTCACGCTGGGCGATGCCGATATTCTGGAACTGCCGGAATCCATTACAGGCCGGCGGATCTCCTATGTCTCGGCCAACAGCTATTTCTTCCACGGCAGCCTGAAGGACAACCTGCTCTATGGGCTGAAGCATGCGCCCACCAGCACCGTCAGCTATAGCGGCCGCGACGCGGCAACCCGCAAATGGGAGGTGCATGAGGCGCAAATGGCGGCCAATTGCAGCTATGACCTCAATGCCGACTGGCTCGACCGGCGCTCCACCTCGGTTCTGCGCGGATTCAACGATGACCTGAAGCAATCGCTGACGCGGGCGCTCGATGCCGTGCAGCTGACGCCGGACGTCATGGAACTGGCGCTGCACTCGATCATCGATCCGCAGGAGAATCCCGGCCTTGCCGAGCGTGTGGTGGAAATGCGCCATGCGCTGCGCGACGCGCTTAAGCAGGAAGGGCTTGCGCATATCGTGGCGCCATTCGACCCTGCCTCCTACAATACCGAGGCGACCGTTGCGGAAAATCTTCTGTTTGCCGCAACCCGCACAAGCGCGCCTTCGGAGACGGACGTGGCGGAAAGCCAGTACGTGTTCGAGGTGCTGAAGCGTGCCGGCCTCTCCGAGCTTCTCTATGCCATGGGCATGACGATCGCTGAAAACCTTGTGGAAATCTTTGCCGACCTGCCGCCGGAACATCCGTTCTTCCAGCAGCTGCAAAATATCACCGCCGACGACATTTCAGGCTACCAGCAGTTCCTGCAGAAGCGAAAGGCACGCAAGGAACAGGCCGTGACGGAGGATGAGCACCGCAGCATCGTGCGGCTTAGCCTCTATTACATCGAACCGCGCTATCGCTTCGGCGTGCTGACGCAGGAGATCATGAGCCAGGTGGTGGCGGCCCGCGACCTGTTTTACAACAATCTTCCCGCCGATCTGCGCGACCGGGTGGAGCGCTATGACCCGCATCGCTATATGGCGGCCGCCACGCTTCGGGAAAATGTGCTGTTCGGCAAGCTTTCCCATAGGGCTCCCGATGCCGCTGTCCATGTCCGCGAGATCGCCAAGCGGATCATGGATGAAAAGGGGCTGCTCGACAGCTTCCTCGGCATCGGCCTCAGTTTCGACGTGGGGAGCGGCGGGCGACGCCTGACGCTGACGCAGCGCCACAAGATCAGCCTGGCGCGCGCGCTTATCCGCCGGTCGGACTTTTACATCTTCAACCGGCCTTTGCCGGGGCTCGATCGCCGCGTGCAGGAAGAGATCGTCAAAAACGTTCTTGATTTCCTCAAGGAGCAGGACAATGATCCTGCCATTGTGTGGGTTCTTTCCAACACAACACTGTCACGCCTGTTTCACAGAGTCATCGTATTCGATCGCGGCGTCGTGGTCGCCGATGGACCATACGATACTCTGGACAAAGAAAGTGGTATCTTCAAGTCGCTGGTGGCGTAAGCTGACGTTGCTGTGCGGAGGGGAGATAAGTGGACCTCCATGTTGCTCAACGACGAAGTGAAGCTTCTGCAGAAACTGCCCTATTTCAGCAAGGTCGATGCCTGCAAGCTGAAATTGCTGGCGTTTGCATCGGATCGCGTCTGCTATGATGCGGGCCAGGTGATGTTCCGGCAGGGCGACAGCAGCGATGCGGCCTATGTGCTGCTGCGCGGAAAAGCGGATCTTGTGGTCGATACGGTCGCAGGCGAGAAGAAGGTGGGCGAAGCCCATGCCCATTCCATGGTTGGCGAAATGTGCCTGCTTTCGGAGGCGCCGCGGGGTGCGACCGCCCGCGTGACGGAACCGCTGGAAGCGCTGCGCATTTCGCGCGATTGCTTCCTGAAGGTCGTCTCCCACAATCCGCAGGTCAGCTTCCAGATCAGCCGGTCGATGGCCGAAACCATTCGCGATGCAGCCCACGCACCCCAAAAGGCGTTGGCCAAGATGCCTGGCCTTGCGCTCGCCAAGCTGCCCGAACGCGTCGATTGAGCCTGTCCTGACGGTTTCTGCGAGCCACCTTTGCCGCTTCCGCCGCGATCAGCGCCGGCGATAGTGAAAATATCGACCTTCCTGAATGCTTTCCAGCCGCGGCAAGGGCTGAAGGTCCGCATGGTCCAGCGGCAGCCCGCTCACGGCAACGCCGCCCGGTGCCAGCATGCCCGCCACCATCTGCGGCAGCCATGTCAGCGTCACGGCATCGACGTCCGGATAGCCGGTGCCGATATCGGCATGGACGAGGGCGGCATTCTTTCCGACAAAGGCCTGCCCGGTTTCGCGGATTTCCCCCTCGACGAAATTCTCCGGTTCGGGCGTCGCAGAGGCATGCGAGGCCAGCTTGCGATCAAAGGCGATGATCCGCCGGCCGCCGAAACATTCGCGCAGATGGCTGAAGGTGCGGCCATTGCCAAGCCCGATCTCGAAGACCGGGCCTTCTTCCGGCAGATCGCCATGGTCGCGCACGTGGTTTAATAGGTCCCGCTGCGCGCTCATGCGGTTGATGAAACTGTCGAGCCTGCTCACGCTCGTCTCCCTGCCTTTTGCTGCTTCAAGCCTTGACGACCTTGTCCGATGAGATGCCGCGCCGGGCATACACATTGCGCGTATCGATGATCAGCGCCGAAGATTGTTCGAGCGCTGCATAATCGACCGGGTCGTGATCGGTCGCGATGACAACCGCATCGAAGCCTGCAATCGCCTCCGGGGTGAGCGCCACGGAGCGGCGGCCCATCAGGTGACCATATTCGCGGGTGCGCGGCACCTCGTCGAGAAAGGGATCGTGGTAGGCCACGTCTGCGCCGCGCTCCAGCAGGATTTCCATCAGCCGCAGCGAGGGGCTTTCGCGAATGTCCGGCACGTTCTTCTTGTAGGCGAGGCCAAGGATCAGCACGCGCGAGCGGCTGAGCGCCTTGCCAAGCTTGCGATCCAGCGCCTCGGCCAGCTTTTCCACCACATGGCGGGGCATTGCCGTATTGATCTCGCCGGCCAGCTCGATGAAGCGGGTCGGCTGTTCGAATTCACGGGATTTCCATGTAAGGTAGAAAGGATCGATCGGAATGCAATGGCCGCCAAGGCCTGGGCCCGGGTAAAACGGCATATAGCCAAAGGGCTTGGTCTTTGCCGCATCGATCACGTCCCAGACGTCGATGCCCATGGCGTCGTAGACAAGCTTCAACTCGTTGACGAGCGCGATATTGACGGCGCGAAAGATGTTTTCGGTAAGCTTCACCGCTTCGGCCGTGCGAAGGCTGGAGACGGGTACGATGGTCTTGACTACGGCCCCATAAAACGCCTTCATCATCGCAAGCGCCTGCTCACCGTCACCGGCCACGACCTTCGGGATGGTGGACGTCTCGAAATCGCGGTTGCCCGGATCCTCGCGCTCGGGCGAATAGCCGAGGAAGAAGTCGACGCCGCAGGAAAGACCGGTCTTTTCCAGGATCGGCTTCATCACCTCGTCGGTCGTGCCGGGATAGGTGGTGGATTCCAGCACGATCAACTGGCCGGGTCTCAGCCGCGCGGCAATGTCGCGGCAGGTATTTTCGACAAACGAGAGGTCCGGATCGCGGTGGCGGGTGAGCGGTGTGGGCACGCAGATGGCAATTACGTCGCATTCGGCGAGACGATCGAAATCGCACGTCGCCGCGAAACGCCCGGCGCCATGTTCTGCGGCAAGCACCGCATCCGGCACGGCATCGATATAGCTCTTATGGGCTTCGATACGGGTGATCTTCTGGGGATCGATGTCGAAGCCGAGCACGGAGAAGCCGGCGCGGGACATGCTCATCGCCAAGGGCAGGCCGACATAGCCGAGCCCGATGACGCCCGCTTTTGCGGTTTTCGCAACGATGGCTGAAAGAAGATCCGGTTTTTGCATTGCTGTGTGATCCACCTGATGCCTCTCCGCTTGGGCGCGACTGTTCGGCTGCTTCAAGTGAGGCGCAACGGCGGACCTGTCAAGGTGAGGGTGCGCGCCGCGTGATCAACACGGCTCGCGCTTTGCGTGATCAGCCGAGGGCGAGGCGCCTGTCGCAACAAAAAATCTTGGACCGGTGCCTTGCAAACGGCGGGTAGCTTGCGCCATCTCGCAGAGATGAAGATTGCCTTTTACGCGCCGCTCAAATCTCCCAACCATCCGGTCCCCTCCGGCGACCGTCTGATGGCGCGGCAAATCCTGAGCGCTCTGACGCTCGCGGGACATGATGTAGAGACGGTGTCGGAGTTCCGGTCCTTTTCCGCAACGCCGGACGTGCCGGATGACCAGAAGATGATCGCTGAGGCGGAGCGCGAGCGGATCGCGTTTGCGTGGCGGTCGAAGAGACCGCCGGATCTCTGGTTCTGTTACCACCCCTATTACAAGGCACCGGATCTTTTGGGCCCAGAGCTCTGCCGGCAATTTTCCCTGCCCTATGTGACCGCCGAATCCTCCTATTCCAGGCGCCGCAATATCGGCGGCTGGGTGCTGTCGCAGGAGGCGGTGCTGTCCGGCATTCGTCAGGCGCGCATCAATATCTGCCTCACACAGCGGGATCATCAGGGCCTTCTGGACGTGGCGCCGGCTGCCCGCTTCGAGCGGCTGTCACCGTTTATCGATCCCGCACCGTTTCTGGCCAAAAAACCCCGGCCGGAGCCTCGCCATCTGATGACGGTTGCGATGATGCGTCCGGGCGACAAGCTGAGCAGCTATACCGCCCTTGCAGGCGCGCTTCATCGACTTTGCGACCTTGACTGGACGCTCACCATCATCGGCGACGGGCCGGCGCGGGCGGAAGTGGAGCAAGCCTTTGGTGCTGTGCTGCCGCCCGGCCGGGTCCGGTTTGTCGGCCAGAAGGAACCGGGCGAGGTGGCCGAATTCCTGTCGCGCGGCTCCATCTATCTCTGGCCGGGCCATGGCGAGGCCTATGGTCTTGCCTATCTCGAGGCGCAGGCCGCAGGGCTTCCGGTCATTGCCGAACACGTCGCGGGCGTGCCGGAAGTGGTGGACAATGGCCGAACCGGCCTGCTGACGCCACCTGGGGATAGAGAGGCTTATGCCGATGCCATCCGTGCCCTGCTGACGGATGAGCCGGAACGCCAGCGACTGGCCACCCATGCCCGTCGCTTCGTGGCGGAGGAGCGGTCCCAGTCTGCGGCATCGCTTCGCCTGCACCAGATCCTTGAAACCAGCATGAAAGAAAGCCCATGACCCGGAACGCTGTGAAGGATCATCTGGACCGGTTGGCAGACTGGGGCAGGACGGTGACGTTCTGGCTGCGCGACGACGATGCGGTGATGCCCACACCGGCCCTTGACCGGCTGCTGGCGCTGACGAGCGTGCATGAGGTGCCGCTGACGCTTGCTGTCATCCCTGAGGAGACCGGGGAGGCGCTTGCTAGGCGACTGGCATCGGTGCCGCTTGCACGTGTTGCCGTGCATGGCTGGTCCCATCGCAGCTATGCGGTGCCGCCCGCCAAAAAGCAGGAGCTTGGCCGTGATCGTCCGCTTGAAAGTGTGACAGACGAGTTGCAGGCAGGATTTGAAAAATTGCGGGAGCTTTACCCGGCGCAGTTTCTGCCCATGCTTGTTCCGCCGTGGAACCGCATTGCGCCGGCCATTGTCGACCGGCTGCCGGCGCTTGGCTTTGCGTCGCTTTCGGTGTTCGGCCGCGAGAAGACGGCGCCGCTTGCCCTTCTCAACACGCATGTGGACATCATGGACTGGCATGGCAGCCATGGCGGAAAGCCGGCCGAGGCCCTGTTTGCCGAGCTGCTGTCTTATCTCGCCGGTGAAGAGCCGATGCGCGCCATCGGCATCCTCACGCACCATCTCGTGCATGATGCGGCGGCCTGGGATTTTCTGGAACAGCTTTTTGCGCTGACGGCCGGCCATCCGGCCTGCCGTTGGCGGCATTCCGCAGAGATCCTCAGCGCCTGACGGTCACCAGGATTTCCAGCCGATCAGCAGGCCGCCATCCTGCGCCAGCGCTTGCCGCCTTGCGTCCTCCACCTCCGAGAAGGGGGCACGACGGGCAAGATTGGCGGCGACGAAACCGGCGTCCGGCACGGAAAATGTCGTTCCGCGAAAGAGAAGCGTCATCACCAGTGGTCCGGTCGACCACCAGGCCGGTCCTTCGGGCAAGAGCTGCGTGACCTCTGGCAGAATGTCGAGGAGACGCTTGAAGACCGGGTGGCCGGCCGGTGTGGCAATGAAGGAATTGGTGAGCAGCAGGCTGCCCATCCCCGTCTCGCGTGGCGTGTCTTCGGCAAGCGCCGATAGCCCCGTCAGCGGCAGGATATCAGCAAAGCTCAGATCGTCGCGGGCCGGATACCAGTCGCAATCCAGATAGATGCCGCCTTCGGCCAGCAGCACGAAATAGCGGGCGATATCGACGGCGCCCGGAAAGTCGCCTTCCGCCATCATGCGCTCAAAGGTCGGATGGCTTTCGACGCCGAGCACCTGAAGATCGCTTTCCCGCCAGAGGCGGTATTCAAGGCCGTTTTTCTCCGCATGGGTGCGCCAGGCCTCGACAGCGGGAGGAAGACCAAGCTTGCCCAGCCAGATCTGGTGCAGCACGCGCGGCACGGGCTCACGGTTGAGAGCGTTCATCCGGCGCCTCTCTTCGCCCTCGAACCGGGTGAGGGGGGAGAGCAGCGCGGGCGGCGGCACCAGCGTATGCTGCAGGCCCAGCCGTTCCACCACTCTGCCTTCTGCCTTGGCAAGCGTCAGCCAGGCGGCGTGCAGTTTTCGCGGATAGCCGAGCACCGTTTTGGAGCCGAGAGCGGGGTCGCTCATCACCGCGTCGTCGCGTGAAAGCGCCTCAAGACGCAGCCGTGCCTCCTCAAGCGCACCGCTCTCGATCAGGGTGCGCACCGCCTTCACGTCCGCGCGCGGGCTCATGGTCATATCGCTCTTGGACATATTCACCTGTTTCATGATCAATCGGAGACCGGCCGGCAACGGTTGGCCTTATACCAAGTGTCGGTGATAGGAACCTATAGGATGGGTCACGACCGGTTTCTGGCTAGGCGCGGTGCGCAGCGCGATGCTGTCGCATCGGGCAAGAACCTCGACAACGCCAGAAAGCTCGATAAGCCTGTCCTATAGGTTCCTATCATCGACACTTGGTATAATTCGGCAGAAACGTTCAAGCCTTTTCCCGATTTATTCGGGAACTGTCATCTTCCCGAAACGGTTTTTGCGGCAGATCCACAGGCCAGACAAGGTTACGATGTTGTCGGTGTTGAACATGGACACAGGCAATATGCTGAGATACGGTTGATGAAAACAACAATGGGAACGCGCCTTTGGCAATTGCGCCACAAGGCTTCCGGGAATCATAGTGCATGACTGACCGTGCAGATCTGCTCCACATCGATGGTCTGTCTGTCTCCTTCCCCATGTGGGGTGGTAGCATCGATGCCGTCAAGACCATCTCCATGCGGATTCGTCCGGGCAAGGTCACCGCACTGGTGGGGGAGTCAGGGTCAGGCAAATCGGTCCTTGGCCGTTCGGTGATGGGCATCGAGGCGGCCACGGCGCGCATTTCGGGCCGTGTGCTGTTTCACGACCCTGATACGGGCGAAACTCATGATCTCCTGTCGCTGCCGCATGACGGGCGCCAGATCCGGGCGATCCGCGGCAATCGCATCGGGATGATCTTCCAGGAGCCGATGACTTCTTTCTCGCCGATGCACACCGTCGGCAACCAGATCGAGGAAGTGCTGCGTGTCCACACCGTCCTGTCGCCATCGGAACGGCTGGAACGCTGTCGTGAAATGCTGGGGCTGGTCGGCTTTGCCGATCCGGCCCGGGCCTTCGAAATGTATCCGTTCGAGCTGTCGGGCGGCATGCGCCAGCGCGCGATGATTGCCATGGCGCTGATCTGCAAGCCGTCGCTCCTGATCGCTGACGAGCCGACGACGGCTCTTGACGTCACCATCCAGGCGCAGATCCTGAAGCTTTTGCGTGATCTGCAGTCGAAGCTCGGCATGGCCATGCTCCTGATCACTCATGATCTCGGGGTGGTCGCCAGCATGGCCGATGAGGTGGTGGTGGTCTATCGCGGCGAGGTGATGGAATCCGGTCCCGTCGAGGCGATCTTCCGCCATGCGCAACATCCCTATACAAAGGGCCTGATGGCGGCCGTGCCTGATTTCGATCTGCCGCGCGACAAGCGGCTAAAGCCGCTGCGCGAGATCAAGGTGCATGCCGAGGGGCTGATCGACAAAAAGGCCCGCGGCACGGCTGCCCTGCCGGACGTGCTGCTCAGCGTGCGCGGCGTGTCGAAATCCTTTTCCTCCAAGCGCGGCGGCGGCTTTGGCATGCGCCCGCCACCGCCCATACTCGCCGTCAACGATGTCTCCTTCGACATTCGCCGCGGCGAGACGCTGGGGCTTGTGGGCGAAAGCGGCTGCGGCAAGACCACGCTGAGCAAGATCCTGATGCGCGGCGTGACGCCGGACGCCGGCCAGATCGTCTTCAGCGGCGAAGGCAAGCCGATCGATGTGCTGAAGGCGCAAGGGGATGAACTCGATATCCTACGCACCCGCATCCAGATGGTGTTCCAGGATCCGGTCTCGTCGCTTTCGCCGCGCATGACGGTGCGCAATATCATCAGCGAGCCCATGGAAATCCACAGGCGCGGCAATGCGCAGGCGCGGCTCGATGCAACGCTTCGCCTTGTGCGCGCCATTGGCCTGCCGGAGAATTCGATCAGCCGTTATCCGCACAGTTTTTCCGGTGGCCAGCGCCAGCGCATCGGCATTGCCCGCGCCTTGGCACTCGGGCCGGATCTGCTGATCTGCGACGAGCCGGTCTCGGCGCTCGACGTGTCGATCCAGGCGCAGATCCTCAACCTGATGAAAGACCTGAAGCGCGACCTTGGCCTCACCTACCTGTTCATCTCGCATAACCTGGCGGTGGTGAACTACATGGCCGACCGGGTGGCCGTCATGTATGCCGGCCGCATCGTGGAAATTGCGCCCTGCGATATCATCATGCGCCAGCCTGTTCATCCCTACACAAAGAAGCTTCTGGCCGCCGTTCCGGTGCCAAACCTCGACCATCCGCTGGATTTCGAGGCCATTGGCCAGCCAAGCGCTGCCGCCCGCAAGCTGTGGGCGCACCAGTTCGTCAGCGAGAACGAGGGCGAAGACCTCATGCATGCGGATCTGGGTGACGGCCATTTCGTGCTGGCCCGCCGGGATGTGGATGCGCGGGAGTTGCGGGCATGATCACACGCAGACAGGCACTGGCGCTTCTGGGCGGCACGCTTCTGCCGCATTCCATGCTCGGCGCAGCGTTCGCCGCCTCCACGCCCGCAGAAGACGCCGCGACCGCAGCACTGCCGCCTCTTGCCGAACGCCTGCCGAAGAACCCCCGCGTGATCACAGTCGCCGGTGAAGGCAAGGCCATCGGCAGGCCGGGCGGCACCTTGCGCATCCTGATCGGCGGTCAGCGCGACATCCGCTACATGCCCATCATCTCCTATGCGCGGCTGATCGGCTATAACGAGACGTTCGCGATGGAGCCGGATCTTCTGGAAAGCTTCCATGTGGAGCGCGAACGCATCTTCACCTTCAAGCTGCGCGAAGGCCACCGCTGGTCGGACGGCAGCCTGTTTACGTCCGAGGATTTTCGCTATGTCTGGGAGGACATGTTCCTTAACAAGGAGCTTTATCGCGGCGGCATTCCGTCCAGCCTGAAGATCAACGGCAAGGCGCCGCGCTTCGAGGTCCTGGATGCGCTGACCGTACGCTACAGCTGGGATGAGCCTAATCCCGATTTCCTCACCGACATCGCCTCGCCGTCGCCGCTGCGCCTGATGATGCCGGCCGCTTATCTGAAGGAATTCCATCCGACCTATCAGACGCCGGAAAAGCTCAAGGGTCACATCGCCAAGAACCGGGTGGAGGACTGGGTGGCCCTGCACCAGAAGCTGTCGCGCACGGTGCGTCCGGAAAATCCGGACCTTCCCTCGCTCGATGCCTGGCGCAATGTCACGCCGCCGCCGGCCGGGCGCTTCGTCTTTGAACGCAATGCCTACTATCACCGCGTGGACGAGCAGGGCCAGCAATTGCCCTATATCGATCGCGTCTTCTTCGACATCAGCTCGCCGGACCTGATCGCCGCCAAGACCGGAACCGGTGAAAGCGACCTGCAGTTCACCAACCTCGATTTCGCCGACTATACCTTCCTCAAGAACGCCGAGCAGCGCTATCCGATCACGGTGGATCTCTGGAAGCGCATCCAGGGGTCGCGCGCCGCGCTGATGCCGAACCTCAATTGCAAGGATCCGGTGTGGAACGCGCTGTTGCGCGACGTTCGGGTGCGCCGGGCGCTGTCGCTTGCCGTCAACCGGCACGAGATCAACATGGCGGTGTTCTTCGGTCTTGCCAAGGAAAGCGCCAATACGATTTTGCCGGAGAGCCCGCTGTTCAAGCCGCAGTATCGCGATGCCTGGGCAAAATACGATCCGGATCAGGCCAATCGCCTGCTGGACGAGGTGGGCCTTACGGGCCGTCGCCACGACGGGCTTCGCCTGCTGCCTGATGGCCGCTATGCCAAGCTGATCGTCGAAACGACCGGCGAGCACAGCGTCGATACGGATATTCTCGAGCTTATCCACGACCATTGGCTGGAGATCGGCATCAAGATCTTCGTGCGCACCTCGCAGCGCGAGCTCTTGCGCCGCCGCGTCAAGGGCGGTGATACGGTGATGACCATTTCCGCCGGCCTCGACAACGGCGTGCCAACCGCCGACATGTCGCCGAAGGATCTGGCGCCGACCAGTGACGACCAGATGCAATGGCCGCTCTGGGGTCTCTTCTCCTATTCGGGCGGCAGCGACGGGCAGGCGCCCGACATGCCGGAAGCAATCCGCCTCAACGAGCTTCTGGACAAATGGCGTCATTCGGAGACCGAAGACGAGCGGGCGGCCGTCTGGCACGAGATGCTGGCGCTCTGCGCCGACCAGGTGTTCACCATCGGGACCGTCAACGCCACGCTGCAGCCGGTGGTGCATTCCACGCGGCTGCGCAATATGCCGCGCGACGGGCTCTACGGCTTCGATCCCATGTCCTATCTCGGCGTCTACAGACCCGACACATTCTGGTACGATCAAGATGCGTGAGATGATCCGCTACATCCTCTGGCGCTTTATGGTGATGATCCCGACGCTGGTGCTGATCTCCATGCTGATCTTCACCATTATCGAGCTGCCGCCGGGCGACTATTTCGAAAGCTATGTCGAGGAGCTGAAGGCGATCGGCGAAAAGGCCGACATGCAGGAAATCGAGGCCCTGCGCGCCCGCTATGGCTTCGATCAGCCGCTGCCGATCCGCTATGTGCACTGGGTGGGCGGCATGCTGACCGGTGATTTCGGCTATTCCTTCGAATACCGCATGCCGGTGACCGACGTGGTGGGCGACCGGCTGTGGTTGACGGTCCTGGTCTCCACCGTCACCATCATCCTCACCTGGCTCTTGGCCTTCCCCATCGGCATCTACTCGGCCACGCATCAATATAGCTGGGGCGATTATGGCCTGACTCTGCTTGGCCTGATCGGTCTTGCGGTGCCCAATTTCGTGCTGGCGCTGGTGTTGATGTATCTTGCCAATATCTGGTTCGGCACATCCATCGGGCACCTGATGGACCAGAAATATCTCTCCGAACCGATGAGCTGGGGCAAGTTCACCTCGATCCTTGAACATATCTGGATCCCGGTCATCATCATCGGCACGGCCGGAACCGCCGGCATGGTGCGCCGCGTGCGCGCAAACCTGCTCGACGAACTGCACAAGCAATATGTCATGACGGCGCGCGCCAAGGGGCTTCACCCCTTCAAGGTGCTGATCAAGTATCCGCTGCGCATGTCGCTCAACTTCTTCATTTCCGACATTGGTTCGGTGCTTCCAGCGGTCATTTCGGGCGCTGAAATCACCGCGGTCGTTCTGTCGCTGGAAACGACCGGGCCCATGCTCATCCGCGCGCTGCAGAGCCAGGACATGTATCTGGCGGGGTCGTTCCTGATGTTCCTCGCCTTCCTCACCGTGATCGGCGTGCTGATCTCCGACATCGCGCTTGCCATTCTCGATCCACGGATCCGCCTGCGCGGAGGAGCCACGAAATGACCTCGCGCACCGATACCCCTTCCGACATCCTGCCGCATTACGTGCGCGATACGCCGTTCGACCCATATGCCGACGATGCCGCAACCGGGACCATGCCCGCCGACCAGGCCTCACAGTTGAAGCTGATGTGGTGGCGCTTTCGTCGCCACCGGCTGGCGCTCGTCTCGGGTATTGCGCTTCTTCTTGCCTATCTGATGATCGTCATCGTGGAGTTCCTGGCGCCCTACAAGGTGCACACCCGCAATGTCGAGTTCATCTATGCGCCGCCGCAATCGGTGCATCTCTTCCACGATGGCAGCTTTGTCGGCCCCTTCGTCTATGGCCAGACCATGCGGCTCGACATGCAGACGCTGCAGCGGGTCTATAAGCCCGACCGGACGGATATCCAGCCGCTGCGCTTCTTCTGCCATGGCGAGCCCTACAAATTCTGGGGTCTGGTGGATGCCGATCTGCATCTCGTCTGCCCGCCGGAAAACAGCCAGTTCTTCTGGCTGGGCACCGACAGGCTCGGTCGCGATATCCTGTCTCGTATCCTCTATGGCGCGCGCATTTCGCTCACCATCGGGCTTCTCGGCGTCATGACCAGTTTCGTTCTCGGCATTGTGATCGGCGGGCTCGCCGGCTACTGGGGCGGCTGGTTCGATCTCGTCGTGCAGCGGGTGATCGAGGTGCTTCAGTCCATCCCGAGCATTCCGCTGTGGCTGGCACTTGCCGCCATCCTGCCGGTCGACTGGAGCCCGCTTCTCGTCTATCTCGGCATCACCTTCATCCTCGGCCTGCTCGACTGGACGGGACTTGCCCGCGCAGTGCGTTCCAAGCTTCTGGCGCTCCGGGAAGAGGATTATGTGCTGGCGGCGCAGATGATGGGGGCGGGGAGCACCCGCATCATCGGGCGTCACCTCATCCCCGGCTTTCTGTCGCATCTGATCGCCAGCGCCACGCTTACCATCCCCAGCATGATCCTTGGGGAAACGACCCTGAGCTTCTTGGGCCTCGGGCTGCGTCCCCCCATTACCAGCTGGGGCGTTCTGCTCACGGAAGCGCGAACGGTGAGTGTTCTGGCACTTTATCCATGGCTGCTTTTCCCGGTTCTTCCGGTCATTTTCGTGATCCTTGCCTTCAATTTCCTGGGCGATGGCCTTAGGGATGCTGCAGACCCATATAAATGAGAACCAAACGGATTGCGCGGGGAGGCGTTGTCCGGCACCTGAACTCGATGGAGTAGACTGAGCATGCCAAGACGCCTTGGGAACGCTCGTATCCTGATGTACAGCCACGATACATTCGGGCTTGGCCATTTGAGACGCTGCCGCACGATTGCCCATTCGCTGGTCGAGGATTACCGCGGCCTCAACGTGCTCATCATCTCCGGCGCCACCATCGCCGGGGCCTTCGACTATCGCGCCCGCGTGGATTTCGTCAAAATCCCCAGCGTCATCAAGCTGCGCAACGGCGAATACACGTCCATGGACCGGCATATCGATTTGCACGAGACCATGAAAATGCGCCAGTCGATCATCCGCCATACGGCAGAGACCTTCGAGCCGGACATCTTCATTATCGACAAGGAGCCGCTTGGCCTGCGCAACGAGGTGGAGGATACGCTTGCCTACCTCAAGACGCGCGGCACGACGCTGGTGCTGGGTCTGCGTGACGTCATGGATGCGCCGCATCTCCTGGAGGCGGAATGGAAGCGCAACGATGTCCTGCGCAAGATCGGCAATCTCTATGACGATGTCTGGGTCTATGGGCCTCCGGATTTCTATGATCCGCTGACCGGCATCGATATTCCGCACTCGGTGCGCTCCAAGATGAATTTCGTCGGCTTCCTGCAGCGCAAGGCTTCGCTGGAGCCCAGTACCTCGCAGGCCGGCCGCGAGGATTACCTGCTGGTGACGACAGGCGGCGGTGGCGATGGCGCCGATCTGGTGCGTGACGTGATTGCCGCCTACGAGGCAGACCCGACGCTGACCCACAAGGCGGTGATCGTGCTCGGTCCCTACATGTCTGGCGAACAGCGCAGCCACTTCAAGGATGCCTGCGAGAACAACCCGCTTCTGGAGATCATCGAGTTCGACAACCGCATGGAAGATCGCATTGCCGGCGCAAAGGCGGTCGTGGCCATGGGCGGCTACAACACCTATTGCGAAATCCTCTCCTTCGATAAACCGGCTCTCATCGTTCCGCGCACGCAGCCGCGCGAGGAGCAGCTGATCCGTGCGACGCGGGCAAGCGAGCTTGGCCTTGTCAGCATGGTATCGGGTGAGGAGTCCGTCGATCCCGTCAGGTTTGCCGCAGCCATCAAGGATGTGTTGCAGCGCGACCCGCCGTCGGTGAGTGCGCCCGGCATGCATATGGAAGGTCTCCCCACCATTTCGCGCATCGTCGCCAACTGGTTCAAGCGCAAGGGCTCCTACCATCTGTCGCTCGCGCAGGGCTGAAGTCGCATGAAGAAGATTCTGGTCCTGCTGAAGGGCTATCCTCGCCTGTCCGAAACCTTCATCGCGCAGGAATTGCTGGGGCTGGAACGGGCAGGTTTCGAGCTCGAACTGGTGGCGATGCGCCGCCCGACCGACAAGAAGCGGCATCCGGTGCATGACGAGATCCGCGCCAAGGTCTGGTATCTGCCGGAATACCTGCACGAGGAACCGCTTCGGGTGCTGAAGGCGCTGGCGGCGGTCGCGCGCCTCTCGGGCTTTTCCACGGCGTTGCGATCCTTCCTCAAGGATCTTCGCCGCGATGTGTCCCGCAACCGCTTTCGCCGTTTCGGTCAGGCCGCCGTGCTGGTGGCGGAATGGCCGGCGGATGCCGGATGGCTGCATGTGCATTTCATCCACACGCCTGCCTCCGTGGCGCGCTATGCCAGCATGATCTCCGGCATTCCCTGGACGGTTTCGGCTCATGCCAAGGATATCTGGACCTCGCCTGACTGGGACCTCGAGGAAAAACTCGCCGATGCCGATTGGGCCGTCACCTGCACCCGCGTCGGCTTTGATCAGCTGACCAGGCTGTCGCGGGGGCGAAACAATGTTCACCTGAGCTATCACGGTCTTGATCTTGACCGCTTTCCGCATTTTGGTGGCGAGCGGCCGGCCCGGAATGGGTCTGATCCGCAAGACCCGGTCCGGCTGCTGAGCGTCGGCCGCGCCGTGCCGAAAAAAGGCTATGACGTGCTGTTGCAGGCGCTCGCAAAATTGCCATCGCATCTTGCCTGGCACCTTACCCATATCGGCGGCGGTGACGAGCTTTCGCGCCTGAAACCGCTTGCCGAGGAGCTTGGCATTGCCGGCCGCATCACCTGGAAGGGCGCGCTCGACCAGCGCGAGGTGCTGCAGCATTACCGCGACAGCGATCTCTTTACGCTCGCCTGCCGGATTACCGCCGATGGTGATCGCGACGGTCTGCCCAATGTGATGGTGGAGGCCGCAAGCCAAGGGTTGGCGGTTGTATCGACGACCGTTTCGGGTATTACCGAACTCTTCGAGGATGCGCAAAACAGCCTGCTGGTTGCACCCGATGCCCCCGACGCGCTTGCTGGAGCGCTTGCGCGGATGATCGGCGATCCGCTGCTGCGCGCGAGCTTGGCGCAAAAGGCCGAGCAGAAGGTGCGCACGCAATTTGACCACCACAACAGCATCCGCGATCTGGAGCGGCTGTTTGCAGCAAGCTGGACAAGGAGTGTGTGACGTGACGGAAACGGATAGCGAGACGGTGAAGGCACCGAAGCGGATTTTCTTCTACGTCCAGCATCTGCTCGGCATTGGCCATCTCGTGCGGGCAAGCCGTATCGCCGCAGCGCTCCATGCCGCCGGCATGGAGGTGACGCTGGTGACCGGCGGCAACCCCATCGAAGGGTTTCCGGGGCCGAACGTACGGCATGTGCAACTGCCGGCCGTGCTCTCCTCCAGCACCGGTTTTTCGGGCCTGATCGACGCCGATGGCCGGCGTGTCGATGAGCGGTTCGAGGCGCGCCGGGCAGCACTCCTCATCGAAGCCTTCCAGGCGGCAGCCCCCGATGCGGTGCTGATCGAGGCCTTTCCCTTCGGCCGCCGCCAGATGCGGTTCGAGCTTCTGCCCCTTCTGGAGGCCATCCGGCAGGCATCCCCGCGCCCGCTTCTCTACAGTTCGGTGCGTGATATCCTGCAGGAAAACCGCAAACCGGGCCGCGACCGGGAAACCGCCGATCTTGTCGTGGATTATTTCGACGGGGTGCTGATCCATGGCGATCCGCAATTCGTGCGGCTGGAAGACACGTTTCCGCTCGCCGGAGACATTGCAGGCAAGGTGCATTACACCGGGCTTGTGGCACCTCAGACGCCGGTGCCGTCACCGGATCGGTTCGACGTCGTCGTGTCTGCAGGCGGTGGAGCTGTGGGAGCCGCCCTTGTCGAGGCAGCGCTCGATGCTCGCGATATCCTCAGCGACGACCGCAGCTGGTGCCTGATTGCCGGGCCCAACATGCCAGCCGAAGCGTTTGACCGCCTCTCGGCGCGGGCGGACAAGCATGTTGCGCTGGTGCGCTTTCGCACCGACTTTCCGAGCCTCCTCATGAATGCCGAACTGTCGATCTCGCAGGCCGGCTACAACACGGTCTGCGATCTTCTGCTGGCCACATGCGGCTGCGTGCTGGTGCCCTTCGCATCGGGCGGCGAGACCGAACAGACGATGCGCGCCGAAAAGCTTGCAAGCCTCGGTTTTGCCGAAGTGGTTGGTGAGCAGCAGCTGAGCGGCGAGACACTGGCTGCAGCCATCGGCAGGGTGCGACAGCGTCCGGCGCGGCCGCAGATTTCGATCCTGATGGACGGGGCAGAGACCACCACTGCCCTGATCGGGCAACAGCTCGACGCGCGCGCCGCTGCGTCCGGATCCTGATCACAGGACATTAGACGCCGGCGCATCCTTGGCCGAAGTCAAGGACCTGCTAAAAAAAGTTCGACAGGTGTCTCATTCTATTCCAGATTTGAATGACCGCGGGGTGGATTCGTTCTATGGACTGGCCGCAAGAGGCTATGCGAGGGCGCATGATGGACAACAATAGCGGTGCCGATGTTTTCGATCTCGCGCCTATTGCCATGTGGATCGAGGATTTCAGCGGCGTTGCCGCTCAATTCGACGTCTGGCGCCGCGAGGGGGTGACCGACATCCGCCGTTTCCTGCGGGCGGATCTGTCGCGGGTGGCGCTCTGCGCCTCCAAGATCCGCGTATTGGAGGTCAATCGGAAGACACTCGAGCTCTTCGAGGCAGAAAGCCAGGCGCATCTGGTTGCTAATATCGACCGCGTCTTCCGGGACGACATGCTGGAAAGCCACATCAACGAGCTTTCCGCTCTGTTCGATGGGCATAAGGAGTTTTTCGGCAGTGCGGTCAATTACACGCTGTCGGGCCGGCGTCTGGATATCCAGCTGCGCGGTGCCGTCTTGCCGGGCCATGAGCAAACGCTCGACCGGCTTCTGCTGACGACGGAAGACGTGACGGAGCGCGAGGATGCCCGCCGCCGCGAACTGTCGAACCGCCAATACGCCGAAGGGATCTTCGAACACTCGCCGGTGTCGCTGTGGGTCGAGGATTTCAGCCGTATCCGCACCATGCTTGAGGATGTGCGCGCGCAGGGCATTGTCGATTTTCGCGTGTTCACCGACGTGCATCCGGAGTTCGTGCGCCAGTGCATGAGCGAGATCCGCGTCATCACGGTCAATCAGTCGACGCTCGATCTGTTCTGCGCGCCCGACCGCCAGACGCTGTTGCAGCGGCTCGGCGATATTTTCCGCGATGAGATGGAAAAGCATTTTCGCGAACAGCTGGTGGAGCTGTGGAACAACAATCTCTTCCACCAGCGCGAGGTGGTCAACTACGCGCTCGACGGGTCCGAGCGCTATGTCCTGATGCAGTTTTCCGTGCTTCCGGGCCACGAAGACGACTGGTCACTGGTGCAGGTGGCGCTCACCGACATCACGGCGCGCAAGAAGGCGGAAGCCTATCTCGAATATCTCGGCAAGCACGACGTGCTGACCAAACTGCATAATCGCGCTTTCTATGTGGATGAAATGAACCGCATGGAGCGCAAGCCGCTGAGGCCGGTCTCGATCCTCGTGATTGACCTCAACGGGTTGAAGGACACCAATGACACGCTGGGCCACGATGCGGGCGATGCCCTGCTGCGACGGATCGGTGAAGTGTTGAACGGTGCCGTCACGCGGCCGAACCACGCCGCCCGCATTGGTGGCGACGAATTTGCCATCCTGATGCCGGGTGCCGACCGGGCCGCAGCGGCGGCCATGGCCGACACGATTCAGGAGCTGTTGAAGATCAACAACCAGTTCTACTCGAACGCACCGCTCAGCATCGCGCTCGGTATCGCCACCAGCGAGCAGGGTGAAAAGATCGAGGCCGTGGTGCGGCGGGCCGATGCGGCGATGTATCAGCAGAAGCGCCAGTTTCACTCTGCCCGGCAACGGCGCCTCGCAGAGGAGATGGGAAGCGACGATCATCATCCCGGCGAGCAGATTGCCGCCCTTCGCCAGCCCGCCGCCGAATAGCCGGCCTCCGACACGGCTTGCGCGAAGGCTTGGCTGTCTGCCGATGACGCTTGACGCCCATCGGAGGCGCGTCTCGTCTTTCTGCTCAACGCGCCGGCCGCCGCCGTTCCATCGCCACAAGCTGCATTCCTGTCGATCGAAATTGCCTGCGGATGATGCAGCCAAGGGCGTTCAGCGGGGAGGGGTCGAGGGCGCCTTGCATTCGCTGCATAGGTGGCGTGACGCATTGCGACTGTTCGCGGGCCGCCCCCGAGCCTATATTAGCGACATCAAACGACGCCGGAGCCAAGCACGGTTGCTGACGTCAAACGGACCTCAGGAAAGGGGATCATCATGAACGTAGCACGCTCTCTCAACAATTGGCGCAAGTATCGTCAGACGGTCACGGAACTTGGCCGCATGTCCAACCGCGAACTGAACGACCTGGGCATTGCCCGCGGTGAAATCCGCGATGTGGCGCGCGCCTCTGTCGGCTTCTAAGCCTTTCGCGCCAGTTCTTGCTTGCAGACGCCCGCTCTCGACGCGGGCGTTTTTGCGTTTGGGGCCCAAGTTCACGATGCTGGATATGGGTTCTGGAGCATCCCGGTTTTTGCATAGCTGCACTGCAACATAATGCCTATCAAATCCGCCGATCTGGCGTATGATCATCCTCATCGAAGCAATGCTCCTCCTCCCGCAGAGCTTCGTGTGTCAGACGGCCCACTCCTCCTCCCAAGGGGCGTCTGCAGAGCGGCGGCACTCCTCCTCCCAGTCGCCGTTCAGTTCTTTTCGAAAAGCCTGCCGCACCTCCTCCCGCGGCAGGCTTTTTGTTTTTGGACCTGGCTTTTGATATGTGTGCCCGGTTACATCCGCATGATCCCTCAGCCCTTCATGCCTGAAAAGCATCCGCAGTCGAGGCAGTTGAGCGGCTCGATGCTGTGCGCGATTGCGGCGATCGCGCAATAGGCGGATGCAACGGCGCCTTCCTGCCATCCCGGCCAATAGCTCCAGGTGTCGCCGGCGCAGAAGAAGCGGCCCGACGGGTCGAACGTCGTGATCTCCCGATAGACGTTCGGCGACGTGCTTGCCGTATCGGACGCCCAGCCGCCGACCTGGTTCGGCATATACTGCCAGGCGATCGACAGGCCCCGGTAAACCTCCTCCTTTGCCTCCGGATGGAGAAGCCCGAGGCCGTGCCGCGCCGTGGCGATACGCTCCACATTGCCCTGGCGCGCATAGGTGACGGCCGGCGTACCGCGATTGTAGGCGCCGGTCAGGATGCCGGTATGGGCGGTGAAATCCTCCGACGGGTACCAGATCTGGCCGATGATGTCGGTGGTCCACGAAATGCCGCCATAGATCTCGTCTTCGGTTTCCCAGAAGCGGCTCTTGCCCTGCCATCCAACCTTGATCGCCGGCGTCCACAGATTGGGCGTCGGGTCGTCGTCGCCCCATTCCCCCTGGACGGAGAATGCGTCCAGCCCGTTGATGAAGGCCCGCGGCAGGCCTTCCTTCACCAGGATGCGGTTGAGAAGGGAGGGGGCGGCCGTGGAGATGCAGAAGTCGAATTCGTGTTGCTGGACGCCCGTCTCTCCCGTGGCATTGGAAGGGTTGACGCGCAGGCTGACGCCGCTGCTGCTGGGCGCAATGCCGGTGACGGCCGTATTCAGGAGAACGAGATTGCCAACCTTGGGGCCGGCGCCGGCGACTGGCTGCAGGTTTTCGTTCCAGATCGCCGTTTTCGGCACATCCTGCAGCAGCAATTGCTGCCAGATTCGGTCCATGCCCCCGATCGGCTGCATCAGCGACGGCTGCCAGTCGATGTTGAAGCCGTTGAACAGAAACGATCCCGGCGACAGTTCCGGATTGGCGTCGGCATCGCCGATGAAGCCGGAGGATAGGATCTTGTCGAGGGGGACGCTGTCACGCAGCGTGCCGCTATCGCGCCAACCGCCTGGCAGATGCGTGTATCCGAGCCGCGAATTCGGCTGGATGTCGCCGCTGCTGCTAAGGTTGCCGAACAACTGGTAGAGGTTCTCCAGCGCCTTCGTTTCTTCGGCGCCTGGGTTGCCCTTCAGTTTGATCCCCTCGCGGGCCACCTGGTACATCATCTGCGCCATTTCGGCATAGAGACTGTAGGTCACCTGGGCAAAGCTGATGGGCTTGCCGTTGTCAAAAGTCTGGCTTTGAATGAGGTTGGACATGGACTGGAAGAAATAGGGCTCGAGCGCCACGCCGATCTCCTGGCAGAGCGCGATGAGATTGACGTGGTTGGACGGGATGCGCCCCGGCCCGGCATTCAGAAACAGTTCCACCGGATCGCGCCCTGACTCGGGCTTCCAGTCATCATCCATGAATTCGCAGATCTGAAGATCTGGGGCAGGGCTTGTCGCCACCTCCTGGTAACGATCCGCATACATGGCCGGAAACTGTTCGGTTCCGGGATATTTCTTGAACCACCATTTGCGGTAGGCTTCGTTGGACGGACGGGCGGTCAGGCTGCGCCCGCCATAGCGGCTGTCTGCCTCAAACACCACGACCTTGAAGCCGGCATTGGCCAGCCTGAAGGCCGATGTGAGCCCGGCTACCCCAGCGCCGACAATGGCGACGCTCCTTCCGCGACCGAAGTCTGCGGGAAGATCCGGACGGGTTGTCCTGTAGGCGGCCTGCGCCTGGCCAAGGCCGGAGAGAAGCGGCGGCGCAAACAGACTGCCCGCAAGGGCCGTCATGCTGCGCAAAAGTGTACGGCGTGTCCATGAAGATCTCATCCCAGTTTTCCTCCGAGGCATGGTGAAAAATCGTAAAGCGGAACAAGGTGTTTTGCGTTTCGCGCGCAAAAAAGCGCTGGAAACGCAGTCTGCTGGCTATTGGTAAAAGCGAACGCCAGGCCGCATCGAGTTGTCTGCTCGAATGGCGTTGGCGATAGACACAGGCTCCCAATGCCGCTGGCGGATAAGGCCGGCAGAGGGGGCAAGGCATGACATGATTGACGGCCCGTTCTATGCGGGCCGTGGATGATTACCGGTGCATTTCGTCTTTAGGGAGAAGTCGCTACCGATGCAATTACTTAAAGTTGATTTATGTTAGTTGTCAACCGGAGGATGTAATTCTTGTTCTCATCGGTCCTGATCATGCGTCGGCATCGAATCCACGTGTCCTGCGCGGCATGACTAGCGATGCCTTGTCGACGGGCGGGCGGCCGATGCACTGGTATCCGCGCCGCCGGCGGCTATAGGCGAAATGGGTCCTGCCGGCGGCATGGGTTGTGGCAAGCACCCGGTAGCCGTTGATGAATTCGTCCGTCACCTCCAGGTTTTCACCCCAGAGCCAGCCCCCATAGGCGGTGCCCTTGTCCGACCGCAGCACCAGTTCGAAGAAATAACCACCGCCGGTTTGGCTCATGCGGAAGACGAGATCGACATTGTCCTGGTCCGTCTCCTCGAATGCCCCTTGCGCAAGTCTCGCATAAGCAACCTTTGCTTCAGTCAGCGCACCGATTGCGTAGAATGGATAGCCTTTGAACCACATGAACTCGGTAATGGCAAAGCCGACATCATCGGCGCGCTGGTAGGGTTCAGTGTAAGAAGAAAATTGTACATAAGAAGAATTGAATGTCATGCGGTGCATCGTTTCTATTTGACCGGAAGAATGATGTCCGGGCGGGCTCCCCTGCTATTTAACTTCGGGAGAATCATGCGACAAACGGCGTCACACCGGCGTCAAATACGGGGCATTATCTCGTTCGATGTCGCGGGAGTGGCAAAATGTCGGCAACCACGAGGGGTGGGTTCTTGAACGGCGACCAAGGCAAACCATTCATCCGGCTGTTCGGGACGCCGCGCTGCGAGACTGAGGGGCAGGCGTTTTTTCCCGCAAAGGGGTTTGTCCTGGTTGCAGCGCTTCTGCTTTCTCCCGGCTTCTTTCTGACCCGGCAGGCGGCGGCGGCCCTCTTGTGGGAAGAGGCCGACCAGAAGCGGGCGCTTGGAAATCTGCGGCAACTGCTGTCACGGCTGCAGCCGCTGGCAACGGCGGACGGGGCGTTCGTCACCGGCACGCCGACGGGGCTCAGCGCCGGCGTGCTGGCGCAGAAATCCGATCTGGCCTTTTTTCTCTCGGCGCTGAGATCGGAGGATGTCGGCTTGCGCCTGCAGGCGCTCTGCAGCGTGGATGGCGAACTGCTGGCCGGGCTTGAGGAGAACCAGGAGCAATTTTACCTCTGGCTGGTCTCGGAGCGACAGCGGCTGAAGGACCTGTTCTTTTCCGCCCTGGGCCCGACGCTCGAAGATCTCACCCGCTTCGGGGGGGCGAAGACCACCGATATTGCGGCCCTTGCCGATGTCGCGCTGAGACTGGAGCCGGAGCGGGAGGAGACGTTTCGCGCCCTGATGGCAGCCTATGCGCGCGCCGGCGACATTGCCGCGAGCGACCGGATCTTTCAGATGCTCACCCGGCAATTGCAGCTGGAAGGGCGAAACCCGGAACCGGCAACGCTTGCGCTGCAGCGGCGAAACCGAAGCTATGCCGCACCGGCCGCCGAGGAAAAACCGGCGGCCGCGCCGGAAAAGGCGGTGCGCAAGCCCCGCGTGGCTTTCCTGCCGCCGGTCACACTGCAGGCCGGCACCGCGTCCTTTCCCATCGCCCATGCCTTTGTCGAGGATGTCGCAAACAGTCTGGTGCGCTATCGTACATTTACCGTGCTTGCGCCGCACAGCAGCTTTGCTTCTGCCGAGGATGCCTCGGGTAGGCTCTACCAATCCCTGCGCGCCGATTACCGCGTCCGTTCCACTCTTATCGAGCCGACGCGCCTGTCGATATCGCTGATCGAGGAGGAGACGGCGGAGGTGGTCTGGGCACTGGAAGTGGCGCTGGATGCCGAGCAGGTGCATGCCGCCTTTCGCCTTCTGTCGAAACAGATTGCCGCAGCGCTTGCCGAACAGATCGAGCGTTTGCAGGTGGATCCGTTTCGCCCCCATGATGCCAATGCCTATCAGCGGCTGCTGGCCGGCCAGCATCTGTTGCGCGGCAAGTGCGACCTGCCGTCGCTGCGGCGCGCCCGGGCGGAATTTCGCAGGGCCGTGGAGCTCGATGGACGCATGGCAACGGCGCGCGCCCGCATTGCCCAGACATTGCAACTGGAATGGCTGATGCTGGGCGGCGGCGATCCGCATCTTCTCCACCGCGCAAAGGCCGAGGCGGAAGCCTCGCTCGACATCGATCCGGCTTCCGGCATGGGCCACTGGATGTGCGCCGTCGTTGCCCTTTACCGGCGCGATTTCGACACATCCGCCCAGCGTTTTTTCGAGGCCGAAGCGCTTGCCCCCAACTCCGCCGACCTGCTCCTGCAGCACGCCGATGCGCTCGCGCATTTCGGCCAGCCGGACGCCGCCTGGCCCCGCTTCCAGCAGGCCATCGACCTCAACCCGATCGCCCCCGACATCTATTGGTGGGCGGGCGCCAGCATTGCGTTCAAGCGGGAAGCCTATGGCGAGGCGGTTCAGCTGTGTCGGCGCATGGAAAATGACGAGCCAGCCCTGCGCGTGCTGACGGCAAGCTTGGCTCTCAATGGAGATCTTGAGGCGGCACGCCAGTGCGGCTTGCGGCTTCAGGACATGTACCCGGGCATGAGTGCAAGGGACATCAGCGGGTTATCGCCGAACCGCGATCCCGCAATCAATGAACGATTTTATCACGCCTTCCGAACGGCAGGCCTTCCTTAAGGAGAACACATGACCAGCTCCAAACTCTATATCATCGGTAAAAAGGGCGACGGCGTCATCTTCCTGCGCACCGAGCCGCTGCGCGTGGCGCAGGTTTCGCATCAGACCATCGTGGATTATGAAACAAGCCATCCGGGCGTCGATGGCTATGCCCGCATTGCCGCTGCCGCCAAAGGCATGCTGGCAAGCCAGGATGGCCAGGCCGAAACATCGCTGGATCAAGTGCAGATCCAGGGTGTTGAAGCCTTGATTGCAGGCGGCGCCGTCATCTCCGAAGCTGATTTTGCTTTGGTCGGCACTGTCGTCGATACCGGCTGGGACACCAACCGCGACATTCGCCTGCCGATCGAAAACCCGCTGATGGCCGTTGGCCCGAGCGGTGCGACCACGGGCGACCTCTTCGACGCCATCCTGTCCGACACGCCAAACACCACGCCGTGATCCGTGCCAACTGAGCGGACACCCGTTGCCGAACTGAATGCCAACGGCGCGCCCGATCTGTCCGCCACGCTTCTGGATGATCCCGAACTGCTCAGGCGGTTCGGGATTACCCGGGTCGGGGATGTGACGGATCTGGACGTGATCGGCGTGCCGGTATGGTTTGCGGTGCGGCCCAATTCGCGGGGTCTTTCGGTGGCGCAGGGCAAGGGCTTGAGCGTGGGGCAGGCAAAGCTGTCGGCCGTGATGGAGGCGATCGAGGGTGCGGTGGCTGAAGAGACCGGGCGTCATATTGCCGAGCAGGGCACGCCCGAGGCGCTTGTCGCGCGCGGCCTCTGCCCGGTGCCGCTGGAGCGCATTGCCCGCGTCAACCCGGATCATTTCGATGCAGGCCGCGCTCGCGCGTGGGTCAAGGGATTTTCTGTCCGCGACAACCGCGCAGTGTATGCACCCTATGAACTGGTCGGCATGGATTTTCGCGCCGATTTTCCCTGGGATCGCCAGGCCTTCCAGATGACATCGCACGGGCTGGCGGCCGGTTTTGACGAAGACCGCGTCGTGCTGCATGCGCTGCTGGAACTGGTCGAGCATGATGCCTGCGTTCTGATCGACACATTCGAGAGCCGTGCGCTCGGCATGCGCCCCTTGTCCGTTTCACCAGGTCAGTTCCAGCCTCTCGACGGCTTGCTGGCGCGGCTTGAGAGCCTGAAACTTCAGGTGCGCTTCTTCGACCTCACCGGCGCAACCGGCGTGCCGGTCATTCTGGCCGGCATCGAGCGGCCGCTGATGTCGGACCATGGCCCCGGCCAGCGCCATTCCGCTGGCATTGCCTGCCGGCTTGACCCGCTGGAGGCCGCCCTTGCCGCCCTTCTGGAAGCGATCCAGTCACGCCTCACCGATATCAGCGGTGCGCGCGACGATCTGTCGCCGGAACGCTACCGGCCGGATTTTTCGGCCCGTTTCAGCAATGTCGCGACAGCCGGAAAAGGGGTCGGGTTCCCGCCAAAGCTTGATCTTTCAGCCGGTGGCGGGCAGGGCCCGGTGTGGCGACGGCTCGCCAGACACCTGTTTGATGTCGGCATTCGCGATCTCTACGTCTTTCCGCTGGATACCGGCACACCCGGCATCCATGTCGCAAGAGTGCTTGCGGATGGACTTTCGGCCGGCAATGCGGGCCTCAACCGGCTTTCCCTGAATACGCTGAGCGGGTTTTTGAAATCGTGACGATAACGTGCCATACGGTGGTGTTTGCCGGGCCTTCGATACATGGCCTTGATCTTTCCTCCTTGGCGGGGCTTGCCTTTCGCGGGCCTGCGGCCTGCGGCGATCTTTTGTCGGCCGTGCACGATGGCGCGCAGGTGATCGGCCTGATCGACGGGCTCTATGGCGATTGTGCCGCCGTCTGGCACAAGGAAATCCTGTTTGCCCTGTCGAAGGGCGTGGCGGTCATCGGCGCGGCCAGCATGGGGGCGCTGCGGGCGGCCGAATGCGCAGCCTTCGGCATGACCGGCATCGGCAGGGTTTTTGAAGACTACCGCGATGGCCGCCGCGTCAGCGACGCGGATGTGGCGCTGTCACATGCCCCTGCCGATCTCGCCTACCGGCCGCTGACCCTTGCCCTCGTGGACGCCCAAGCCACCATCGAGAGGCTCGCGGACACCCTTGGCGAAGACGATCACGCACGGCTGATGGCCGCCGCATGCCGGCTGCATTTTTCAAGGCGCACCTGGCGCGCCATTGCCCGGGAAGGCGGTTTTGCGATGGAGATGGCCGACCGGCTTGCGGGGAACGCCTTTTCGGTCAAACAGGCGGATGCGGTCGCCTTGCTGAACCTCCTTCAGGACGGGACCCTTTGTGCCCCGCCCGCCGGCACCTGGCGGTTTCAGGACACGTTGTTCTTCCGCAGCCTTCTCTCGCGCCTACAAAGTGGGAGCCGTACCTGATGTCACAGGTGCCGCCAGCCCGCCTGCTTGCCGATTGTGGCGGTTTGATCGAAAAGCTGGGCATTTCCCTCCCTTCCGCCTTCTTCGGTGGGGAGAGCTTTGATCGCTGGAGCCGGCCTTTGGCTCCGATCGGCAATCTCATCGCGGCGCTTCCGGCCGGGATCGCGCTTTTTCTGGTCGTGGATCGCCAGCGGCTTGCAGAGGCGGAGCGGTGGTTGGCGACACTGCCTCTTGCGGTGTCGGTGACGCTGGTGCCGCTCGATATGCCGGAAGGGGCGCGCCAGAGCCCCTGGATGCAGGATCTCCTTCATGTGCGAGACCTTGCGGGCAACCACCTGTCGGGAGGCGAAATCTTAAGCCGTCCCGGCACTGCCGTCGGCCCGGCGCTTGCCCGCTCTCTCGGCTGGGAGGCCGTTTCGGTGACGGTGGAGCTTGATGGCGGAAACCAGCTGGTGGGCGAGAATTTTCGGATCGTCGGCGCGGCAAGCCTCGAGCGCAACGGGCTTTCAAGCCCCCCGCCGGAGAGTGCTGCACCGGCCGACCTTGGTCTCCTCGAAACGCTGGACGATCGGCCCGTCCACCTGTTCGGCTACCGGGCGGCGGGCGGCACGCGGCTGCACCAGCCGGGTTTTCATGTGGACCAGTTCGTCTCGGTAACGGGCCTTTCGCGGAACGCCCGCCCGCTGCTTCTGGTGGCCGAGCCACGCCTTGAAGGTGGCGGTGAAAGCCGGCTGGTCGAACAGGCGCGCAGTCAGCTCGATGCCTCTGCCGTCTCTCTGGAGCGTCAGGGCTTTGCCGTCATCCGCAACCCGGTGCCCTTTGCCGTGACGCCGGATAGCGGCAAGAGACTGGCGCGGCTTTACAACAATGTCCTCCTTGAAAACGTGGTGCGCAAGGGGCGGGAAAAGCCGCTCGTCTGGCTGCCGCACTTTGGTGATGTCGAGGCGCTGTCTGCTTACGACGAGGCCAACCGGCATCTCTGGCAGGATCTTGGCTTCGAGGTGATCGGTGTTTCCGGCTGGAGCCATCTCGCCAGCCGCAACGGCGCCCTGCGCTGCAGCGCAAAAGTGCTGCAAAGGCTGAAGACGGGGTCATCGTCATCCCTTCCAGACGGTGCGACTGCGGTGTGACGCCCGCGTGACGCCTGCCATGTTCTTCTCTTCTCGAAGCAGCAGATCACGCCTCCAGGATCTGCTCCTTCAAACGGGGTGGCACCGTTCCAACCTTGCTCACGCGCCAAGAGCCGCAGGCTCCCTGGTGCAGTGGTAAAGGAACGGCAGGTCGGAGAAGAGCATGATGCACGTGATGGAGACCACAGATCTGCAGGTGGAGCCCAACCGTCGGGAACTTCGCACGGTTCTCGATGCGGCGCCGATTGCGCTCTTCTGGGCCTCGCTGAAGGATTTCAATGTCCGTTCCGCCAATCATGCCTTCACCGATAAGTTCGGCACTCTGGATGGCTGCTTCACGTCGGTGGAGCAATGGCTGGATGCAGCCTGCTGCCATCCGGAGCAGCGCCATCGCGCGCGGATCCTCTGGCAAAACCTGCGCAACGGTAACAGCCTAGGCAATGCGGCAAGCTCCGGCATCGAGCTTGATCTGCGCTGCGCCGATGGCACGATCGTCACCACGCTCCACCGTGGCACGGTCGACCGTTACGAGGGCATCGCGATTGCGACGTTCGAAGACATCTCCCAGTGCAAGGCTGTGGAACATGCCCTTCGGCGTATCGCGCTGGAGGATCCGCTGACCGAGCTTGCCAACCGGCGGGCACTGAGCGATCGCTGGCATTTCGAGCTGCGCTGGCATGAAAGCCATCCGTCCCTGTCCATCGCCGTCCTGCTGATCGACCTCGACCGGTTCAAATCGATCAACGACAAGTTTGGTCATGATGCCGGCGACGAGGTGCTGAAGACGGTTGCAACGCGCCTGCGGGCGGTCGTGCCGCCAACGGGCATCATCTCTCGGCTGGGGGGCGACGAATTCGCGGTTTTGCTGCCGGGGCTCACCTCAGGCGCCGAGGCTGAGCTGGTGTCTCGGCGCATCTGCAGTGCACTTTCGCAGCCCTTCACTTGGGAGGCGAAGCAGCTATCCGTCGGGGCAAGCCTTGGTATCAGCTGTTACCCTCAGGATGCCGGCGATCTACAGACCCTGATGCGCTATGCCGATCAGGCGCTTTACCGGCGCAAGAAGACAGGCGAGGGCGGATGGGCCTGGTTCCGCGGGGCCTTCTCCGGAAGCCGGAACCCGGCCTGACGGTGGCTCAACGCCTGTCAGGCAGCGTTTTCGACGTGTCGCTATACGTCATCAGGCGCTTTTCGACTGCGGAGGACGTGCAAGGCTTGGGCTTGGCCTTCCGAAGAAATAGCCCTGCAGATAGTCGATGCCTAGCGCTTCCAACTGCGCCACCTGCTGTGCTGTCTCGACACCTTCCGCCACGATGGCGATGCCGAGTTTTCGGGCAATGAGGGCGGTTCCCTCGATGATGGCGTGGCCATGGCTGTCGAGCGCCTGGACGAAAGACCTGTCGATCTTCAGCGCCTGCACCGGCATTTCATGTAGGCGTGACAGCGACGAATAGCCGGTGCCGAAATCGTCGATATGGATTTCGACGCCATAAAGATGCAGTTCAAGCAGGACTGCCTTGATGATCGACTGCCGGCGCGTATCGAAAATGGATTCCGTCACCTCCAGCACGAGATCCTCCGGCCGCGCCTGATGGCGCTCCAGCATGGAGCGGACCACCTCGAAAAAGCCCGGGGCGATCAATTGGCGAAGCGACACGTTGACGGCAAGGCGGCGCGGGCCTTCGGGATCGGCCGTTCGGGCGATCTCACGCAGCGCCGTGTCCAGCACAAAGGCGCCAATCGTCACGATCTCGCCCGTATCCTCCGCAATAGGAATGAATTCGTCGGGACTGACCAGACCGTAATCCGGATTGTTCCAGCGCAGCAGCACCTCATGGCTATGCACCGCATGGGTGCCCGCCTGAACCACCGGCTGGAACACCACCGAGAACTCGCGATTGGCAATGGCCTGCTTGAGGGCCTGGACGAGGGCCAAATTGCGCTCCTGCTCGGCCAGCAGCGTCTTGCGGTAGATCTGGGTAACGCCGCGCCCCTTGCGCTTGGCATCGCCGGCGGCGAGGTCGGCGCAGTGAATGGCGTCCGTTACTCGGAGGCGGTCGCTGCCGGTCGCGGCGACGCCGGCGCTGAAGCCCACCTGCAGCTGGCGCCCGGCAACACCAATCGGCTCCTCCACCGCCGCGCGCATGCGGTCCACCAGCGTGCAGCTCCAGTCTTCCGGACGCTCCTGCGGTGTGCGGACAATGGCGACGAACTCGTCGCCACCCCAACGGCCCAAAGCGCCATGGGGCCCAAGTGCCCGATTCAACCGCCTTGCCACTTCCGCCAGCACGATATCGCCAACCGTATGGCCCAGGCCGTCATTGATCTGCTTGAAACGGTCGAGATCGATGAAGATCGCCGCAAAGCCGGCTGACGCACTGACGCTTTCCTCCTGCTCGGCGCACCATTGCATCAGGCCGCTGCGGTTGAGAACGCGGGTCAGTGGATCCTGCGCCGCCAGTTCCTTCAATTCCGCCGTGCGCTGGCGCACCCGTGCTTCCAGAGTGGCGTTGAGGTTTTCCAAAAGGCTGCGTTCAGCCTCAAGCTTCTCGACGAGATCATTGTTGCGAAACTGCAGCTCGAAACTCTGTCTGAGAACCTGATGATTGTTGCGGTGTGCAATCAGCATCACGATGGTGAAGATGACGCCCAGGACCGCCATCAGGTGTTCCGGCTCCCTGGCAAGGGCAAGGGCGAGTGAGCCCTGAAGCAGCATCACCGAAATATAGATCCGGCCGATCATCCGTTGCGAGGCCAGAATGCCGGTTGCGCCGGCCGCAAGTGCCGGAATGATGACAAGCGCCGCATGCCGGCTTTCCTCATTTCCCGCAAGCACGGTCGAGGCCGTGATGATCCCCCACAGACCGGCTGCCGTCAGAAGGCCTGCGGCGTAGAGAAACAGGTGCGGCCGCAACTGGGCCTGGGTGATGTCGGGCTCGTCCCGAAGGCGCTTGATGACAAAGAAGGAATGCGTCAGCCGCGCCAGCGACAGCACCGATAGCGCCACCAGCCATTGCGCCAGAAAGCTCTCGCTCATCTCCTCGGACGGCCAGATGATCAGGACGAAACCGAAGCCCGCGGCCAGATTGACGGTAATATTGGCGAAGTTGTTGCGAAACGCCAGACGCACAAGGCTGACATAGAGCCACCTCTTGAAAGATCTGGCGTCTTCGGCCTTGTCCAAAAGCTGGTTTTTCGCAAACAGGATGCTCATCGCGCGCGCTTTTCTGCCATCCCTCAGGTCTCCGAAGGTTTTAGCACCGAAGCGCCTGTGCAACCAGACCTTGCTGAGACGACCATCACGATGCAATTGCCTACACATATATATAAGCAAAATACGAAATAAACGGTAAGCGGATAAGCTCTGAATTGCATCATGTTCTATAGTCTATGATGCCGCGCTGGAAGAAGACCGGCGGGAACTTGGCAAGGGCCTCGGGTGAGGCGCGCCACCGAATGCGGGCAAGGAGAGAGCCGTGGTCGGGCCGCGGCCTCTCCGTCATTGCCGTGGAACGGCCTTTCCGGCAGACCGTGTTGCGACTTTGCCGGACATTCGCGGTTGCCTATCGGATGCGCTTGCCGCTTGCGTCGAACAGCAGCAGATCCCGGCTGTCAAAGGCAAGCGCAAGCCGTTCGCCGCCCGGCACGGTGACGGACTGGGAGAGCTTTGCGGTGACGAGTTCGCCACTGCCGCGGCCATGGACCAGCGTCTCGCCCCCAAGGTACTCGATCATTTCGATCTCGAGCGTCAAGGAGCAGTCACCGTCCGGGCGGAAGGCTTCCGGCCGCAATCCCACTGTAACGGGCGTTCCGGGTTCCAGGCGGGTCGTGATCGCTTTCATCGGCAGGATCGTGTCGAATTCATCCAGCCGCACTGCTGGCTGGCCATCCGTGGAGACCGCGACGGCCGGCAGAAAGTTCATTTTCGGCGAGCCGATGAAACCCGCCACGAACCGGTTGTTGGGATCGTTGTAAAGCGTGCGCGGCGATCCCACCTGCTCGACCATGCCGGCGCGCAGGACGACGATCTTGTCGGCCAGCGTCATCGCCTCCACCTGGTCATGGGTCACATAGATCATGGTGGTGCCGAGCTTCTTGTGGAGCTTTGCAATCTCCATGCGCATGTGGACGCGCAGTTCCGCATCGAGATTGGAGAGCGGCTCGTCAAACAGAAATACTTTTGGATGGCGCACGATCGCCCGGCCGATCGCCACCCGCTGGCGCTGACCGCCGGAAAGCTGCCCGGGCTTGCGCTCCAGCAGCGGTTCCAGTTCCAGAATGCGGGCCGCTTGCATGACCTGGGTGTCGATATCGGCCTTGGGAACTCCGGCAAAGCGCAGCGCAAAGCCCATGTTCTGACGCACGGTGAGGTGCGGGTAGAGCGCGTATGACTGAAAGACCATGGCGATGCCGCGCCGCGACGGATCGGTGTCGTTCATCCGCTCGTCGCCGATGATGAGATCGCCGCCGCTGATATCTTCAAGGCCCGCAATCATCCGCAGCAGCGTGGATTTGCCACAGCCGGAGGGGCCGACGAAGACCGTGAACTCGCCCGGCTGGATGTCGAGATCGACACCCTTGATCACCTCCAGTGATCCGTAGGATTTCCGGATGCCTTGCAACGAGAGCGCGCTCATGCAGTCTTCCTCTTTTTCACACGGCGGACAGCGAAAGGGTGCGCGGCTTAAACCGCGCCGATGAGACGGTGACGTCGATCGAACCAACCTCTCCTGTCGATTCCAGCCAGAAACCGGTCGCGCCACCGGTGAGAACCGGATTGGAAGGACCAAGCAGCTTTGCCGGGCCCTTTACCGTCACCTGGACCGGCTCGTCGAGGAAGGGAAGCAGATTGCCGGTCTGGTCGAGCGCCCGCACGATCACCCGCACCTGGTCCTTGGTCGCGGCCGGCAGCGTCTGATCATCGGCCACCACGTCGAGACGCGTCGGTACGGCGCCGCCCGACATTTTCACCGTCGCGACGGGCTCGCCATTGCGGTAGCCGATCACTTCGCCATCCTGCCAGGCCATGCCCCAGCTTCCCAGTTCCTCGGCGGAAAAATGCCGACGGTCGATGACGACTGGCGGATGGGGAAGGTGCGGATAGCTGTCGCGATCCGGTCCGACGCGCTTGCGCAGGTGGCTGCCATAGACGAATTCCACTTCGTCGCAATTCGTCAGCACGATGAGCGGCATGATGCCGCCGATATTGCGTTCGCCGCGCGCCCAGAAGGTCACCGGCTTCAGGATGATCTCCTCTTCCGGGGCGCACTGGCTGGCATAGACAGAGGCGGCAAACTTCGGCTCGCGGAACATGTCCATCACGCCGTGGTGGCAGATGCGATCGCCCGAGCCGAAATCGCGGTGGGTGTTGTAATCGAAGGCGCACCAGCCGATGGCACCCGAGATCGAGGGATCGCCGTACATGGCGTTCAGCACCTGCAGGTGGCGCGTCACATGTTCGGCCTGGCGGGCTTCCTGGTCATGGCGTTTGGTCGGATACATGTGGCCGTTGAACTCGGTCACCATATAGGGAACCTTGGTCGGCAGGCCGGTGCAGGCCTGCTGGTCGCGCAGCGGCGTGCGGGCATGATTGGCGCCCGGCATTTCCTCGCTGCCGAGATAGAAGTCGTTCATCGTATAGACGTCTTCGAGGAACTCGCTGTCGGTGATGAAGCGCACGCCGCCGGTCTGGCGGGTTGGGTCCGTTTCCCGCGCCACGCGGTTCGTCTCGGCGTAGAAATCATAGTTGTCCTGCGACTCGTTGATACGCACGCCCCAGAGGATGATCGAGGGGTGGTTCCAGTCGCGGGTGATCATGCGCTCGACATTGCGCACCGATTCCGCCTGCCATTCCTTGTCGCCGATATGCTGCCAGCCAGGAATTTCCTCAAACACCAGAAGCCCGATGCGGTCGCAGTGGTCGAGGAACCAGGGCGATTGCGGATAATGCGAGGTGCGCACCAGATTGCACTTCAGCTCGTTCTTGACGATTTCCGCATCGCGCTCCTGGGCCCGCCTGCCCATGGCATAGCCCGTATAGGGGAAGGCCTGGTGACGGTTGAGGCCGCGGATCTTCAGAAGCTTGCCGTTGAGCTTGAAGCCGCTTGCGGTGAATTCTGCCGTGCGGAAGCCGAAGCGGGAGGCGTAACTGTCTTCGCCGGCGTCGCTCTCAAGGCGGGCCTCCGCCGTATAGAGGACCGGATGATCGGGCTCCCACAGCGACAGGCCTTCAAGACCGGTGAAGGTAAAGGTGTGGCGAGCGGCCGCCACATCCAGTGTCTCAGAAGCGATCACGCGCTCGCCGTCCTTCAATGCCACGGTCAGCCGGCCGGCAAGGGCCGCATCCGACGGATTGGCAAGATCGACACGGACGGTCACGCCCTTCGCGTCGGAGAGCGTCTCCTGCGTCTCGATCTTCAGCTGACCGATGGAGACAGGCGTCGTCACCTTCAGCCAGGCATCGCGATAGATGCCGGCATAGGTGAGGTAATCGATGCGACCGCCAAACGGCGGGATGTCCGGGTTCTCGCTGCCGTCGATGCTCACCGTCAAAAGGTTGTCGCCCGGCTTCAGCCTCCCGGTGAGCCGCGCTTCGAAGGGCGTGTAGCCATCCTTGTGGGCGATCACGGCCTCGCCGTTCAGGTAGACATGCGCATTGGCCATGGCGCCGTCAAACACCACGGAGACTTCGCGCCCGTCGAACTCCGGCTGCCAGGCCAGGATCTTCTGGTAGGTGAAGGGCCGCTGGTAGCTTGCCTCGTCGAAATAGTTGAACGGCAGGTCGAGCGCATTGTGCGGCAGGCGAACCGTCTCGCCCTTGGCAAGAGCCGTTTTCGAAGCCTCGTCGAAGCCTTCGGAAAAAATCCAGTTGTCGTTGAAAAGACGGGTCATGCGCATCGCAAACATTCCTATTTCACGGAGCCAAGCATGCCCTGGACGAACTGGCGCTGCATGGCAAAGAAGACGAAAAGGGTGGGAAGGGTGGCAAGGATGGTGCCGACCATCACGGCGCCGTAATCGGGATAATAGGCCGAGGCCAGCGATGAGACGACGAGCGTGATCGTCTTCGTCTCATTGGATTGAAGCACGATCAGCGGCCACAGATAGTTGTTCCAGCTGGTCATAAAGACGATGACGAAGGCCGCCGCATAGGTGGAGCGCATCACCGGCACATAGATGAAGAGAAAGATCTGCCATTCCTTCAGACCGTCGATCTTGGCGGCATCGCGCAGCTCGGCGGGAAAGGCCTTCGAGGCCTGGCGGAAGTAGAAGATGATGAAGACCGAGGCGAGCGTCGGCAGCACGATGGCGATATGCGTATCGATGAGCCCGGCGCTTGCCATCATCATGAAGAGCGGGATCATGATGGAGGCGAACGGCACCATCAGCGTCAGCAGGATGACGGAATAGATCCGGTCCCTAAGCCTGGAGCGGAACATCTCGAAGCCGTAACCGGCAATCGACGACACGAGGATGGTGACGGCGGTGCCGAGGATCGCAATCTTTGCCGAGTTCCACAAAACGACCGGCACATCCACCTGCGCCACGAAGGAGCGGATATTGTCGAGGAGCGCTGCGCCGGGGGTGACCTTGCCGGTGTTGATATCGGCGGTGATGTTGGTCGCGCCGATGAGCATCCAGAAGAAGGGGAAGACGGATAAGAAGGCGGCCAGCGACAGGAGGCCATAGCGCAGGCCACTGCCGAGGCGGGCGGTGAGGCGGTCGCTCATCAGTCGCTTTGTCATCGCCGCTCCCTCACCGCATAAAATTGCAGGAAGGACAAGAGCGCCACCAGCACCACGATCACATAGGAAATCGTCGCGGCATAGCCGAAGTTCGGCATGAAGCGGAAGGTGAGGTTGTAGATATAGAGCGACAGCGTCAGCGTCGCGTTCGAGGGACCACCTTTGCCTTCCGTCAGGCTGTAGACCTCGTCGAACAATTGCAGCGTGCCGATGGTGGAGGTGATCGTGGTAAACAGGATCACCGGCTTCAGCATGGGCACCGTCAGATAGAAGAAGCGCCCCCAGGAGGGGACACCGTCGATACGGGCGGCCTCATCAATGGAGCGGTCGATGTTCTGGAGGGCTGCGAGGTAGAAGATCATGTTATAGCCGGTCCAGCGCCAGGTGATGGCGGTGATGACGAGAACCTTGGCCCAGAACGGGTCGGTCAGCCAGTTGATCGGCTGGTCCATGACGCCAAGGCCGATCAGGGTGCGGTTGACGATGCCGTCGACGGAAAACATGCTCTTGAACAGGATGGAATAGGCCACCAGCGACGACACGCAGGGCAGGAAGATCGCCGTGCGGAACAGGCCGGAAAACCGGAGTTTTGGATTGTTGAGCGCATTGGCGATGATCAGCGCCAGGACGATCATGATCGGCACCTGGATGATGAAGAAGGTGATCGTGTTGGTCAGCGCCTTCCAGAAGATCGGATCATTGTAGATCCGCACCAGATTGCCGAAGCCGGTAAACTTCATCATCATGCCGCGGCCAGAATAGACCGACAGCGTCAGCGACTGCACGATCGGATAGAGCAGAAAAATTGCGATCAGCGCCAGCGCCGGGCCGATGAACAGCCAGCCGTTGACATCGTAATACCGCTTCAGACCGCTGTGCCTGTTTCGTGCCGTGAAGATCGCCACCTGGGCCTCACCCTGAACGCTTTGCCGTGAAACCGGCCACCCGCTTTGCCCGCAAACCCTGCGGCAATCCTGCCGCAGGGTAAGGGCCGCCGGCTGAATGGCGCCGGCAGGAGAGGCCTGTGAAGGACGTTACTGGATCTGCGTCTTGGCCTGCTCTTCGATGTCCTTCAGCACCGCATCCACCGGCTTTCCGGCAATCAGCGCCTGCAGATTGGCGGTAACGGCATTGTCGAGTTCATTGGTGAAGATGCCGTAGTTGACCGGCGGAACCTTTGCCAGCCAGTCGGCGAAGCGCTGCCAGACCTGCTCGCCGCCGAAGAAGGCATCCGACTGCTGGTAGACTGCGCCGGACCGGGCCGCGGTCAGGGAGCCGACCGCACCGCGATCGGCCAGGATCTTCTGGTAGAAATCGATATCCTTGCCGTAGATTGCGCCGAGGAAATTGATGGCCTCATCCTTTTCCTTGGATTTTGCCAGCACATACCAGCTCGAACCGCCAAGGTTCGATGCATTGGTGGCGCCGGCCATGTCGAGACGCGGGGTGGGGGCGACGCCCCATTTCCCGGCCTGCGCGGCCTGTGCCTTGATCGTGCCGGTAATCCAGACGCCGGTGACGACCGAGGCGACGTCGCCGGATGTGAAGCCCTTGACGAAATCGTTCCAGCCGGTTGCAGGCTTGACGATGCCGGCCTTGACCATCTTGGCCTGGGTCTCCAGTGCTCCCTTCAGCGCCGCATTGCCGGTCACGTCCAGCTCGCCGTCGTCGTTGAAGTACCACTTGCCGCCCGACTGCATGATGATGCGTGTCATGCCGCCATCGTTGAGGTCTTCCGTCGTCATCTTCTTGCCGGTCTTGGCCTCGACGGCCTTGCCGATCTCGATGTAGCGGTCCCAGGTGATGTTCTCGAGGTCGGCGGGCTTGAAGCCCGCCTGTTCCAGATAATCCCGGCGATAGAAAAGCCCGGTAACGCCGCTGTCGAAGGGCACGCCGTAGGTCTCGCCTTCCAGCGTCATCAGTTGCACCTTGTATGGCGCAAAGCCGGAGTAATCGATCTTCTTGGTCATCGGCGCAAAGGCGCCGGGGAAAGACTGCAGATATTTTTGCGCGCCGTAATCCTCGATCAGCACGATGTCCGGCAGCGCATTGCCGGTGCCCGAGGCAAGCCCCGTCTGCAGCTTCTGCTCCACATCTGCCTTGGCAAAATCGACAATGTTGAACGTCGTGCCCGGATGCGCCTTCGTATAGCGTTCGCCGGCTTCGCGCATGATGGCGACGTTGAAATTCGGGTCCCAGCACCAGATGGTGATTTCACCGGCAAAGGCGGGCGCCGCCGCCATGAGGCTTGCGCCAACCCATGCTGCACGCAGGGTCCATGTCTTCAATGGCAATCTGTCCATGTTTTCCTCCCCGAAAACATCAAGCTGATGGCGATCCTCCGCCCGGGCCAGACCTAAGCGGAAAAGAAATCCGATGGCAAGAAAAGTTTTACTAAATATTTTTTGCAAGTGCGAAGGCACAGGTGAGCAGGCGCCGCGGCCCGCTGGCGCGGCCCGTCGGTAAGAGGTCGTTATGCTCAGGAAAACAATGCGTTAGATGATGGGCTTGCGGCAGCTTTCGCGCCAGATCATGTCCGTCGGCAGCATCACGTGCTTGGCGTATTCGCGGCCCTGGATGCGCTCCACAAGAAGGTCCACGGCCGTTTCGCCAATGGCTTCGCTGAGGATGCGCATGGTCGACAGCGGTGGGCTGAGGAATTGCGCGACGGGGATGTCATTGTAGGAGACGACGGCAATATCGTTGGGAATGGACAGTCCGGCCTCCTGGATGGCCCTGTAGGCGCCGATCGCCAGATTGTCATTGGCCATGACGAGGGCATCGGGCCGTGTTTCCCGCGCCAGGATGACCTTTGCCTGTTCATAGCCGACTTCCAGGCGCAGGTTCTGGCCATGGCGGTGGTCTTCCGGGGAACTCAGCGCCATCAGCTCTGCATCAAAGCCGCCGCGCTCGCGCTGCCACTCGATATAGGCCCGGCAACGCCGTTCGCCGAACATGCCACCATCGGCGCTGACCGGATCATGGGCGCCGATGAAGGCGATGCGCTGGTAACCGGCACTTGCCAGCCCGTCGAGGATCTTTCGGGTGGCAAGGCCGAGATCGCTGCACACATAGTCGAGATCTTCCCGGCGCGGCACGAAATCGGCAAAGACGAGATGGCGGGCATGCTCGAACAGCCAGGCGATTTCCTGGCGGGAATGCTTGCCGACAACGATGGCACCGGAAACGCTCTGCAGCAGTGCCCCTGCCGTGACGGCCTCGGAGTGAAAGACCTTGACCGCCTCGATGCGGTATTCCCGGCAGCGGTTTTCGATGCCCAGGCGCACACCGATATAATAGGGGTCGATCAGTTCCTCGGAGGGCTCGAGGAAATGCACGATGGCCAGGCGCGGAATGGCCAGAACCCGGTTCGGCAGTTGCAGTGGCCCGGCCTGGGCGCGGTTGCGATTGCGCGGTGTCGCATAATTGAGCGCCTCCGCCGTTTCGATCACCGCCTGGCGCTTGGCGGGCGAGATCGACAGCGTCGGATCATAGTTCAGGACGCGCGACACGGTGGCGGGAGACACGGCGGCGGCCTTGGCGATTTCCTTGATGGTGACCATGCATTTTCCGGACCGGCAGTCGCCGATCCGCTTCCAGGCAGCGTTTAGTAAATTTTTCCGGTTCGGTCATAGCCCATAAAGGCCCGGGATCGAAAGGGCTGCCGAGTACAATTTCAGCATCTGCAGAAGCATCACCTTCGAGGCACGCCATCACCGGAGGGCCTGTGGGTTCCTCAAATGGTCGTGGAGCGCGAACAGGCATTGCCTGTTCAACCCGAACCGCCAAAAATTACGCTGCACTGCGGCAATCGGCGCAACTTTATTTCATGATACCCCGACATCTTTTTCCAGTTTGGAAAGTCAGGAAAAAATATTACTGTTTCCCCAGTCCTCGCGGGGGCGGCAGGCTTTACAAGGGTGTCCTAACGGATATGAGGAATGCCGTGTTTCCGGATAAGCTGCGGGCAAATGCCCACATCTTGGCCGCAGACACGGCTGAACAGGTCCTATGGTGAGCCACCGCGTGGAAAGAACAACAAGATAAACGGGCTGCGCGATTTCAAATCCAGACAACCGGCACAGGCGGCAATCCCGCTTGTCATGCCGATGGGAGACTTCAATGAACTTTAAATTTGGTTTTGCTGCGGCACTGCTCGCAGCCTCGTTCCTCTCGACCACCGCCGCCAGCGCAAAGACCTTCGTCTATTGCTCGGAAGGTTCGCCGGAAGGTTTCGATCCGGGCCTCTACACCGCCGGCACGACCTTCGATGCCTCGGCGCATCCGGTCTACAACCGCCTGCTCGAGTTCAAGCCGGGCACAACGCAGCCGGAAGCAGCGCTTGCCGAAAGCTGGGACATTTCCAAGGACGGCACGGTCTACACATTCAAGCTGCGTCCGAACGTCAAGTTCCAGACCACCGATTTCTTCACGCCGACCCGCACGCTGACCGCCGATGACGTGATCTTCTCCATCGGTCGCCAGATCGACGAGAAGAGCGCCTGGAACAAGTACATTTCCGGCGGCACCTGGGAATATGCCGATGGCATGGGCTTCCCCAAGCTCATCAAGTCCATCGAGAAGGTCGATGACCTGACGGTCAAGATTACGCTCAACCGTCCGGAAGCACCGTTCCTCGCCAACCTTGCCATGCCGTTCGCATCGATCCTGTCCAAGGAATATGCCGACAGCCTGGAAAAGGCCGGCAAGAAGGAACAGCTGAACCAGAACCCGGTCGGCACTGGCCCGTTCTCCTTCGTCGCCTATCAGCAGGATGCCGTCATCCGCTTCAAGAAGAACGCCGATTACTGGGGCACCGCCCCGAAGATCGATGATCTGGTATTTGCCATTACCACCGACGCTGCCGTGCGTTACCAGAAGCTGAAGGCCGGCGAATGCCACCTGATGCCGTATCCGAACGCAGCCGACGTCAAGTCGATGAAGGCCGATCCGAACCTGAAGGTTCTGGAGCAGGAAGGCCTCAACATCGCCTACCTCGCCTACAACACCACCCAGGCGCCGTTCGACAAGCCGGAAGTGCGCATTGCGCTCAACAAGGCCATCAACAAGAAGGCCATCGTTGACTCGGTCTTCCAGGGCATGGCTGCGCCGGCAACCAACCCGATCCCGCCGACCATGTGGTCCTACAGCAAGGAAACCAAGGACGACACCTACGATCTCGACGCGGCCAAGAAGATGCTGGCCGATGCCGGCGTCAAGGATCTGTCGATGAAGATCTGGGCCATGCCGGTTTCGCGTCCCTACATGCTGAACGCCCGCCGTGCGGCCGAAATCATGCAGGACGACTTTGCCAAGATCGGCGTCAAGGTCGAGATTGTCTCCTACGAATGGGCAGAATACCTGCAGCGTTCCAAGGACAAGAACCGTGACGGTGCCGCCATCCTCGGCTGGACCGGCGACAACGGCGATCCGGACAACTTCCTCGACACCCTGCTCGGCTGCGATGCCGTGGGCGGCAACAACCGTGCGCAGTGGTGCAACAAGGAGTTCGACGAACTGGTGAAAAAGGCCAAGGTCACCTCTGACCAGGCTGAGCGCACCAAGCTTTACGAACAGGCTCAGCTCGTCTTCAAGAAGCAGGCTCCCTGGGCAACCATCGACCACTCGCTCGCCGTCGTTCCGATGGCCAAGGGTGTGACCGGCTTTACCCAGAGCCCGCTCGGCGACTTCACCTTCGAAGCGGTCGACATTGCTGAATAATTCGCTGGTCTAGCGAAGATGCGGCCGCGGAATGGCGACATTCCGCGGCCTTTGCTCAAAGATCGGCACTTCGGGAAAGGTGTCCGGTCGGGGAATGGCATATGCGGCAGGCCATGGCCGTCGCGCTCATACCTTGCTTTTCAAGAATAAAAAAACAGGTCTCCACCATGTTTGGCTTTCTTCTGCGGCGTATCGCCGTCCTGATCCCGACCTTTATCGGGGTTTCCATCATTGCCTTTGCCTTCATCCGCCTGCTTCCGGGCGATCCGGTGGCACTTTTGTCGGGCGAACGGGTGATGTCGCCGGAGCGGCATGCGCAGATCAGCGCCCAGCTCGGGCTCGATCGTCCCATGGTGATCCAGTACCTCGATTACCTGCGCGGCGTGGTGACCGGTGATTTCGGCACCTCCATCGTCTCCAAGTCTCCCATTCTCAAGCAGTTCCTGGCGCTGTTTCCGGCGACGGTCGAGCTGTCCTTCTGCGCCATCCTGATTGCCGTCGCCCTTGGCATTCCTGCCGGCATCATCGCCGCCATCAAGCGGGGTTCGGCGCTCGACCAGTCGATGATGGGCGTCGCGCTTGTCGGCTATTCCATGCCGATCTTCTGGTGGGGCCTGCTGCTGATCATCCTGTTTTCCGGCATCCTGCAATGGACGCCGGTCTCGGGCCGCATTTCGCTGATGTATTTCTTCAAGCCGGTGACCGGCTTCATGCTGATCGATTCGCTGCTGTCGGGCCAGAAGGGGGCGTTTTCGTCCGCCGTCAGCCATCTCATCCTGCCTTCCGTAGTGCTCGCCACGATCCCGCTCGCCGTCATTGCGCGCCAGACGCGCTCGGCCATGCTGGAAGTGCTGTCGGAAGATTATATCCGCACGGCGCGCGCCAAGGGCTTGTCGCCGTTCCGGGTCGTCAGCCTGCATGCGCTGCGCAACGCCATGATCCCCGTCATCACCACGATCGGCCTGCAGATCGGCGTGATGCTGGCGGGCGCCATTCTCACCGAAACCATCTTCTCCTGGCCGGGCATCGGCAAGTGGATGGTCGATAGCGTGTTCCGTCGCGATTACCCGGTGATCCAGGGCGGTCTTCTTCTGATTGCCGGCATCATCATGGTCGTCAACCTGATCGTCGATCTGCTCTACGGTCTCGTCAACCCGCGCATCCGCCACTAAGAAGGAGAAAATCCCATGGCAGACACAGCAAAGACCCAGCCGGTCACCAGCGCGGCTCTGCGCCGCCAGATGCTGGCCGAATTCTGGTTCTATTTTTCCGAAAACCGGGGCGCCGTGATCGGCCTCTTCGTCTTCATCGCCCTTGCCATCATCGCCGTCCTTGCGCCGGTCATTGCGCCGCATTCACCGTTCCAGCAGTACCGCGAATTCGTGCTTCTGCCGCCCGCCTGGCTTGCCGGCGGCAATACCAGCTTCCTGCTCGGTACTGATCCGGTCGGTCGTGACATTCTCTCGCGCCTCATCTACGGCGCACAATATTCGCTGTTCATCGGCCTTTTCGTCACCACGCTGTCGCTGACCGGCGGCATCCTGGTCGGGCTGATTGCCGGCTATTACCGCGGCTGGGTCGATACCGTCATCATGCGCCTGATGGATATCATCCTTGCCTTCCCGTCGCTGCTTCTGGCGCTGGTTCTGGTCGCCATCCTTGGACCGAGCCTCACCAATGGCATGATTGCCATTGCGCTGACGCTGCAGCCGCATTTCGTGCGGCTGACGCGTGCTGCGGTGATGGCTGAAAAGTCGCGCGACTACGTGACGGCCGCACGCCTTGCCGGCGCAAACCCGTTGCGTCTGATGTTCCGCACCATCCTGCCCAATTGCACCGCCCCGCTCATCGTCCAGGCGACGCTCTCCTTTTCCAACGCCATCCTCGATGCCGCAGCACTTGGCTTTCTGGGCATGGGCGCGCAGCCGCCGGCGCCCGAATGGGGCACGATGCTTGCGGAAGCCCGCGAATTCATCCTGCGCGCCTGGTGGGTGGTGACCTTCCCCGGTCTTGCCATTCTCATCACCGTGCTTGCGATCAACCTGATGGGTGACGGGCTGCGCGATGCGCTCGATCCCAAGATGAAGAGGTCCTGATCATGGCGCTTCTTGAAATCGAAAACCTGACCGTCGAGTTCGAAACGGCAACCGGCTGGTTCAAGGCGGTCGATGGCGTGTCGCTGTCGGTCGAGGCCGGCGAAGTGCTGGCCATCGTCGGGGAAAGCGGCTCGGGCAAATCCGTCTCGATGCTGGCCGTGATGGGGCTTCTGCCTTGGACGGCAAAGATTACCTCCGACAAGATGCTGTTTCAGGGACGCGACATCCGCAACATCCCTGACACCGAGCGGCGCAAGCTGATCGGCAAGGACATGGCGATGATCTTTCAGGAGCCGGTGGCAAGCCTCAACCCCTGCTTCACCGTCGGCTTCCAGATCGAGGAAGTGCTGCGCATCCACATGGGTCTCGGGGCCAAGGAACGTCGCGCCCGCGCCATCGAGCTGTTTGAGCTGGTCGGCCTGCCCAACCCGGCCGAGCGCCTCAACCATTTCCCGCACCAGATGTCCGGTGGCCAGTGCCAGCGCGTGATGATCGCCATGGCGATTGCCTGCAACCCGAAACTGCTGATCGCCGACGAGCCGACGACGGCACTTGACGTCACCATCCAGAAGCAGATCCTCGATCTCCTGATGACGCTGCAGGCCGAGCATGGCATGGGCCTCATCATGATCACCCATGACATGGGCGTGGTGGCCGAAACCGCCGACCGGGTGATCGTGCAATACAAGGGCCGCAAGATGGAGGAGGCCGACGTGCTCTCGCTCTTCGAAGCGCCGAAAAATGCCTATACCCGCGCGCTTCTCTCGGCCCTGCCGGAAAATGCCACCGGCAAGCGCCTGAGCACGGTGTCCGATTTCATGGCGACCGCCAATCTTGCCGGCACAGCAGCAGGAGATGCACGATGACCGCCGCCCCCTCTTCCTCCGTGCCGATGCTGGAAATCCGCAACATCCGCCAGGATTACCATGTGCCGCAGGGCCTGTTCAAACCGGAGAAGATCGTCCATGCGGTAAAGGGCGTTTCTTTCAAGCTGGACACCGGCAAGACGCTGGCCATCGTCGGCGAAAGCGGTTGCGGCAAGTCGACGCTTGCCCGCATCCTCACCTTCATCGATGAGCCGACGGCTGGCGAATTGCTGATCGAGGGCAAGACCGTCGATACGCGCCCCGGCCACCTGACGGCCGAGATGCGCCGCAAGGTGCAGATCGTCTTCCAGAACCCCTATGGCTCGCTCAACCCGCGCCAGAAGATCGGTGACGTCCTCGGCGAACCGCTCGCCATCAACACAAAGATGTCGGCGGCGGAACGGCGCGAGCGGGCAACCGAGATGCTGGTGAAGGTGGGCCTCGCGCCCGAACACTACAACCGCTACCCGCACATGTTCTCCGGTGGCCAGCGCCAGCGTATCGCCATTGCCCGCGCGCTGATGATGAACCCGAAGCTTCTGGTGCTCGACGAGCCCGTCTCGGCGCTCGATCTTTCCGTGCAGGCGCAGGTGCTGAACCTGCTTGCCGACCTGCAGGAAGAATTCGGCCTGACCTATGTCTTCATCAGCCATGACCTCTCGGTCGTGCGTTACATCGCCGATGAGGTGATGGTGATGTATTACGGCGAAGCGGTGGAATACGGGACGCGCGACGAGGTGTTCAGCAATCCGAGCCACCCCTATACGCGCACGCTGTTTGCCGCGACCCCGCGCGCCGACGTAGAATCCATCCGCGCCCGCGTCGAAAAGAAGCGCGCCGCCCGCTGATCCTATCGCAACGTCACCCGGCAATCAGTAGAGGATGCCGGGTGAACTCTTCTGGCATCACGACAGGTCGTGCAGATCCTTTCCGAGCGGATCGGTGACGAAAAAATCGGAAAAATGGACGGCAAGCCCGGCCCGTTCCGGCGTGCAGCACATCGGGCCGACGCTGTAAAACTCAGCCTCCGGAAACGGGCAAAGGCGTACCAGCGGCCAATGTTTGCCGTCCGCCGATGCCTGAAGTCGCAGCGAACCCTTTTCCACCGTGATCCGCAGGAAAAAATCGCTGGCATCGTCCGCATAAGGTGCGGTTGCCCAATCGGATTGGCCAAGGGTCAGCACGCTGCCGAGGCAGGCGACATCATCGGAAAACTCGATGCCCGCCTTCAGCCAGCGCTCGTCATCGATGCGCACCATCAGGCCCGCCTGATCGTAGAGATGGTCATAGTTGGCGCGCACGCGGATCTGCGCCGTGAAGGCGCCGGCGCGGCGATGGCCGAAAAAATGGCCGCTGTCGCGGGTAAAGCCGTAATAGGTCTTGCGCCAGAAATCGCTGCCCTTGTCGGTCACGACATGCAGGTCATTGCCCTTGAGCGACCATTTTTCCGGCGCGTTCAGCCATTCGCATGTTTTAAACAATGTCATTATGCTTCCTCCTAGCCGGGACGTTTTAGACAGCACCATCCGGTTTTCCAAGCCGCGCACAGTGTCTATGGAACGGAAAGCACTCGCGGTTGCCGCCCCGTCGGTGCATAATGGCCGCCATTCCATGAAAGCTGTCCCATGCCGCAGACGAATTCCCGCATCGATCCCTTGTTTGACACTCACGGCACCAAGAATCCGCTTTCCGTGCTGAAAGAGATCTATGGCTACCCGGCCTTTCGCGGAAGACAGGCGGAAGTGGTCAACCGTGTGGTGTCCGGTGGCGATGCGGTCGTGCTGTTTCCGACGGGGGCCGGCAAGTCTTTGTGCTTCCAGATCCCGGCGCTCTGCCGCAACGGCGTCGGCATCGTCGTCTCGCCGCTGATTGCACTGATGCGGGATCAGGTGGAGGCGCTGAAACATCTGGGCGTGAAGGCCGCCGCCCTCAACTCGTCGCTCACCCGCGAGGAATTTCTCGATGTGCGCCGGGCCGTGAGCGAAGGCACGCTCGATCTTCTTTATGTGACGCCCGAGCGCATCGTCACACCCGCCTTCAAGGAATTGATGGCGGGCGCAAGAATTGCACTTTTCGCCATTGATGAGGCCCATTGCGTCTCGCAGTGGGGGCACGATTTCCGGCCCGAATATCGGGAGCTTGGCCAGCTTGGCACGCTTTATCCCGGCGTTCCCCGCATCGCGCTGACGGCGACCGCCGATCCTCATACCCGCGAAGACATTATCGACAGGCTGGGGCTGCGCACGGCCGAAGTGTTCACCACCTCGTTCGACCGGCCGAACATCGCCTATGAAATCGTCGAGCGCGACCAGCCGCGCCAGCAGCTGTTGCGGTTTCTCTCGCGCCATACGGGATCGAGCGGCATCGTTTATTGCCTGTCGCGCGCCAAGGTCGAGGATACGGCCGCCTGGCTGAATGAGCAGGGCGTGCGGGCGCTTGCCTATCATGCCGGCATGGACCGCTCCGTGCGCGATGCCAACCAGGATGCCTTCCTGAAAGAGGAAGACCTGTGTCTGGTCGCAACCGTCGCCTTCGGCATGGGCATCGACAAGCCGAACGTGCGCTATGTCGCCCATCTCGATCTGCCGGGATCGGTGGAGGCCTATTATCAGGAAACCGGTCGGGCTGGCCGCGACGGCCTGCCCTCAGACGTCTGGATGGCCTATGGCATGGCCGATGTCATCCAGCGGGGCCGGATGATCGATGAGGGCGGCTCGAGCGACGAGATCAAGCGGGTGGAACGCGCCAAGCTGAACGCGCTTCTCGGCATCTGCGAGACGCCGGGCTGCCGCCGCCAGGCGATCCTGGCGCATTTCGGCGAGGCGCATGCCGGCCAATGCGGCAATTGCGACACCTGCCTGAAGCCGGTGGAAACCTGGGATGGCACGGAAGCGGCGATCAAGGCGCTGGCGGCGATCTATCGCACCGGCGAGCGCTTTGGCACCGGACATCTGATCGACGTGCTGCTCGGCAACGTCAACGAAAAGACCACCCGCTTCGGGCACGCGGATATGCCGGTCTTCGGCGCCGGCAAGGATATCGCGTCAAAGACCTGGCAATCGGTCTATCGCCAGTTGCTGGCCGCTGGCCTGATCAGCGTCGATCACGCAGCGTTCGGCGCGCTGAAGCTGGAGCCGGAGGCGCGCGCCGTGTTCAAGCGCGAGCGGGGCGTGCGCTTTCGCAAGGACCGTCCGACCAAGGGCAAGGCGTCGCGCACTGCCTCGCCCAGTTCGACCAATGCCCGCTCGGCGCTGGAGGGCTCGGAGATGGAACTTTTCGAGGCGTTGCGCGTGGCACGACGGACGATCGCCAAGGATCTGGCCGTACCGCCCTATCTCATCTTCCCGGATACGACGCTGGTGGCCTTTGCCAAGGAGCGCCCGACAACCGAGGACGAGCTTCTCGCCATTTCCGGTGTCGGCCAATCCAAGCTGGAGCGGTATGGCGAAGCGTTTCTCGGCGTCATCCGCGCCTTCGAGGGCTGAAGGCGGCGCCGCGGTCCTTGCTGCCGGTCACGTGCGTCAATCGGCGGCCGAGCCGTCTTGCGCCGATCTCGCCTCCACCTCTGCCGAGGAGGCAAGACCGGTGCGCAGCGAGTGGCCGGAAAAGCGCGTCACCCGGTCGGTTGTGGACAGGTCCCCGCGGATGCCGGCCGACAGCGCGGTGCGCTTGACAAGGCGGGCGATCTCCCGGTCGTTCAAACGCTCCGGCCCGACCTTTGTCCCTTGACCGGTCACCCGGCGAAACAGCGGCCCGCGGCTGATGCGCGACAGTGACAGCCAGGTTTCGAGCGCAAACACCGGGCAGCTGGCATCCGATGCGCCCCGGCCGATGTCGAGCGTGCGCCAGCCCGTCCTGTCGCGCAAGTTCACCTGAACGCCCTTGTCGAGGATTTCGATCCAGCCGCAGCCATCGGCGCTCTGGCCACGGCCCGCATCGAGACCGACGATTTCGGAGCGGCGCAAGCCGGCGGCAAAGCCGATCAACAGCATGGCCCGATCGCGCAGGCCCCGCAGCGTGCCCCGGTCGAGCGTTTCGATCATCGCCAGCAAGTCGTCGCGCATCACCGCTTCCTTCTGGCGGGGCGGGCAAGCGCGCTGGCCCCGAATGCCGCCAAGAACCGTGGCAATATGCGGATCCTTGCGCTCGAACGGAACGCCCCGCTGTGCGTAGTTCCAGGACAGCGATGACAGCCGACGCTCGATGGTCGATACCGAATTGGTCCTGGATGTCGGGTCCGCTTCACCACGGGCGCAGGCCGTGAGATAGCGACCGACGACCTGCGGATCGGGCAGCATTGCATCAAGGCCGCTGCGACGGCACCAGGCGGAAAAATGCTTCCAGTCGGCGCTATAGGCGCGCCGCGTGTGGGCCGAACCGGATGCTTCGACGGAGCCGCGCTCTGGCTGGGGTGGATGCGACTGCGACGTCTCGGCCGCAGAGAGCACGTCCGCATCCTGCCTCTCGTCTTCAACGGCCTCGGCGGCGTCAGGGGTGGTGATTCGGTTCATGCCGTATCATGCCCGCATTGCCTGTCTTTCGCACCATGGCAGTTGGTGCAGCGCTTCAGTCCACCACCAGCCGGTAGCCGACACCGGGTTCGGTGCGCACGATGGCCGGCCGCGCCGGATCGCGCTCGATCTTCTGGCGCAGCTGGCCGATGAAGACGCGCAGGTAATGCAGGTCTTCGCCATGGGCCGGCCCCCAGACGGCGGTGAGTAGCGTCTTGTGGGTCACGACCCGCCCGGCATGGCGGCCGAGCAGGGTCAGGAGATCGTATTCCTTCGGTGTGAGCCGAATCGGTTCGCCGCCGCGCGCCACCAGCCGGTGCACCGTATCGATGGTGAGCCCATCCGCCACCATCACCGTTGGCGCGGCATCCGCCTTGCCGCGATGGCGCAGCGCATTGCGGATGCGGGCCGTCAGCTCGCCGATCCCGAAGGGTTTTTCAATGTAATCGTCGGCGCCGAGATCGAGCGCTGCAATCTTTTCGCTCTCGCGGTCGCGGGCCGAGAGAATGACGATCGGAAGATCCGACCAGCCGCGCAGGCTCGAAATCACATCCTTGCCATCCATGTCCGGCAGGCCGAGATCGAGGATGACAAGGTCCGGCGCCGCGGTTGCAACCGCCTTCAATGCATCTGCGCCGCAGAGCGCCTCGATCACCTCATAGCCGGCCGCCGAAAGCGCCGGTTTGAGGAAGCGCTGGATCTGCGGCTCGTCGTCCACCACAAGGATACGGGCTTGCGTCATGTCGGCCGGCCTGCAGGAGGCTCCGCCAAGGGCAGCGCTGCTGTCTTGTTCGTGGAAAACCGCATGACGATGCGCGTTCCTCTCTTCTTCACCGCCGGGCTTTCGGCATGGATGCGCCCGCCCATGGCTTCGACGAAGCCGCGGGCGATGGAAAGCCCAAGCCCGGTTCCGGGCGCGCGGCCATCCGGCTTGCCGCGCCGATAGAATTTCTCAAACACCCGGTCTATATCGTCTGCCGGAATGCCTTTGCCAAGATCGGTGACGGAGATCAGCACATCCTGATCGTCGCGCCGCGCATAGACATTGATCGGCTCGTCGCCGCCATACTTGACCGCATTGTCGAGAAGGTTGAACAGCACCTGACCAAGCAGGACCGCATCGCCCTCGATAAGCGGCAGATCGCTGGCAATGCCTGTTTCAATGATCCGACCCGGAAAATACCTGCGCGTGCGCTCCACGGCCGATTGCACCACGTCGCCCACGTCCACCCAGTCGCGTCTGGCTTTCAGCGTGCCGGCCTCGATGCGCGTCATGTCGAGGAGATTTGCCACGAACCGGCTCATCCGGCTGCCTTCCTCCTCGATCGACTGGAGAAGATCGTCGCGGCTTTCCGGGCTCATGCGGTCGCCGAGCTGGCGAAGGCTGGTGACGGAGCCGGTGATGGTCGCAAGCGGCGTGCGCAGATCGTGCGAAATGGACGACAGAAGCGCATCGCGGTACCGTTCGCCCTCCAGTCGGGCCGCCTGCGCAACGCTTGCCTCCGACAGGCGCGCGCGGTCGATGGCCAGCGCCGTCTGGTCGAGGATGGCCGCGAGCGCCCGCTCCGCATTGACATCCATCCGCTCGGCCGTCTGCTCCACGCCGCAGACGCCGACCACCCCGTGGGGGCTTAAGAGCGGGCGAAACTCAAAACGGCTGCTGGGCAGCGTGCCGGTGCCGTGGCCTGCCTTTTCCTGCTTGTCCTCTGCCCACCGTGCCGCCGTCATGTCGGTGACGTCAAGCTCGGTATCCGGCGGCCAGGCGGCGGCAATCTTCAGGTCGGGGCCGTCGGGGATCAGCAGCACGACATTGCGGCGCAGGCTTGCCTGCAACTGCGACACGGCTGCCCAGATCGCATCCTCGGCTTTTTCCGTGCCGGCAAGCTTGCGGGAGAAATCATAGAGCGATTGCAGGGCGGTCGCGCGCACGCGCGCCGTCGCGGCCTGTTCCTGGATGCGCGAGGCAAAACCGCCGGCAATCACCGCCACGGCAAAGAAGACGATGAGCGCAAACACCTCGTGCGGGGCAGCGATGGTGAAGGTGTAGAAAGGCGCGATAAAGAAAAAATTGTAGCAGAGGGCAGACAGGATCACGGCGATCAGCGCTGCTGCATAACCGGCCGTGACCGCCGCACCAAGAACGGCCAACAGAAACAGCAGCGAGATGTTGGGCAGGTGCATGATCCGGTCGATGGCAACGCCGGTTCCGGTTGCAAGCGCCACCAGCGGCACGGCAACGAGGGCGGCGCGGATGAGGCCGGCGCGCGAAAGCAGGGGCAGGCGCCGCAAGCCTCTTTGCGTGCGAACCTCCTCCCGATCGCCGGTGACGAGATGGATGCCGAGACCTGAGGCGCGGCTTGCCAAGGCGTCCGGCAGCGATGGTGACCCGAAGGGTCTTGCGCCCTTGCTCCAGCTGCTGCCCCAGCCTCTGGCGCGCGGCGCACCGATGACAATCTGGGTTGCATGTTCGCGCCGTGCAAGCTTCAGGATTTCTTCCACGAAATCCGTGCCGATGACCCGGCGGGTCTCGGCCCCCAGCTGTTCGGCAAGCCGAAAGATCCGCTCGATCTGCTCAATGCCGGCGCGGCCTTCGGCTTCCTGGTCGGCGCGTTCGATGGAAACGACGATCCACGGCGCGTTGAGCCCTGACGCGAGCCGGCTTGCGACGCGCACGACCTTTTCCGACAGCGTATCGGCGCCGACGCAGACGATCATGCGCTCGCCCGATGCCCAGGGGCCTTCGATGGCGTTCTGCTTCAAATAATCGACCATCTGGTCATCGACGCGGTCGGCGGTGCGGCGAAGCGCCAGTTCGCGCAGGGCCGTCAGGTTGCCGAGCCGGAAGAAGCGATCCGCCGCCCGCCCGGCATTTTCCGGCAGGTAGACCTTGCCCTCCTTCAGCCGCTCGATCAGTTCGCTCGGCGGAAGGTCAACCAGCAGAACCTCATCGGCCCGCTTCAGCACCACGTCCGGCACCCGCTCGCGCACGACGACGCCGGTGATGTCGGCCACGAGATCGCCAAGGCTTTCCAGATGCTGGATGTTGAGCGCCGTCCACACATGGATGCCGGCGCCGAGCAGTTCCTCGATGTCCTGATAGCGCTTCGGGTGGCGGCAGGCTTCCGGATTGCTGTGGGCGAGTTCGTCGACGATGACGATATGCGGGCGGCGGGCAAGCGCCGCATCGAGATCGAATTCTTCCAGCATGCGGCCGCGATGGGGCACCCGCATGCGCGGCAAGACGTCTAGCCCTTCGAGGAGGGCGGCCGTTTCGCTGCGGCCGTGGGTTTCCACAAGGCCGATCACCAGATCGACGCCATCCGCCTTCAGCCGGCGCGCCCGCGCCAGCATGGCATAGGTCTTTCCGACGCCGGGGGCGGCGCCGAGAAAGACCGTCAGCTTGCCGCGGCCATCCTTGCCGGCAAGCGCCAGCAGGGCATCCGGATCAGGCCGGCGATGCGTCGTGCGGTCGTCTTGCGCCATGCTTGGCTTGCCTTTCTGGACGTCTCTGGACCCCCTTGGGGGCTTCCCGTGTGCCTTACGTCTTTAATGCATCCAGCGCCATATTGAGCTTCAGCACGTTAATGCGCGGTTCCCCGACAAGCGCAAGAGCGCGCCCCTCGGTCTGTTGCTCGACAAGGCTTGCCACATCGCTTTCGGCAAGGCCACGGGCCTTTGCGATACGCGCCACCTGGGCGCGGGCAAACTTGGGAGAGATATGCGGATCAAGCCCGGAGCCGGAGGTGGTGACCGCATCACCGGGCACAGGCCCCGCAATGCCGGTGGCGTGCAGCTTCCCCACGTCGGCTTTCACCCGGTCATGCAGCTTGACCGAGGTGGTGCCGAGATTGGAGCCGGACGATGACGCGGCATTATAGGCATCCGGCGAGGTGGCCGAAGGGCGCGACCAGAAATAGCGGTCGGAGGTAAAGGACTGGCCGATCAGCGCCGAGCCGAGCACGGTGCCGTTCTTCTCTATGAGACTCCCATTTGCCTCGGCCGGCATCACCGCCTGGGCGATGCCGGTGACGGCGAGCGGATAGGCGATGCCGGTGATTGCAGTCATGACCACGATGAGCGTGATGGCGGGGCGAAGATGAGAGAGCATGATTACACCAGGTGAAGGGCTGTGATGGCAAGGTCGATGATCTTGATGCCTGCAAATGGCAGGAGAAGACCGCCGAGGCCATAGACCAGCAGGTTGCGGCGAAGGAGGGCGGCAGCACCCGACGGGCGATAGGAGACGCCACGCAGTGCCAGCGGGATCAGCGCCACGATGATCAGCGCGTTGAAGATGACCGCCGACAGGATGGCCGATTGCGGCGAGGCAAGGCCCATGACGTTCAGCGCATCAAGCGCCGGATAGGTGGCGACGAACATTGCCGGGATGATGGCAAAATATTTCGCCACATCATTGGCAATCGAAAACGTCGTCAGCGAACCGCGCGTCATCAAAAGCTGCTTGCCGATCTCGACGATCTCGATGAGCTTTGTCGGGCTGGAATCGAGGTCCACCATGTTGGCGGCTTCGCGGGCGGCCTGCGTTCCTGTCTGCATGGCCACGCCGACATCGGCCTGGGCAAGCGCCGGGGCATCGTTGGTGCCGTCACCGCACATGGCGATCAGGCGGCCGCCCTGCTGTTCGCGGCGGATGAAGGCAAGCTTGTCCTCTGGCGTTGCCTGAGCAAGGTAATCGTCAACGCCGGCTTCCGAGGCAATCGCGGCAGCGGTCACCGGGTTGTCGCCGGTCACCATCACGGTGCGGATGCCCATGGCGCGAAGAGCGGCAAAACGTTCCTTGATGCCGGGCTTGACCACGTCCTTCAGGTGGATGGCGCCGAGCAGGCGGTTGCCATCGGCAACGGCAAGCGGCGTGCCGCCCGAGCGTGCAATGGTATCGACGGCGCGGCGAAAATCTGCCGGGGCGTCGTCCTGGGTGAGACCTGCGAACTTCAGCACCGCATCGACGGCCCCTTTACGCAGACGGCGACCGGCAAGATCGACGCCGGAGAGGCGGGTTTCTGCGGTAAAGCCGATGACGGCATCAAACTGTGCGTTTGGCATGGCCACGCCGAATTCGCCGGTGGCAAGCGCCACCACCGAGCGGCCCTCGGGCGTTTCGTCCGACAGGCTGGCGAGAAGGGCAGCCTCGGCCAGCTCCACCTGCGTGACGCCGGGGGCTGCCACAAAATCGTTCGCCATGCGGTTGCCGAAGGTGATCGTGCCGGTCTTGTCGAGCAGAAGCGTATCGACGTCGCCGGCTGCTTCCACGGCACGCCCGGAGGTGGCGATCACGTTGAAGCGGACCAGACGGTCCATGCCGGCAATGCCGATGGAGGAGAGGAGGCCACCGATGGTGGTCGGGATCAGGGTGACGAGGAGGGCTGCCAGCACGGTGACCGACAGAACCGTGCCCGAATAGCCGGCAAGACCCCAGATGGCGACGCAGACGAAGAGGAAGATCAGCGTCAGGCCGGACAGAAGGATCGAGAGCGCGATCTCGTTCGGCGTCTTCTGGCGCTTGGCCCCTTCGATGAGGGCGATCATGCGATCGACAAAGCTGGAGCCGGGGGCGACCGTGATCTTCACCTTGATCTCATCCGACAGCACCTGCGTGCCGCCGGTGACGGCCGAGCGGTCGCCGCCGGATTCGCGGATCACAGGAGCGGATTCGCCGGTGATGGCGCTTTCGTTGACCGAGGCAACGCCTTCGATGACTTCCCCGTCGCCGGGGATCAGTTCGCCGGTCTTGACGATGACGATGTCGCCGATCTTCAGGCTGGTGGAGGGCACGCTTTCGGTCTTGCCGCCGGCAATGAGACGACGAGCGACCAGTTCGGACTTGGTGCGCTTCAGGCTGTCGGCCTGGGCGCGGCCGCGCCCTTCGGCAACGGCTTCGGCAAAGGTGGCAAAGAGGACGGTAAACCAGAGCCAGGCGGCGATCTGGCCGGAGAAACTGGCTTCTGCCGGATTGGAGACAAGATCGCGCAGGAAGAGCAGCGTCACCACGCCGGCGACGACCTCGGTGACAAAGATCACCGGATTGCGCAGCAACTGGCGCGGATCGAGCTTCTTCACCGCATCGCGCATGGCCGGCAGCAGAATGGCGGGGTCCAGAAGACCGGGCGCCTTATGGTCTTTTGACATGGGATGATCCTTTAGAAGGTCTGGCCGGCCAGCATGGCGAAGTGCTCGACGATGGGGCCAAGGGCGAGGGCGGGGAAAAACTGCAGGCCGCCGAGGATGAGGATGATGCCGATCAACAGGCCGACGAAGAGCGGTCCATCTGTCGGGAAGGTGCCGGAGGAGGCGGGAACCTTGACCTTGGCGGCCAGCGATCCGGCAATGGCCATCACCGGCACGACATAGGCAAAGCGGCCGAGAAGCATGGCGATGCCGAGCGTGGTGTTATACCAGGGCGTATTGCCCGAGAGACCGCCGAAGGCCGAACCATTGTTGCCGGCAGCCGACGTATACGCATAGAGGATTTCCGACAGGCCATGCGGGCCTGCTGTCCCGATGCTTGCCACCGCAATCGGCAGCATGGCGGAGATGGCGGTAAAGCCCAAGATCGCAAGCGGCAGGATGAGGATGGCAAGCATCGCAAACTTCATCTCGCGGCCCTCGATCTTCTTGCCGAGGAATTCCGGCGTGCGCCCGACCATGAGGCCGGCGACGAAGACGGAGAGAAGCGCAAAGACGATCAGCCCGTAGAGGCCGGACCCGACACCGCCCGGCAAAACTTCGCCAAGCTGGATGAGGAACATCGGGATGAGCCCGCCAAGGCCCGTAAACGAACCGTGCATGCCGTTGACGCCGCCATCCGAGAGGCCGGTGGTCACGGCTGCATAAAGCGCGGTCATGGCCTGGCCGAAGCGGACTTCCTTGCCTTCCATGTTGCCGAGCGCGGGATCGACGCCGAGCGCCGTCAGGATCGTATTGCCCTGCGCTTCCGCCCAGTAGGTGACGGCCACGCCTGCAATCAGCAGCACGGCGATGGCTGAGATCAGCGCCCAGCCCTGGCGACGGTTGCCGACCATCTGGCCGAACGTATAGACCAGCGCCGCCGAGATCGACAGCATCGCGAAGATGTTGAGATAATTGGAGAATGCCGTCGGATTCTCGAAGGGATGCGCGGCATTGGCATTGAAGAAGCCGCCCCCATTGGTGCCAAGCTGCTTGATCGCCTCCTGGCTTGCGACAGGTCCGAGCGAAATGATCTGATTGGCGCCTTCAAGCGTGGTGGCGCTGATCGAGGCCTGCAGCGTCTGGGGCAGGCCCATGGCCACGAAGACGATGGCTGTTACGATGGACAGCGGCAGAAGCACGAAGAGCGTCGCGCGCGTCATGTCCACCCAGAAATTGCCGAGCGTTGCAATGCGCGAGCGGGTGAAGGCACGGGTAAAGGCAATGGCGAGCGCCATGCCGGTTGCCGCCGACAGGAAGTTGTGAACGGTCAGGCCCGCCATCTGGCTGAAATGGCTCATCGTCGCTTCACCGGCATAGTTCTGCCAGTTGGTGTTGGTGACGAAGGAAACGGCCGTGTTGAAGGCAAGGTCGGCCGGCACGGCTGCAAACCCCTGCGGGTTGAGCGGCAGGTAGGCCTGAAGCCTCAGGATCGCATAGAGCGAAATGAAACCGATGAGCGAGAAGGCAAGCATAGAAAGCGTATAGGCAAGCCAGCCCTGTTCCTTGCGGGGATCGATGCCGCTTAACCGGTAGATGCCGCGTTCGAGCGGGCCCAGAAACGGCGAAAGGAAGGTACGTTCGCCCTCGAAAACCCGCGCCATGAAAAGCCCGAGCGGCTTGATGACGAGGGCAACGGCTGCGAAAAGGAGGCTGATCTGCAGCCACCCGATGATGGTCATGGGAGATCTCCTCGAAAATCAGAAGCGTTCGGGGCGCAGAAGCGTCACCACGAGATAGACGCCAAGGGCGATGGCGACGAGAAGGCCGAAAAGGGGCTCAAACATTGTCGAGCTCCCTCAAAGCCGGTCGAGGGCGCGGGCATAAAGGGCAAGCGCCAGAAGCGTGCCGCAGCCAAGCGTCAGAAAAATGAAATCGGACATGTCCGTTCTCCTGTTGGAACAGAAGATAGGTTACGCCCGCTGAGGATCAGGGTTCGATTGGGAAGATGGAAGCGCGAGATAAAGAAAACATAAGGAACGGCGGGCGCCGCTTCGGGGCCGCTCACGGACGGGCGAGGGCCGGCGCGCCGGTCTCAGGCTTCGTCTGCCACCTCATCCGCCCAGACCAGTTGCAGCAGGCGGCGCAACTCGCGCCGCTCATCCTGCGACATGCGGGCAAGGATGCGGTCTTCGTGCGCCTGCACGAGCTGCAGCCAGTGGTGCGCCGTCGCAATGCCGGCCTGCGTCGGGTAAAGCCTCTGGATCCGCTGGTCCGCCGGGTCGTCGGCGCGGCTGAACAGGCCTTTTGCCTCCAGGACCTGCAAAAGTGCCACGATGTTGGCGCGCTTGATGGCAAGGGTTCGGCAGATATCGGCAGAGGTGCGGCCGGGATGTTCCACGATGCTGATGAGAACACTCATGGTGATCGGCCGGGCGCCTTCCGGCTCGAGCGCGGCAACCGCCCCGTTCATGTCATAGACCGATGCCCGGCGAAGGTGATAGCCGACGAGTTCGCCGAGCGCCTCGCGGATCTCGGAAAGCTCGGGCGCGGCGTCGCTCTGGTCGGATTTCATCGGGCGTGAGGTTTTCTCGTGCATCGCATCTCCTCTTGACGCCGTTCCAATGTAGCGACATTAATGCTATGAAACATAGCAGTCAATCGACGCGTCGATGTCCGGCCTCGGGAGGATCGGTATAGCACAGGGACAGCGGGCCTTTACAGGCTCCGATGTGCCTATCCGCCGGGATGGATGGTCGCACATCGCGCCCATTCGGGGCCGGATGCCCGTATCACGGACGTCAATCGCCGGATTTTTCCGCGGCCGACCGACAGGTGCGGCGCAGAGACACAGACCAAGGGAGCAAGGAGAACAAGATGGCCAATGATGTAGATACAGTGTCTTATGACGTGCGCGACGGCATTGCCTGGCTGCGCTTTAATCGTCCGGACAAGCGCAACGCGATGAGCCCGACGCTGAACCGCGCCATGATGGTGGCGCTCGACGAGCTGGAATTTCGCGAGGATGTCGGCGTTCTGGTGCTGACAGGCGAGGGCAGTGCCTGGACCGCCGGCATGGACCTCAAGGAATATTTTCGCGAGTCCGAAGCCGACGGCCTGAAGGGCGTGCGCCGGGCGCAGCGCGAAAGCTATGGCTGGTGGCACCGCCTGCGCTGGTATCAGAAGCCGACCATCGCCATGGTCAATGGCTGGTGCTTCGGCGGTGGCTATGGTCCGCTGTTTGCCTGCGATCTGGCCTTTGCGGCAGATGAATCGAAGTTCGGCCTCTCGGAAATCAACTGGGGCATCCTGCCGGGGGGCGGTGCCACCAAGGTTGCGGTGGAACTGCTGCCGTTCCGCAAGGCAATGTATCATGCCATGCTGGGCGAGCCGATTGACGGCAAGACGGCAGCTGAATGGGGGCTCGTCAATGAAAGCCTGCCGCTCGACCAGCTGGAGGGGCGCGTCATCGAGGTGGCACGCAAGCTGCTCGAAAAGAATCCGGTGGCTCTCAAGGCCACCAAGGATGCCGTGCGCCGCGTCGGCGTGATGACCTATGACGAGGCCGAGGATTACCTCGTTCGGGCCCAGGAAGCGGCCAATTCCTACGATGCGACCGGCCGCAAGGAAGGCATTCGGCAGTTCATCGACGAGAAGAGCTACAAGCCGGGGCTTGGCGCCTACGACAAGTCGCGCCGCTGAGCCATCCGCTCGGGCCAGTGTGAAACCAAGCACCGGTGACGCCAAGAGGCGCCACCGGTGCTGTCGCATTGTCGTTTTTGTGCTTCAGCATGACCGGATCGGTCACGCCATTGCGACATCGGCACCGCGCAAAGTCGCCGCGCAAAATAAATTTTTCCGAGCGTGAAACTTTTTGTAATCCCCCGCGTTTACAAAAATTGGATCGAAAACCGTGAGACGGTCTGCGACCCCGGATACGGGTGGCAGCGGTTGCTCGATCATATTTTGCACACGATCAAGACTTTGAAATATGATGGACGCTGCCTCGAAATCCCCGATTCCCCAGCTTCGATCGGCCGTGCCGGTAAGGCGCCCGTTGAGGGGCAGCGGAGAGGAGGGACAGGAGCAGATCCCGATGGCCGAGGCGCTTCGGCATGTCGGCATCAGCAAGCTTGTGCTGCATGCGTGGGAGCGCCGTTATCAGCAGCCATTGGCGGAAAGAACCGAAACGGGCAGGCGGTATTTTACTGCCGATCAGGTCTATCGGCTGATCCTGCTCAAGGAGTGCAGCGACGCAGGCTATCGGATTGGCACCATCATCTCCCTTCCGATCGAAAGCTTGGCCGAGATCGCGCGCGCCCATCACAAGCTCATAAACCTCACCCCGCTTCTTGACGCCATCCGGCGAATGGACGCGATTGCCATGAAAACCCTGCTTGAGGAACATCTGGCTGTCGAAACGCCAGCCGAATTCGGCAAGGCGACGGTTGCACCACTGATGAAGGAGGTTGGCCGGCAGTGGAGTGAGGGCACGCTGTCTATTGCTGCAGAACACATGGTTTCGGCCGAAATCCGCGGCATGCTGTCGATCTGCCTCAACAGCCTGCCGCTCGACCCGGCTGCGCCCAAGGCGATCGTGGCCACGTTTGAAGGCGAACATCATGAGATCGGCGCCTTGCTGGCGACGCTTCTTGCGCGCAACGCCGGACTTGCGGCGGTTTATCTTGGGCCTAATCTTCCCATCGATGATATCGTTTCTGCCGCAGAGGCAAGTTCCGCGCGTGTGGTCTGTCTCAGCTGCCTGATCGGCAAGGCGCGCAATTTGAAGCCGAGGCTGGAACGCCTGCGCCAGACCCTGCCCGTGCCCATCGAGATCTGGACGGGTGGACCGGGTTTTTCTGAAGCGCCTGTCATCAGCGGCATTCGCCATTTCAGCGAGATCGGTGAATTCGAAAAAGCGGCTGAGACTTTGGCACGGGGTGAAAAGGCGCCATCGCGGCGTCACGCCGCAAGGGCTGATTGAACAGGAGTTCCCTGCCTGATGGCGCCCGCCGCCATGAACAGCGCCTGGCGGATCCGGCTCGAACGTCCCATCTCTGGTTTCTTGAGATGACGCGCGCGGGTATACGGCGAGACAAAAAACAGCTCTTCAAGACCACTTTTGGCGTTCGCCAATTCCTCCGAACGCAGCATTGCTGCGCGCAGCCGCATGCTGCCTAGGCGTGACGTGATCATATACAAAATGTCCCTAAATTAGGTTTTTCTTAGATTGTTGTCGATATTTCTGATGTCCTCCACTCTGGCGCTGTGGCGCTTTCGCACCAACCTGCAACAAGGACACACAGAATGTTCGAAGCCACGCTGAACAAGAAGATTGCCGCCAAGCTTTCGGCCCTTGACGCTTTGCAAGCCAATGTGATGGTTGCGGATTCAAACTTGAACATCACCTATATGAACCCGGCGGTGATGCAGCTTCTGAAAGATGCGGAGAAGGACCTGGTCAAGGAACTGCCGCGTTTTTCGGTCGCCACCTTGATCGGCAGTAATATCGACGTGTTTCACAAGAACCCAACCCATCAGCGCACCATGCTGGCGGCGCTGCGGGAGCGTCATCAGGCGACGATCCAGGTTGGCGCGCTGAGCTTTGACCTTTTGGTAACGCCGCTGAAGCGCAACGGGAAAACGCTCGGTTTCGTCGTTGAATGGGCAAACGCCAAGGAGCGAATGCTGAACCTTGATTACGCGGCCCAGATTGCGGCCATCAGCCGGTCGCAGGCCATCATCGAATTTACGGTCAGTGGAGAAATCCTTGGGGCCAACCGGAATTTCCTCGATGCCCTTGGTTATGCCTCCATTGAGGAACTGAAGGGTCGCCACCACAGCATGTTCGTGTCGAAGGAATATGCGGCAAGCCCTGAGTACAAGGCATTCTGGCAGGAACTCGCGGCAGGGCGATATCAGGCGGCGGAATTCACCCGCGTCACCAAGGACGGCCGCCAGATTGTGATTTCGGCCTCCTATAATCCCATCCTGGACATCAACGGCAAGGTCACGAAGGTCGTCAAGTTCGCAACCGACGTGACGAAACGCATCAGGACCGTCTCCGCGCTGGGCGACAGTTTGAAACGCCTGTGTTCGGGTGATTTCGCCTTCCAGCTGGAGGAGGCGTTTGCCCCGGAATTCGAATTCCTGCGCCACGATCTCAATCGCTCCGTCGGGCAGCTTTGCGATACGTTCCGCCAGATCTCCACCAGCGTCGATCTGCTGAGCACGGGCACCAGCGAGATTACCGGTGGCGTCAAGGATTTGTCGCGCCGCACGGAATCGCAGGCTGCAAGCCTTGAAGAGACGGCTGCCGCCCTTGATGAAATTACGTCAAACGTAACGTCGTCGGCGCAGCGCGCGCTCGATGCCCGCGATGTCGCTGCGAGAGCCAAGCTTAATGCGGAAGAGTCGGCAAGTGTCGTTGCCCATGCGGTCGATGCGATGAGCCGCATTGAGGACTCGTCGAGCAAGATTTCCAACATCATCGGCGTAATCGACGAAATTGCCTTCCAGACCAACCTGCTGGCTCTCAACGCCGGCGTTGAAGCGGCGCGTGCCGGGGAAGCCGGTCGCGGCTTTGCCGTCGTTGCCCAGGAAGTGCGCGAACTGGCGCAGAGATCGGCGAAGGCTGCCAAGGAAATCAAGGATCTCATCCAGAACTCGACCACGGAAGTCGAAAACGGTGTGCGGCTGGTGAGCGAGACGGGCGGGGCCCTGAAGAGCATCAGTGCTCTGATCGTCGAGATCAACGACCACGTCGATGCCATTTCGACTGCCGCGCGCGAACAATCGACGGGGCTTGCCGAGGTGAATGGCGCCGTCAACAGCATGGACCAGACGACACAGCAGAACGCTGCCATGGTGGAGGAAAGCAGTGCAGCGGCAGCGACCCTGTCTGCCGAAACGCTGAAGCTGAAGGAAATGGTGGGCGCCTTCACACTCGACAATCGGGATGGCCGCCGTCATGCCGTTGGCCAGGCGGGATATCGCAGCCCGCCCCACCGCGCCGCGTAACTTACGGACGCGACGCGCAAGCGCACGAGAAGCCGGCAGGCAAATCGATGCGGGCCGAACATAATGACGTTCGATCCCGTGCTAGTTTTTGAGAATACCTGTCGGCAGGCAGCTTAGAGCAGCGGCAAGGATTCGGTTTTAAGGCAGGTGGGCAGAGAGGTTTTCGGAGACGAGCATTTTACACTGGCATCAACAGAAGCGTGACGCTATCGGTCGCCGTCGACACGTCTCACGAGTGCTTTGCAGGCCATGCAGTCATCCGCCCTTCTTACCGGTTTCACCACCGGGCTCAGTCTCATCCTTGCCATCGGTGCGCAAAACGCCTTCGTGCTGCGCCAGGGGCTGCTTGGCGCGCATGTCCTGGCCGTCTGCCTTGCCTGTGCCGTATCGGATGCGCTGCTGATCCTCATCGGCGTCACCAGTTTTCGCCAGATCGCCGCAGTGCTGCCCTGGCTTGATCCGGTCATGCGGCTGGGGGGAGCCGCGTTTCTTCTCGCCTATGGCGCGCGCAGCCTGTATTCGGCCTTTCGTTCCAGCGGCAGTCTGTCGACCGAGGGCGAAGCGGTGGCAGGCTTTTGGCCGACGCTTGCCACATGCCTTGCGCTGACCTGGCTCAATCCGCATGTCTATCTCGATACGGTGGTACTGCTCGGGACGATTTCCACGCGCTTTCCCGGGGCGGAGCTGGTCTTTGCCGCAGGCGCCGCCATCGCCTCCTTCAGCTTTTTCTTTCTCCTTGGCTACGGCGCGGGCTTCCTGCGGCCGATCTTTCAAAAGCCGGGCAGCTGGCGCGTTCTGGAAGCCTTGATCGGCCTGGTGATGTGGGCGATTGCGTTGAAACTGCTGTTTGCCGACTGATCCTGACGCTATAGCCGCGCCCGCGTGCTGCGCGGTGTGGCAAGAAGCAGGCTGGTTTCGCTGCCGGTAATGCCCGCTACCAGACGGATGCGTCGCAGCACCGCGTCGAACTCCGCAAGGCTTGCCGCGCCCACCTCGACGATCAGGTCGAAGCGGCCATTGGTGGTATGAATCTCGGAAATTTCCGGAAAACCGCCGAGCGTGCGGATAACCCGGTCGGCCATGCGCCCCTCGATCTCGATCATCATGATACCGCGCACCGGCAGTTCCACCGCATCGGCGCGCAGGATGACCGTATAGCCGATGATATTGCCGCTGGTTTCCAGCCGCTCCATGCGCGCCCGAACCGTGGCACGCGAGACGCCGAGATCAAGCGCCAGATCAGAGACGCTGCGGCGCGCATCATGCCGCAGAAGCGTGACCAAGCGCGTATCCAGATCGTCCATCGTCTCATGCCAATTCGGTTGATCATCCTGCCATATTGCTAAGCTACACTGATAAAGATGGCAATTATCGATGTTCAAATTGCCAGTCCCGCATGGTTCACTCAAATGAAGGAGACATGGGCATGATTTGCAAACTGATCGGTGTGCCGCTGCAGGATGGCGCTTCACAACTGGGCTGCGAGATGGGACCGAGCGCCCTGCGCACCGCCGGCATCGTCGCCGCACTGTCGGAGCTTGGCCATGAGGTGCGCGACCTCGGGAACCTCGCACCGACCGTTAGGGAGAGCGCAACCCATCCGAATGCGGCGGTGCGCAATCTTGCCGAAATCAGCGGCTGGATCAAAGCGATCGAGCAAGCGGCCTACCTTGAGAGCGAAGACGGCATGCCGATCTTCCTCGGCGGCGACCATGCCTTGTCTGCCGGTTCTGTCGCAGGTGTTGCCCGGCGCGCCGCTGAGAAGGGCCGGCCGCTCTTTGTGCTCTGGCTCGATGCCCATACCGATTTCCATACGCTCGATACGACCGGCAGCGGAAACCTGCATGGCGTACCGGTCGCCTATTTTACCGGCCGCCCCGGCTTCCAGCCTTTCTTTCCAGCACTTGCCGCGCCCGTCGATCCGGCCAATGTCTGCATGATCGGCATACGCAGCGTCGATCCGGCCGAGCGCGCGGCACTCAGCAAGACCGATGTGGTCGTGCACGACATGCGCGCCATCGATGAACATGGCGTGGCCGCACTGTTGCGCGGCTTTCTGGAACGGGTCGCCGCCGTCAACGGGCTCCTGCATGTGAGCCTCGATGTCGATTTCCTCGATCCGTCGGTCGGCCCGGCTGTCGGCACCACGGTGCCGGGTGGGGCAACCTTTCGCGAGGCCCATCTCGTCATGGAAATGCTGCATGACAGCGGCCTTGTCTCCAGTCTCGACCTTGTGGAACTGAACCCTTTCCTTGACGAGCGCGGCCGCACCGCAACGCTTCTGGTGGACCTTACCGCAAGCCTGATGGGCCGCACGGTCATGGATCGTCCGACCCGCAGCTACTGACAGATTTTTTCCGCAGGAGGATCATCATGCCGGCGCAGACAGACCTCAACCTCGTGCCCTTCGTCAGCGTCGAGACCATGATGAACCTCGTGGCGTCGACCGGCACGGAAACCTTCCTCACCGAGCTTGCCGCCTATATCGAGGAGGATTTCCGCCGCTGGGAGTGTTTTGACAAGACACCGCGCATCGCCTCGCACTCGCTCGACGGCGTGATCGAACTGATGCCGACCAGCGACGGCCGGCTCTACGGCTTCAAATATGTCAACGGTCATCCGAAGAACACCCGGACCGGTCGCCAGACGGTGACCGCCTTTGGTGTTCTGTCGGATGTCGATAGCGGCTATCCGCTGGTCTTAAGCGAAATGACCATTCTGACGGCACTGCGCACCGCCGCCACCTCCGCCCTTGCCGCGCGCTATCTGGCGCCGAAGGGCGCGCGCACCATGGCACTCATCGGCAATGGCGCCCAGAGCGAGTTCCAGGCGCTCGCCTTCAAGGCGCTGCTCGGCATCGACCGTCTGCGGCTGTTCGACATCGAGCCTGCGGCGAGCGACCGCTGCCGGCGCAATCTTGAAGCCTTCGGTTTCCAGATCGAGATATGCCGCTCGGCAGAGCAGGCGGTGGAGGGGGCGCAC